>NZ_CP138918.1:3039118-3646942 GCF_047123305.1 Thalassobius sp. MITS945101
AGATCCGCAAACACCGGCGTCGGGGTCACATCGGTGAAGATCCGCAGCACGTCCTCTGCCGGGTTGAAATCGGTCACGGTCACCACCTCGATGTTGCTGTTGCCCCCGCCATTGGGATCGGCCTCCACAAAGACCTGAAAGCTGTCAGCGCCCGTGTCGCCGGTCATGATATCACCGTCGTCGCCGCTGAGCGTGTCATTGCCGCCACCACCGACCAAAGTGTCGGCTGCGCCAGCCAGCGCGGTGGTGCCGCTGAATTCCGTGTCCAGCGCCGCCAGCAGATCATCGCCTTGGCCGCCGTTGATCAGGGCCTGCCCCCCCAAGGACAGGCCCGTGTCGTCGCCTTCTTCCAGATAGAACCGGTCGTCGCCGCCGGTGGAGCCGATGCTGTCATTGCCGTCACCACCGCGCACGGTGTCATTGCCGGTGCCCGCCACAACGGTGTCATCACCAAAACCGGCGTCCACTTCGTTGTTGCCGGGGCCTGCATCGATCAGGTCTTCGCCCAAGCCGCCCCAGATGGTGTCATCGCCGCCGGCCGAGGTGATGGAGTCCGCACCGGAATCGCCCTGTAGCGAGTCATTGCCGTCACCGGTGAGGATGCTGTCATTGCCGCCATAGCCGCGGATGGTTTGCGGATCGGTGCTGGCGGAGGTGTCAAAGCTGTCGTCGCCCGCGCCCTCAGGTGCGCCGCCGCCGCCACCACTGCCGCCGTCGGTCAGCTCATCAATGGCCCAGTAGGTCAGGCTCCAGCCCAAAAGTGACAGCAGTACAAGTTCAACCATATGCCCATCCCCCAATACGCAGTTCTCCGTCAACAGTGACTCCGATTGCGTCAGGGGGTCAACGGCACAACCAAAGGATTTTTCACCTAAATCTGTTGGATCAGAAACAGTTGGCGATGTGGCTGCAGACTGTTTCCGCAATGGAAAAGGCCGGGCGATGGCCCGGCCTTCTGGATCAGTTTACTCCGCTGCGGCCAGTTTGCCACCAGAGGGGGCAGGGGGATCCTGCGGCGCCTCGGGGGGCTCGGAATTGGCGGCTTCGGGCTGGGCTTTCACCGGTTCCGGCTTGGCCTCCAGATCGTCCCAGATCAGCTCGGGCGATTTGACCTTGCGGGCCGTCCTGCGCAGCGCCATGTCCTGGGCGGCGCGGCTGGCACGGCCCAGCGACAGGGCCTGCATCGCCCGCAGGAGCCACAGCACATAGGTTGTGAACCAGACCTGCATTGCCAGCATCGCCGGGGTGAAGACCAGCGTCAGCACGGTGGCAATCCCCAGACCAAAGACCACGGCTGTCGCCAGCTGTTTCCACCACAGCGCGGTGGGGCTGTCGATGGTGTAGCCACCGGTCATGAAGTCCAGCGACAGGCCGAACATCATCGGGGCCAGACCGGCCATTGTGGTCACTGTGGTCAGCAGAACCGGACGGATCCGGCTTTCGGCGGTGCGCACGATGGCCTCAATCCGCGGCATGTACTTGCTGTATTCCTGATAGGTGTCGATCAGAACAATGTTGTTGTTCACCACGATCCCTGCCAGCGCCACGATCCCCGTACCGGTCATGATGATCGAGAAGGTCTGATCCATCACCAGCATCCCGATCAGAACACCGGTTGTGGACAGCACCACCGCCAGCAGAACCAGCACCGAGTTATAGATCGAGTTGAACTGCGCCAGCAGGATGATGAACATCAAGGCCAGCGCCCCAAGGAAGGCTTTCGACAGGAACTCACCGGACTCTTGCTCGTCCTGTTGGTCGCCGGTCCATTCCCACTCGATCCCAGCGGGCAGGGGTTTGGTTTCAAGCCAGGTGGTCAGCGCGGCAATCCTCTCGGCAGCAGTCACCGCCACAAGGGTTGCGTCACCGGACTCGGCAGCCGCTTTGGCGGCATCCGGATCTTCAGCGCTGAAGATGGTGTAGGACTTGCCATCAGGTGTCGAGATCGTGCCGTCACCGTTTGGTGCCAGCCGCAGCTGGCCCAGGTTTTCCTCGTCCACCATCACATTGACCACTTCACCGGTCACCGCCGCTTTCACGTCAAAGTAACGTTTCTGATCCTCACGGCTGATCGAGGCCAGTTTGGGTACCGGCTTACGTGTGATGAAGTTGGCCAGCGGCACCAGACCGTCCTGGGTGCGCACCTTCAGGGTGTCGAGGGTCGACAACACGCGGTCCTGTTCGGGCAGGCGAACGCGGATTTCGATTTCCTCATCCGAGCTGTCCACGCGCATGGTGTCCAGCAGGATCCCACGGGTCACCAGCTGCACCATCGCGCCCACAGTGGCCACGTCAGCGCCGTAACGGCCGGCTTTCTCAACGTCCACGTCGATCTGCCAGTCGATACCGGGCAGGGGCAGGGTGTCTTCGATCAGCTCCAGCGCAGAGGTGTCATCAAATTGGACACGGGCCAGTTCAGTCGCGGCGACCAGATCGTCCCAGTTTTCCCCTTTGAGGCGCAGATGCACCGGCTTGGCCGAGGCCGGACCACGGGACGCGGCCAGGATCTCGATCTTGATGCCGGGGATTTCTTCCAGCTGTACCGTCAGCTCGTCCAGAACGATGTCGCCGTCCAGATCAGGGCGGTCGGCGCGGTCTTCCCACGGGATTGTCTCAAACTGCACCTGACCCACGGTATCAACGGGCGGCTGTGCTCCTCCAGTGTTGTTGTTCAGACCCCCTTCACCGGCAAAGGAGAAAGCGTTCAGAACACCGGGGTGGGCTAGGATGACGGCTTCGGCCTGCTGCACCAGTTCGTCCTTTTCCTCCAGCGAGAGGTTGCCACGGGCACGGACATAGGCGATCGCCATCTCCGGTTCGGATTCCACAAAGAATTCAACCCCGTTGTTGTTTTCTCCAAAGTAGGTGAAGACGTTGATCACAAAGCCGATCACGACAACCGCCGACACCAGCGGCATCACCGGATTGCCGGCGATGGCCTTGATGAAATAGCCAAACAGCGTGCGATTGTGCCCCGCCTTGATGCGGTTGCGACGCCACTGAATTTCGGCTGCACCCAGTGTGACCGAGGCCGCAAAGGCCCCCAGCATGAAGATGACACCGCCTACGAGCAAGTTAATAATGCCTGCCTCTGCCAGAGGCAACACGTAGTTGGGGTTCAGCAGCTGCATCGCACCGGTAAACATCAGCAGGATCGACGGCGGCACCAATGCGGCGCGCACAACCCAAGGCAGCTTGCGCTTCAGGAAGTCCGACATGTTGCTGAACGCACGGCTCAGACGGCCCGACACACCGCCCATCACGGGCAGGTAGATCAGCGCCACCACCAGCGAAGCGGACAGAACGAAGATCAGGGTCACAGGCAGCATGCCCATGAATTCACCGGGAACCCCAGGCCAAAACAGCATCGGCAGGAAGGCACAGAGCGTTGTGGCGGTCGAACTGACCACCGGCCAGAACATCCGTTTGGCGGCCTCGACATAGGCGTGCATCGGGCCAACGCCCTCTTTGATGCGTTTGTCGGCGTATTCGACCACAACAATGGCTCCGTCCACCAACATGCCCACCGCAAGGATCAGACCAAACATCACAATGTTGGAAATGGTGATCCCCATGATTGCCAGAAGCACGAAACACAGCAGGAACGAGGTTGGAATTGCAAAACCCACCAGCAGCGCGGCACGGCTGCCAAGCGCGGCCAGAACCACGATCATCACCAGCGCAATGGCGGTCAGAACTGAGCCTTCCAGCTGGCTTACCATAGACTGCACAATGCGGCCCTGGTCGTTGGAAGTGCCGACATCCACCGCGACCTGCAGATCCGAAGGCCAGTCCTCACGGGCCTCTTCAATCGTGTCACGCACCACGTCCACGGTGTCCATGATGTTGAAGCCTTTGCGCTTCACCACCTGTAGGGCGACGGTGGACACACCGTTGAACCGGGCGGTGCCGGCGCGGTCTTCAAAGGTCAGTCGGATTTCGGCCAGATCCCCCAGGGTCACAACACGTTGCCCGTTGATCTTGACGGGCAGCGAATAGATATCCTGCGGTTCATCAAAGCTCGACGGGATCTTGACCGCAAAGGAGCCCTGTTCGGTTTCCACCTCACCGGCGGCAACCAGCATGTTGTTGTTGGTCACAACCGAAATCAGTTCACCTGCGGTGACGTTGTAGCTTTCCAGCCGCAGCGGATCGATCACAACTTCAACCATCTCATCGCGGTTGCCCGCAATGCCCGCTTCCAGCACCGGTTCCAGCGCTTCCAGCTTGTCCTGCAGGTCTTTGGCAACCTTATACATGGTCCGTTCCGGCACATCGCCGGTCAGGTTCACAATCAGGATCGGGAATTCGGAGAAGTTGATTTCGTTGACCGAATAGCTGTCCGCCCCTTCGGGGAAGCTGGCCTCGGCCTTGGTCATGGCGTCGCGCACGTCGGCCATAACTTTGGTTTTGTCCCAGCCAAACTCGAATTCCAGCGCCACACCGGCGTAGCCTTCGTTGGCGGTGCCAGAGATTTCCTTCAGCCCGTCCAGATCGGCAAGCTCGGTCTCCATTGGTTTGACCAGCAGCGTTTCTGCATCCGAGGCCGAGATGCCCGGGAAAGGCACCGAAACGAAGAGGGCAGGGATCTCAATATCCGGCTCACCCTCTTTCGGCAGGCTGGAGTAGGCAAAGCCCCCCGCCAGCAGCGACAGCAGCACAAAGGCCAGAACCATCCGGGCGCGAGACGCGGCCCAGTCTACCATTCCGGTCATTTCGACGCCTCCCGGTAGGTGGGCTCAACGGTGACGCCGTCAACGACGTATTCCTGCCCCACAACAATCACATCCGCACTGTCACCCAGTCCGGTGACCCAGACACCTTCGGCCGTGTCGCGCATCAGGGTGACCGCCTTGAAGGCCACAACGTTGCCCTCTTCGATCACACGCACACCCAGATCGCCCTGATCGTCCAGCGTCAGAGCAGAGCCTGGCAACAGATGGGCTTTGGAGCCGGCCGAGGCAATCAGGATGTCAGCGGTCTGACCGTCACGGATCGACATGTCAGCGTTGGCTACATCGATGTCGACGCGGAAGGTCCGGGTCTGCGGATCTGCCGAACGCGACAGGAAGGTCACTCGGCCGCGTACTTCGCGGCCATCGGTCAGACGGGCCCCAGCAAGGCTGCCGAGGGCCACACGGTGAACCTGCGTTTCCGGCACATAGCCCACAACCTTGATCGGATCGAGCTGGATGATGGTGCCGCAGGTGGCGCCAGCGCTCATCAGCGAGCCAAGCTCAGCGGTGTCATTTTCCAACAGACCGGCAAAAGGCGCGGTGATGATCAGACGTTCAATCTCTTTCTCTGCTGCGGCCACGGCGGCCTCAGCGGCGCGGATACCGGCCTGCGTCGTCTCCAGACCGGAACGGGCGGATTCAACACCGGCTTCTGCCGACAGAACCGCTGCCTGGGTCGCCGCTACGCGGGTTTCAGAGGCGTAACCGGTTTCCGACAGCTTGGTGGCAACATTGTCGTTGATCAGTGCTTCATTCAGACGGGCCTGCGCCTCTTTCACGCGGGCCTCAGCCTGCGGAACCTGTGCCATTGCATTGGCCAGATCCGCCTGCGCCTGCGCCACAACCGTGTGGCGGGTGCCGGGGTCCAGCGTGCAGAGCATCTGCCCGGCCTCAACAAAGGTGCCGCGACGCAGCGGTTCGGAAATCACCTGCGCGGTTGTTTCGGCGCGCACTTCAACCTGACGGGCCGCTTCGGTTTCGCCGCGCAGCAAGACCGCGCTGTCGATCTCTTCGGCTTCGGAGGTCTGCACGACCACCTTGACCATCGACTGTGCCAACGCCGCCATGGCGGGGGCATCGGCGGCAGGAATGTCGGTTTTGTCTTCAGACGTGATTTCTTGTTCACCAATGGCAAAAGCCATCAGCGTTTCACGTTCCATCACCAGCAAGTACAGCATGGCGGTCACCACAATGGCGGTCAGAAAAGGAACAATACGCATCTACGGGGTCCTTAAGGCTAATTCTTTGCGCTCAGATAGTCGCTTAGTTGGAGGCCTAATTTCCAATTACAAGGCCATGTACGAATTTCTGAACGATTTAGTTCAGTTTACGCCTCTGGCGAAGGGGTCGCAACCCGATAGTGGCAAAGCGTCGCATCCCTTTGGATAGCGCCTCTTGGCACTGCGCCGCCAAAACGTTAAGAGAAACCAAACCAATGGGGGCAGTGCCGTGAGCGAAACCGATAGTTTCATTGAAGAAGTCAGCGAAGAAGTCCGCCGTGACCGTCTTTATAAGTCGATCCGCCGCTATGGCTGGATTGCAGTTGTGGGCGTTGTGGCCATTGTTGGTGGCGCTTCGTGGAACGAATACAACAAGGCGCAGGCCCGCGCCGCCGCCGAAGCCCTTGGCGATGGAATCATGTCCGCGATGGACGCGGATGAACCTGGTGCACGCGCCGATGCGCTGGCGGCCATTGCCGCTGAGGGCAACGCCGCTGTTGTTCTGAAACTGCAGCAAGCCGCCGAGCTAGAAGCTTCGGACCGCGCCGATGAGGCCATTGCGATCCTTGATGGCATTGCCAGCAATGGCGATGTGGCGGCGATCTACCGTGACATCGCAGGGTTCAAATCGATCCTGTTGCAGGGAAGCGCCATGGAGGCCTCCAGCCGCCGGATCGCGCTGGAAAGCCTTGTCACCAGCTCGCCTGCGCTGCGCATTCTGGCCGAAGAGCAACTGGCCCTGCTGGAGATCGAAATGGGTGAAACCAGCGCCGCGCTGGAACGGCTTGAGCGGATTGCCGCGGATGCGGATGCCTCGACAGGCTTGCGTCGTCGCGTTTCTCAGTTGATTGTGGCCCTCGGAGGCGAGCGCTCGGGCGCTTAACCCGCCTTGGGGGCGTGTCCCGCCCGGCCAAACGGTCAGACGGGGCGCGATTAGATAAGACAAGATTTAGAGGGCAGGATTGGTGAAACGCAGTTCCTTGATCATGGGTGTGGCCGCAATGGCCATTTTGGCCGGTTGCGCCGACCGCGAAGAAATCCTGCCGGGCAAACGCGAAGATCCGCGCGCCATCCTCACCGAAGGGGTCCCTGCCGAGCAGCTGGCCCCCGAATTGGCCCGTGCTGCAACTGAGGTCCGCTTGCCCAAGATGGTGCAAAATGCCAATTGGACCCACAGCATTGGCACCCCGAAAACCCGCATCAGCCACCCCAGCCTTGCCACCGCGCCTCAGCTGGTCTGGAGCGCCGATATCGGGGTGGGCGATGGTCGCCGCAACCGGATCACCGCTGACCCAGTGGTCGTAGATGGACGTATCTACACGCTGGACGCCGAGGCCCGTGTCACCGCGACCGGCACCGACGGCGCCACCCTGTGGTCGGCGGATCTGTCCCCCGCCCGCGACGCAGCCTCTGAGGCCACCGGCGGCGGAATCGCCTATGGCAAAGGCAAACTCTATGTCACCTCCGGCTTTGGCTTCCTGACAGCACTGGATCCGGCCACCGGTGAGTTGCTGTGGAAACAGGATCTGGGTTCGACCAGTTCCGGTGCCCCAACAGTCTACGGCGATCTGGTCTATCTGGTTGGCGGCGATGACACCGGCTGGGCGCTGGAAGCTGACACCGGCCGCATCCGCTGGCAGACCAGCCAGTCCAGCGATGTGAACAACGTCCTGGGGGCACCCGCACCGGCGCTGAACGATAAGTTTGCTGTTTTCGCCTATGGCGACGGCGCATTGCACGGGGTGTTCCGCAACGGTGGCCTGCGTACGTGGACCGCCTTTGTGTCCGGCCAACGCCGCTCGGATGCGCTGGCCAAGGTGAATGACATCACCGCCGATCCCGTCATTGTCGGTGACAAGCTCTATGTCGGTTCCCACGCGGGCCGCATTCTGGCACTGGATGTGACCACAGGCGAACGCCTCTGGACCGCCCGCGAAGGGGCGATCAGCCCGGTTCTGCCGCTGGGCGGCTCGATCTTCGCGCTCAGCGATCAGAATGAACTGCTGCGGCTGGATGCCCGCGACGGGGTCAAGATCTGGGCCAAAGACCTGCCCAATCTGAAAAAGCTGAAACAGCGCAAAGCCAATGAGGTCTTCGCCCATCACGGCCCGATTCTGGCCGGCGGCCAGCTGATTGTGGCCTCCAATGACGGGCTGCTGCGCTTCTTTGATCCGACCAGCGGAGAGATGACCCGTGAGGTTACTGTGCCCGGTGGGGCGACCACCGCACCGGTGGTGGCGGGCGGCACGCTTTACGTTGTTGGCACCAAAGGGCAATTGCACGCTTTCCGTTGATGCAAAACTGGTATAACAGGGCGGCTTGATCCGCCCTTATACCTTTGCGGGCCGCATTGAACGCCGCGTGCCTGCCATCCGTCCGGAGCCAGTGAGATGAGCTTTACCCTTGCCATTGTGGGCCGTCCCAACGTTGGGAAATCCACACTTTTCAACCGCTTAGTCGGCAAAAAACTGGCTTTGGTCGATGACCAGCCGGGGGTGACCCGTGACCTGCGCGAAGGCGATGCCCGTCTGGGCCACCTGCGATTCACCATCATCGACACCGCCGGCCTGGAAGAGGCCACCGACGACAGCCTGCAGGGCCGGATGCGCCGCCTGACAGAGCGGGCGGTGGATATGGCGGATGTCTGCCTCTTTATGGTCGATGCCCGCACCGGCATCACGCCCACCGATGAAATGTTTGCAGATATCCTGCGCAAACGCGCCGATAAGGTGATCCTTGCTGCCAACAAGGCCGAGGGCAAAGCGGGCGACGCCGGTGTGATCGAGGCCTATAGCCTTGGCCTTGGCGAACCGCTGCGCCTTTCGGGCGAACACGGCGAAGGCATGGGCGAGCTGATGCATATCCTGCAGCCTATCGCGGATGAGTTCGAAGAACGCGCCGCGCTGCACGCGCCTGAAACCGATGTCGACGTCGAAATGGACGACGACGAAGAAGAGGTGCTGGACGAACACGGCAACCCGATCACCTACCGTCTGCCGACCTTCGACAAACCGATGCAGATCGCCGTGGTGGGCCGCCCGAACGCAGGCAAATCCACCCTGATCAACAAGATCCTCGGTGAAGACCGCCTGCTGACCGGCCCCGAGGCCGGGATCACCCGTGACGCCATCTCTCTGACCATTGACTGGGGTGGCCTGCCGGTGCGGATCTGGGACACCGCCGGCATGCGCAAACGCGCCAAGGTGCAGGATAAGGTCGAAAAACTCTCGGTCTCTGATGGGCTGCGCGCAGTGAAATTCGCCGAGGTGGTGATTGTGCTCTTGGATGCCGCCATTCCCTTTGAACAGCAGGACCTGCGCATCGCCGATCTGGCGGAACGTGAAGGCCGCGCCGTGATCATCGCGGTGAACAAATGGGACATCGAGGACGAGAAACAGGACAAGCTGAAGGCGCTGAAGGAAAGCTTCGACCGCCTGCTGCCGCAGCTGCGCGGCGCGCCGCTGATCACCGTTTCCGCCAAAACCGGCCGCGGCCTCAACCGCCTGCAGGATGCGGTGGAACGGGCCTATGACGTCTGGAACCGCCGTGTCTCAACCGCGAAGCTGAACCGCTGGCTGACAGCGATGACCGAACAGCACCCGCCGCCGGCTCCGGCAGGCCGCCGCATCAAGCTGCGCTATATGACCCAGGCCAAAACCCGCCCGCCGGGGTTTGTGGTCATGTGTTCGCTGCCAGAGAAGCTGCCTGACAGCTATTCCCGCTATCTTGTCAACGGCTTGCGCGAAGACTTCGACATGCCCGGCACGCCGATCCGCCTGACCATGCGCGGGCAGGGGGACAAGAACCCCTATAAGAACAAAAAAGACAAAAAGCCCGGCGCGCTTGGCAAGCACCTGAACAAAAAACGCGGCCTACCCCGCGGTTCGCACTAAACAAAATTCAATTGGGCGCCCTTCGGGGCGCTCTTTTTGTCTCGGACCTTCGGTCCTCGGGCATGCCTGCGGCGCGAGTATTTGGAGAACGTTGAAAGCGGCTTTCATCTTGCCGAAAATACTCTGGCGCGCAGCGCCACAAAAAAGGGGCCCAGCGGGCCCCTTCAGCGTTTAGACTGTCTGGTCGGTTCAGACCAATGCACCCTCGGCGCTGAGTTTGGTTTTGCCACCCAGATAGGGGTGCAGCGCGGCGGGAAGGTTGACCGAGCCGTCTTCTTGCTGACCGTTCTCCAGCACCGCAATCAGGGCGCGCCCCACGGCCAGGCCGGAGCCATTCAGCGTATGCACAAATTCAGGCTTGCCGCCGGCGGCGGGTTTGAACCGGGCGTTCATCCGGCGGGCCTGGAAATCCCCCGCGACCGAGACCGAGGAGATCTCGCGGTATTTGTTTTGACCGGGCAGCCAAACCTCCAGATCGTGGGTTTTGATCATGCCAAAGCCCATATCACCCGAACATAGCACCACGGTGCGATAGGGCAGGCCCAGTTTTTCCAGGATTGCCTCGGCGCAGCTGGTCATGCGGTCATGCTCTTCCATCGATTTCTCGGGGTGCACGATGGAAACCATTTCGACCTTTTCAAACTGGTGCTGGCGCAGCATGCCCGAGGTGTCGCGGCCAGCGCTGCCCGCTTCCGAGCGGAAACACTGGGTGTGGGCGCAGAAACGCAGCGGCAGGCTGGCCTCCTCCACGGTTTCGCCGTTAACGATGTTGGTCAGTGTCACCTCAGCGGTTGGGACCAGCCACCAGCCGTCTTCGGTCTTGTAGCTGTCTTCGCCAAATTTCGGCAGCTGGCCGGTGCCATACATCATCTCTTCGCGCACCAGCACAGGGGTCCAGGTTTCCTGCAGCCCGTGTTCGTCGATATGGGTGTCCAGCATCATCTGCGCCAGCGCGCGGTGCACCCGGGCAACGCCTTTGGATAGGACCACAAAGCGCGAGCCCGAAAGCTTGGCGGCGGTTTCAAAGTCCATGCCCGGCTGCACACCTGACAGCTCAAAGTGTTCCTTTGGGGTAAAAGTGAACTCGCGCGGGGTGCCCCAGTGGCGCACCTCAACGTTGTCCTCTTCATCCGCGCCGTCAGGCACATCGGCGTGCAGGCCATTGGGCAGGCCCATCAGCAGGTCCGTGAGCTGGGCGTCCAGCTCCTTGGCTTCGGTCTGCATCGCGGCCACTTCGGCCTTTTTCTCACCGACCAGAGCGCGCAGCCGTTCAAATTCGGTCTCGTCGCCCTTGGCTTTGGCAGCGCCAACCTCTTTGGCGGCCTTTTTCTGGTCCGACTGGGCGGTTTCTGCAGCCAGGATCTTGGCGCGGCGCGCTTCGTCCAGCTTTAGCACCTCTGATGACATCGGTGCGGCCCCCCGGCGGGCCAGACCGGCGTCAAAGGCCTCTGGGTTTTCGCGGATCGCTTTGATGTCATGCATGGGTTTGCTCCTTTAACCGGAATCATTCTTCAACTCCGGCGTTATTGCTGATTTTCACCAAGGTGGAAAGCAATCATCGCGCCATCTTGGCGGGAACCATAGGGCCTGTGGATCGCCTGCATCTATGGACAAGCTGTCACCAAGCTGTCGCTTTGCCGCCCCAAGGCCTGCAAACCCGTGCAAAACCACCCGTCACTGCCGCAAGCCGCCTTGCAAAACACCGTTGGCGCACATAGGTTCCCTGCCAAATCGCGGGTGATCCCGCAGCACTTACAAAGGACAAGAAAGACAATGGAAGCCTTCGGCCAGTTCATCCCCCTCATCCTCATCTTCGGCATCATGTATTTCCTGCTGATCCGTCCGCAGCAGAAGAAGATGAAAGAGCATCAAGGCATGGTGAACGCCCTGCGTCGCGGGGACAAGGTGATCACCCAGGGCGGGTTGATCGGCAAGGTTTCCAAGGTCAAAGACGACGCCAACGAGATCGAAGTTGAACTGGCCGAAGGTGTCAAGGTTCAGGTTGTGCGTTCGACCATCGCCTCGGTTGTCAGCAAGACCGAACCGGCCGAAGGCTGATCCAACCCGGAAGACCGGCCCGTGGGTTCCGCCCGCGGGCCTTTTGTTTTTGAAAGCGAATTCACATGCTTCAGATTGATTTATGGAAACGGGTTCTGATCTGGGCGGTCTGTGCGCTTGGCATCCTGTTTGCCATGCCGAACGGGTTTTACACCCGTGTCGAAACCCACAATGACGCTACCGCCGCACTGGAGGCCGGGGCCTCTGGCAATGGTCTGGGAGAGCAGGCGGCACAATGGCCGTCGTTCCTGCCGTCCTCTCTGGTCAATCTGGGCCTGGACCTGCGCGGCGGCGCCCATCTGTTGGCCGAAGTTCAGGTCGCCGATGTCTATGAAAGCCGGCTCGAGGCCATGTGGCCGGAAGTGCGGGACCTCCTGCGTGAAGAGCGTGATGAGGTCGGCACCATCCGTCTGCAAAAGACCGACGGTCCCGAGCTGCGGGTGCGTCTGAACCAGAAACCTGAGATGGCCAGCCGTGCCGCCGAACTGGTGCGCGAACTGGCGCGCCCCGTGGTCAGCCTGACCGGCGCTGGTGCCACCGACATCGAAGTTTCGGTGGACGGCGCAGACATCGTTGTCACCCTCTCCGAGGCAGAACGTGTTGCCACAGATGAGCGCACCGTGGCGCAATCGCTGGAAATCATCCGTCGCCGGATCGACGAGGTTGGCACCCGTGAACCGACAATCCAGCGTCAGGGCGCGGACCGGATCCTTATTCAGGTGCCGGGCATTGGCTCGGCCTCTGAACTGAAAGCGATCATTGGCACCACGGCGCAGCTGACCTTCCAGCCGGTTGTCACCCGTACCTCCAACGCCGATATGCCGGCGGGCGCGGGCAATGAGTTGCTGCCGTCGCTGGACACCGAAGGGGAATACTACATTCTGGAACAGGCCCCTGTGGTCACAGGCGATGAGCTGGTGGACGCGCAGCCTGCCTTTGATCAGAACGGCCGTCCTGCCGTGAACTTCCGGTTCAACACTGCGGGCGCGCGCAAGTTTGGCGACTATACCGCTGAAAACATTGGCAACCCCTTTGCGATTGTTCTGGATGCTGAGGTCATTTCAGCCCCCGTCATCCAGTCGCATATCCCGGGTGGATCTGGCATCATCACCGGTGACTTCACCGTGGAAGAAAGCACCAATCTGGCGGTTCTGCTGCGTGCGGGTGCATTGCCTGCGGGGCTGGAGTTCCTGGAAGAGCGGACCATTGGTCCGGAACTGGGCGCTGACAGCATCGAGGCGGGTAAGCTGGCCTGTATCGTGGCCTTCACCGCGGTGCTGATCTTTATGGTGCTGAGCTACGGCCTGTTTGGTCTGTTTGCCAATGTTGCATTGCTGATCAACGTGGCGCTGATCTTTGGCGCGCTAAGCCTTATTGGTGGCACGCTGACCCTGCCGGGCATCGCCGGTATCGTTCTGACCATCGGCATGGCGGTGGACGCCAATGTGCTGGTGTTTGAACGGGTCCGCGAAGAGCTGCGCACCGCCAAAGGTCCGGCCCGCGCGATTGAGCTGGGCTATGACCGGGCGCTGTCGGCGATTATCGACGCCAACATCACAACTTTCATCATTGCTGTGATCCTTTTTGTCATGGGCTCTGGCCCGGTCAAAGGTTTTGCGATCACGCTGGGCCTCGGGATCATGACCTCGGTCTTCACCGCGATCTTCGTGACGCGGTTGCTGATCGTGATGTGGTTCGAACGTAAAACGCCCCAAAACCATCGAGGTCTGATCATGCGTCTGAGACTGTTTAACGAAGTCCCCAACTACGACTTCTTCCGCCTGCGCAAGCTGACCATGGGCCTGTCGATTGTGGCGGTCATCGCCTCGATCCTGGCCTGGCTGCTGATCGGCCTCAACTTCGGCATCGACTTCCGCGGTGGCACCACCATCCGGACGCAGGCCGAAACCTCTGTGGATGTGGGCGCCTATCGCGGGCGCGCTGGAACCGCTGGGGCTGGGCGATGTGTCCATCACCGAAGTGTTCGATCCCTCGTTTGCCGAGGATGAACACGTCGCGATGATCCGCATTCAGGCCCAGGACGGGCAGGAAAGCGTCACCGAACAGGTGATCACCAAGATCGAGACGGCCCTGAAGGCGGTGGATCCCACCATCACCTTCCCGCTGGTCGAATCCGTGGGCCCCAAGGTGTCGGGGGAGCTGATCCAGACCGCAATCATCGCGGTTGCGGCGTCTCTGGCGGCGATCCTGTTCTACATCTGGCTGCGTTTTGAATGGCAGTTCTCGGTCGGGGCCGTGGCGGCACTGGCGCATGACGTGATCCTGACCATCGGCATCTTCTCGGTGCTGCAGATCCGGTTTGAACTGGCCACCATCGCGGCCCTGCTGACCATCATCGGCTATTCGATCAACGACACCGTGGTGATCTTTGACCGCCTGCGCGAAAACCTGATCAAGTATAAGGTGAAACCGCTGACCGAGCTGATGAACCTCACCGTGAACGAAACCCTGAGCCGGACCATCATGACCTCGGGCACCACGCTTCTGGCACTGATTGCGCTTCTGACGCTGGGTGGCGATGTTGATCCGCGGCTTTGTGTTTGCGATTACATGGGGTGTGATCGTCGGGACCTATTCGTCGGTCTATGTGGCGAAAAACGTGGTTTTGATGCTCGGCGTAAAACGCGACTGGTCCAAGCCGGACAACACCACAGGCAACCAGTTCGGGAACGTAGATGCCTGACGCTTTGAGTGCAGTGCTGGCCTTTGACGGGCTGGCCTGGCTCTGTGCAGGGGTATTTTTGGCAGGGGCGGTGCGGGGCTTTTCAGGCTTCGGCGCCGCCCTTGTTTATATGCCCATTGCAGGCCAGTTCATGCCGCCGGTCTGGGCGCTGATTACCCTTGTGGTGATGGAGGTCTTTGGCCCGATCCCCAACCTGCCCAGTGCCTGGCGGGTGGCCGATCTGGGTCAGGTCAGCCGCATTGCGCTTGGCGGCGCGGTGGCGCTGCCGATCGGCCTGGCGGTGTTGCTTGCGGTGGAGCCTGAGGTGTTTCGCTACGCAGTGAGCGCCATTGCGCTGGCTGTGCCTTTCCTGCTGGTCAGCGGGCTGCGCCTGACCGGACCGATCACCCGTCCACTGCAATATGGCACCGGCGTGATGTCCGGCTTTATTGGCGGTGTGGCGGGGCTGCCGGGGCCGCCTGTAATCCTGCTTTATATGGCCTCCACCACGCCCGCGGCGGTGATCCGTGCCAATATCATGCTTTACCTGGTGGCGGTGGATCTGGCGCTGATCGCGATCCTGACGCTTCAGGGCGAAATGGTGCTGACCGCCGTGTGGCTGGGGCTGTTTCTGGCGATTCCGAATCTGCTGGGAAATCTGGCCGGAGCCGCTATGTTCCGTCCCGAACGCCAGCGGCTTTACCGCATCTTTGGCTACGGGGTGATGATCGCCGTGGGCCTCAGCGGATTGCCAATATGGGACTGACCCTGCCACCTGAGGAGGCCCGCCATGCAGCTGAACGAAGTGAAGTTTGACGACGCCGTGCCGGTTGATGGCTATGGTCCCGGCTTTTTCCGCATTGGCGGCGAGGTGCTGCAGGGGGCAGTGATCGTAACCGAAAAACAGGCCCGCCAATGGGCGGGTCTGGAAGACCCGGACGCCCTGAAGGCCCTGGCGGCTGAGGCGGATGTGATTTTTGTCGGGATGGGGGCGGAAGTTGCGTTTCTGCCCAAAGCCTTGCGTGAAGAGCTTGACGCGATGGGGGTAGGGGTCGAGGTGATGTCCTCCCCTTCGGCCTGCCGGACTTACAACGTGCTGATCTCGGAAGGGCGGCGCGTGGCCCTGGCGGCGCTGCCTGTTTGAGCCAGGGCGCATTGGGGGCTTTGCCCCGTCCGCCTGCAGCGGACTCCCCAGGATATTTTTGCCAAGAAGAAGCCGGAAGACCCCCGCCGACTGATCGAAGTCAAACCCCCCGGTGCGAAAAGACGTTAAGGCGCTTTGCGAAGTGCGAACAATGGGATAGGACAATTTCATGGACTTGAATGTGTCAGATCTGACCGTGGCCCGTGGTGGCATTGCGGTGCTGGAAGGGGTGAGTTTTGCGGTGTCCGCCGGCGAGGCTCTTGTGCTGCGTGGGCCTAATGGGATTGGCAAGACCACCCTACTGCGCACGGTGGCCGGTTTGCAGCCGGCGGTGGCGGGGAGGGTCAATCTGGACCGTGAACAGATGGCTTATGCCGGTCATGCCGATGGTATTAAGGCGCCGCTGACGGTGGCGGAGAACCTGACCTTCTGGGCCGCGGTCTTTGGCACCGGTTCGATTGAGAACGCCTTACAGGCCTTTGATCTGGAACCGCTTTTGGATCGCCCCGCCGGGGCGCTTTCGGCGGGGCAGAAGCGGCGGCTGGGGCTGGCGCGAATGGTGGTGACGGGCCGACCTGTCTGGGTGATGGATGAACCCACCGTGTCGCTGGACGCCAGCGCGGTGAAACTGTTTGCCGAGGCTGTGCGCCGCCATCTGGCGGGCGGTGGTCTGGCCCTGTTGGCAACCCATATCGATTTGGGGCTGAGCGAGGCCCGTGTGCTGGAGGTGGGACCGTTCAAAGCCACGCCACCGGCCCTCGACGATTTTGACGGAGCGTTTCTGTGATTGCCCTTTTGATGCGTGATCTGCGGCTGGCCATTCGGGCGGGCGGAGGCTTTGGCCTAGGGCTGGCGTTTTTCCTGATTGTGGTGGTGCTGGTGCCCTTTGGGGTTGGGCCGAACTCGGGCCTGTTGAGCAAAATTGCACCGGGCATCCTGTGGCTGGGGGCCTTGCTGTCCTGCCTGTTGTCTTTGGACCGCATTCTGGCGCTCGATTGGGAAGATGGGTCCTTGGATCTGCTGGCCACTGCGCCACTGCCGCTGGAGGCGATTGTGACGGTGAAGGCCCTGGCACATTGGCTGACCACGGGGTTGCCGCTGGTGCTGGCAGCGCCGGTCTTTGGCCTGTTGCTGAACCTGCCTACGGCGGGATACGGGCCGTTGGTGATCTCGCTCCTGATCGGGACACCGGCGCTCAGTGTGATCGGCACCTTTGGCGCCGCACTGACGGTGGGGTTGAAACGGGGGGGGCTGTTGTTGAGCCTGCTGGTGCTGCCGCTTTATGTGCCGACGTTGATTTTCGGCGCGGAAATGGCGCGCCGCTCCATTGACGGGCTGGAGGCGACCACGCCGCTGTTGATGCTGGCGGGGATCACCTGTGCGGTGATTGCGCTGCTGCCATTTGCCTCAGCGGCAGTGTTGCGGGTGAACCTTAGATAGGACACACCTGCGGGGCGGCGGTGTCGCGGCAGGTGACGGGGATGTGAAAGACGCGCTCTTGCAATGGGCGCGAGGACGGATAGGAGAGGGACATGAGCTCGATCTGGGAATATGCCAACCCAAAGAAATTCATTGCGACCACCAACCGGCTGCTGCCCTGGGTGGCGGGGCTGGCGCTGGTGCTGACCACGGTCGGGCTGGTCTGGGGGTTTTTCTTTACGCCGGATGATTTCCGTCAGGGATCGACCGTAAAGATCATCTATATTCATGTGCCCTCGGCGATGATGGCGATCAACGCCTGGGCGATGATGCTGGTGACCTCGCTGATCTGGATCGTGCGGCGGCACCATGTCTCGGCGCTGGCAGCGCGGGCGGCGGCACCCATTGGTGCGGTGATGACGCTGATTGCCCTGGCCACCGGCGCGATCTGGGGCCAGCCGATGTGGGGCACTTGGTGGGAATGGGACCCTCGGCTGACCTCCTTCCTTATCCTGTTCCTGTTCTACCTTGGCTATATGGCGCTGTGGGCGGCGATCGAAAATGATGACACCGCTGCGGATCTGACCGCGATTCTGTGTCTGGTTGGCTCGGTCTTTGCGATCCTCAGCCGCTATGCCGTGAACTTCTGGAACCAGGGCCTGCATCAGGGCGCTTCGGTGCTGCGGGCGGGGGCTTTGGCCGGCGACACCGAAGAGCGTGTCAGCAATGTTTTTGCCACCCCATTGTTCATTTCGATGGCGGGCTTCCTGTTGCTGTTCGTGGCGCTGGTGTTCCTGCGCACCCAAACTGAAATTCGCGCCCGCCGGATGCGGGCGCTTCTGGCCCGTGAAAGGATGAGCTGATGCCTGATCTGGGGAAATACGCTGTTGAGGTGCTGTCGTCTTATGGCGTCTCCTTGGGGCTGCTCGCGGTGCTTGTGATTGCTTCGGTTCTGCGCGCGCGCAAGGTCAAAGCGCAGCTGGATGAGGTCGAAGCGCGGAGCAAACAAGATGGCTAAACTCAACCCTCTGATGATCCTGCCGCCGGTGATTTTTGGCGGCCTTGCGGTGATGTTCTATGTCGGCATGCAGCGGGAAAACCCGGATGAGCTGCCGACCGCGCTGGCGGGGCGCGAGGTGCCTGTGGTAGAGATCACACCGCTGGGCGATCTGCCGCTGTTTGATGAGGCCAAGCTGAAAGACGGCGAGGTCAAGCTGGTCAACTTCTGGGCCAGCTGGTGTGCGCCGTGCCGGGTTGAACACCCCAACCTTGAGGATCTGCGGGCGCAGGGCATTCCGGTTTACGGGGTGAACTACAAGGACAACCCACAGAACGCGCTAGATTTTCTGGCAGATCTTGGCAACCCCTATGAAGCGGTTGGCCAGGATGCCAATGGCCGTATGGCGCTGAACTGGGGCGTTTACGGTGTGCCGGAAACCTATGTGATTGACGGCGAAGGCCGGATTGTGACCCGCCATGCCGGACCGGTGACCCAACGGGTGATCGAGGCCACACTTGGCCCCGCGATAGAAAAGGCCCGCGCGGCGCAGTAAGCGTCAGTCACAGCGCATTGCAGACAAGAAACGCCTCCGCACTTCGGGGGCGTTTTCCTTTGGGGCAGGGGGCTGGCTGCCCAGATCGGAGCGGGGGAAGGGGTCAGCCCTTAGCGTCATAGGCCCCGCGGGCCTTGGTGATCAGCGCCTCTTGCTCTACTGCCCAGGTGGCCAGGCCAGTGACATGGGACAGCAACGATTGGCCCAGCGGGGTCAGGCTGTATTCCACCGTTGGTGGGCTGGTTGGCTGCACCTCGCGATGCACCAGCCCGTCCCGTTCCAGCCCGCGCAGGGTGACGGTGAGCATCCGTTGCGAAATTCCCTCTACAGCGCGCAGGAGCTGGCGAAACCGTTCCGTGCGACGGCCCAGACGCAGGATCACCAGCACCGACCATTTGTCGCCAATCCTGTCCAGGACATCGCGCACAGGGCAGGTGCCGGCAAAGTCATTCTGCACCCAGGTATCCACACCTGCGTTCATGTCTTCCACCACTTCGGGGGTTACTTCTGTGTGCCTATCTGACGGAATCATGCCTTCTTTTACACCTTTCAGCGAATCTCTATGTGGGTGGTTACCAATCGTAACCACCTTATCATGAGGAACCAGAGATGACAAAAGAAGTAGCCGTATTTGGCGCCACCGGCGCACAGGGCGCCCCCGTTGTAGAAGAGGCGCTGAAGGCAGGGCTGAAAGTCCGCGCCGTCGCCCGCAGCACCGCCTCCGTTGCCGCCCGCCACCCTGCGGCGCAGCCGGTTGCCGCCACCCTGGACGAACCCGAAGCGCTGGTTGCGGCACTGAGCGGTGTGGGCGCCGCCTTTGTGCATCTGCCCGCGCCCACTGATCCGGAAGCACCGCAACGCTGGCTTGGCAATCTGCTGGCTGCGGCAGGGGAGGCAGAACTGCCCCTGTTGGTCTATACCACCAGCGGTTCAACCGGTGAACGTTACCCCACCTCGATGATGAACCAAGGCTATATGGCTGCGCGGGATGCGATTCTGAATTCCGGTATTCCGGCCATTGTGCTGCAACCCACGATCTATCTGGAAAATCTGCAGATCCCCGGTTTCATGCCTGAACTGGCCGACAAAGGTGTGGTGGACTACCCGCCGCTGCGCCCGGAACAGCGGGTCAGCTGGACCTCGCACCGCGATCAGGCAATTGTTGCGGCTGCCGCCCTGCAACGCCCGGATCTGGCGGGGCAGGCGTTTGAGGTTGCGAGCCCCGGCCCCTTGCTGGGCGCAGAACTGGCAAAGGCCCTGTCAGGCTGGATCGACCGTCCGGCCAGCTTCCAGCCCAGCACACCCGAAGCTTTTGGCGCCCGGGTCGAAGAGGCGCTGCAGGCCCCGGGCATGGCGTTTGTGCTGAACGATTTCTACGGGGCACTGGTCCAGATGGAGCCTGAGGCAATGGTGATCGACACCGCCGCGCTGGAGGCCACGTTCGGCGTAGAATTGACCGCAGCCAAAGATCACATCGCCACCTGGGCCAAAGCTCCCGTCACCGCCTGATTGGGCCAGATCGAACTGGGGGTGCCCGGCAAAATTGCCGGGCGCTCTGTGCTTAAAAGGTTGCTGAAAAGAGGTACGCAAAAAAGGGCTTCAAGAAACCGGACCAGACGACCCTCTCCAATCGTATAGCCTATCCATTAGTACGACCTAACTGCCGGGATTTTAGCAATTGGGTTGTAAAAATAAGACCAATTTCCTGTGACATGTTGATGTCAGGTAGAAATTTGTGACCTCGCAAAACCAAAGGGCGCCCCGTGGGGCGCCCTTCGTTGTGGTGTGAAAAAGGGAAAAGCGATCAGCTTTTGGCCAGATTGCGCAGCACGTAGTGCAGCACGCCGCCGTTTTCGATGTATTCGACCTCTACCTCGGTATCGATCCGGCATTTCAGTTGGATCTCTTTCACCGTGCCATCCGCCATTGTGATGGTGCAGGGCACCTCTTGCAGCGGCGTGACGGTATCAAGGCCGGAGATGCTGACGGTTTCATCCCCCGTCAGGCCTAGCGTCGTGCGGCTGTCGCCACCGGTAAATTCTAAAGGAATCACCCCCATGCCGACCAGATTGGACCGGTGAATGCGCTCAAAGCTTTCGGCGATCACAGCCTTTACGCCCAACAGCGCGGTGCCCTTTGCCGCCCAGTCGCGGCTGGAGCCTGCGCCATATTGTTCGCCGCCAAAGACCACCAGCGGCGTGTCGGCCGCCTGATAGGCCATCGACGCCTCATAAACCGAAGTCTGCTGCCCGTCCGGTCCCTTGGTGTAGCCCCCCTCGACCCCATCAAGCATCTCATTCTTGACCCGGATATTGGCGAAGGTGCCGCGCATCATGATCTCATGGTTGCCGCGCCGCGATCCGTAAGAGTTAAACTCGCGCGGTTGCACCTGCCGATCCAACAGATACTGCCCTGCCGGTGTGGTGCTGGCAAAACTGCCCGCGGGCGAGATATGGTCGGTGGTGATCATATCCCCCAGCATCAACAGAACCTTGGCGCCTTCGACATTGCTGATGGAGCCCGGCTCCGTTCCCATGCCCTGAAAATAGGGTGGGTTCTGGATATAGGTTGAACTGGCGGGCCAGTCATAGACCTCTTGCTGTGGCACCTCAACGCCGCGCCATTTGTCATCCCCCTTGAAAACATCGGCGTATTTGCTGAGGAAAGCGTCGCGGGTCACGGTCTGTTCGACCAGTTCGGCGATTTCAGCGTTGCTGGGCCAGATGTCTTTCAGAAACACGTCCTTGCCCTCACGATCCTGCCCCAGCGGTTCCGCTGTCAGGTCGATGTTCATGTCCCCCGCCAGCGCATAGGCCACCACCAAAGGCGGCGAAGCCAGATAGTTTGCACGCACATCGGGGCTGATCCGTCCTTCGAAGTTGCGGTTACCGGAAAGCACAGCGGTGGCCACCAGATCGCCTTCGGCAATGGCGTCGGAAATCTCTTTCTGGATCGGGCCAGAGTTGCCGATACAGGTGGTGCAGCCGTATCCCACAAGGTTGAACCCGATGGCGTCCAGATCGTCCTGCAATCCCGCCTTTTCCAGATAATCCGTCACCACCTGAGACCCCGGCGCCAGTGAGGTCTTGACCCAGGGTTTGCGATCCAGCCCCCGTTCGCGGGCTTTGCGCGCCACCAGTCCGGCCCCAATCATCACATAGGGGTTAGAGGTGTTGGTGCAGGAGGTGATCGAAGCAATCACCACCTTGCCCGAGGACATAGCGTAATCTTCGCCTGCTACCGCCACGGATTTGTCCATCGGACGTTTGAAAGTCTCTGCCATCTCTGTGCCAAAGGCGGCGCTGGCGTCCGTCAGGGCGATATGATCCTGTGGCCGTTTCGGACCCGAGATCGCCGGCACAATGGTGCCCATGTCCAGCGCAAGCGTGGAGGTATAGACCGGATCATACTCCGCACCCCGCCAAAGCCCGTTTTCTTTTGCATAGGTTTCGACCAGCGCAATCCGATCCTCATCGCGCCCGGTCTGACGGAGATAGCGCAGGGTTTCGCCATCGATAGGGAAGAAGCCGCAGGTCGCACCATATTCCGGCGCCATATTGGCAATGGTGGCGCGATCCGCCAGCGGCAGATTGTCCAACCCGTCGCCGTAAAACTCAACAAACTTGCTGACAACCCCATGTTCACGCAGCATTTCCACCACTTTCAGCACCAGATCGGTCGCGGTGGTCCCCTCGACCATCTCTCCGGTCAGCTTGAAGCCCACCACCTCAGGGATCAGCATGGAAATCGGTTGCCCCAGCATCGCTGCCTCAGCCTCGATCCCGCCAACGCCCCAGCCCAGCACGGCCAAACCGTTCACCATGGTGGTGTGGCTGTCAGTGCCAACCAGCGTGTCGGGGTAGGCGACCATCTCACCGTTCTGGTCAGTGTCGGACCAGATGGTCTGCGCCAGATATTCCACGTTCACCTGATGGCAGATCCCAGTGCCTGGCGGCACCACGCGGAAATTGTTAAAGGCTGATTGCCCCCATTTCAGGAACTGGTAGCGTTCCATGTTGCGCTCATATTCACGGTCCACATTCATCTGGAACGCCCGCGGATTGCCGAATTCGTCAATCATCACGGAATGGTCAATGACAAGATCCACCGGGTTCAGCGGGTTGATCTTCTGCGCGTCGCCGCCCAGCCCCACAATGCCGTCCCGCATCGCCGCCAGATCGACCACAGCCGGCACACCGGTGAAATCCTGCATCAGCACGCGGGCCGGGCGATAGGCGATCTCGCGCGGGTTCTGCCCCCCCTGCGCGCCCCAGTCAGCAAAGGCTTTGATGTCCTCCAGTGACACCGTACGCCCGCCGTCCTCAAATCGCAGCATATTCTCAAGAACGACCTTCAAAGCCGCAGGAAGATTGGAAAAATCGCCAAGGCCTGCCTCTTGGGCAGCGGGAATAGAATAGTAAGAAAGGGTTTGGGAACCTGCGGTGACGGTCCGACGTGTCTTGGCGGAATCCTGTCCAACGGTAATGGGCATTTTGGCCTCCCTCGAAATGTGAAAAGGGTATTGCTGCGAAATTTCTGCCGCATCCGTTGCCCCCGATCAAGCGATCATTGCGCCGCCTCGGTGCGCAACCAGCGCGCAGCCCCTGCGCGTCTGTTCACAATTGTGACATTGCCGCCATGATCGCCGCTTGTGACAGTGGCCTCACCCTCTCGTGACACATCCTTGATTGGTCATTTCAATCCAATACCCCTAGAACGGAACAAAGATCATCGTTGGGGAACGAACCACATGCGCCAGATCGCATCTCTGCTCACTGCCGGCCTTGTTGCCGGACTTGCCTTTATCGGGGCCGCGCAGGCGGACGACCGCCCCGTTGTGGTGGAGCTTTACACCTCGCAGGGCTGTTCCTCCTGCCCACCCGCAGATGCCTATCTGGCGGATCTGGTCGGGCGCGAAGATGTGATCCCGCTGGCGCTGCATGTGGATTATTGGGACTATATCGGCTGGAAAGATGCCTTTGCCGATCCCCAATTCACCACCCGCCAGAAAGCCTATGCCGCCGCCGCCGGACGTCGTTCGATCTACACGCCGCAGATGATTGTGAACGGACAGGAACATGTTGTCGGCAACCACCCCAAGGATGTTGCCGCGCTGATCTCACGCCATGCCAGCCATGATGTACCGGTTGAGCTGACGTTGCAGCGTGCGGGCGATACCTTGCAAATTTTGGCTGTGCCGCAGGTCAAGCCACGCCGCACCGTGGTGCAGCTGGTGCGTTATATCCCGCAGCGCTCGGTGCAGATCCGGTCCGGCGAAAACGCTGGCCGGACAATCTCTTACGTCAATATCGTGACCTCATGGGAACGGCTGGATCACTGGGACATGCGTGCCCCGCTGACACTGTCGGCCAAGGTCAAAGGAACGGAGCCTGTGGTGGTGATCCTGCAAGAAGTCACCAAAAAGGGGCCAGGCCGCATCCTGAACGCCGCCCGGCTGCGTTAATCTTCAGCTTTTCCAGCGCCGGTGCACCCAGAACCATTGTTCGGGATGTTGCCGCACCATTGCCTCCAGCGCGTCGTTCATCGCCTGCGCCATCTCTTCAGCGGTGGAGTGCGGGATCTCTTCTTGGATAAGCGCCTTGAGGCTTAACCCATCAGGCTGACGAACACCAAAGACTGGCAGAACCAAGGCGTTGTATTTCAACGCCATTTCCGCAGCCGATAGGGTGGTCTTGGCCGGGTGACCAAAGAAGGTCAGGTCAGCCCCGTCGCCCACATGTTGGTCCACCAGTAGCGCAATGATACCGCCGCCGCGCAGGTATTTTACCATCTGCGCCAGCCCTTTGCGCCCGCGCGGGAAGGCCGGTTCCGCCACACCGCGGATCGCGTCTTCCCAATGGGCATTGAAATAGGCGTTGTCCAGCGGGCGAAACAGGGCGCCGACGGGGCTGAATTCGCGGCTGACCGTGGCCCGCACCGTGTCGTGGTTGCCAAAATGGCCGGACACCAGAATGACGGGTCGGCCCTCTGCATGGGCTTTTTGCAGCGCTGGCAGGCCTGGACCTTCGGGATGGGTGTCTGCCAGATGTGCCTTCAGGGCGGTGCCGGAATAGATTTCGATCAAGGTGCGGCCAAAGTTTTCAGGCACTTGTCGGCAGAGACGTTGTTTTTCGCCCTCCGGCAAGTCGGGCCAGACCAGGTCCAGATTGGCCCGCACCCGTTTGCGGTAGCCCAATGGCGGCGCCAGCACGCGGCCCATCAAGCCTCCCATCAGCCGCACCCGCAGCCCATAGGGCAGGGCCAAGGCCAGCTTCAATGGCGCGCTTAATACGGCGTTAGCCAGATAGGCACGCAGGCGCTTGGGAACGGGCTCTTTGGCCGGTGTGGCAGGCATGGTCAGCTCCGCTGTGGCTGCGCATCTTGTGCGTTTTCGCGGTGCCAGACATAGAGCCCGGACGCCACAATCACAAGGGCCCCCACAATGGTCCAGACATCCGGATATTCGTCAAAAAACAGCATGCCCCAGAGCGTCGCAAAGATCAGCCCCACATAGGCAAAAGGCGCCAGCATGCCCGCTTCCCCAAGGCTGAGGGATTTGATCAGCAGCAGTTGAGACACGGTGCCAAAAGTTGCCAGCAGGATCAGCAGTCCAAAGGCGGCCAGATCTAGTGGCTGCCAGTAAAACGGCACGATGCAACTCAGGATGAGGGCGCCAAAAGCCGCCGTGTAGAGCAGCGAGGTCCAGGGATCCTCCTTCATGCCAACATAGCGGGTCACCAGATTGTAGGCCGAATAACAGATCGCTGCGCCGAGCGGGAACAACGCGTAGGCCGAAAACACCCCGCTGCCCGGGCGAATAATGATCAAAGCCCCGATCAGCGAAACCGCAATACCCATCGCCCTGCGCGGACCAAGGGGTTCGCCCAGGAAAAGCGCCGCACCCAGGGTGATCAGCACCGGGTTCACATCCATAATCGCGGTTGCTTCCGCCAGGCCGATGTTGGAAATGCCGAAAAAGAAACAGCCCGTTGCGCCCATCAGGATGACCGACCGGAAAAACTGCAATCCGGGATAGCGGGTCCGTGCCACGGTTTTGAGCCGGGGCAAGACAATAAGAAAAACCATTACGGCCTGACCGGCATAGCGGGCCCAAATCGCCTGCACCGTGCCCACCCTTTGGCTCAGTTCCTTGGCGGTGGCGTCCATGGCTGCAAAAAAGAAGATGGCGGCGATCATTAAGAGGATGGCGGTGGATTTCTGCGTCATTTTGCCTGTAGCTCCCGGCCGGCCCGGGACAGGCGGCATCGTTTGGGGACCCGTCCCAGCAGCGGTTCCTGGTGGGTCTTTCAGTCCGACTTAGCGCAGAATTCCATATTTGTCATTGTCTTACGTTGGCCTGTCTCCTTGCGGTTTCGGGGCGTTTCGGGGCGTTTCGGGGCAGGGGTCAACCGATCGTGTCCTCCTTTTGTGAGCGCAGCGCAATCTCTCCGCGGGATTGTAGCGATTTGAGGGCAAGGATCACGGCATTCATCGCCGCCTCCGCATCTGTCGGGTCGGGCCGGGGGGCTTCCGAAATCTCCTCTTGCAGATTGGCTGCCATCCGATTGGACATATGGGACAAGAGAAATTCCGAAACATGGCCCAGCCCCTGGGTCGGCGCCGCTGCCAGAGCGGTGGCCAGCTGTTCTGGATCCACCTCTTTCACCAATTTCGGCACATCCAGCGGTGCAAGCCGGTTCACGATGTCCTGAAATGTGAAGATGTTGCGTCTGACTTCTGTGCCAAACTGCGCATCCTCTGCGATCAGTCCGTTTAACAGATCCTCCCGCGTTGCCGAGTTCGACAGGTTTAAAATCTCACCAAGGCGCTTTTCCGGGTCGTCCTTAAACGCGCGCTCTGGTTTGTTGTCCAATTGGCCGATCAGAGAAAACCCAATGCGATCAACCGCCTCTGGGGTGACGTTTCGGGTTTTGGACAGGGCGTAGCTTAGACGGCGGGCGACCTCCCCCGGCAGCACAGAGAGCACTTTGGCTGCCAGCTCCGTCTCAACTTTTGACAGGATGACCGCTGAAATCTCCGAACTCTCGGCCTCCAGAACCTCAATCAGCTCTTCCGGTGTCAGGGTGTTGATCCGCTGCCATGGGTCGCCATCCTGGCGGATCCCGGCCTGTTTGCGCAACTGCGCGACGCTGCGCGGGGTGATGCGATCCTCCATCAGCTGCAGCGCAGCACTTAGATCGCGTGGAAAGGTCACCCCAAGCTGTTCCAGCTCCTCCGCAAATTCCGCAACCACCAGGGCCAAGGTGGTCCTGTCCACCGGCTGCATCTGGCCCATGAGCGTGGTCAGCTGCACCTGCAGATCCACCGGCAAGTCAGACAGGCGGATGTCACTGCCCTCTTCCAAAAGGAACCGGACAACCACAGCGGCTTTTTGCTGCTGGTTGAGGAAAAATTGCGGGGCCTTTGGGTGTACTGTACCGGGCGGTGGCACAGCCGTCAGGTCGATGAGATCGTTTGGGGCAGTCATATTCCGGTCCACTGTTCAGGGGCTCTCGCCCAAACAGTCGATCACAGAGAGATTAAGACAGGGTTAAAAGACGCCTCAGCCGGTGACTTTTACACAGGATCGGGTGGTTTCGTCCCAGATTGTGCCCTCGATACAGGTCATGGCCTGCTGGTTGCTATGGGCACCCGAGCATCCTCCGGCAAGAGCAATCATTGGGGTCACGGTCAAAAGCGCTGCAATTACAAAAGTTCGAAACATGGGGGCCTCCACTTAGGATAGCCGATCTTAGCACAAATGGCCCTTATTATTAAGTCGCCCATAAAAACGCCCCTCGTTTGCCAGAAACGAGGGGCGATGTTCACAGAATCTTAGGGTTTGGGGCTTACGACTCGCCAAAGACCCGTTTGAAGATCGTGTCGACGTGTTTGGTGTGGTAGCCCATGTCGAATTTTTCCTTGATGCCGTCTGCGCCCAGAGCGGCAACAACTTCTGTATCCGCCAGCAGAAGTTCCTGGAAATCGACACGCTCTTCCCAGACTTTCAGCGCGTTGCGCTGCACCATCGCGTAGGCATCTTCGCGGCTGACACCAGCCTGCGTCAGCGCCAGCAGCACGCGCTGCGACATAACCAGACCCGGGAACTTGTTCATGTTGTCCAGCATGTTGTCGGGGAAGATCAGCATCTTCTCGACCACACCGGCCAGGCGGTTGAGGGCGAAGTCCAGGGTCACAGTAGCGTCCGGCCCGATGCCACGCTCAACGGAGGAGTGGGAAATGTCACGTTCGTGCCAAAGGGCCACGTTTTCCATCGCCGGGATGACGGTCATGCGCACCAGGCGGGCCAGACCGGTCAGGTTCTCGGTCAGAACCGGGTTCTTCTTATGCGGCATCGCCGAAGAACCTTTCTGACCCATCGAGAAGAACTCGGCGCCTTCCAGCACTTCGGTGCGCTGCATATGACGAATTTCAACCGCCACATTTTCAATGGAGGAGGCGATCACACCCAGAACAGCAAAGAACATCGCATGACGGTCGCGCGGGATCACCTGGGTCGAAATCGGCTCGGGGCTGAGGCCCAGTTCTGCGCAGACATGTTCCTCGACCGCCGGATCGATATTGGCGAAAGTGCCAACCGCGCCCGAGATGGCGCCGGTGGCGATCTCTTCACGGGCCTGCTGCAGGCGTGCCTTGTTGCGGTCCATTTCGGCGTAGAACCGGGCAAAGGTCAGGCCCATGGTGGTGGGTTCGGCGTGGATACCGTGGGAGCGGCCCACACGCACCGTATCCTTATGTTCCATCGCGCGGGTTTTCAGCGCCGCCAGCAGGCGGTCCATATCGGCCAGCAGAATGTCGGCAGCGCGCACCAGCTGTACGTTCAGGCAGGTGTCCAGCACGTCCGAGGAGGTCATGCCCTGATGCACAAACCGCGCCTCATCCGAGCCCACATGTTCGGCCAGGTGTGTCAGGAAGGCGATGACGTCATGTTTGGTGACGGCTTCGATTTCGTCAATGCGGGCCACGTCGAACTCGACATCTTTGGCTTTCCAGACGGCATCGGCGTTTTCCTGCGGGATCACCCCCAGTTTGGCCTGAGCGTCGCAGGCATGGGCCTCGATCTCGTACCAGATGCGGAATTTGGTTTCCGGCGACCAGATGGCGGTCATTTCGGGGCGGGCATAACGAGGGATCATCGGTTTTTCCTTGATCGGCTGTAAACTCGCGGTTTCTTTAGCCGCGCACTGGCGCTACGACAAGGGCAGGAGGACGGATAAGGTGACGCAGACCCCCGTAAATCTTGATCTTTCGGCCTTTGAGGGGTGCTGGCAGCTTGACCGTTTGGTCAAGAACGCTGTCGGTCCCGATATGGCGCTGAAGGGCGAGGCGCTGTTTGCCCCGCAGGACGGCGGGGTGTTGCTGACTGAGCGTGGCACTTTGCAGGTGGCCGGACAGCCGCCGATGCAGGGCGAACAACGTTACATCTGGCGGCAATCCGGGGCAGAGATCGCTACGTTCTTTGCCGACGGGCGGGCGTTTTTCCGATTTTCGCCGGTCGGGCAGGTGGCGGCGGCACATTGGTGCAGCCCGGACCAGTATGATGTGGTGATGGATTTCACCGATTGGCCGCAGTGGCAGGCAACCTGGACCGTTAAAGGGCCGCGCAAGGACTATGTGATGACCTCGACCTACCGGCGCGCCGCGTCGGGGCTGCGTTAATCAGCCTGCCCAGCCATCATCCGGCGGGCCTGATCTCCGTCCAGGACAAAGGTGTGGATCGAAAACACTACAGCATGTGTTTCGGGCAGGCGCAGGATGCCCTGCCGCTCGGTGCGCAAAAACGGCGCTGTTTCCGGCGGCTCGGGCGGGCGGCGGTCAAATTCGCGGCGCGGATGGAATAGGGTTGCCACCGGATACCACAGGATATTGAAGCGCCACAGCGGCCGGCCGGGGCGCACCCCGTCAAACAGGCGCTGGACCCGTTTGCCAATATTGTCATCATATTCTTCAACCGGCACATGGATCGCCAGCAGCGGCCGTCCCAGTTTCTGCGCCAGGGTCCAGCTGGAAGGGAAACACAGCACGGCTGCCACCAGCACATGCTCGTCACCCTGTTTCTGCATGATACAGAGGTCTTCCTGCACCAGCTGGCCAAGCGTGGCGAGCGGATCGGCGTGGTCAACCGCCACTGCAATGCCATCGGGGCGGGTCACCTGATCTGAGGAGACCTTATAGTCTGTCCGCGCAGAAAGCTGGGTCAGAACCATCTGCAGCAGTTCCGCCGCAGGCGCAGCCCCTTCTGGCGTCAGGCCAATCACCTTGTCGCGTTTGTCTGCGATCAATTGCCCGCGCAGTGCCATCTGCGCTGCAAAGGCTTCGTCCACGTGAATCCAGGTCGCCATTTCCATTGGCGTGATCCCTGGCAGGGGGCGCCGGGCGGCCAGATCATAGGGCAGCTGGGTCTGTAAAATATCACTCATAAGACAATCTGTGACAATTTTCGAAGAAATTGAAAAGAGTGCTAAACACATTAAGCGCCCACGACGTAAGAGAAAATAAGCCGCTACAAAAAAAGAATGGCGGCATGGCATGAGGCTTGCACTTCCCTATCGAACGCAAGTGGTCCGCAGCTCCCTGAGCTGTGCGATACCCGCGTCTTTGACGCCTGACCTTAGTGACTCTTGCTTGAGAATCACTCGGGCCACGATGGCGTGCATGAGTCGGTTTTCGCGTTTGGCGCGCGTGGCTAAATCGACAGGACCACGACGCCACCCCTCCAGATTTTAGGAAAATTTTTGCGGCTCTTTCGGTGAATCGCCACCTCCTTTGGGGGGTATGTGACCTCGAATAAGTCGGCCTTTTGCAGATCGCGTGGACTTGGCACGGGTGATTCCACAGGTTCGATCTCAGAAATCTACATACGGCAGCTCCCCTCCTATCGAGCATCAAAAAAATAAGGGTTGGGGACGCTTCAAAAAAACGAAGAACACACCCTAACCACCTTTTCGCTAGAAAAAGGGGAGCAGTAATGATTTATCTAAACGCACAGTCTCTGGGCGCAAACGAATACACGAATGACATCTTTGGCGCGAATGTTCTGTCGAGCCGAGATCAAATTGGTGAAGACGGCACCTATGATGAAAAGGTCGAAGCGCTCGGCGTGGAACACATCCGTTATCCGGGTGGGTCGCTGACCGAAGATTACTTTGATCTGCGTGACCCCAACAAATCCTCTGCGGTTGATCCCGACACCGGCAACGAAGTCGAGCTGATCCCCTATTCGGATTTCATGGTCTATGCGGAAGAAAACGACATCGATGTCACCGTCGTGTTGCCGACCCGCTATTACCTGAGCCAGGAAACCGACGAAAACGGCCATCGCACCGAAGCGATTGACGATGCGGTTCTGCGCCAGTTCATCCGCGACACGCTGGACGGCGAATATGGTGAACCGACCGTGCGCGCCTTTGAGATCGGCAATGAATACTGGGGCAGCGGCGAAATGTCGGCGCTGGAATATGGCCGGGTGTCTTCGCGGATGGCCGAAATCGTTCAGGACGAGATTTCCAAACACCCCGAAGCCGATGTTTTTGAAGACATCGATATTCTGGTCCAGAACGGCCAGAACTACGGCTCTTCACGCCTGTCGGAAGACTATGAACAGTACGGCAACGGTGAAGCGCAGCTGGCGCAGATCAACGAAGATTATAATCTGAACCTCAGCGAAGAAGATTACATCTACAATTCGGGCAATGTGGCCTGGCCCAAGGTGATGAATGAAATCATCATGTCCGAGTTTGACAAGGCTTCGGAAATTGAGGCTGTGGATGGTCTGGCGCTGCACATCTATTCAAAAGGCGCCGACAAGGCCGGCAGCCGTGACTTTGACCTGCGCACCGTGGAACAGCTCTGGGATGAGCGGTTTGGTGAGCTGGACAAATACATCACCGAATGGAACCTGAAGGCTTCGCGCAATTGGGACGTTGAGGACAACTATGGTCTGAAGCAGGCGCATGAGCTGCTGAACATGACCGAAGAGTTTACCGAACATGGTGTCGATGTGGCCCATGTCTGGGCGATCCAGCAGAACAACCTCACCAATCTCGCCGGCAACGAAGGCGACGAAGGCCCGTTGAACGTGCCCGGTGAAATGTTCCGCATGATGAGCGAGGTCCTGCCGGACACCACGGCCATCGACCTGAGCCCCAACAGCGACGAACACGAAGTTGTGGCCGAGGACACCTCGGTACATGCCTTCTATGGCGATGACACTTTTGTCAGCTTCATGGTGAACGTCAGCGACGAGCCGGTGCAGACCCAGATCGACTTCTCCCAGATCCTGGCAGAAGGTGGCACCATTCGGGTGGAGGTTCTGGGCGTCCAGGACGGCTATAACCCCACTTCGCATGAAAGCCCGGCCGAAATCACCGAATTGGACCCCGCCGAGGTGTTCCAGAACGGTGTCTTCATCGCAGATCTCGACGCGCATGAAATTGTGCGCTTTGTGGTCGACGATCCGGCCTACACGCCGGGCTTTGGCAAGATGGTTGCCAGAGAACATCAGGAGGGCGAGCTTTACGCCGGCAGTCTACCGGACGACGATCCGGGCGGTCCGGAACCAAGTGATCCAATAACGGATCTCTTTAACGCCGCCCCAGACCCCGACCGAGAACACCAGCAACAACATCAACAAGAGGAGGAACCAGACGAACCGCTCAGTGCCGAAAGCCTAGATGATGGCGGCGGGATTGACGGAATGAGTAGCCTCCTTGGCTTCCTCCCCCTGCTGGCTCTTCTGGGCGGCTTCTAAGACTAAGATCAGAAATACCCGGGTGCTGACCCAGACAACTGTCAAAACAGGAACATAGGATCAGATGATCTCTTCGATGTAACATTCCGAAGATTGACCAGACCGATCCAAGCGATACGCGGCCAGGATCCGGCACGCATCAGCAAGGCTGAAGCAGGATTTCCCGGAAACCGCACAAAAAAATCCTCACTTTCAAAATCTGCGCCGAAGTCTGCCTAATTGCGACCTATACTTTGGTTAGATTCCTACCCCCCTCCGCCATCTCTTTGGCCCTCCTTAGACATCCGTTTCTGTCCCAAGAGAGCCGATCCGCCCCTAGGTCTATCCCCATGCAGCTCAAAGCGATTTTCCCTCTCCTCGGGCCATATCCGTGGGAGAGTGCGGCGTTTGTTACTGAGGGGGGATTGTGGGCGGGAAGGGGGAGGGGCGTTGCCCCTCTCCGGTCCAAAACGGGGTTTTGGACCGTATTCACCCCAGGATATTTGCGCCAAGAAGAAAGGGGTGGGATCAGGCGTCGATACGGGCGGCCATCAGGGCGATGGCTTTTTGGTAAACACCGGCGGCGTTCCATTCCTGAATGACTTTGAAATTGCGTTCGCCTTCCTGATAGCCGCGGGTTTTCTTCCAGCCTTTCTTTTTCAGGAAATTGGCGGTGGAGGTGAGGGAGTCCGTCAGGTTGGTCAGATCCACCCGCCCGTCGCCATTACCGTCTACACCGTATTTCAGGATATTTTCCGGCAGGAACTGTGTATGGCCCACCTCGCCATGTTTGGCGCCCTGTGTTCCGGCGCTCAGGCCGCCGCGATCCACCAGTTTCAGCGCGGCCACAGCGTGGGGTGTGAAAAACTGTGGTCGGCGGCAGTCATAGGCCAGCGTGGTGATGGCATCGATGACATTGCTGTCACCCATGAAGTTGCCAAAGCCGGTTTCCATCCCGTGAATGGCCAGGACCACCCCGGCAGGCACGCCGTATTTCTTTTCCAGCGCTGCGTAGAAAGCGGGGTTGGCGGCTTTGCGTTTGCGCCCTAGCGCCACGATGGTGTCGGCGCCGCGGATTTTCAGGAACTTGTCGAGCGTATAGCGGAAGCTTTTCTGATTGCGATCGGCGGCGATGGTGCGGCTGGCGTAGCTGGCACCGGCCAGCGCCGAAAGACCGGCCTGTTTGACACCTTTGCGTTTGGCGTAGGCTGCAAAGTCCTGTTTCCAGGCGGAAAATCCCACGGCGGTATTGCCACAGGTGGCGGCCTGCGCGGTGGCGGGCAGGGTGGTGAGGGGTGCCGTGAACAGGAAGAGGCAGGTCAAACCTGCGGTGGCAGAGGGGGACATGGTGAAATGGGGCATCGGGATCTCCGGACGGAAAAGGCGGGCTGCAATGCCTATAGGGTCCGCGAGGACGGCGGGCAGGTCAAGAGGTGGCGGCTTTGCCTGCCAGATGATCCAACCGTTCAAACCGCGAGGGCTGCTGGTCCGGCGTGATCCCGTGACGGGTGAAAAACTGCCGTGCCTGATCGGCATATTGCCGGGCTTCCGCGCTGCGACCCGCAGCAAAGGCCAGCTCGGCGCGTTCTTCAAACACCAGTCCCAGACCAAAGCCCTGCGGCCCAATTTCCACCGTCAACCGTTGCAGCTGATCCAGCGCTTCGGCGTTGCGGCCCAGAAACCGCAGCATCTTGGCGCAGTTCACACCGGCCACGCGGCGTTCGTGTTCGCTGCCAAGGCTGCGCCTTAACGCTTTGTCTTTCTGAAACATGTCCAGCGCCGCTGCAGGGTCGCCCTCTTCAAACAGCGACCAGCCGAGGTTGTTGTAAAACGGACCTAACCAGCCCCGCAGATGCGGCGCACGTTTGGTCAGCGCTTCGGCCTGTTCCAGCAGAGCAACGGCGACCGCGGCGGGAGCAGCGATGGCCTGCATATGCAGCGCGTCCAGCGCCACGTCCAAAGCGCCGGCGGCACGGGCCTGCCGCGCGGCCTGATGAAATCCGGTGGCGGCATTGGCTTCGCGGTTGCGATCGCGGGACAGACGGGCGCGTTCCAGGGTGATCCGCGCCGTCACAGCGGCGGTGGGGCCCATGTCTTCGGCCTGGCGCAGCAGATCTTCGGCGGTTTCAAAATGCTGTTCCAGCCCTTCCAGACGGGCCAGCTGGCTGAGGCAGGCGGCCTGATCGTCCGGTGTTTCGGCCTTGGCCAAGGCCGCCTCAAACCGGGTCCGGCTGGCAGATAGGTCGTTGAAATCCCAAAGGCTGTGCAGCTCCATTGCGGGCAGGTCTCTCTGTTCATGCGGAGGGGTCATGCGCAAGGATCAACATGGCGGCAAGCCGCGCGGGGTTCAACCCTTCTGAACACCCTGAGGCCCCCAAGGCACCTCAACGCAAAAGGGCGCCCCGAGGGGCGCCCTTCGCTGTCAATCCCGCAGGATTAGCAGCTGTAGTACATGCCGAACTCAACCGGGTGCGGGGTGTGTTCGTACTGTTCCACTTCTTCCATCTTCAGCTCAATGTAGCCGTCGATCTGGTCTTTGGTGAACACGTCACCGGCCAGCAGGAAGTCGTGGTCCGCCGCCAGGCAATCCAGCGCTTCACGCAGGCTGCCACAAACGGTCGGGATGTCGGCCAGTTCTTCGGCCGGCAGATCGTAGAGGTTCTTATCCATGGCTTCGCCCGGATCGATCTTGTTCTTGATGCCGTCCAGACCGGCCATCAGCAGAGCTGCGAAGCACAGATAGGGGTTGGCCGAGGGATCAGGGAAGCGGGCTTCCACACGTTTGGCCTTCGGCGATTCGGTCCACGGAATACGGACACAACCCGAACGGTTACGGGCCGAGTAGGCGCGCAGAACAGGGGCTTCAAAACCCGGGATCAGACGCTTGTAGCTGTTGGTCGAGGGGTTGGTGAAGGCGTTCAGGGTTTTGGCGTGCTTCAGGATACCACCGATGAAGTACAGCGCTTCCTGGCTGAGGTCGGCGTATTTGTCGCCTGCAAACAGCGGCTTACCGTCTTTCCAGATCGACATGTTCACGTGCATGCCGGTGCCGTTGTCACCGTAGATCGGCTTCGGCATGAAGGTAGCCGATTTGCCGTAGGCGTGCGCCACGTTGTGGATGATGTACTTGTATTTCTGCAGCTCATCGGCCTGTTTGGTCAGGCTGTCAAAGATCAGGCCCAGCTCGTGCTGACAGGACGCCACTTCGTGGTGGTGCTTGTCCGTTTTCATGCCGATGCGCTTCATGGTCGACAGCATTTCCGAACGGATTTCCTGCGCGTCATCGATCGGGTTGACGGGGAAGTAGCCGCCTTTAACACCCGGACGGTGGCCGGTGTTGCCCATTTCGTATTCGGTGTCGGTGTTCCACGACCCGTCAACCGCGTCTACTTCGTAGGACACTTTGTTGATGGTGTTGGCGAAACGCACGTTGTCGAACAGGAAGAATTCCGCTTCCGGACCCATGTAGGCAACGTCACCAATGCCCGAGGACTTCAGGTAGGCTTCGGCCTTTTCGGCGGTGCCGCGCGGGTCACGCTCATAGGCTTCACCGGTGTCGGGCTCAACGATCGAGCAGTGCACAACGATGGTTTTCTCGGCGTAGAAGGGATCCACATAGGCCGAGGTGGTGTCGGGCATCAGTTTCATGTCCGAGTTTTCGATCGACTTCCAGCCGGCGATCGAGGAGCCGTCAAACATGAAGCCCTCTTCCAGGAAGTCTTCGTCGACCAGGTCCACGTCCACGGTCACGTGCTGCAGCTTGCCGCGCGTGTCGGTGAAACGGATGTCCACATAGGCCGCTTCTTCGTCTTTGATCAGCTGGAGAACTGCGTCTGCGCTCATTCTCTTGTCCCTTCTGTTAAGAAATCAGGTGGATTACAGGGCTTCCGAACCGGTCTCACCGGTACGGATGCGGATGGCTTGCTCGACGGGGCTGACAAAGATCTTGCCGTCGCCGATTTTATCGGTTTTTGCCGCGTCGATGATGGCTTCGATGGCGCCTTCGACCAGATCGTCGTCCAGCACCACTTCGATTTTCACTTTCGGCAGGAAGTCCACGACGTATTCGGCGCCGCGGTAAAGCTCGGTGTGGCCTTTCTGACGGCCGAAACCTTTGACTTCGATCACGCTCAGGCCCTGAATACCGGCCTCTTGCAGCGCTTCTTTCACTTCGTCCAATTTGAACGGCTTGATGATCGCTTCGATCTTCTTCATCGCTCGGGTCTCCTCGCCAAACGGGGCCATGATGCGGGCGTGCCGCACGGGCCGAACTGCGTTGGTTTAGCGTCAGACCACTTTCCCTTCGGAGGCTCAAACGGATAGGGTGAGGAAGGCCCAAATTAAGGGCGGATTTATGAGGCGCGGTCAAGAATTGTGCGTGTTGCACAAAATTGAGGCGGTTTGAAAACTATTGCTGCACAGGCAGGCGCGGATCTGCTGCATTTTCGGGCAGCTCTAAGGGATAAAGATGACGGAATTGCTAACGGCTGCGCAGATGCGCGCAATTGAACAGGCGGCGATTTCAGCCGGAGAGGCCACCGGGCTGGAGCTGATGGAGCGCGCCGGTCAGGGCGTGGTCTCGGCGATCTTGGAAGAATGGCCTGAAATGGCAGGGGATAGGGCTGAGGTCGCTGCAGGGTCTGCCGCGGAGAAAGGGGGCCTTGCCCCCCGGCCTGCGGCCACCCCCCAGAGTATTTCTGGATCGTTGAAAGCAGTGGTGCTTTGCGGGCCCGGCAACAATGGCGGCGACGGTTTTGTTGTGGCGCGCCTGCTGGCCGCGCGGGGCTGGGCGGTTGAGGTCTTTCTCTATGGCGACCCCAAGAAGCTGCCGCCGGATGCGCGGGTGAACTATGAGCGGTGTCCGGTGCCAGTCCGCATCAATGAAAATTGGTGGCCCGTCGCCTGTGAGATGGAGACCACGCAACAGATTCTTCTGATCGATGCGATTTTTGGCACTGGACGACTGAGGCAGCCCGAAGGCGTGCTTTACGAGGCGCTGTGTCCACTGGCGAACAGCGCCACTGAAGATCGGTTTAAGGTGGTGTCCGTCGATATCGCGTCGGGTCTATGCGCTGATTCAGGGCGTATGGTGCTGAGGTTCCATGGGCCTCACGAGGTTGAAACTGAGTTTGCAGAGAGCCAATACGGGCTTGCAGTGGAAGCAGACCTGACTGTCACGTTTCATGCGATGAAATTAGGTCATGTTTTGGCTTGGGGGCCGCATCACAACCGAAAAGTGGAGTGTTGCGACATCGGTTTGGAGCGGAAGGCGCTCGGTTGGGGCGAAGTCCTGTCCTTTGAACTAGTTCAGGTTCCGCCTGTTGCGCCAATGCAGCGTGGCGACGACCCGAATGATTCAGTGGCGTGGCGCTTGGACAAATATTCCTTTGGCCACAAATTCTCCCACGGACACGCGCTTGTCCTAACCGGCGGCTTAGGCAAAACCGGTGCGGCGCGGTTGGCGGCGCGCGGCGCGTTGCGGATCGGGGCAGGGCTGGTGACCCTGGGTGTGCCTCCTGCGGCGCAGATGGAGGTCGCGGCGCAGATCACGGCCTTGATGTTGACGCGGGTACCGGATGCGGCGGGCTTGGCCGCGGTGCTAGAGGACGCGCGGATCAATGCCCTGTGTCTGGGGCCGGGTCTGGGTCTCGAACGGCCGCGTGACCTAGTTCCGGTGGCGCTGGCGGCAGAGCTGCCCACCGTGCTGGATGCAGATGCGCTGAGTGCCTATGCGGAGGATCCGCAGGTTCTATGGGGGATGCTGCATGAAAACTGCGTGTTGACCCCACATGGTGGCGAGTTTTCGCGCCTGTTCCCGGATATTGCGGCAAAGCTTGCGGCGCCCACCAGCCAAGGGCCGGCCTATTCCAAGGTGGACGCCACCCGGGACGCGGCCAAACGGGCTGGCTGCACGGTGCTGTTCAAAGGCGCGGACACGGTAATCGCTGACCCGTCAGGAGGATGCTCCGTCAACGCGGCCGTCTACAGTCGCAGCGCCTCCTGGTTGGCGACGGCGGGATCGGGGGATGTCCTTGCGGGGTTCATCACCGGTCTTCTGGCGCGTGGCTTCACGCCGCATCAGGCCGCAGCAACGGCGGCCTATCTGCATGTAGAGGCGGCTTTGGAATTTGGGCCCGGGCTGATCGCCGAGGATCTGCCCGAGACATTGCCAAAGGTGTTGCGCAAAGTGATGGCGGGTTAAACCGCCATCATCACCGGTGCGGTGGCGCATTCCAGTTCCAGACCGTCGGCATAGATCACCTGCGGCTCATCGAAGTAGAGCCGGAAGACCATATGCTGTTCGGCTGGCTGCAGGCGTAGATATTCGCCGTCAACCAGACGTTTGGCTTCGATCAAAGCCTGATCCTGACCGTAGATCGCCTTGGCGCGCCAATCGCGGATCAGCACTTTTTGATGGGAAGGAAGGATGGTGTCCATTCCGGGGCGATCATGACCCAGCGATCCCGCACGCACCCGTACGGTTTCACACATGGTCCGGCCATGATCGACGCCTTTCAGCATCGCCACACCGGAGTTGCGGGTGATGATCCTGTCACCGGGGGCCAATACTTCGACCGGCAAGGCGCCGTCCAAAGTCAGGACCTCGGTCCCTGGGACCATTCCAAAGATAGATTCAACCTGGCGTTTTTGCACGGATTTTCCGCGCCAACGCCCGATGACCGTTTTCGGTTTCATGGGGCTGTTTCCTACTGCTCTGCCTGTATTTTTTTCAGGCAGCTTACTGTGGATAACGTCCGATGTCTTGGATTTTTTAATAAAAATTTCCTCTCGCATCTCCGAAAACCTTTTGCTATTCAGCGCTTCTACAGGACGAGTCTTAAAGACTTGTTTCCTTGACCGGATGCGGGTGTGGCGGAATTGGTAGACGCACCAGATTTAGGTTCTGGCGCCGCAAGGCGTGGGGGTTCAAGTCCCTTCACCCGCACCACTCTTCTTATGAAAATAGGCATATTTGCCACAGGTTCCGAGGCGGCGACCACCCGTAAGGGGTGATTTTGATTCGGGTTTGCAATCAAAGCGGTCGCGCTGGATGATCCCACGCTTTTGGCGCAGGGTGATGGTCAAGGAATCGGAGTGGCCAATGAGGCGGCCTAAGCTGTTGCAGGCACACCGTAATAACCGCAATGGCAAGTCTCGCGCCCTGTGGATAACTCCGCCCGCAATGCTGCGGTTCCGCGGAGTAGGTCCGCGCCGCTGACCCAACAATGAGTTGAAAGGTTAATTTTACCTTCACGCTTATTGATGCATTTTGCCGCTGTGCTATCCTTTCGCATAGGCTGCTGTATTTCTGCTGCCGTTTGTCAGAAGGGCGCGCGATTGCAACAGGACTATGTTGACGAAGACAGCGTACGGGAAGGCGAGCTGAGGCGCAGCATTCAGTTCGGGCGTTTTGTCGCCTATTGCAACATCGCGCTGGTTGTCCCCTGGAGCATTAATTTCATCTACATGGGCCAGACCCAGAACCTGGTGCATGTGGGGCTGGCGATTTTGCCAACCTTGCTGATGCTGGGGACCCTGTTCACCCGCTACCACTACTGGGGGCGGCTGGTGTGGCTCTTGATGCTAACCTACAACATGCTGAGCCGCGCCTACCTCAACGGTGCCCATTCCGAGGCTGAATTGACCGCGCTGTGGTTGCTTGCGATGCCGTTCCTGCTGTTTTCGTCTTTGGCGGAGAAACGTACTCAGCTGGTGATGACCATTGTCTGCTCTGCGGCGGTGTTCCTGTCACTGAGCATGGATCATCAATTGGGGCTCCATCATCATATCCCAGTGCCCGAAAACGCCTCGCCGGATCGCACCAATTACGGGGTGCGGATGACGGTGACGGCGATGTTGTTGGCGCAGATGTTCTACTTTGTCTACCTCAACCGCCAGCTGACCGATGGCTTGCTGGGGGCCCTGCGCGGGGCGCGACAGGCGGCTTTGGCCAAGGGCGAATTTCTGGCCAATATGAGCCATGAAATCCGCACCCCGATGAACGGCATGGTGGGCATGCTGGAGGTGCTGGAGGCCGAGGGGCTGAAACAGACCCAACGTCCGCTGGTGGGCACCATCCGCAATTCGGCCCTGTCACTGTTGCGGATCATCGATGACATTCTGGATGCCAGCAAGATCGAAGCCGGCAAGATGGACGTCAGCTACTCCAAGATGGAGCTTTATCCGGTGATCGAAGGCGCGGCCCAGACGTTGCGGGTGATGGCCGATGAAAATGATGTACGGATCCGGCATTATCTGGACCCCGAATTGCCGCACTGGATCGTTGGCGATTCAGGACGGTTGCGTCAGATCCTGCTGAACTTGCTAAGCAACTCGGTGAAGTATTCGTCTTCGAAACTCACAGGGCGCCGCGGTCAAATCTGGTATCTGGCCACCCGCAACGACGCCGGGGACTTGCAGATCGTTATTCGCGACAATGGCATCGGCATGACTAAGGATCTGCAAGACGCCTTGTTTGCCCCGTTTGTGCAGGCGGAAGGTCCCGCAAAACGCAAAGTGGGGGGCACCGGCTTGGGCCTGGTGATTTCGCGTAACCTGGTTGAGCTAATGGGGGGCAAGATCACCGTCACCAGCACCGAAGGCAAAGGATCAGAATTTACCGTGACACTACCGCTGAAAGAGGCCGACGGTCCGGCGACTTTGCCAGATATTTCTGGCCGTCAGGTCATCTGCATCTCTGATGCGAATTCCAAAGCGGATGCCTATCTGCAAGAATTCTTTGTTAAGATGAAGGTTGATCTGGTGCTGGCACGTTCCGTCGAAGAGGCGATTGAGGCCAAACACCGCCTCAAGGAGGCAATTTTCATCCTCGTGAACATCAATCCAGATGTGAACACAGATCACCGGGTCACACTGTTAAAATCCTTTCCAGATGCGGGTTTTCTGGTTTTTTCCCCGCTACGCTCAGAACGTTTCGGCATGGTGTCTAGCCGTCTGTTTCGTGTGCAGGCGCGGCCAATTCTGATATCAGAGATCACCAACGGCATCGATGCCCTGACACGCCCCATTGCAGAGCCGGTACCGCAGGAAGAGATCAAGGAGATCCGCAACGATCAGGTGCAGCCCATTGATTTGCAGGGCAAAATCCTTGCGGTTGAGGACAATGCGATCAACCGTGACGTGCTGGCTAAACAATTGGAAATCCTCGGCGTGCCTTTCGACATGGCAAAGGATGGGCAGCAGGGTTTGGAAATGTGGCGGAAGGGGCAGTATGAGCTGATCCTTACGGATTGCTACATGCCGGTGATGGACGGGTTTGAAATGACCGCCGCCATTCGGACCGACGAAACCCAGACCCAAAGCGCCCGTATTCCGATCCTCGCCATAACCGCCGATGCGATGCAGGGCAAGGCTGAGGAATGCCGCGCTGCCGGGATGGACGACACATTAACCAAACCGATCGAGATGAAAGAGCTGCGGCGCAAGATGCTGCGTGCCTTGCGCCGCGAGGAAGAGGAGGCTCAGACGTCCTTCATCAACCGCAACGCATCATAGATCGCCGCATGGGTGTTGCGCGCGCTGACCGCGTCGCCAATGCGAAACAGCTGGAATTGGCCGTCCGAGTTGCGGTTCAGCCCTTGCGGTCGCCCGTCAATCAGCGCGTCATAATCCACCGCCCCCAGGTTTGAAGACAGCGGTTTCAGGTCAAAATACAGATCATCCATTGGCAGGGTGCCATAGTTCACCACCACCTGATCGTGCAGCTGTTCGGACAGGTGATCGGAATAATCGGTGCCAATCAGCGCTTTCACCATATTGCCCGCGCGTTCGACTCCTTTCAGACGCCGGGTGACGGTGAAGGTGACATCCTTGTCCTGTAGGGCGCGCATATAAGGCACCAGATTCATCCCCATGATATCAGGCGCAAAGGTCCGGTCGGGGGTCATGACCTCAACCTTTGCGCCGGATTTGGCGGCGATCTCGGCCGCCATCAGACCGGGATGGTCGCCGCTTTCGTCATAGATCAGCACGTTCTGGCCGGGCTTCACGTCGCCTGCAATCAGATCCCAGGAGGTGACAACCAGATCCTGCTCCTTGCCGCTTTCGAACAGTTCAACGTTTGGCAGGCCACCGGTGGCAATGATCACCACGTCAGGCTCCAGCGCGGTGACATCACCGGCCTCCGCCCAGGTGTTGAAATGAAACGCCACATCGCGCGCCGCACATTGCGCCATGCGCCAGTCGATGATGCTTATCATCTCACGTCGCCGCTCGGATTGTGCTGTCAGCCGCACCTGCCCGCCGGGGTCGGGCTGGGCTTCCAGCACGGTGACATGATGGCCACGTTCCGCCGCAACCCGCGCGGCCTCCAGTCCTGCGGGACCGGCGCCGACAATCACCACATTCTTAGCGACTTCCGCAGGGGGGACATCGTGTGGCATCTCCAGCTCGCGGCCCGTGGCGGGGTTGTGGATGCACAGCGCCTCACCGGCCTGATAAATGCGGTCAAGACAATATGTTGCGCCCACGCAGGGGCGAATATCATCCTCGCGCCCTTCGACAATTTTGCGCACGATATGCGGATCGGCCATATGCGCCCGCGTCATCCCCACCATATCCAACAGGCCCGCAGAGATCGCATGCCGCGCGGTGGCCACATCGGGGATCTTGGCGGCATGGAAGGTCGGCATGCCGGTGGCTTTCTTCACCTCGCCTGCAAAATCCAAGTGTGGCGCGTTCTTCATGCCCTGCACCGGGATCACATCAGTCATCGCAGGATCTGTGTGGATGCGTCCGCGTATGACATTCAGAAAATCGACCTGTCCTGTGTCGCGCAACCGTTTGGAAATCTCGATCCCCTCGGCGGCTGTGATACCGCCCGCCTCAGCCTCATCCGCCGTGTAGCGCGCCCCGATGATGAAATCATCGCCGACGCGCTGGCGCATCGCGTCAATCACCGCCAGGGGCAGGGCCATGCGGCTCTCGAGGCTCTGGCCGCCGTAGGGCCCGTCCAGATCATTGGTCAGCGGGGACCAGAACTGATCCAGCAGATGGCCGTAGATCTGCACCTCAATCCCGTCCATGCCACCGGCCTGCATCCGTTCCGCTGCATCGGCGAAGTCGCTGATAATGCGCTCAATATCCCAGTCCTCCGCCAGTTTCGGGAAGGCCCGATGCGCCGGTTCGCGGTGTTTTGAGGAGGAAACCGAGGGCAGCCAGTTGCCCTTGTTCCACCCAGTGCGCCGCCCCAGATGGGTCAGCTGGATCATCACCGCCGTGCCATGTTCATGGCAGGCATCGGTCAGCCGCTGGATATGCGGCACCACCTCATCCTTATAGGCCAGGATGTTGTTGAAGACCGGCGGGCTGTCGCGGCTGACCGCGGCGGATCCTGCCGTCATCGCCAGCGCCACACCGGCCTTGGCACGTTCCGCGTGATAGGCCGCGTAGCGGTCTTTGGGCATGCCATCCTCGGGGTAGGCGGGTTCATGGGCCGTCGTCATGATCCGGTTGCGGAGGCTCAGGTGCTTAAGCTTATAGGGTTGCAGCAACGGGTCTTTGGACATGGTCTTCTCTCGGCTGGCTTTATGGGCGTGCGGGTTTGGGGCGGCGTCAGGTTTCTTGCGTCAGTACCAGGCATCCGGCATAGACGCCTTCTTGCGGTCGATGAAATCCAGCAGCGCCTGATCCTTGGCGATGTCCAGATAAGGCGCTTCAAAGTCGTTCAGCACCTGTTTCCACTGTGCATTGGCCCGCGCCGCCGCGTCTACACTGCCTTGTTCATCCCAGGTTTCAAACGGCTGATCATCGTTAAAGCCGCTGTCCCAATAGGCAGTCTGATAGTGGCGCAGCGTGTGATCCGTGCCAAACAGATGCTCGCCGGGGCCGAACTGTGCAAGGGCTTCAAACCCAAGGGTTTCTTCGGTCACCGCCAGCCCCTTCATATAGGCATGCAAGGCGCCACACATGTCCACATCCATCATGAATTTCTCGTATGACATCGACAAAAGCCCGTCGAGGAACCCGGCCGAATGCAGGACGTAATTTGCCCCCCCCTGCACGGCGGACATCATCGACATCATCGCCTGCTGCATGGCCTGACCGTCCGGCCGTTTCGAGGTCGAAAAGTTACCGGCACAGCGCAGCGGGGTCTTCCAGCGGCGCGACAGCTGCCCCATCACCAGCGACCCCAGCGCAGGTTCTGGCGTGCCAAAGGTGGGCGAGCCTGAGCGCAGTGACATTGACGACAGGAAGCCCGCCATCACCACCGGTGCACCGGGGCGGGTCAGCTGGGCAAGCGCGCAGCTGGACAGGGTTTCGGCCAGACATTGAGCAATGGAACCGGCCATGGTCAGCGGCGACACCGCACCGCCCAAGAGGAAGGGCAGGTGGATTGACCCCTGGTTTGCTGCCGCATAGGTGCGGATCCCCGCCGCCGTGACCCCGTCCAGCACAAGCGGTGATGTGGTGTTGAAATTGCCCATGATGACGCAGTTCTGATCGACAAAGTCAGCGCCAAACAGAATGCGGCACATCTCTATCGAATCCGCGGCCCGTTCCGGCGCTGTGATTGAGCCGAGGAACGCACGGTCAGAGTAACGGATATGCGCATGCACCATATCCAGATGGCGTTTGTTCACCGGCACATCCGTTGGCTCGCAGATGGTGCCGCCGGAATGGTGCAGCCAGGGCGAGGACTGCGCCAGTTTCACGAAGTTGCGGAAATCCTTGATGGTGCCGTAGCGCCGGCCTTCATCCAGATCCATCACAAAGGGGCTGCCATAGGCCGGGGCCAGCACCATCGCGTCACCGCCGATCTGCACATTGTTTGCAGGATTGCGGGCGTGCTGGATGAATGTCTCGGGTGCGGTTTGCAGAATTTCACGGATCTGGCCGGGGTGAAACTTCACCCGCCAGATACCTTCACTTTGCTCATGCACGTCAGCGCGGGCCTCTTTGAACAGGCGCATCGCTTCATGATCATCGCGCAGCTCAATCCCAATCTCGCACAGCAGGCGTTCGGCGGTGGCCTCAATCCTCTCAAGGCTACCTTCATTCAGCAGATCAAAGGTCGGAATGCCGCGGGTGATGTAGGGCACCCGCAGATGCAGGTTCTCACCGGTCTTTGCGCTGCGTGCACCACGGTCTGCACGGCCCGCACTACGGCGTGCGCTTCTTCTGCGGGGTTTCACATCTTGGGTCATCACGCTTGCCTCCTCGCTTGCTGCTGACGGGGTCGTTGGGGCGGGGAATCTCTCCTGCGAAATTCGCCGACTGACATATGCGTCCACAAAATTGACACATGTGTCAATAAGCTTGTGAATCCGCGCTTTGCCTGATAGCCATGGCCCATGGGACAGAGCGATACATCCACTGGAACAGAAACCGCCTGGCTGGAGGCGGCCTATACCATGTTGACGGAAACCGGCGTGGACACGGTGAAAATCATGCCGCTGGCAAAACGGCTGGGGGTGTCGCGTACCTCTTTCTACTGGCATTTCACCGACCGTGAGGCGCTGCTGGACGCGATGATCCGACGCTGGGAAGAAAAGAATACCGGCAATCTGGTGGCCCGCACCGAAGCCTATGCCGAAAGCATCGCCGAGGCGCTGTTCAACCTGTTTGACTGCTGGCTGGATGCGGATCTGTTTGATTCCCGGCTGGAACTGGCCATCCGCAACTGGGCCCACAACGATCCCGCGCTACAGGCCCGTCTGGATCAGGAAGACGCCAAACGCAAAGAGGCGATGGCGGCGATGTTCCTGCGCTTTGGGTTTGCACGCGAACAGGCCGAAGTGCGTGCGCTGACAATGCTTTATACCCAGGTCGGCTATATCTCGATGGAGATCGAAGAGGATCCCGTACAGCGGATGGAACGGATGCCGGATTACATTGAGGTCTACACCGGCCAGCGCCCCACGGCTCGCGAAATTGACCGTTTCCGCGCCCGTCACGGCGGGGACATCACCTGACCCCGGGGTGTCGGCAAAGCGGGCCCGCCGCGTTGCCAGCTTAATGTGCGCTAAAGGATCAGGCGACCTGTTGCGGGGCAGGGCTGCGCAACAGGATCCACGTTGCCAGCAGCAACAGGCCCAGCGTTGCCTCAATCGCGATGGCGGGATAGATTTCGCCGCCCACAAAGCCGCGCAGATGCTCAAAGCTGCCGAGAACCGCCAGCGCCAGCCAAGGCACGCTCAGCGCAAAGGCCGCCAGACCACGGTTCTGTTGTAGAAACATTGCCGCAATCGACAGCACTGCCAGCCCCAGAAACATTACCCCAGCCCGCCGCGCCACAAAGCCCACGGTGCTGTCCGTCGGCAGGCCAAACCCGCCAATCATCCCCTGGGGATCACTCAACAGCGTATAGGTCAGAAACAGCTGCATCACGGCCGAAAGACCGCAGGCAGTGAGATAGAGAATATTCATAACAATCAGTCCCTTTTCAGGTTTGGAGAAATCAAATGCAGGGCTTTTAGGAACATGTCCTGGCGGGCTTCGGGGGCGGCGTCGGGCATCAGGTGCTGAAAGCCCAGAAATGCGGCATATTCGATGGCGGCCAGATCCTGCGCGGCCTCTAAGGGCAGGGCGTCGGCCTCTGCGATCAACTGCGCCACATAGTCAATCCGGCGGGAATCAACCCGTTCAATCAGGGTGCGGGCGGCTGGCTCGGTGTGGGCCCAGACTCGGATCGCCCGTTCCACCCCATCGTCCAAACGCGCCGCCACCTCAGGCACCGCCAAGCGGCGCGCAGCCGCATCAGCCTCTTTGTCCGCATAGTCTTCGACCGCTTGTGTGTGCTGCTCTTCCCAATAGGCGAGCAGTGCCTCCTTATAGGGATCCACCGCGCCGAAATGAAAATAGAACGATCCTTTGGAGCGGTTCAGCACAGCGCAGAGCCGGTCAATGGTCAGGGCGGCGGGGCCTTCGGACTTCAAAAGGTCCAGACCGGTTGCCAGCCAAGTTTCCCTGAAAATTCGGGTGGGTTTCGCAGGCATTGTGGTCTCTCCGCAGGTCTGAGGAATCACTATACTATAAGGTATAGTATAGTTCGCCGAACCAAAAGCCAGCGGCCGTAACAGTCGCCCCTTGGCAGGGCAGGCCGGGTGTCCGCTGCCCGCCCGTTGCCTGCCGCATCCCTGCAGAAACTCGCTGAGCCTGCGCAAGCCTTGCATTTCCAAGCGACACAGGGGCATTTCAGACTTGAATCCGCGCCCCCAGAGCCTTAGTAAGACGAAAATTTCATCAGGCGACCGTTCGGGTGGCCTGTCACCCTTGTGAGGAAACAAATGCAAGTTACCGAAACCCTGAACGAAGGCCTGAAGCGCGGTTACGAAATCGTTGTTCCGGCTGCTGAGCTGGACGCTAAGGTCAACGAGAAGCTGGTCGAAGCCCAGCCCGAAGTCGAAATGAAAGGCTTCCGCAAGGGCAAGGTGCCCATGGCGCTGCTGAAAAAGCAGTTCGGCCAGCGTCTGCTGGGTGAAGCCATGCAGGAAACCATCGACGGCGCGATGAACAAGCATTTTGAGGACAGCGGTGAGCGTCCTGCAATGCAGCCGGCTGTTGAAATGGTTGACGGCGAAAACTGGAAAGAGGGCGACGACGTCAAAGTCACCATGTCCTACGAAGCCCTGCCGGAAATCCCCGAAGTCGACTTCTCGGGCATCGCGCTGGAGCGTCTGGTTGTAAAGGCCGAAGCCGAAGCTGTTGACGAAGCGCTGGCGTCGCTGGCGGAAACCGCACAGGACTTTGAAGCCCGCGGTGAAGGTGAAGCCGCCGAAGACGGCGACCAGGTTGTGTTTGACTTCCTCGGCAAAGTAGACGGCGAAGCCTTTGACGGCGGTGCCGCCGAAGACTACCCGCTGGTGCTGGGCTCGGGCTCCTTCATCCCCGGCTTCGAAGAGCAGCTGGTAGGCTCCAAAGCCGGTGAAGAAAAAGACGTAAACGTCACCTTCCCCGAAGAGTATGGCGCTGAGAACCTGGCCGGCAAAGCCGCCGTGTTCGAATGCAAAATCAAAGAAGTCAAAGCCCCGAAAGCGGCCGAGATCAACGACGAGCTGGCCAAGAAATTCGGCGCCGAAGACCTGGACGGTCTGAAGGCTCAGGTTTCCGAGCGTCTGGAAGCAGAATACGCCGGTGCTTCGCGCGCCGTTCTGAAGCGTGGTCTGCTGGACCAGCTGGACGGTCTGGTCTCCTTCGACCTGCCGCCGTCGCTGGTAACCGCTGAGGCTGACCAGATTGCCCACCAGCTGTGGCACGAGGAAAACCCCGAAGTTGAAGGCCACGATCACGACAAGATCGAGCCGACCGATGAGCACAACAAACTGGCCGAACGCCGCGTGCGTCTGGGCTTGCTGCTGGCAGAGCTGGGTCAGAAAGCCGAAGTGGAAGTCTCCGACGCTGAGATGACCCAGGCGATCATGAACCAGGCCCGTCAGTACCCGGGTCAGGAACGTCAGTTCTTTGAGTTTGTTCAGCAGAACCAGCAGATGCAGCAGCAGCTGCGTGCCCCGCTCTTCGAAGACAAGGTTGTTGACCACATTGTGGAAGGCGCCAAAGTGTCGGAGAAAGAGGTGTCCAAAGAGGACCTGCAGAGCGCTGTTGAGGCTCTGGACGACGAATAAGTCGGCGGCGCTTCGGCGCTGGATCCCTAGAATACAGGAAAGGCCACCCAATGCGGGTGGCCTTTCTCGTCTGGGGTGGTGGGCCGGTCGCCTTTCTGCCTCACGCGCTGCTGAGGGCGCTGCGGCAGCTGCCTGAGACCGGCGGGATCACCTCAGCGGGGGATCTTGCGTTCAGGTCTGGGGTGGGGCGGCCCCTAGAAAGAGGGGAATGAGGCCGCCCCGGTCTCTCCGCGAGTGGGAGGTCAGGCGTCGCAACGGTTTTTGTTGCGGAAATACTTGGTCATCTCGGCCTTCAGCGCTTCTGCGGCTGCCAGCTCCTCGGCGCTCTCGGCTTCATCAATCTGCTCATTGAAGTAGCTGTGCAGGTCGATCTGCGTCGGGGCAGGGGTCTGCAGCGCCACAACCTCGGCCCGCATGGTGTCGGTCACACCGGGGTGGTTCGGTTCCGGCAGTTTCGCCACGGCGGCCGGGCGGCTGGCGAACCGTTCCAGGGCCACTTCGTCGCTTTCCGCAAAGACGTCCCCTTCGATGCCATTAAAGGCGCGCAGACGGTTGATCCGCTCATCGGTGCAATCCAGCAGACCCGCCATCGCCTTTACCTTGCCCATCTGCACGGTCTTGCCCAGATAGTCGTAGGGTGCGTTTTGCGACCGGATCATCACCCGGTTCATCACCGGATCAATCACCGCCACCGCGTCCAGAATGCCAGCGTTCTTGCCGTATTCAGTGGCCGCCACAAACAGCTCCGAGGTGACATAGGAAATCGAGTTGCGCGATTTGCCGGACTTCAGCTTGTCGGTGTCGACACAGAAACGGGTCACTTCCCACAGCTGTGCCGAACGCACCGGCGGCTCCCCATCCATGATGTCGATGAACACATCGGCCAGCATATGTGGGCCCGTGGTTTGCAAAATCCGCATGCAGCCCACCAGATCGCCCTCATCATCCAGCGCAATCAGATAGGCCGGATGCAGGTTGTCGAACATGTCGATCTCCTTGCCGTCGGTGATATCCACCTCCCAGCCCAGGCGATCGTGGAACACGCGTTTGCGCAGTTTGAACATCTCATCCAGAAGTTCATTGTATTTGTGTCTGTTTAAGGCATCGACGACGACAATCATGGTTTTCCCCTACCATCAGCTTTCGTTTGCAAAATATTGAGCAAAATTAAGCAGATCGGACTATTAGGGGTTTCCCGTAGTCGGCCTTGGGGAAATCCCGTAGCGGGGATTTCCGCCGATTGTGTCTGGCGTGTCTGGCGTTAGCCGGGCTGGATCAGTCCCAGCCGGATTGCGCGCCCAACGGCCTGTGCTGTGGTCAGGGCGCCCAGTTTTTCGCGGCCTGAGCGGATATGCACCTCCACGGTGCGGTGCGAGATCGACAGGATGTCCCCAATATCCTGCTGCGATTTGCCATGGGCGACCCATTGCAGGATCTCCTGCTCCCGCGCAGACAGGCTGGGGCGGGTCAGGGCTTTCGGCAGAACTTCGGAGTTCAGGACGTTGTCATGCAGGTTCACCGCGGCCATTTGCAGATCTCCGATCACCGTTGGCAGGAATTTGCGCCACTCGTCCTTAGAGCAGTCGCGGGTCACGCTGAACAGGCCAAAATCGCCATAGGGTCCGCGGATCGGTATGCTTAAGCCTTTGTCTGTAATGCCAAAATCATGGGCATCAAAGAACACACGATTGAAATCATCGTCCTTTGCCAGTCGCTGCCAATCCACCGGCGCAACGCTCATCATGGCCGCCTGCAGGGTGGGGTCGAACCGCTGCATGGCCTTTTTGGCGTAATGGTCTTCCCATTCTTCGGGGTAAGAGGTGAAACCGTGGATGTCGCCGGTGACGATGCTGGTTGTGGCATAAGAGGCGTGGTCAAATCCCAACGCATCTCCGAGGCGATCCAGATAGTCGGCGAAATCTTCCTCGCCATCAAATTCTGTCAGATCAATTAGGGCCATTCTTATTGTTTTTCCGCGTTTTTGCCGGCCCGACAAAACGTTGATACATGGGGCTACGCGAAACTACAGGCAGGTGAGTGGGTCTGCCTGACCGGCGAGGGGGCATTTAGGGGCTCGATACGCGCGAGAGTGCAATGGCTGCACCGCCACGACAAGGGAGAATTTGCCGTTAGGTCAATTTTTCTGACAATTTGAGTCATAAACGCAAAACAGCCGCGCAATTTCCTGCGCGGCTGCCGGACACTCTTGCAAAGAGGGTCTTATTCTTCCGAAGTCTCTTCCGAGGCTTCTTCCGCAACCGGAGCGTCGTCATCTTCCGATGCAGCGGCACCGATATCGTCAAACAGGTTGGCGATTTCGAACTCTGCTTCGGCTTCTGCTTCTGCGGCCAGTTCCTGGATCGATTTGCCCGACGCCTGCAGTTCCGCTTCTTCGTCCGAACGGGCTACGTTCAGTTCGATCACTGCGATAACTTCAGGGTGCAGAACCACATCGGCCCGGTGCAGGCCCAGGGCTTTGATCGGCGCGCCGATCACAACCTGTTTGCGGTCCACGGTGAAACCAGCTTCGGTGGCCACGTCTGCGGCGTCACGCGGGGTGACCGAGCCGTAGAGGTTGCCGCCATCCGAGGCCTGACGAATCACGATGAACTGCTGTCCGTCGAGCTTGTCTGCCAGAGCTTCGGCTTCTTTTTTGGTTTCCAGGTTGCGCGCTTCCAGCTGTGCTTTCTGAGCGTCGAAGGAGGCTTTGTTGGCCTCCGAAGCGGTCAGGGCTTTGCCTTGCGGCAGCAGGAAGTTACGGGCGTAACCGGATTTAACGTCCACGATGTCGCCCATCTGGCCGAGCTTGGCTACACGCTCAAGAAGGATAACTTGCATGTGCTTTCTCCTTACTTAACGGCGTAGGGCAGCAGGGCGAGGAAGCGGGCGCGTTTGATGGCTCGGGCCAGTTCACGCTGCTTCTTTGCCGATACGGCGGTGATACGCGACGGCACGATCTTGCCACGCTCGCTGATGTAGCGCTGCAGCAGTTTCGTGTCTTTGTAGTCGATTTTCGGCGCGTTGTCGCCCGAGAAGGGGCATACTTTGCGACGGCGGAAAAACGGTTTGGCTGCCATGATTTAGCGTCCTTTCCTAGCTGAGATCACGAACGACGTTCGCGGCGATCGCCACGTTCGTCACGCTTCTGCATCTGGATCGAAGGACCCTCGGCATGCTCGTCGACCTTGATGGTCAGGACGCGCATTACGTCATCATGCAGACGCATCAGGCGTTCCATCTCCTGAACAGCCGCCGCAGGTGCGTCGGATTTCAGCAGAGCGAAGTGGCCCTTGCGGTTCTTGTTGATCTTGTATGCCATCGTCTTGACACCCCAGTACTCGCTGTCAACGACGCTGCCGCCGTTGTCCGCCAGGACGGTGCCAAAATGTTCGATGAGACCTTCAGCCTGCGCGTTGGACAGATCCTGGCGCGAGATGAATACATGCTCGTAAAGCGGCATGTGCACTCCATTCATTTTCAAGCGCATTTCATAGGAGGGCCTGACCTTCCGCGACCCATCCACGAGAGACTGCGCGGTTCAACTAAACTGCGGAAGGAAGCTGGCCTATACGACGGATCGGCGGGTCGCGCAAGCCTTGTTTTCTTGGCGTGGCGCTGCGGTTCGGCCGCGGACGAAACCATCCATTTACCAGGGTTGCGATTTTGACGTGAAGCGACCGTACCGCCGCCCCATTTTCGCCGCAAGTGTTAGCGAGTGTTGCGGCTGTCAGGTAGGGAGACACACCATGCAAGCTATCGCGCAACCCGTTCCGTTTGTCACGTCGTCGCAGACCATCAATCTGTCCAATCAGGCCAGCGAAACCTTGCGGGCGCTGATGGTTTTTCTGGGCGTTGTTTTTTGTCTTGCGGCTTTTGGCCTCTGGCTGGTGCCCGATGCAATGGCGAGTGCCGAAGCCCGGGTCATTCGCGCCGGCTTGACCTGTCTGTTTGTGGGCGCGGGGTTCTTCTTGTTTCGCAAAGGGCGCGAAGAGACCGGGCAGTTGGAGCAGGAGATTGACCTGCTGCGGGGCGAGGTGCGCCATATCCTGCGGGGCCGAGATGGCGTCGGGCGTGTTGTTGCGCGGATGGCGTTTTGTGACCTGCGGTTTGAGCTTGGTGACAATGGTCGTTACAGCGCTAGGTATGGCGCGGAGATGCTTTTTGAACTGCCTCGAGACGTTGTTCACTCCGCGCCGTTTCAAAAAGCGTTGCGCAAAGGCTAGGGCGCCAAAAGGACCTAACGTCAGCGCGGTGTTTGCCTGTGGTCCAGACACCACAGGTCCTTTCACTTTTTCGCTCCGACAGGCGGTTCTCAGCCGGTTGCATTGTTCACCTGCGCGCAGACTCTGTTGGGGGCTGCGGAATTGTTGAATTTGGAACCGTGTGCATTTTGACAGCATGTAATTCGAACCCATGCAAAGGAATGTTCCTCATGAAATCCAATGTCGTCGCCGGGCTGGTAGCCCTTGGTCTTTTTGCCGCGCCTGCCCTTGCTGCGCCCGAAGCTTACGTGCTGGACGCCAGTCACAGCCAGGTTGTTTTCAGCTACAACCACCTGGGGTATTCGACCACCTATGGCATGTTCTCCGGGTTCGAAGGTGATGTAACCTTTGACTCGGAAGATCCCGCCGCGTCTTCGGTCAATGTTTCAATGCCGCTGTCGTCGATGATCACCGGGTGGGAAGAGCGCTTTGGTCATTTCATGTCGCCTGACTTCTTCGGAGCCAAAGGTGATGAACTGGTGACTTTCAGCTCTACTTCCATCGAAGTGACCGGCGAAAACACCGCTCTGATCACCGGGGACTTGACGCTGAACGGTGTGACCAAAGCAGTTGTGCTGAATGCAAAGCTCAACCAGGCTGGTACCCACCCGATGGCGCAGAAACCTTGGGCCGGGTTCGACGCAACCGCAACCATCCTGCGCAGCGATTTTAATGTTGGTGCTTTTGCTCCTTATGTGAGTGATGAGGTGGCGCTTCAGATCTCGATCGAAGCCATGAAAGCCGAATAATCCTAAGATTCGGTTAATGCTGCGACGCTATTTGGCCGCCGGAGGAAACTCTGGCGGTAATTTTTTTTTAGAAGACCGCAGGCGCGTTCATCTTTGTTTAAGGAATTCGCGGTAGACTGGTGTTCGCAAACAGATCCACATCTGCAGTTTGCGACCGGTGGCACTGCGAAAAAACAAACGGCACGCCTGCAAAGGCGCACCGTTAGAACGATATAATGAAGGGAGCAAAAAGAACGCCTTAGCTGGTGCCTAGCGCCGCCGTCAGGTCAAAACGGACCTGCACGTCAAATCCAAGGGTCGCCGCGTCTGGAACCGTGGTGCCAATCGCAAAGCTGCGACGGTCCAGAATGAAGTCTCCCGTTGCCCGCGCCTCTTGTCCACTTTCGCTGAAGGTCAAGTTCACAGGGAAAGACAAAGGCACGGTAGCGTCTTTCAAGGTCAGTTGTCCCTCGGCCATCAGGGTTCCGGAACGGTCTACCAGGACGGCTTTGTATTGCGCTGTCGGATGTTTGCTGGTGTCGAAATAGTCGGGTCCCATTGCCTGATCGCGCACAGAACCCAGCGCCAAAGAGTCAATAGCGATTTGCACATCAATATTGCCTTTCATGGCATCAGTGCTGTGCGGGTCAAATTGGATTGCGGCGGTCCATTGGTCAAAGTGCCCCGCGACGTTGCTGCCCAGCTGCACGATGGCAATGTCGAGCGTGCCTTTGGTCACCTGCCATTGGCTTTCCGTAGTACGCAGTTCAATCGGGGCGGTTGCGGTGGGGCCAAAAGACAGCGCTGCGCCAAAGGGCAAAAGTGCAAGCACCAAAGCCATCAGCGCCCCGGGCCATTGGCGGGGCTGACGGTCTGTGACGGCGACTTCCGTGCGCCCAGGCAGCATCCGGCGCAACGTTGCGTCGCGATCGATCACATGGTGTTTGAGCGCTCCGGCGATATGCAGGCTCAAAGAGGACACCAGCAGGATCACAAAGAGGAAGTGCAAGGTTGAAAACAGTTCGGCAAGCTGCGCGGACTGCGGCACCAGCGGCAGAGATTGGCCCATCGGCCACCAGATCGGCGCAAAGCCAGAGGTGGCCGCGTGATGGATCCAGCCGGAAAGCGGCACCGCAACAAGACTGATGTACAGCAGCCAATGCACCAGTTCCGCGGCAAAGGCCTCCCCCCTCCGGTCGCCATGCAGCAATTTTGGTTTGGGCTGAGTCAGGGCCCAGAAAATCCGTCCGAGGGCCAGGAAAAACACGGCAACGCCAAGTGTTTTATGGATGGAAAACAGGGTTGTGACCGTTTCGATGTTGACGCTTTCCGGATCGGATTGAAACTGCTGCGCCAGCCGGTTTGCCACAAAACCCAGCGGGATCAGCGTCAGGATCAGCGCGGCAGTGAGCCAGTGGAACCATTTGGCCACGGCACCATAGCGAAGAGAGGTATTGGTAAGCGAGTTTGAAGGCGTCGACATGGGGCAAAAAAACCTGAAGGTTGTGTCAAAAGGGTGTCCTGTCACTAGGGTGTTTGGGCCAGCTTCATAAACACATTTATGCGCACAGACCCTCTGCAGTTTTCCGCAACGAGGGCTTTCTCTTGTGAAGCGCGGCATTGGAGTTTACACCACGTCAAACACAATCGGGACGAGGCACCAATGACCAAAGCATTCGTTTTCCCCGGCCAGGGGGCGCAGACCATCGGAATGGGCAAAGCCCTGTCCGAGGCATATCCGGCAGCAAAAGCCGTCTTCGACGAGGTGGATGAGGCGCTTGGCGAGAAACTCTCGACCCTCATCTGGGAGGGGGAGCAGGCCGATCTGACCCTGACCCAAAACGCCCAGCCGGCGTTGATGGCGACCTCTCTGGCGGCCCTGCGCGCACTGGAAGCAGAAGGTGTGGTTCTGGCCGATCAGGCGGGGTTTGTGGCCGGACATTCGCTGGGGGAATATTCGGCGCTGGCGGCCGCAGGTGCTTTGAGCATCACCGATGCGGCGCGTCTTTTGCGCACCCGCGGCCAGGCGATGCAACAGGCCGTGCCTGTGGGCGAAGGCGCGATGGCGGCGCTTTTGGGGTTGGATTTCGAAACCGCAAAATCCGTTGCTGAAGAGGCCGCCATGGGCGAGGTCTGTCAGGCGGCCAATGACAATGATCCGGGCCAGGTGGTGGTTTCAGGGCACAAGGATGCCGTGGAACGGGCCGTGGATCTGGCGAAAGAGAAGGGTGCCAAACGTGCGGTACTGCTGCCCGTAAGCGCCCCGTTCCATTGTCAGCTGATGGAACCGGCGGCCAAAGTCATGGCGCAGGCGCTGGGGGAGGTGGACATCAACCGCCCGGTGGTGCCGGTTGTGGCCAATGTGGTGGCCGAAGCGGTGAGCGATCCCGCCACCATTCGGTCGCTCTTGGTTAATCAAGTGACGGGTTCGGTGCGCTGGCGTGAAAGCGTGGCCTGGATGGGCCAGAACGGGGTGTCTGAGATCTGGGAAATTGGCGCCGGCAAAGCATTGTCGGGCATGGTGCGCCGGATTGATCGGGCAATTGCCTGCACCGCGATCGGCACGCCCGAAGATGTGGCCAAGGCGGTCGCCAGCCTCAGCTAACCACGCTGCATGCAACGCATAATTTGATTTCCGCTGTAGGCCGGCATCCCGAAAACAGGGCAGGCCGGGCCGCAGCGGGTGACATAAGAGGGAACTGTCACATGTTTGATTTGACTGGAAAAACCGCGCTGGTCACCGGCGCTTCGGGCGGCATTGGCGGCGCAATTGCCAAGGCACTGCATGGCGCTGGCGCCACGGTGGGCCTGTCGGGCACCCGGGTGGAACCGCTGGAGGCTCTGGCGGCGGAGCTGGGCGCGCGCGCCCATGTGCTGCCCTGTAACCTCAGCGACGGTGAAGCCGTTGACGCGCTGCCCAAGGCGGCGATTGCGGCGATGGGCGGGCTGGACATTCTGGTGAACAACGCCGGTATCACCCGCGACCAGATCTTCATGCGGATGTCGGATGAGGAATGGCAGTCGGTGTTGGATGTGAACCTGACCTCCTCGATGCGCCTGTGTCGCGGTGTGATGCGCCCGATGATGAAGGCGCGCTGGGGGCGGATCATCAACATTTCCTCCATCGTAGGGGCCACCGGCAACCCAGGCCAGGTGAACTATGCCGCGGCCAAGGCGGGTATGGTCGGGATGACCAAATCCATCGCCTATGAGGTTGCCAGCCGGGGCATCACCGCCAATGCGGTGGCGCCGGGGTTCATTGCGACGGCGATGACCGACAAGCTGAACGACGATCAGAAAGCGGCGATCAACACCAAGATCCCGGCTGGCCGCATGGGCAGCGCCGAAGAGATCGCGGCGGCCGTGCTGTATCTGGCCTCGGATGAGGCAGGCTATGTCACCGGCACAACCCTGCATGTCAACGGCGGCATGGCGATGCTCTAAGGCATTTGCCCGATCGCTTTGGTTTTCTGAGTCCACGCACTTGTGTGGCGCGGCAGAGACCATAGATGGAGCGACGCAGGGGCAGCTAAATCGTTTGCGTTGTCGCTGCCATGTGCTATAGGCCACGCAGATTCTACAGGGGGCTGGGTTTCTGGCCCCCGGGATGCCTTGGGAAACCGGTGGGGAACCGGAGGGGACCTGAGGGAACAACCGCCCAACAAACCGGGCATTACTTCAGCCACCTGCGGGCAGGGGGCATGCAATCGGGCGCTAGGCCCAAAGGAATGAGGACAGAAAATGAGCGATATCGCAGACCGCGTCAAAAAGATCGTTGTTGAGCACCTGGGTGTTGAAGAAGACAAGGTGACCGAAGCAGCTTCCTTCATCGACGACCTGGGCGCAGACAGCCTGGACACCGTTGAGCTGGTTATGGCCTTCGAAGAAGAGTTTGGCATCGAGATCCCGGATGACGCAGCCGAAACCATCCAGACCTTCGGCGACGCTGTGAAATTCATCAGCTCCGCATCGTAAGCTTTTTCGCTTCGATCAGACTTCTGGGAAACCCCTGCCGGTGCCGGCGGGGGTTTTTCTTTGCGGGCAGCCTGGGCGCGTTTGCGCCTCAGGCAAAGCCTTTGGTGGCCGGGGCAGGCGGGTCGGGGTCCTGGGCCAAGGGGTTGTCGCGCAGCAGCTGGATCTCGGCCCGGGTGAGTTTGCGCTGAAACCGGACACCGGCAAAATTGGTGTTGTGCCAAGCCACGTAGCCCGGCACTTGCAGCCCCGGCAATAGCACCGTCATTTTGCCCGGATCCGCCAGGGGAGATTGGATCTGCACCTTGGCGCCGCTGCGGGAAATATCCACCAGTTCCGCGGGGATGGCAGTGGTGGCAAACTGCAGGGTGCAGGGCAGGCGGATCATGTAACGTTTCATGATTTTACCAAGATGCAGCAGGTATTTTGAGGCCAGATAGCCAAAACACATGGCGCTGACGCTGAGGGCCAGCACCACCACGGCAAACCGGTCCAGCGGCATGGCACCGGGCACGTCACTGTGCAACGGGCCGATCTGGCGTTTGGTCACCGCGGCGCTGCAATCCAGCAGGGCAATTGTCTGATTGAAACGTGCCAGCGCCGCACGCCAGCCGCGATCCCGGCCCGGTTCGCTGCGCAGCAGGTCCGGGGTGGCCAGGATGCGGTCAAGCGCGAGCAGAAACTGCCGCGTTGCCGGTTCCAGATGGCCCAGACCCGCCTGACGCAAAGCCACCCGCAGATTGACCTCATCCTTGGCAAAGCGATGTTCGCGCAGTGCCACCACGGCCACAACAGACGGGGGACCATTGGCGGGCGTGATGGCCTGGGCCCGGTAGTAAAGCGTGGTCATCCAGTCCTGCACCGCACATTTCGTCAGCGAGGGTGCGGTTTGCTGGGCGCTGACAGGCGCCACAAGGCCCAGCCCCAAGAGCATCACAAGCACATAAAGCAGTTTCATCGGCGACTCGTTACATTCTCATCCTGCGCCATTGAACCACAGGGGGATTAACCGACCCTTACCACGCCACAGGAATACCCGCGCCTTTATGCCACCTGCCACGGCACCTCCCGTCGGGCTGCGGCCCAGGCCCCGCGACCGCTCCTCATATCCGCTTGAAAGAATGCGTTTATCAGGGCTGGCAAGATGCGGCCCAATCCGTGATACTGCGCGCTGCACACTTGCGCCTATGGCTTGATCCAAGCTATTGAAGGCGCAAATTGCCGAGGCAAAGGAGAGCACAATATGCGTCGAGTCGTCGTGACCGGATTGGGTCTGGTAACCCCGCTTGCAAGCGGTGTGGAAGAAACCTGGTCCCGCATTCTGGATGGCCAGTCGGGCGCGGGGAAAATCACCCGTTTTGACGCCAGCCATCTGGGCACGGATTACGCCTGCGAAGTTCCTTATGGGGACGGCAGCGATGGCACCTTTAACCCTGATGACTGGATGTCGGCCAAAGAACGCCGCAAGGTGGATGACTTCATCCTCTATGGCATTGCGGCGGCGCAGCAGGCGGTGGAAGACTCGGGCTGGGCGCCTGAAGACACCGATGCGCAGGAACGCACCGGTGTGATGATCGGCTCCGGCATCGGTGGTTTGCAGTCGATCGCGGACACCACGCTGCTGCTGAAAGAAAAAGGCCCGCGTCGCGTGTCGCCTTTCTTTATTCCCGGCGCGCTGATCAACCTGATCTCGGGTCAGGTCTCGATCAAATATGGCTTTAAGGGTCCGAACCACGCGGTTGTCACCGCCTGTTCCACCGGGGCACACGCCATTGGCGACGCCACCCGTCTGATCAAATACGGCGATGCGGATGTGATGGTTGCAGGCGGCGCTGAGGCGGCGATCTGCGAGATCGGTATCGCGGGTTTCAACGCCTGTAAGGCGCTCTCGACCAAACGGTCGGACGACCCGCAGGCCGCCAGCCGCCCCTATGATGGCGACCGTGACGGCTTTGTCATGGGCGAAGGCGCTGGTGTTGTGGTGCTGGAAGAATATGAACACGCCAAAGCGCGCGGCGCCAAGATCTATGCCGAAGTGCTGGGCTACGGCCTGTCGGGCGACGCCTACCACATCACCGCCCCGTCGGAGAATGGCGAAGGCGGCGAACGTTCGATGCGTGCGGCGATCAAAGACGCGGGCGTGGAACCTTCGGCGATTGACTACATCAATGCCCACGGCACCTCGACCATGGCCGACACCATCGAGCTGGGCGCGGTAGAGCGTCTCTTGGGCGACAAGGCGGCCTCGGCCACCATGTCCTCGACCAAGTCGATGACCGGTCACCTTCTGGGCGCTGCTGGCGCGATTGAGGCGATCTTCTCGATCCTGGCGATCCGCGATCAGGTGGCCCCGCCCACGATCAACCTCGACAACCCGGCGGTGGAGTCCAAACTGGACCTCGCGCCGAACAAAAAGGTGGAACGCGAAATCAACGTGGCGCTCTCCAACAGCTTCGGCTTTGGCGGCACCAATGCCTCGGTGATGTTCGGGAAAGTCGACTGATATGTGGAAGGCGCTGGCCTCTAACGCGTTGACGTTTCTGGTGGTTCTGGTGTTCCTTGCAGGCGGTGTGATCCTGTGGGGGCAGCAGAGCTACACCACCGCAGGCCCGCTGGAAGCGCCGATCTGTGTGCGGGTCGAACCCGGCTCGAACATGTCGCGCATCAGCCGCAAACTGGAAACGGAAGGCGCCATCGAAAACGGGGCACTGTTCCGGATCGGAGCGGATTATTCCGGCAAGGCGGATCAACTGAAAGCGGGCGCGTTTCTCGTCGAAGGTGGCGCCTCGATGGAACAGATCGTTGAGGCCCTGACCAAAGGCGGCGCCAGCACCTGCGGCACCGAAGTGGTCTACCGTATCGGCGTGACCCGCAGTCAGATCCTTGTGCGCGAGCTGGACCCTGCCACCAACCGATTTGTCGAAACCGCCAGCTTTAATCCGGCTGCGGATGCGGCTCCGGCCGAATTTACCGCCGCCGCCGATCAAAGCGACACCCGTCACCGCATCGCGATGGCGGAGGGTGTGACCTCGTGGCAGGTGGTCGAGAGCCTGAAATCGGTCGGTGTCCTGTCCGGCGATGTGGCGGCGCTGCCCGCCGAAGGCTCGCTGGCACCTGACAGCTATGAGGTGCGCAAAGGCGACAGCCGCCAGTCGGTGATCGACCGGATGCAATCGGCCCAGGCCGAAGTGCTGGCCACCGCCTGGCAGAACCGTGTCGACGACCTGCCGCTCGACAGCATGGAAGAGGCGCTGATCCTGGCCTCGATCATCGAGAAAGAGACCGGCGTGGCCGAAGAACGCCGCACCGTCGGCTCGGTCTTCATCAACCGTCTGAACCGTGGCATGCGCCTGCAAACCGACCCGACCGTGATCTATGGCATCACCAAAGGCGAAGGTGTGCTGGGACGGGGCCTGCGTCAGTCCGAACTGCGCGGCGAAACCCCGTGGAACACCTATGTGATCGACGGTCTGCCGCCGACCCCCATCGCCAACCCCGGCCGCGCCAGCATCGAGGCGGCATTGGATCCGGCCTCGACCAAGTTTGTGTTCTTTGTGGCCGATGGCACCGGCGGTCACGCCTTTGCCGAAACGCTGGCAGAACACAATCGCAACGTCGCCAAATGGCGCGCCATCGAGGCCGAGCGCAGCAACAACTAAGTCGCTGACCTGACTTGATAAAACTTCCGAGAAACCCGCCCTAGTGGCGGGTTTTTTGCTGCGTTTGATCTTGCTTTTTCCCCACACGGAAGCGCGTCTGCGTCCGAACCGAGGGGCTAAGCGAAGCGCCCGCCCCTCGGGGGCGGTTCGGGCGCTGCCCGGCGTTGCCGGGCAATAATTGCGCGCCTGCCCATTGGTTTCTTCAAATCGCCACACCACGGACCGTCGCTGCGCCGCCCCCCCCAGCAAACCCCACCGTACGCTGCCCTAACGCGATCTTAGCCTTCGCGCGCCAACCTTCTTGGCAACTGGACAGCAGATCCAAAGGGGGCGGGCACGATGAATATGCACAGCAACGACCAACCGGAGGGCGCCATCGCGGCGGACCTTCTGGCCGAACAGCTGCTCGAGGTGGGGCAGCTCCTCGGCGAGATGAAACACGACATGAAAGAGATGCAGTACCGGGTGCGTCTGGATGAACCTGAGGCGGTGCGCGATAACCTGCGCCTGCTCAGCGATCTGCGCAACTGGCTGAAAATCGCCTTTGAACTGGAGACAAAAGTCCATGACCGAAACCGCGAACGCCAAGGCCGCGCCGATCAGATCGCCCTCGACTTCGACGCCGCGCGGGATCAGATCCGCTGCCGCCTGGATCGGCTCCGCCAGTGCGGCGCACCAGAGCGCTTTTCTGGACGCATTGAGCCCTGAGGAAATCCTCGCCTTGCCCTATCTGTTCGAGTTCTGGGCGCTGGACCACCAGATGCCACCCGCGGGCGACTGGCGCGCCTGGGTGATCCTTGGCGGCCGCGGAGCGGGCAAAACCCGCGCCGGTGCCGAATGGGTGCGGGCACAGGTCGAAGGCGCCCGTCCGATGGATCGGGGCCGGTGTCAACGCCTTGCGATTGTTGGCGAAACGCTGGATCAGGCGCGCGAGGTTATGGTCTTTGGCGAAAGTGGCATTCTGGCCTGTTCACCCCCCGATCGTCGCCCCGATTGGATTGCCTCCCGGCGGCTGCTGCAATGGCCCAATGGGGCGGAGGCACAGATTTTCTCGGCCCATGACCCCGAAGCGCTGCGCGGGCCGCAGTTTGACGGCGCTTGGGTGGATGAGCTGGCCAAATGGCCCAAGGTGCAGGACACCTAGGACATGTTGCAATTTGGCCTGCGTCTGGGGGATCTGCCGCAGGTCTGTGTCACCACCACGCCGCGCAATGTGCCGGTGTTGAAGGACCTTCTGAGCCGCGACAGCACCGTCATCACCCATGCCGCAACTGAGGCCAACCGCGCCAATCTTGCGCCGTCGTTTCTGGCCGAGGTGCAGGCCCGATATGCCGGCACCCGTCTGGGCCGTCAGGAATTGGCGGGGGAACTGTTGGAAGAGGCCGAAGGCGCGCTCTGGACTGCGCACGGGCTAGAGGCCCTGCGCGTCGATCTGGTGCCCGATCTCGACCGGATTGTGGTGGCCGTTGACCCCGCCGTCACCGCCAACGAAGGCTCTGACACCTGCGGCATCGTGGTGGCCGGTGTCTCGACCAAAGGGCCTGTCAACGAATGGCGTGCCTTTGTGCTGGAGGATGCCTCGCTGCCCGCAGCCAGCCCCACCGCCTGGGCGCGTCAGGCGCTTTTGATGATGGAGAAATGGGGGGCAGACCGGATGGTGGCTGAGGTCAATCAGGGTGGCGATCTGGTGGAGGCGGTGATCCGTCAGCTGTCACCGATGGTGCCGCTGACCAAATGCCACGCCAGTCGGGGCAAGGTCGCCCGCTCCGAACCCGTGGCCGCGCTTTATGAGCAGGGCCGCATTCTGCACACCCGCGATCTGGGCCCGCTGGAGGATCAGATGTGTGCCATGACCGCCGAAGGCTACCGCGGCAAGGGCAGCCCCGACCGTGTGGATGCGCTGGTCTGGGCGATGACCGAATTGATGCTCAATCCGGCGCAGAACTGGCGTCAGCCACAGCTGCGTACGCTGTGATGAACAGAAATTAACCTTTTTACCGCAGGGTGGTTGCAACAACGCACACCGCCCGACGCAGGAGCAGACTTTATGGTTCTTTCCTTTTTCCAATCCGCCAAGCCCGAGGCCGCCCCAGCCGCCACAGCTGCCCCCTAGCAGACCAAGGCCAGCGCCGCCGGTCGCATGATGGCGCTGCACAGCAACGGTCGCATCAGCTGGAGCCCACGCGACAGCGCCTCGCTGACCCGCAATGGCTTTTCGGGCAATCCGGTAGGCTTCCGCTGTGTGAAAATGATCGCCGAGGCGGCGGCCTCGCTGCCCTTGATCCTGCAGGACCGGCAACAGCGCTATGACATGCACCCCGTGCTGGACCTGCTGGCGCGTCCCAATCCGTTGCAGGGGCGGGCGGAACTGTTGGAGGCGCTTTATGCCCAAATCCTGCTGACCGGCGACGGCTACCTGGAGGCGGTGGGCGACAGCACCGGCACGGCGGAGGTGCCGGCAGAGCTCTACGTGTTGCGTTCCGACCGGATGCAGCTGGTGCCGGGCACCGATGGTTGGCCCAAGGCTTATGACTACGCCGTGAACGGGCGCAAACACCGGTTCAACATGCGCGGTGAACTGCCGCCGATCTGCCATATCCGCGCCTTCCACCCGCAGGACGATCACTATGGCCTGTCCCCGATGCAGGCCGCCGCGCAGGCGTTGGAAGTGCACAATGCCGCCTCGCGCTGGTCCAAGGCGCTGCTCGACAATGCCGCGCGGCCTTCGGGGGCGCTGGTCTATCAGGGCAATGACGGGCAGGGCAGCCTGTCCAGCGATCAATATGACCGGCTGCAAGCCGAGATGGCGCAATACCACCAAGGCGCAGGCAACGCAGGCCGTCCGATGCTGCTGGAAGGCGGGCTGGACTGGAAGCCGATGGGCTTCAGCCCCTCCGATATGGAGTTTCAGAAAACCAAGGACAGCGCCGCGCGCGAAATTGCCCTGGCCTTTGGGGTGCCGCCGATGCTGCTGGGGGTGCCGGGCGATGCCACCTACGCCAACTACCAAGAGGCCAACCGCGCCTTCTACCGGCTGACCGTGCTGCCCCTGGTGCAGAAAGTGGCCGGACGACTGGGCGATTTTCTGGCGCAGCACTCCGGCGCGCCGCTGGATCTGCGGGTAGATCTAGACCAGGTGCCGGCACTGTCCGGCGAACGCGACGCGCAATGGAAACGGGTCAGCGCCGCCGCCTTCCTGTCGGTGTCGGAAAAACGGGCCCTGCTGGGCCTGCCAGTAGAAACGACGGAGACCGGAGAGGCGACGAAGACGTCCGAGGCAGAAACGCCCGTTGGGGACGATGATGAAACCTGACCGCCCGTTTGAGCCCTTCCAATGTGCGCCGGGATTGCAGCTTGAGGCCCATGAACGCCTCGTCAGCCTGCAATTTGACGGCATGACCCGCCGGCTCGACCGGCTGGAGGGGCAGATGGAACGGTTGGAAAAACGGCTGTGGTTGACGGTCTACGGCGTGGTCGCAGTGATCCTGACACAGGCGCTGCAACCGCTGCTGATGACGCTTTGAAGGGAGGCGATGATGCAAGAGCTTGAGAAGAAATTTATGCGCGTTGACAATGGCTTGTCTCAGGAAGGGGAGGCCGTGATTGCCGGATACGCCAGCCTGTTTGACCAGCCCGATCAGGGTGGCGATTGCGTTCGTCCCGGGGCTTTTGCCAAGGCGCTGAAACGTCTGGCGGCCGAGGGGCGTCAGGTCAAGATGCTCTGGCAGCATGATCCGGCCCAGCCCATCGGCGTCTGGCAGGACATCCGCGAAGACGCCCGCGGTCTTTGGGTCAAGGGCATGCTGTTGCCAGAGGTGGCCCAGGCTCGCGAAGCGCTGGCGTTGATCCAGGCGGGGGCGCTTGACGGGCTGTCGATCGGCTATCGCACCAAACGGGCGCACAAGGCGCCCGACGGCCAGCGCCACCTGCTGGAACTGGACCTCTGGGAGGTCTCGCTGGTGACCTTCCCGATGCTGCCGACCGCACGGCTGACACCTGAACAAAAGGCGGCGGAGATGGCGCTTGGCCAGCTGGCCGAAACCCTGCGACAGGCCCGTGACGTGATGCGCGCAGATCGGCGCTAGCCGCGCCCGCAAGACCCGAAACCCAAGACCAAACCGAAAGGAAACCCCATGACCGAGGCATCGTCTCGGACCGGAGGAGATCTGTCTCCGGTTCAGGAGGTGCAAGCCGCTGTTGCGAATTTTGTAAGCGAGTTCAAAGGCTTTCGGGCCGATGTTCAAAATCGAATTGAAAAACAGGAAGAGCGACTGACCATGTTTGATCGGAAATCCCACCTGCCGGCGCGTCCGGCTCTCTCTGCCGCCTCGGATCTTGAGGCGCCGCATCAGAAAGCCTTCAACGCCTATCTGCGGTCGGGCGATGATGATGCCCTGCGCGGGCTGGAGCTGGAGGGCAAATCCATGTCCACCGCAGTGAACTCGGACGGTGGCTATCTGGTGGATCCCGAAACCTCGGCCACGGTGCAATCGGTGCTGGCGGGCGGTGCCTCGATCCGTCAGATCGCCAATGTGGTTCCGGTTGAGGCCACTTCTTACGACGTGCTGATTGACCACGGCGACATGGGCCAAGGCTGGGCCTCGGAAACCGGCGCGGCGGCAGAAACCGCTACCCCTGAATTTGACCGCATCACCATCCCGCTGCACGAGCTGTCGGCCCTGCCCAAGGCCAGCCAGCGCCTGCTGGATGACGCCGCCTTTGACATCGAAGGCTGGCTGGCAGGGCGCATCGCTGAAAAATTCGCCCGCGCCGAAGCTGCAGCCTTTGTCACCGGCGACGGTTCGGACAAACCCACCGGTTTTCTGACCCACACCGCCGTGGCCGAGGACAGCTGGTCCTGGGGCAACCTTGGCTACATCGCCACCGGTGCGGACGGGGCCTTTGATGGCGCCGACGCCCTGGTTGACCTGGTCTATGCCCTGGCCGCCGAATACCGCGTCGGTGCCAGCTTTGTGATGAACTCCAAAACCGCAGGCACCGTGCGCAAACTGAAAGACGCTGACGGTCGCTTCCTGTGGTCTGACGGTCTGGCCGCAGGGGAACCCGCGCGTCTGCTGGGCTATCCGGTCGTCATCGCCGAGGACATGCCCGACATCGCAACTGGCAGCGACTCGATTGCCTTTGGCGATTTCTCCGCCGGTTACACCATCGCCGAACGTCCCGATCTGCGCATCCTGCGTGACCCCTTCAGCGCCAAGCCGCATGTGCTGTTCTATGCCACCAAACGGGTGGGCGGTGACGTCAGCGATTTTGCGGCGATCAAACTGCTGCGTTTCGCTGTTTCGTGAAGCTTTTCAACACCTTCAAGCGGGGCGGCCTTCGCCCCGTTTCCCCCAGACAGGCCGCGTGAAGGAGGACCCGATGACCCTGGTAGAAGTGACACCCCTCGCGCCCGAGGCGCTGCCCACCGCCGCATTGCGGGCGCATCTGCGCCTTGGCAGCGGCTTTGCGGAGGATGCCCTGCAGGATGATCTGCTGCAGTCCTTTCTGCGCGCCGCCCTGGCTGCGATTGAGGCGCGGATCAGCAAGGCCTTGATAGCCCGCGATTTTGAACTGACCCTGTCGCAATGGCAGCATCCCGCTGGGCAGCCCTTCCCGCTGGCGCCTGTCAGCGCAGTGACCTCGGTTACGGTGATCGATGACACAGGTACGGCGGTGCTGGATCCCAGCCGCTATCACCTGTCGATTGACCCCCAGCGCCCCGTGTTACGTCCCACAGGCACCAGCCTGCCGGTGATCCCCAAAGGTGGGCGGGCAGAGATCCACTTCACCGCCGGTTTCGGCGCGTGGGAGGCATTGCCCGCCGATCTGGCGCAGGCCGTGTTGATGCTGGCCGCCCATTTCTACGAATACCGCCATGACACCGCCCTCAGCGCCGGGTGCATGCCCTTCGGCGTCGCCGCACTGCTGGAACGCTACCGCCCCCTGCGTCTTGGCACCCCTGCGGGAGCGGCGCAATGAAAGTGATGAAACCTCCGCTCTTGAACCGTCAACTGACCTTGGAAGCCCCTGCGCGTTTGCCCGATGGCGCAGGTGGATTTAGCGAGAGCTGGCAAGCGCTTGGCACCCTTTGGGGCGCGGTGCAGCTGCGCTCGGGCCGCGAGGCATCGGGCCTGTCGCAGAGCCGGTTCAAGATCACCCTACGCGCCGCACCCGAGGGCCATTCCATGCGGCCACGTGCCGACCAACGGCTGGTCGAAGGCCCCCGTCGCTACCGCATTGATGCGGTGCATGAGGCCGACCCAAAGGGCCGCTACCTGACCTGTTTTGCCCATGAGGAGGTGGTCACATGAGCTACGCCGCCACCGCCGCCCTGCAAGAGGTCGTGTTCCAGCATCTCGTTGCGGATACCACGCTCGCCACGCTTGTTGACGGCGTTTATGACGCGCTGCTCACCGGTGTTTTGCCGGGTCGCTATGTGCAGCTGGGACCGGAACAGGTGCGCGACCGCTCGGACAAGACGGGGCATGGCGCGAGGCACGAATTCACCGTCACCGTAGTGGGGCAGGACGCCGGGTTTCTCGGCGTCAAACAGGCGGCGGCGCGGGTGAGTGAGCTGCTGGTGGATGCCGACCTGACCCTCACCCGCGGCACGCTGGTCGTGCTGCGCTTCCGCCGCGCCAAAGCCGAGCGCAACCGCAGCGATGACACCCGCCGGATCGACATGCGTTTCATGGCGCAGATCGCCGACAGTTAACCAAAGTAAACGGAGGCCAAAATGGCAGCGCAGAATGGTAAAGACCTGTTAATCAAGGTTGATCTGACCGGGATGGTCAGTTTGAAACCCTCGCGGGGCTTCGTGCCACGCGGATCTCTTTCAACGCCGAAAGCGTAGATGTGACCAGCCTCGACAGCGCTGGTGGCTGGCGCGAATTGCTGGCCGGTGCGGGGGTCAAATCCGCCGCCATTTCCGGCGCGGGAATCTTCAAGGATGCCGCCACGGATGAACGGGCGCGGCAGATTTTCTTTGATGCGGAAATGCCCAATTTTCAGGTGGTTATCCCGCATTTTGGCATTGTCGAAGGCGCCTTTCAGCTGACCGCAATTGACTATGCGGGCAGCCATGACGGCGAAGCCACCTATGAGATGTCGCTGGCCTCGGCCGGGGCGCTCAGCTTCACGGCGGTGGTGTGATGGTGAACCCGCACGCCGGCGAAGTGGTGCTGACCCTGAACGGGGAGCGCCAGGTGATGAAGCTGACGCTTGGCGCCCTGGCCGAGCTGGAAGCGGCGCTTGCGGCCGACACTCTGGTCAGTCTGATCGAACGGTTCGAGGCGGGGCAGTTTTCCACCCGTGACGTGCTGGCGCTGTTGCTGGCGGGGTTGCGCGGTGGCGGCTGGACCGGCTCGGCGGCGGATCTGGCGGCGGCAGACATCGCCGGTGGACCGGTCGGCGCCGCCCGCCTTGCCGCAACCCTGTTGATGCGCGCCTTTGCCCCGGCTGAGGCAGCGGAATGAGCGGTTTTGACTGGTCTGGGCTGATGCGTGCGGGCCTACACCAACTGCGCCTGCACCCCGATCAGTTCTGGGTGCTAACCCCAGTGGAGTTGGCCCTGATGTTGGGGGTCACTAAGGGTGATAAACCAATGAACCGCAACAGGTTACGTGACCTTCTTCAGGAGTTTCCTGATGCGACAAACCCCAAAACGACGGAGGCCAAAGATGCTGGATCCTGACGACATTGAAACCCTGGATGCCCAACTTGACGCTCTGGAAGCAGGCCTTGGAGGCGCGACGCTTATGGCGGCGAGTTTCACCAGTGAGCTGGCCCGAGTCCGCGCCAGTTTTGCCCAAACCTCGGTCGAGATGGGGCAGCTGGAGCGTGGCATGAGCCGCGGTCTGCGCAAGGCGTTTGACGCGGTGATTTTCGACGGCGCAAAGCTATCGGACGCTTTGACAGGCCTGGCGCAATCGATCTCGCAGACGGTTTACGCCACCGCGATGAAACCGGTGACGGACCATTTTGGCAGCCTGCTGGCGCAGGGGATTGGGGCCATTGTGCCCTTTGCAAATGGCGGCGCCTTTGCCCAGGGCAAGGTCATGCCCTTCGCCAAAGGCGGGGTGATTTCGGGCGCCACAACCTTCCCGATGCGGGGTGGTTTGGGGCTGATGGGCGAAGCTGGTCCCGAGGCAATCATGCCGTTGAGCCGGGGCCCGGACGGCAAGCTGGGGGTGCGTGCCAGCACCGGTGCTGCGCCGACCATCGTGATGCATATCTCCACGCCGGATGTCGCGGGGTTCCAACGCTCCCGCAGCCAGATTGCCGCCCAGATGGGGCGTGCGCTGGCGCAGGGAAACCGCATTAGATGAGAGGGCTAACGATATGAATTTTCACGAGGAACAGTTTCCCGCAAGTCTGAGCTTTGGCGCTCTTGGTGGCCCTGAGCGGCGCACCGATGTGGTGACGCTTAGCAACGGGTTTGAAGAGCGCAACTCCCCTTGGGTCCATTCCAAACGGCGCTATGACGCCGGGCTTGGGCTGCGCTCATTGGATGATGTGGCAGCCCTGATTGCCTTCTTTGAGGCCCGGCAGGGACAGCTTTACGGGTTCCGCTGGAAGGACTGGTCCGATTTCAAATCCGGCCAGCCCTCCGCGCCACTGTCCTACACCGATCAACCCATCGCCACGGCGGACGGTCAGACGGCAGAATTCCAGCTGGTGAAACATTACCGGTCCGGTCATCAATCTTACTAACGCCCCATTAAGAAACCTGTCGCGGGCACCGTTGTGCTGGGCGTTGACGGGGTGGAAATGCGTGAGCACGTGCAGTTTTCGCTCGATCTGACCACCGGTCTGGTAACCCTGTTTGAAGCCCCCAACGCAGGGGCCGAGATCACGGCAGGGTTCGAATTCGACGTGCCGGTGCGGTTCGACACCGGGCAAATCCGTGCCTCGGTCGCTTCATTTCAGGCCGGTGACGTGCCGGACGTGCCAGTGGTGGAGGTGCGGGTCTGATGCAGATATCTGACGCGATGCTCGCGCATCTTAGAACCGGTGTCACAACGCTGTGTCGCTGTTGGGAAATCCATCGCAGTGATGGTCCGCGGCAGGGTTTCACTGATCATGATAAACTGATCAATTTCAATAGCCTGTCATTCGGGGCTGACACCGGCCTTAGCGCCAGCACCTTGCAGCAGGCAACCGGGTTGTCGGTCGACAACGCCGAGGCAATGGGCGGGCTCAGCGCCGCCGCGATCAGCGAGGCTGACATTGCGGCGGGGCGCTATGATGGTGCAAAGGTGACCTGCTGGCTGGTCAACTGGGCCGCGCCTGAACAGCGTGCGGTGCTGTTCCGTGGCACGCTTGGTCAACTGGAACGTTCCGGCGGCGCCTTCAAAGCCGAGCTGCGGGGGTTGACCGATCAGCTTAATGAACCGATGGGACGCAGCTATCAGGCCCCCTGTGGCGCGGTGCTGGGTGATGCGGACTGTGGCGTTAACCTGAATGGTGCAGGCTACCGGACCGAACAGCCCGTGGCCGAGGTGATCAGCGCCTCCGAACTGAATTTTGCCGCCTTTGGCGGCTTTGAGGCCGGTTGGTTTTCCCGTGGACGGCTGGAGGTGTTGACCGGCGCGGCCGTGGGGCTAAGAGCGCCCGTTAAACTTGATGAACAGATCGACAGCGGGCGGCGCATCACCCTGTGGGAACCGCTGCGGGCAGAGCTGCTGCCGGGCGACCAGATCGCCCTGTTTGCGGGCTGTGACAAACGCTTTGCCACCTGCCGGTTGAAGTTCAACAATGCTCTGAATTTCCAGGGATTTCCTGACATTCCCAGTGACGACTGGATGACGGCCCATCCTGCCTCTACCCAGCGGGTTAATGGGGGCAGGCGGCGATGAACAAAGTGGTTAACGAAGCACGTCGCTGGATTGGCACACCTTACCGGCATCAGGCCTCCTGCCAGGGCGTGGGGACAGATTGTCTGGGGCTGTTGCGCGGGCTGTGGCGGGCGCAATTCGGGGCAGAGCCCGAGGTCTTGCCTGCCTATAGCCGGGATTGGGATGAGCCGCAGGGCGAGGAGGCGCTGTGGCGGGCGGCACATCGGCATTTGCGCGCAAAACAGCTTGGCGCGGAGGCGGCGGGGGATGTCTTGCTGTTTCGGATGCGGCAGGGGGCGGTGGCGAAACATATCGGCATTGCCGCCGAGGTCGGCGCGGGCGCCAGTTTCATCCATGCCTATAGCGGGCATGGGGTGGTGGAAAGCGCGCTTGCCGCGCCGTGGCGTCGCCGGATCGTGGCGCGGTTTGCCTGGCCGGATCGCGGCTAACACACTGACATTCATAGAGTTACTGGGGGCGCGACATGGCGACCATTCTTCTTTCGGCGGCGGGTGCTGCAATTGGCGGAGCCATGGGCGGGACGGTTCTGGGCCTGTCCTCGGTTGTGGTTGGGCGCGCGATTGGCGCCACTTTGGGGCGGGTGATTGACCAGCGGGTTTTGGGCGGCTCAGAGGTGGTGGAGACCGGGCGCGTGGACCGGTTTCGCCTGACAGGTGCGGGTGAAGGTGCTGCAAATCCTGAAGTCTACGGGCGGATGCGTGTGGGCGGGCAGGTCATCTGGGCCAGCCAGTTTGCCGAGTATGAAACCACCCGCCGTGGCGGCAAAGGTGGCGGGCAGGTGACCCGCAGTTACAGCTATTCGGTGAGTCTAGCGATTGCGCTTTGCGAAGGGGAAATTGCCGGTGTGGCGCGGATCTGGGCCGACGGGGTGGAGATTTCGCCCGAGGATATCGGCTTGCGTGTTTACCAAGGTAAACGGGATCAGATGCCAGATCCCAAGCTGGAAGCCATCGAGGGCGCGGGCCGGGTTCCGGCCTATCGCGGCACCGCCTATGTGGTGATCGAGGATCTGGATCTTGGGCGTTTTGGCAACCGGGTGCCACAGTTCAACTTTGAGGTTTTGCGGCCTGATTTCACCTCCCAAGACACGCCGGAGGCAGAGCCTGCGCAGGCGGTTCAGGCGGTCGCGCTGATGCCTGGCAGCGGGGAGTATGCACTGGCGACAACCCCAGCTGTGGTGGATCAGGGCTTGGGCGTTTCGCAAGTGGTGAATGTGAATTCTGTAAATGGTCAAAGTGACTTGCAGGTCTCTCTTGATCTCATGGCGCAGGAGTTACCAGCGGCCAAGGCGGCGTCTCTGATTGTGTCCTGGTTTGGCGATGATCTGCGTGCTGGTCAGTGTCAGCTGCGCCCCAGGGTGGAGCTCACCACAGGCGATGCGAAAGATATGCCCTGGCGGGTTTCTGGCCTCACCCGCGGGCAGGCGGAACAGGTGCCGGCTGAGGACGATCGACCGGTTTACGGCGGCACGCCTTGTGATGCTTCGGTGTTGGAGGCCATCGCCGCACTGAAGGCGGCAGGTCATGCGGTAATGGTCTATCCGTTCATCTTGATGACCCAAATGCAGGGCAACACGTTAACCAATCCCTGGACGGGCGAGGACGGCCAACCGCATCTGCCGTGGCGCGGGAGGATCACCGGGGCGCTGGCGCCTTGGCTGACCGGTAGCCCTGACCGCACGGCAGCGGCCGAGGCCGAAGTGGCGCAGTTTGTCGGCACAGTGACGGCTGCGGATTTCGCTGTGTCGGAGGGCGCGGTCAGCTATCACGGGCCGACGGAGTGGTCCTACAGCCGGTTCATCCTGCACAATGCGGCGCTGTGCGCGGCGGCGGGGGGCGTGGACAGTTTCTGCATCGGCTCGGAAATGCGCGGGCTGACGCAGCTGCGCGGGGCAGCGGGCAGTTTCCCCTTTGTGGCCGCTTTAAAAACGCTGGCCGTAGAGGTTCGCGCGCTGCTGGGGCCCGAGGTGAAACTGGGCTATGCCGCTGATTGGTCTGAATATTCCGGCTACCACCCGCAGGATGGATCGGGCGATGTGCTGTTCCATCTGGACCCGCTGTGGGCGGATGAGAACATCGATTTCATCGGGATCGACAACTACATGCCGCTGTCGGATTGGCGTGACGGCAGCACGCATTTGGATGCCGATTGGGGGGCGATTTACGATCTGGATTACCTGCGCAGCAACATCGAGGGGGGCGAGCTTTATGCGTGGTATTACCACTCTCCTGAGGCTCGCGCGGCGCAGATCCGTACCGAAATCACCGATGGCGCCCATGGGGAGCCTTGGGTGTACCGGGTGAAGGACCTGCGTGGCTGGTGGCAGAACGCCCATCACGAGAGGATCGGCGGGGTGCGGCAGGCGGTGCCTACGGATTGGGTGCCGCAGTCCAAACCGATCTGGTTTACCGAGCTGGGCTGCGCCGCGATCGACAAGGGCACAAACCAGCCGAACAAGTTTCTTGATCCGAAATCCTCCGAGTCTTCCGTGCCTTACCATTCCAACGGCGGGCGGGACGATCTGATCCAGATGTAGTATTTGCGCGCCATGCTGGGCTATTGGGGGGAGGCGGCGCATAACCCTGTTTCGGTGGAATATGGCGGGCCCATGTTGGACATGTCGCGGGCCTTTGTCTGGGCCTGGGACACGCGGCCTTATCCGGTGTTTCCACGCCATGAGGCGCTGTGGTCGGATGGGGCGAATTATGCGCAGGGGCATTGGCTGAATGGGCGCGGTGCGGCGCGGTCGCTGGCGTCGGTGGTGCAGGAGATCTGTGCCAAGGCGGGTGTGACGGAGGTGGATACCTCGGACTTGCACGGTTTGGTGCGTGGTTACGCGGTGGAACAGGTGGGGGATGCCCGCGCCGCATTGCAGCCCTTGATACTGCGTCACGGCTTTGACGCGGTGGAGCGAGACGGAGTTCTGGTGTTTAGCAACCGTGGGGCGGAGGTTGATTTTACCGTAACGGATCAGCAGCTTGCGCTGAGTGACGATCTGGCAGGAGATTTTGAACACCTGCGCGCCGCAGAGAGCGAGATGGCGGGGCGTGTGCGGTTGCGCTTTGTGGAATCCGGTGCGGATTATGAGGTGGTGGCCGAAGAAAGCGTGCTGCCCGATGAGGCGGCGCACGGGGTTGCGGCGTCGGAATTGCCGATGGCGCTGACCCGTGCAGAGGGGCGGCAGACGGTAGAGCGCTGGCTGTCGGAGGCGCGGGTGGCGCGGGACCGGTTGCGCCTGTCGCTGCCACCTTCGGAGCTGGCGATTGGGGCGGGGGATGTGATCCGTTATGACGGGGCGCGCTACCGGGTGGAGCGGCTGGAATACGGGCGCGAACAATTGCTGGAGGCGGTGCGGATTGATCCGGCGCTCTACCAGCCCCTGCCTCTGGCCGAGGAGACCAGCGCGCTGACGCCCTTTGCCGCGCCGGTGCCGGTGTTGCCGCTGTTTCTGGATCTGCCCTTGTTGACGGGCGAAGAGCTGCCCCATGCGCCGCATCTGGCGGTGACGGCGGATCCCTGGCCGGGGACTGTGGCAACCTATGTGGCGCCGACAGATGCGGATTATACGCTACTGTTGGAAAGCGCGCAGAAAGCCACGGTGGGTCAGCTGACCGCGCCCTTAGTTGTGGGCCCCGTGGGGCGCTGGGACCAGGCCGGGCGGGTCGAGGTTGACTTGGCCTCTGGCACGCTGGACAGCCGGTCCGAGGCCGAGGTGCTGGCCGGGGCTAATCTGGTGGCCATTGGCGACGGCACGCCTGAGGGCTGGGAACTGCTGCAATTCACCCAAGCCGAATTGGTGGCCGCAGGCGACTTTGCAGGCCGCTATGTGCTGACGGGGCTGCTGCGCGGGCAGGGCGGCACAGAAGTGCCTGCGGTCTGGCCAGTTGGCAGCAAGCTGGTGGTGATGGACGGGGCGGTGACCCAGATGCCGCTGGCGGCCAGCAGCCGTGGCCAGCAACGTCACTTCCGCATCGGATCGGCGCGGCGAGCCTATGATGATCCGTCCTATGTGCATGAAGCCCATGCCTTTGCCGGGATTGGCCTGCGCCCCTATGCACCGGTGCATTTGCAGGTCGCGGCCGCAGGCGCTGGTGATCTGGAGGTCAAGTGGATCCGTCAGACCCGCATTGGCGGTGACAATTGGGACGGTTTGGAGGTGCCATTGGGGGAAGAGGCAGAGCAATATCTGCTGCGCATCCGCGACGGCAGCACCGTTCTGCGCGAGGTTGTGACCAACTCACCTGCCTGGGTCTACAGCGTTGCGGATCAGATTGCGGACGGGGGGACTGCCGGTAAGTCGCTGGAAGTGCGCCAGATTTCCGCGCTTTACGGGGCGGGGCGGGCCGCCCGTCTGGAATTGACCTGAGCGGTGGGACAATTTTCTTTTGTGATAAGCCGTTTCACGTCTTTGCGTTTTGCCAAGCCTGCCTATCTGGTATAGTGACGCAAGTCTGAGAACGCAGAGGATGGTAGGCATGGCTGAAACCAGAACCAACTTGACCGACCTTGATCCGGTCTGGACGCAGATCCGGGCTGAAGCTGAGGACGCGGTTCAGGAAGAGCCGCTTTTGGGTGGCTTGATCCACTCCAGTATTCTGCACCACGAAACCATTGAGGCCGCTCTGGCCTATCGCACCGCTGTAAAACTGGCCTCGGCTGAGATGTCGGAGCAGTTGATCCGGGAAATCGCCGATGCGGCCTATCGCGCCGATCCCGAGATTTCGCTGGCGGCGCGGGCGGATATGGTGGCGGTGCGGGAACGCGATCCGGCCTGCCATCGGTTTTTCCAGCCGTTGATGTTCTTCAAAGGCTATCAGGCGTTGCAGGCCTACCGGATCGGCCATTGGCTGTGGTCTGAGGGCCGCCGCGACATGGCCTATTTCTTCCAGATGCGGGTGTCGGAAACCTTCGGCGTCGATATTCATCCCGCCGCGCGGATCGGCAAAGGCATCATGATCGACCACGCCCATTCCATCGTGATCGGGGAAACCGCCGTGGTGGGGGACAATGTGTCGATGCTGCATTCGGTGACTCTGGGCGGCACCGGCAAGGAAGAAGAGGACCGCCATCCGAAGATCGGCAATGGCGTGTTGATCGGCGCAGGTGCCAAGGTGCTGGGCAACATCCGCGTCGGCGATTGCTCACGCGTGGCGGCGGGCTCGGTCGTGTTGCAGGAAGTGCCGTGCAAATCCACCGTGGCAGGCGTACCGGCCAAAGTGGTGGGCGAAGCGGGCTGCTCCCAGCCCTCGATCAGCATGGACCAGCTGTTCCGCAAGTAGGCCTTTGGGCTGCTGAGAGATTTGAAACCCCGTGGCGCAGGCTGCGGGGTTTTGCGCATCAAAGGGCCGCGGTGCGGCGACCTTGGCTAGCTATCTGGCCGTTTATCGCTGCCAAATCGCCGTGCCCCGGGGGCGGCCCGGCGATGCGCGGCGGCCTACGGCCGCTGTTTCGCGCAGGCTCTGATTGCAGCGGCTTAAAAGGCTATGGCAGATGCCGAGAGAGAGTTTGCCCATTCTTTTCGATTGTCACTGATCCAAGGGGCAAAGTAACCCTCGTCATTCCAAAGATACTGACGGAGAAAGTCCTTCGCTGCTTTTCCTGCCGTCATGTCTGGTGGAATAAGGTGGGAGATCTCTACGGCTTCGTTTGCAAGGTTGAAGGCATAAAGATCGTTAAATTCTTTGGCTTTATCGTTTTGGTGAGATTCTGCCGAAAATGCCATGATTGTGGTCTGGACGATGGTTAGAAACTGCGAGCGTTTTTCAATGTTTTCGGGTGAGTGATGATCGTAGGTCATTTGTCCCGTTTCCGACTTTAATCATGTTTTTCCAGTGTAGGCGAAAGACTGTTGCTGTCTAGCGGAGCAAGCCAATTGGGAACTATGTTTTGATTGGGTTACTTGTTCATGCTTGGGTTAGCCATTGCCCAATCGCAGATTGGGCAGCGCCCGAACCGCCCCCACGGGGCGGGAGCTTCGCTTCGCCCCTCGGTTCGGACGCATGGTCGTTTGCAGGAATTTTCGCCCCTAAATAACAAAAGCCCCGGCTTTCACCGGGGCTTTCGCGTTTAAGATCAGCGGCTTGGCTTAGGCCAGCATGGCAACTGGGTTTTCCAGGTTGTCGACGATCGCCTTCAGCAGGTTCGCGCCTACGGCACCGTCGATGACACGGTGATCCACCGACATGGTGACCGACATGACGGTGGCCACAGTCAGCTCACCATCTTCGCCCACAACCGGCTTCTTGGTGCCAGCGCCCACGGCCAGAATACCGGCGTGCGGCGGGTTCACGATGGCGTCGAAATTGTCGATGCCGAACATGCCGAGGTTGGAGATCGCAAAGCTGCCGCCCTGGTATTCATGCGGGGCCAGCTTGCGCTCACGGGCACGGGAGGCCAGATCCTTCATCTCTGCCGACAGGGCCGAGAGGGATTTCATGTCGGAATCCTGCAGAACCGGGGTGAAGAGACCACCTTCGATCGCAACGGCAACCGCCACGTCGGAGGCTTTCATCTGCAACACGCGATCCCCGGCCCAAACGGCGTTGGCTTCGGGCACCTGCTGCAGCGCGTTGGCCACGGCCTTGATGATGAAGTCATTGACCGAGAGTTTCACGCCGCGGCCTTCCAGCTGTTTGTTCAGCTGCGAACGGAACTTCAGCAGTGCGTCGAGCTTGATGTCACGGCGCAGGTAGAAGTGCGGGATGGTCTGTTTGGCCTCGGACAGGCGGGCTGCGATGGTTTTGCGCATGCCGTCCAGCTTGACCTCTTCGAAGGCGCGGCCCTCGTAGGTTTTGATGACCGCTTCGGTCGAGGGACCGGTTGGCGCAGCAGCGGCGGCCTTGGCCGGTGCGGCGGCGGGGGCCGCAGCGGCGGCAGGGGCCGGAGCGGCAACGGCGTTTTCAACGTCTGCCTTCACGATGCGACCGCGCGGGCCGGAGCCGGTGAGCGTGGCCAGATCCAGACCCTTGTCCGCCGCGATGCGGCGCGCCAGAGGCGAAGCAAAGATGCGGGTGCCATCAGCGCTGGCCGGAGCAGCCGGAGCCGGAGCAGCCGGTGCGGCTGCCGGGGCAGGAGCGGCCGCTTCAACGGCCGCGGGGGCCGCTTCAGCTGCAGCTGCGGCAGGGGCCGCGGGAGCGCCGGACCCGATGTCATCGGCGCTTTCGCCGTCTTCCAGAAGAACCGCGATCGGGGTGTTTACAGCCACCCCTTCGGAGCCTTCGGCCACCAGAATTTTGCCAACAACGCCTTCGTCCACGGCTTCAAACTCCATGGTGGCTTTGTCGGTTTCAATCTCAGCGATCAGATCGCCGGAGGACACGGTGTCGCCCTCTTTGACCAGCCATTTGGCCAGGGTGCCTTCCTCCATGGTGGGGGACAGGGCGGGCATGAGGATTTCAATTGGCATCTCAGTTCACTCCCTCTGTTGCGCAGGACGGCGATTTAAACCGGGCGCAGTGAGTTTGGATTTCCACAACCTGACCGTCTGTCAGCTTGAGATATACGGGACCGGCAGCAATCCCATCGCTGCCTTTTACGAAGTCGAAAACGTCCAAGCTCTTCAGGCGACTTACAGCATCTGCCTGTGACAGGCTTAGCCAATGTGGCTCAACCATAGCCTTAAGAACATCACTCTCATGGCGCAGATCATCAATGACGGCCTGCCGGTATGTTTGCGAAATGCCTTGATCCAGGACGTTGTACCCTGCGTTGAGCAGAACGGCGCAGCCCACAACGAGGCCGCCAACGGCGCTTCCCGATATGAAGCTGCGCCAATTCATGTTCACCGATAGGTCACTTGTTTCACAGCGGCGATCACCTCATCGGTGGTGATCAGCGCGTGGCGTTCCAGGTTCGCGGCGTAGGGCATGGGCACGTCCTTGCCGGTGCAGTTGATCACCGGGGCGTCCAGGTAATCAAAGGCGCGTTCCATGATGGTGGCCGAGAGGTGGTTGCCGATGGAGGCGACCGGGAAGCCCTCTTCGATGGTGACGCAGCGGTTGGTTTTCATGACCGAGTTCAGCACGGTGTCATAATCGATCGGGCGCAGGGTACGCAGGTCGATGACCTCGGCCGAGATGCCTTCCTCGGCCAGTTTGTCAGCCGCTTCCAGCGCGTATTGCATGCCGATGCCGAAGCTCACAAGCGTCACATCCGTGCCTTCGCGCCAGATGCGGGCCTTGCCGAAGGGCACGGTGAAATCATCCATATCCGGCACGTCAAACGAGCGACCGTAGAGGATTTCGTTTTCCAGGAAGATCACCGGGTTGTTGTCACGGATGGCGGTCTTCATCAGACCTTTGGCATCCGAGGCCGAATAGGGCATCGCAACTTTCAGGCCGGGGATCTGCGCATACCATGCGGCGTAGTCATGGCTGTGCTGGGCACCGACGCGGGCGGCGGCGCCGTTCGGGCCACGGAAGACCATGGGCGCACCCATCTGGCCGCCGGACATATAAAGCGTCTTGGCGGCGGAGTTGATGATCTGGTCAATCGCCTGCATGGCGAAGTTGAAGGTCATGAACTCGACAATCGGACGAAGGCCGCCGAAGGCCGCGCCGGTGGCGATGCCGGCAAAGCCGTGTTCGGTGATCGGCGTGTCGATGATGCGTTTGCTGCCAAACTCGTCCAGGAGGCCCTGCGAGACCTTATACGCGCCCTGATATTCGGCAACTTCTTCGCCCATCAGGAAGACGTTTTCATCACCGCGCATTTCTTCGGCCATGGCGTCACGGATGGCTTCGCGCACGGTCTGTTGTTTCATCGGGGTGCCTTCGGGCCAATCCGGGGTCAGATCTGCCGGAGCAGCCACCGGGGCTGCCACTGGGGTTGCCGGGGTGGTTGCCACCGGTGCCGGGGCGGCTGTGGGGGCCGGAGCTGTTGCCGGTGCGGCCTCAGCTGCGGGGGCAGGGGCGGCGATGTCATCGACGCTTTCGCCTTCTTCGATCAGCACGGCGATCGGGGTGTTCACGGCGACACCTTCGGTGCCTTCCGCGATCAGGATCTTGCCGATGATGCCTTCGTCTACCGCTTCAAACTCCATCGTTGCCTTATCGGTTTCGATCTCGGCCATGATGTCGCCGGAGTTTACGGTGTCGCCTTCTTTGACCAGCCATTTGGCCAGGGTGCCTTCCTCCATGGTGGGGGACAGGGCGGGCATGAGAATTTCGGTTGCCATTGTCAGTGTCTCCTCGGGGATCAGGCGTAAATGTCGGTCCAGAGCTCTTCGAGCGCCGGTTCCGGGCTTTCTTTGGCGAAATCAGCGGATTCATTCACGATCGCTTTGATTTCTTTATCAATCGCCTTCAGATCATCCTCAGTGGCGTGTTTGCCGGTCAGCAGCAGGTCACGCACCTGTTCAATCGGGTCACGCTCGTCGCGCATTTTCTGCACTTCCTCGCGGGTCCGGTATTTTGCCGGATCCGACATGGAGTGGCCGCGGTAGCGGTAGGTTTTGACCTCAAGGATATAGGGGCCTTTGCCAGCGCGGCAGTGGGCGACGGCTTTCTCGGAGGCGGCTTTCACGGCCAGCACATCCATGCCGTCGACAATTTCACCGGGGATGCCGAAGGGGGCGCCGCGGGTGTAGATGTCCTCGGTCGAGGTCGAGCGGTTCTGGGCGGTGCCCATGGCGTACTGGTTGTTCTCGATCACGAAGATCACCGGCAGGTCCCACAGGGCGGCCATGTTGAAGGTCTCATAGACCTGGCCCTGGTTGGCAGCGCCGTCGCCGAAGTAGGCGAAGGTGACATTGTCATTGCCGCGATATTTGTCAGAGAAGGCAAGGCCCGCCCCCAGCGGCACCTGTGCGCCAACGATGCCGTGGCCACCGTAGAAATGTTTCTCTTTCGAGAACATGTGCATGGAGCCGCCTTTGCCTTTGGAGTAACCGCCTTCGCGGCCCGTCAGCTCGGCCATGACGCCGTTGGGGTCCATGCCACAGGCCAGCATGTGACCGTGGTCGCGGTAAGAGGTGATGCGTTTGTCGCCCTCTTTGGTGGCGGCTTCAAGGCCAACAACAACCGCTTCCTGACCGATATAGAGGTGGCAGAAACCGCCGATCAGACCCATGCCGTAGAGCTGGCCCGCCTTTTCCTCGAATCGCCGGATCAACAACATGTCCCGGTAGTATGATTTCAGTTCCTCGGCGGAAACGTTTGATTTGGCTTGGGTTTTCTTAGCGGCCATGCGGCAACATCCTCCCGGTAGCAAATATAGTTTAGCGTTAAACTATTCTATACAGCAAACGAATGCGCAGGGCGAGACAAAAGTGCGCAGCGTGCGATCGCCAATGTGACGCAGGGGAAGTCTTGTCAGAAATGGCGAGGGGGATCACTGCGCGGTGGCAGGTTAGCGGATCACCATCTCATCAGTGCGGATCATGCCCAGCACGGAACGCGCCTGCTGGTCCAGCAGGTCCAGATCCAGATAGCTGTCGGAAAGACGGCGGGTGAGGTTTTCCATCCGGTCCACCTCGGCCTGCAGCTGGGCCAGCTCGCGGGTGAAGCCCTGCGCCTCGGCCTGGATTTCAGCACGGCGAAAGACCCCGTAGCCGCCTTGAACGGCCGCAAAGGTGAAATAGGCCCCCAGCAAAAATGCCAGTGCGAAATAGGCCCAAGCCCCCAATGTGCGTCTTTTGCTGCGGTGCATCTGCTTGCCTCAAATATGCCGATCTGCGCGGCTTTGCCTCTTAACGGGCGATGCAAGGACTATGCCACAGGTGATTCGCCATGTGAATCCCCCTAACCAAAAGAGAGTGCGGTTTTCTGGGGATAACTTCCTGTTGTGTCACATTTTTACGGCAGTGGGCCGATGTGGTCGCTGGATAGGAGAGGGATCAGGGTTGCGGCCTGTCGTCGAGGCACAATTGCAGGAAGATCAGCTCCAGCCAGTCGCCGAATTTCTGCCCAACCTGCGGCATGCAGGCGGTGATCTGGAAGCCAAGGCTTTCGTGCAGTTTGAGCGAGGCGTCATTACCCGCAGTCACAGCGGCGACCATCATATGCAGCCCGTCGGCCTTGGCCTGGTCGATCAAGGCTTGCATCAGTTTGCGGCCCAGCCCCTTGCCGCGTTGACCGGCGCGCACGTAGACCGAATGTTCCACCGTTTCGCGAAACCCGTGGAAGGGGCGCCAGGGGCCGTAGCTGGCGTAGCCAAGGATGAGGCCGTCTTCTTCGGCCACCAAAACCGGAAAACCATCGCCTTGCCGTTGTACCACCCAGGCGGCGCGGTTTTCGGCATCGACCAAGGTTTCGTTCAGGATGGCGACGGTGTTTTCCACGGCGTGGTTATAGATCTCGGCCAGCCCTTGGGCGTCGGCGGCGGTGGCGGTGCGGATGATCATCGGGGCCTCTTGTCTGACGTGCGCCCAGTTCTGCGAGAAGTGCAGCGGATGTCAATTGGCGGCGTTGCGATCTGAGGTGCAAAGGGTTGTGGTGTGGGGCGCTTTGCAGGGTTATCCGGAAGTTTATCCAACCTGATCAATCAACCCTTTGTGCGCGCGCTTGCCTCACCCAATCGCCGTGCCTTGGGGGCAGCCCGGCGACGCGCGGCGGCCTGTTGGTCTTTTCCCACCCGCCGCTGCAAAAAGGGCGCCGACTTGAGGGTCTCTGCCACGGTCCGAGGCTTCTCGGTGGAAGAACGATGACGACCATCATTATCAGCTAAGATTTCAATCTCATACATACGTATGTGATTAAGGCTGTCCTTAAGCCTTCTGAGCAATGCTGGGTTGTTTGGTCAAAATGGGATCCAATTGAAAGGTCCAAATTCAAAGCCCTAAAACATCCAAAGATAGTGTTCACAATTGGCTTAACTACATTGAAGTGTTTGTACGAAGAGACGAAAGAAGGTCATAAGTACATGAAAATTCAATCAGTAGCCACTTTGTTTGCGGTTGCGCTTGCGGTTGCGGGATGCGCACAGTCGACCGTTCAGCAATTGAGCCAATCATCATTTAAAGTGTCTACCACTGCTGCGCCAGCATGTGGTCCTCAGGGCGCGCGAAATGTCGCTTTCAAAACAGCCGCGGTAGAAGTTATTAGAAAAGGTGGAGACCTATTCATCATTGAAGGTGACAATGCCAACTACGATGGTTGGTCTGGAATACACTCACAAGGCATGGTTGTTCGCATTATCAAACGCGGATCGTCGGGAGCTTCGGACGCTTTGTCAGCGCGACAGGTTCTTGGTGCCGATTGGCAATCCATTGTTGCCGAAGGGGTGCCAGACACCTGCACTTAAAGCTTGCCCCATTTTCTGGGAGCGTTAGCATTTATGACCATTTGAAATTGATTCAACTGGTCGTATTCCAAGCTGAAACCAAAAAGGCGCCCCACCTGGAGGCGCCTTTTCTTTCGATATGACTGTGGTTTAGCCCGCCACGGAGGCGTCGTAGATCGACTGCACCGAGGTGTTCAGCGTGGCGTCGAAGGCGGTTTCGTCCTGCTGGGCCGAGAGGCCTTCGGTCAGGGCGCGCGAGAAAGAAGCGATCATGCCGGTGTTCTGCGACAGGCGGGTGTTGGCCTCGGTCCGGTCATAGCCGCCCGACAGCGCCACAACGCGCAGCACGCGGGGGTGATCGACCAGCGACTGATAAGCGTTGGCGGCTTCCGGCAGGGTCAGTTTCAGCATCACATGCTGGTTGTCTTCCAGCGCGTCCAGCTGTTTGGTGATTTCGGCGCGCAGGATCTCTTCGGCGGCGGCCTTGTCATCGATGGAGATAGTCACCTCGGGCTCGATGATGGGCATCAGGCCGGCGGCGATAATCTGTTTGCCGATCTCAAACTGCTGGGCCACCACATCCGCGATGCCCTGCGGCGAGGCGGCGTTGATGACCGAGCGCATTTTGGTGCCGTAGATGCCTTTGGACACGGCTTTGGCCAGCAGCGCGTCCAGGTCCGGCATCGGTTTCAGCATCTGCACGCCGTTGGCTTCGTCATCGAGACCTTTGTCGACCTTGAGGAAAGGCACCACCTGGCAGTCTTCCCACAGGTAGGTGGCGGTCGGTTTGCCGTCGATGTCCCCGTCCATGGTGCGTTCAAACAGGATCGCGCCCAGGACCCGGTCGCCGGTGAAGGCAGGGGATTTGATGATGCGGGCGCGCATATTGTGGATCAGGCCAAACATCTCTTCGTCGGAGCCGTAGGCGTCTGCTTCGACACCGTAGAGGCGCAGGGCCTTTGGGGTGGAGCCGCCGCTTTGGTCCAGGGCCGCGATGAAGCCGTTGCCGGTGCCGATGAGTTCGCTTTGGGTCTGGTTGGTCATATCAGGGTCCTGCGTATGAATGCGTGTTCAAGGAGAGGAGAAGATCCGCTTAACTGATCCAATAATTCACCTGCGGGGGGCTGGCAATTCTGGTGGCGCTAACGGCCTGCATGTTTGCGCTAAGTTTTTTCACGTGAGCGTTAACAATGGGTTAGCGGGTGGAAAATCCCTCTGACGGTTCCCGGAATTTCACCGGATCATCATGTGGCTGTTACGGATATGCTGCCTGCGCAGTGGCAGGGGTGATCCGATATTGGTATCTCCGGTGTGTAACCAATACTAAGCTGAGGTCAAGGTGTTGGTCTGACCAAGCGAACAGATCAGAACAAAAACGCGCGCCCTTGGGAAAGGACGCGCGTTTGTTAGGCGGTTCGTATGTGGCGTGCTTAGCCTTCCAGTGCGGCCACACCGGGGAGGGTTTTGCCCTCCATCCATTCCAGGAAGGCGCCGCCTGCGGTGGAGATATAGGTGAAATCTGCGGCTGCCCCTGCTTGGTTAAGCGCGGCAACCGTGTCACCGCCGCCTGCGACCGAGATCAGCTGACCGGCTTTGGAAAGGGTGGCCGCTTTCTGGGCGGCGGCGTTGGTGGCGGTGTCGAAGGGCTCAATCTCAAACGCGCCGAGGGGGCCGTTCCAGATCAGGGTCTTGGCGCTGTCGAGGATTTCACCGATCCGCGCGACCGCTGTGGGACCGGCGTCGAGGATCATCTTGTCGGCGGGGCAGGCGTCATTGGCGACCACCTCATTGGCAGCTCCGGCGGCGAATTCTGCGGCGACCACCACATCGGCCGGCAGCACGATTTCGCAGCCCGCGGCCTTGGCTTTGGCCAGAATTTCCACCGCGGTGTCGGTCATATGGTGTTCACATAGCGATTTGCCCACGTCGATGCCCTGCGCCGCAAGGAAGGTGTTGGCCATGCCGCCGCCGATCACCAGATGGTCGACCTTGGCAACCAGATTGCCCAAAAGCTCCAGCTTGGTGGACACTTTGGCGCCGCCGACAACAGCGACCACAGGGCGGACCGGCTGGCCCAGCGCCCCTTCGAGGGCTTCCAACTCGGCCTGCATCAGGCGACCGGCGCAGGAGGGCAGGTGATGTGCAACGCCTTCGGTGGAGGCATGGGCGCGGTGCGCGGCCGAGAAGGCATCGTTGCAGTAGATATCGCCAAGCGAGGCGAGGAAACCGGCCATCTGCGGGTCGTTGGCCTCTTCCATCGGGGTGAAACGGGTGTTTTCCACCAGCACAATGGCATCCGCAGGCAGCGCGGCAAGGCTGTCACCGTCGGGACGTTCGACAAAAGTCACCGGCGCGCCAAAGGCCTGTTCCAGCGTCGGCACCAGCGGTTGCAGCGACATTTCGGGGACGTGTTTGCCTTTGGGGCGGCCAAAATGGGCCAGCAGGATCGGCTTGCCGCCTTTGGCACGGATATCGGTGATGGTGGGCACAATCCGCTCGATCCGGGTGGCATCGGTCACCTTGCCATCGGCCATCGGCACGTTGATGTCCACGCGCACCAAAACGCGTTTCCCGTTGAGATCCATGTCATCAAGGGTTTTCCAAGCCATAATCTGCTCTCCAAAGGAAAAAATGTCAGTGGTTGTGCGTGTCATCGCTTGTGCGGGCGCTCAGGTCAACCTCATGCTTGGCAATTGGCCGCAGGAGGCTTAGGTATCGGGGCAAGATGATTACAGAGGAGGCCCCAATGGCCGAGTATAAAGATCCTGAGAACACCATCCTGCTGGAACTGAAGGGTGGCACCGTTGTGATTGAGCTGCTGCCGGACGTTGCACCAAAGCATGCGGAACGCATGAAAGAGCTGGCGCGCGCTGGCAAATATGACAACGTGGCCTTCCACCGCGTGATCGACGGCTTCATGGCGCAGACCGGTGACGTGGAACACGCCAACATGGAAAGCGACTACAACCCCGGCCGCGCAGGCACCGGTGGTTCGGACCTGCCGGATCTGCCCGCAGAGTTTTCCAAGGTGCCGCACGCCCGTGGTTCGCTGGGCGCTGCCCGGTCGCAGAACCCGAACTCGGCCAACTCGCAGTTTTTCATCAACTTCAAGGACAATGACTTCCTGAACGGTCAGTACACCGTTTACGGTCAGGTGACCTCGGGGATGGAACATGTGGACGCGATTGTACGTGGCGAGCCGCCTGCGAACCCCGATCGCATGATCTCGATGAAGGTTGCTGCGGATGTATAAGTCGCTGGCAGCCGCACTGGTTCTGGCAGCAGGCCCTGTCGCCGCTGCCGGCATCAACATCGAGGTCGAAGGTGAGGCCAATGGCACCATCCAGATCGACCTGTTCGAGGATGTGGCCCCCGGCCATGTTGAACAGATCACCGCATTGGCGGCGGAAGGCTCCTATGATGGGATTGTCTTTCACCGCGTGATCGAAGGTTTCATGGCGCAAACTGGCGACGTGCAGTTTGGGTTTCTGGGCGGTGACATGCGGATGGCGGGCCGTGGCGGGTCGGATCGTCCCGACCTGAAGGCGGAGTTTTCCGACCTGAACTTCGACCGGGGTGTTGTGGGTATGGCGCGCAGCCAGAACCCGAACTCGGCCAATTCACAGTTCTTCATCATGTTCGCCCCGGCGCCGCATCTGAACGGTCAGTACACCATCGTGGGTGAAGTGACCGAAGGCATGGATGTGGTGGACGCCATCAAACGTGGCGCAGGTCGCAACGGCGAAGTTGTCGGCGCGCCGGATGTGATGAAAAAGGTCACTGTGACCGAGTGATTTCGGCACTGACAGTGTGATTTTGGCAAACGCCGCCTCTTTGGCCTTTACGTGAGGGCTTGGGGCGGCGTTTGTGTTTTGAGTATTTCTGGCAAGATGAAACGGGCGTTCTTAGGGATGTCACAGGGGGCGAGATGACAGCATTGGACGTTATTCGGGCGCGTGCACCGGAGGCGGCGCCGAAAGTGGGGTTTATTCTGGGATCGGGCCTTGGCGGGCTGGCGGATCATGTCGAGGGCGTCTCGATCGATTATGCGGATCTGCCGGGGTTTCCGCATGTGGGTGTGTCGGGCCATAAGGCGCAGCTGCATCTGGGGTGGTTTGAGGGCTGTGAGGTCGCCATCCTGGGCGGGCGCGAGCATCTTTATGAAAACGGCAATGCGGCGGCGATGCGCACACCTTTGGAGGTGCTGAAGGCGCTGGGGGTGGAGGTGTTGTTTCTGACCAATGCCTGCGGGTCCTTTCGCGCCGATATCCCGCCCGGGGATCTGATGCTGCTCAGCGATCACATCAACTATTCGGGCCGTTCGCCCTTGATTGGCGAAAAGACCGACAAGCGGTTTGTGAACCTGACCGAGGCCTATGATCCGGATCTGCGCGCAGAGTTGAGCGAGATTGCCACGGGGCAGGGGATCGACCTGAAGTCAGGGGTTTATGCCTGGTATTCCGGCCCCAACTTTGAAACCCCTGCCGAGATCCGGATGCTGAAGCTGCTGGGCGCTGATGCGGTGGGAATGTCCACAGTGCCCGAGGCCATTCTGGGGCGTTTTCTGGAGATGCGGGTCTGTGCCTTTTCCGTTGTGACCAATATGGCGGCCGGTCTGGGCAACGAACACATCAGCCATGACCACACCAAGGCCTCTGCCCCCATCGGGGCGGCGAAGCTGGAAAGGATCATTCGGGCGTTTCTGCGGGCGCGGGCCTGAGGCCTCGTTAATCCGGCCCAATTAATCTGGCCTAGTCAATAAAGCTCCAGCTGTCGGCACCGTCAAAGTGGCGGAGCGGGATCTTGGCGGCCTCGGCCAGATCGCAGAGGTTGAGGTTCACCGCCATATGGCCGGTGTCCGGCTCTGACATGTTTTCCCAATGGGTCGGGCAGCCACAGGTGGTGCAGCTGTGAAAGCCGATGTTTTTCTCATCGCGCAGGTAGCGGCGGGTGGCGCCTTCGGCCATGTGGAAGGTGATCTGATCGGCATTGGCATAAATCCAGGTGGCCCCCAAACGACGGCAGATCGAGCAGTTGCAGGTGACCGCCCGGTCGGCGGTTGCGTGGTAATCAAACCGAACGGCGCCGCAGTGGCAGGAACCTTGGAGCATGGCAGGGGATCCTTTGCAGTCAGAGAAAGAGGGTCAGAAGGGGCCAGATGGCCAGGCCGAACAGGCAGGTCAGGCTCAGCGACATGAACAGCCCGCGCCACCCCGCCCGCCCGGTGAGGAACGCCCCGGCATGGCCCAAACGCCCCAGGCCAAAGCCCAGCAGCCACAGTGCCGTCAGCCAAAACGGCGGGGACAGCAGCAGAAAGGGCAGGGCAAGAAAGGCGAAATAGACGGTGTTTTCGGTGGCGTTGCGGTGGGCATTGTGGTGGCGGGTGAGCTCGGTCTGGGCCGCTGGTGATACGGCTGCGGGATCAAGACCGCGCGCGGCGTATTCCTCGGGCGTGGCCTGCAGCCCGTGTTTCAGACGCAGCAGCTCCGTGGCTGTCATCAGCCAGATGTGATTGGCCAGCAAGAGCACACCGGCCAGGCCGAGCAGGTGCAGATGCGGGCGCTGCGGCAGCGCGACCTCTGCCGCAGAAGATGGGCCAACGACTGCCAGACCCGATATGGCCAGACCTGACATGGCCAGCCCCGATACGGCCAGCGCGATCAGGATCAGGCCAAACGGATAGGCCAGGATGAAACGGCGCGCCATCCTCTGACGTTTGGTGGGCGTGGCCGTTGGGCCAGCGGCGCGTGTGTGGGCGGGCATGGCGAAGGTCCAAATCTGTTTTAACAATAGATCTGACATAAGTATCGCGCCATGAGATGAAAGGGATCGGGGGGCGCGATGCGTTTTTTATCACTGCATGCGCATGGCCTTGGTGAACTCTTGCAAGGCGTCCTTTTGCTTGCCACTTAGCGTGCCGGAGCCGAATTTGGCAATCATCTGAAGGCTTTGAGCAACGGCGTTGAAATGATCCTGCCCTGAAAGTTTGTAGAGTTTGCGGGCCAGACGTGGCACCGCCTGCGCCGCGCCGCCACATTCGCCGACCAGCCAGCGGCCCAGAACAGCCAGTTCTTCGGCATCGTCATGGCTGACGTGCAGGTTTTCCCGCAGAGCGCTGATCATCGCGGTTTTCTGTTCCGCGGTTGGGTAGTCGTCCAGTTCCAGGAAGGCAACAACCACGGCGCCGGCCGCCACCAGCGGGTCGTCGATGGCCTCGGCGGGATGGGTGTTGTTGCGCCGCCTGAAACCGAAACGGCGTGCTGCAAGACGCACGTCGTTGGCAACATCCAGCAGCTCATGGGTCATTTCGGCGGCGTTGCGGGCGCGCAGGATCCAGAAATAGGCCGCACCGGCCACGGCCAGAAGGCCCAGGAGAAAGGGCATGAAAAACCTCTTTGAATAGAATCTGAGCCCACAATGTCGCGCAAACTGCAGGGCGCCAGACTTTGTGTAACACGGCGGTGCGCACTGCTGCTCACTGGTGCATCAAAATCACGTGGGGCGGGCTAGGCGGGGCGCGGGGGATCTGTCACGCTTACCTGCAGGAGGACGCCCCGATGAAACGCACGCTTTTGGCGCTTGCCACCACATTTGCCGCCACTTTTTCCGCTGCGCTGCCTGCCAGCGCCGATCCGAACTTCTGGCAATATGAATGGCCGGACACCGATTTCAGCCAGACCACGATTAAGAACTGGAAAGAGATCATGTCCGGCGGGCCGCCCAAAGATGGCATCCCGGCGGTGGATGATCCTCAGTTTCTGCGTCAGGCGGATGAGGCGGGGCTGGAGCCGCGCGAAAGTGTGATCACGGTGGCGCTGGAGGGGCAGCAGGCGCGGGCCTATCCGCTGCGCTATCTGATGTGGCATGAAATTGTGAACGATCGGATTGGCGATGTGCCGGTGGCGGTGACCTTCTGTCCCCTGTGCAACTCGGCCATTGTGTTTGACCGGCGCACCGCTGCGGGGGAGCTGTCTTTTGGGGTGTCGGGCAAGCTGCGCAATTCGGACATGGTGATGTATGACCGCGAAACCCAGAGCTGGTGGCAACAGGCGCTTGGCACCGGCATCGTGGGGCAGTTGACCGATGTAAAGCTGGTGGAACTGCCGGTCTGGATGGAAAGCTGGGCCGCTTTCCGGGAGGCCCATCCCGACGGGTTGGTTATGGCCGAGCCACCCTATCGCCGCGCCTATGGCATGAACCCCTATCAGAACTACGACAGTTCGCAGCGGCCGTTCCTCTATAGCGGCGAAAACCCACCCCATGGCGTGCCGCCGTTGATGCGGGTGGTGCGGGTTGGGGATGCTGCCTGGACCTTTGACCGGCTGCGGGCGGAAAAGGAAATCTCAGAAAACGGGGTGACGCTGACCTGGGTCGATGAACAATCCTCGGCGCTGGACACAGCCAATATCGGCGGCGGCAAATCCGTTGGGGCGATCCGGGTGCGCGATGGTGCGGGCAAGGATGTGGCCCATGACGTGATGTTCGCCTTTGCCTTCCATGCCTTCTGGCCTGAAGGGGACTGGATGGTGAACTAGCGCTGCTGCGAAACGCTGTATTTTGAGTATTTATGGATCGTTGAAAGGCGCTTTCATCTTGCCAGAAAACTCTGGGGGTGAGGCGCCTTGCGCCGAGGGGGCAACGCTCCCTTTTGCCTGAAAGGCCTAAAACACCGGTGGCCGGGGCTTAGTGGGTGGTTGCGTCGGCTTCGAGCGTCAGCAGGGCGGCGTCGAGCCAGCTGGCGGGCAAGTTGCCGCCGTTAGAGGCGATCATCGCGTTGATCAGCTCCGCGCCCCAATTGGTGGCGCCGGCGTATTCATTGCGCAGGGCCAGATAGTTCATGAACTCCGGCATCCGACTTTCTAAAGTGGTGCTGGGGCTGTCCTGCAGGGGGCGATAGCGGCGGGCGACGCGGACGTAATCCACCAAAGGGTCACCATCGCCACGGGTCATGGTCAGTTCGACAAAGACGCCGCCCTGCATGGTAAACCCCAATTCCTCCATCCGGGACATCAGCGCGGCGGTATAACTGCGCTCTTCGGTTGAAGTGGAGGCATGCACGGCGGTGACCGAAATTTCGGGAAGGGAGATTTTGAGCATATCGTTTGGCATGGCAAATCGCTGGCTTTGCTAGATTAAATCAATGAAGGCCAAAACGGCCGAGAAAACGGAAAACACAATCGAATAAGTTGAGACTATCATATTTTTGGCGAATTGAGAAGGTATATACAACCCATGCGATTGGTAGGGTATTCCATGCCTTTTGGTGTGGTTTTGCCAGCGGGCTGCGTAGGGCGCGAGAATTTCTGGCTGCGGTGCAATCCATCATTGCCGTGGCGCGGCGCGCAGGGTATCACTCCTGCCATGAACAAAACCCTTTGCATCATTACCTGCTGTATTCCCTGCTGAGTTTTCTCAGTTTTGCAGGCGTGTCGGGCCGTTCTCTATCTTCCATACATGAGTTGATCTTGCTAAGCCCGCCGCGAAGCTTTGGTGCGCGTGTGAGGACGCTATGACGGATACCGTGATTAAACTGCACAACTCGATAAGCCGGTCGAAAGAGGCGTTTGCGCCGATCGACCCCAAAAATGTGCGGATGTATGTCTGTGGTCCAACGGTTTATGACCGCGCCCATCTGGGCAATGCACGGCCGGTGATTGTGTTTGACACGCTCTACCGTCTGCTGCGCCATGTTTACGGGGCGGAGCATGTCACCTATGCTCGCAACTTCACGGATGTGGATGACAAGATCAACGCCACTGCCGTGTCGCGCAAAGAGGCGGGGGCCGAGGGCACGCTGGAACAGCTGGTCACCCAACGCTCGGATGAGACCATCGCCTGGTATCTGAAGGACATGGGCGCGCTTGGTGCGATGGAACCCGATCACATGCCGCGCGCAACCGAGTTTATCGGACCGATGGTGGCGATGATCGAGGATCTGATTGCCAAGGGTCATGCCTATGCCACTGAGGGCCATGTGCTGTTCGCGGTGGAAAGCTACAAAAACTACGGCGCGCTGTCGGGTCGGTCGGTGGATGACATGATCGCCGGCGCGCGGGTCGAAGTGGCGCCTTACAAGAAAAACCCGATGGATTTTGTGCTGTGGAAGCCTTCGACGGATGACCTGCCGGGCTGGGACAGCCCCTGGGGCCGTGGGCGTCCGGGCTGGCATATCGAATGCTCGGCCATGTCTTATGAGCTGCTAGGCGCGTCCTTTGACATTCACGGTGGCGGCAACGACCTGCAGTTCCCGCATCATGAGAATGAGATTGCGCAAAGCTGCTGCGCCCACCCCAAGGGGGAGTTTGCCCGCTACTGGATGCACAATGAGATGCTGCAAGTTGAGGGCAAGAAGATGTCCAAGTCACTAGGCAACTTCTTCACCGTGCGGGACCTGTTGGATCAGGGTGTGCCCGGTGAGGTGATCCGCTTTGTCTTCCTGTCGACCCATTACGGCAAGCCGATGGACTGGACCGAGAAGAAGGCGAAAGAGGCGGAGAAATTCCTAAGGAAGGTGGCGGAGTTTCTTGCTGCGGATCCAAGCACAGAGGTTTGGAGCTCGGGGCCCAATGTGATCGTGCCGCAAGAGTTGGTCGACGCTCTTGCCAATGATCTGAATACCTCATTGGCGCTGACTTTGGTCCGTAAGTATCTCAAAGAAGGAAAAAAGGCTGAACTGCGTGGTTCTTTGTGGTTGCTGGGATTTGACGAGCAAAGCCTCATCGAAAATTTCCATCCTTTCATGGCGAGCGCGTCGTCGGAGGTTCAGGTGGCTGGTGTTGTTTCGGCTGCAAGAACTCAAGAAGAAGGCGGTCTTGAGTTGGCGCACTTGGGTCGAAAACTAACAGCCCTCCGTGCCACGGCGATGGAGACCAAGGACTTTGCGCCGGTGGATGCGTTGAAAAACGCGCTGATGGACGCCGGGGTTGAGGTGCGGATGAGCAAGGCGGGGGTGGAACTGCTACCCGGTGCCGGTTTTGATGCGGCGAAGCTGGAAGGGCTTTGAATCTACGTAGCTCGGGCGTCAGCCCGAGCCGCGCCCGACCCTCCCCCCGGGAGGGCGCTTTGGCGAAGTCTTACCTACTAAAGACCTTGTCATGGGCTTGAAAGGCACCACGGTGCTCATATGGAACGAATGCGCCCACCCAGGGTCGGGCGCGGCTCTTGGCGCAAGCCTGAGCGGGAGAATTGAGGGGAGCCAGCATGTCACGCGAGCGGCTATATATCTACGACACCACCTTGCGCGACGGGCAGCAGACGCAGGGGGTGCAGTTTTCCACGCCGGAGAAGCATCAGATTGCGGCGGTGCTGGATGAGCTGGGTGTGGACTACATCGAGGGCGGCTGGCCTGGTGCCAACCCCACGGACAGCGAGTTCTTTGAGGCCAAGCCCAAGCTGAAGGCGCGTTTCACCGCTTTTGGCATGACCAAGCGGGCGGGGCGTTCGGCAGACAATGACGATGTGCTGGCGGCGGTGATGAATGCCGGCACGGGGTCGGTCTGTCTGGTTGGCAAATCCCATGACTTCCACGTGGAAACCGCGCTGGGGATCACCTTGGCGGAAAACACTGAAAACGTGGCCAAATCGGTCGAGCATATCGTCGCTTCGGGGCGCGAAGCGCTGTTTGATGCGGAACATTTCTTTGATGGCTATAAGGCCAATCCGGCTTATGCGCTGGAGGCGGTGAAGGCGGCCTATGAGGCTGGTGCGCGCTGGGTGGTGCTGTGCGACACCAATGGCGGCACCATGCCGTCTGAGATCGGGGCAATTGTGGCGGCGGTGATTGCGGCGGGCATTCCCGGCGATCACCTCGGGATCCACACCCACAACGATACGGAAAACGCGGTGGCTGGCTCATTGGCGGCGGTGGAGGCCGGGGCGCGGCAGATCCAGGGCACGCTCAATGGCCTGGGCGAACGTTGTGGCAATGCCAATCTGACCACGCTGATCCCAACGCTGTTGCTGAAGGAACCCTATGCCAGCCAGTTTGACACTGGTGTGAGCCGGGAGGCGCTGAGCGGGCTAGTGAAAGCCTCGCGTCTGTTGGATGACATTCTGAACCGGGTGCCGCAGCGGCAGGCGCCCTATGTGGGGGCGTCGGCCTTTGCCCATAAGGCGGGGCTGCATGCCTCGGCGATCCTGAAAGATCCCAGCACCTATGAGCATATTGACCCCGCCACAGTGGGCAATGACCGCATCATTCCGATGTCCAATCAGGCCGGGCAGTCCAACCTGCGCCGCCGACTGGCCGAGGCCGGTTTGGAAGTCGACAAAGGCAATCCGGCGCTGGCGCGGATCCTGGATGTGATCAAGGCGCGCGAAAGCGAGGGCTACACCTATGATTCCGCGCAGGCGAGCTTTGAGCTGCTGGCGCGGGCTGAGCTGGGGCAACTGCCCGAGTTCTTTGAGGTGAAGCGCTACAAGGTCACGGTGGAGCGGCGCAAGAACAAGTACAACCGCATGGTCTCTCTCTCTGAAGCGGTGGTTGTTGTCAAAGTGGACGGTGAAAAGAAGCTGTCGGTGTCGGAATCGATGGATGAGACCGGCAGTGACCGCGGTCCGGTGAACGCGCTGGCCAAGGCCTTGATAAAGGATCTGGGGCGCTATTCCGAAGTGCTGGCCGATATGCGGCTGGTCGACTTCAAGGTGCGGATAACTCAGGGCGGTACCGAAGCCGTCACCCGTGTCATCATCGACAGCGAAGACGGCCAGGGGCGGCGCTGGTCCACCGTGGGCGTGTCGCCAAACATAGTGGATGCCTCCTTTGATGCGCTGTGTGACGCGATCACCTGGAAGCTGTTGCGCGGTGAAGAGGCGGGATCGTGAGTGCGGCTGCGGCGCAGGGGGCGGAGGTCGAACATGACGATTTTGCCGCCTGTGCTGGCTTGGTTGAGCGGGCGGATCCGGACCGGTTTCTGGCCACAATGGCTGCGCCGCCTGCGGCGCGGGATGTGCTGTTTCCGCTGTTCGCCGCCAATGTCGAAGTGGCCCGCGCCCCTTGGGTGACGCAGGAGAGCATGATCGCCGAGATGCGGCTGCAATGGTGGCGTGACGCCTTTGAGGAGATCGGCAAGGGCGGCGTGGTGCGCCGTCATGAGGTGGTGACCCCGCTGGCGCTGGCGATGCGGGCCGAGGATGCGCCGCTGTTGGATCAGCTGTGTGACGCGCGGCGCTGGGACATTTACAAAGATCCGTTTGAGGATTTTGCCGACTTCGAAGGCTATTTGCAGCACACCTCGTCGAACCTCTTACTGGTGGCGGTGAACGCGCTGGGAGGCGGGGCCGAGGATGTTGTGCGCGATCTGGGCTATGCGGCGGGTCTGGCAAATTTCCTGCGCGCCATTCCGGCGTTGGAAGCGGCGGGGCGGGTGCCTTTGCTGGACGGTCGGCCTGAGGCTGTGCGCGATCTGGCGGCAGAAGGCTTGCGCCGATTGGCGCGGGCACGCAAACGGCGTGGCGACATTGCACCTGCTGCTGCGCCTGCCTTGCTGAGTGGCTGGATGGCCGGCCCGGTGCTGCGCCGCGCCCGCGCGGTGCCACAGGCGGTGGTGCATGACGAGATCACCCCGTCCGAGGCGCAACGGCGGTTCAGCCTGATGTGGCGCAGCCTGCTGCGCCGCTGGTGAGCTGGTTGGTTCGAGGCTTCTTGGCGGATTCATGATGATACCTAACGTCTCTGAGCAATACTTTCAGTCTCTTTTAATCCAGCAGGATGCACGGGCCGCTGTATCAACGATTAGTGGATTTTGGGCTTATCGTGCAGATGAAAGCCTGCCACTTTGGGGTTTGTCTCAATCCGAATACTTCTGCCAGCTGGTGCTGATTTCCACAGGTGAAATTGCAAACGGGGGCTTAACGCAATTTGTGGAAAACCGTGGCACAGAGCTGATGGCCGATCACATTGCAGCAATGCGTGCAGTTTTGTTGGATCAATTTGCGGATGTCCTCGTGCTCGCCGAGTTAACGCCTTCAAACGCCACAGCGCTTCGGGAGCTTGACCATCGTGCATGGGGGCTCTTGGACGGAGTAGACCGATCCATTCAGCGTTATCTTGGCAAAAACCAACGTTCGGTACTTGTTGGCGAGCGTCGGCCATAAACCGTTTTTGCATTTTGAATAGCAACAATGAAAAGGGGGCCAGTGGCCCCCTTGGATGTTGTTATCTTGATGAGGCTTAGGCCAGCTCTTCTTTGGGTTGGAACATCAGCCAGATCAGCGCGCCACCGGCCAGCACCAGGAAGGGGGCCATGGCGTAGTTCACCGCCTGCCAGCCATCCACCGGATCACCGCCGGAACAGTTCATTAACCCGCCCGAAGCCAGCGAGGCCAGGGTCACACCGCCAAAGACCAGAAGGTCGTTGAGGCCCTGCATCCGGCCGCGCTCTTCCGCGGTATGGGAATTGGCCAGCAGCGTGGTGGCACCAATGAAGCCGAAGTTCCAGCCGAGACCCAGTAGGATCAGCGCCACAAAGAAGTTTTCCAGCTGAACCCCCTGCAGCGCCACAGCGCCCGCGCCAGCAAGGATCACCAGACCTGCGGCCATGATCGTCTTGGTGCCAAAGCGTGCAATCAGATGGCCGGTGAAAAAACTGGGCGCATACATCGCCAGCACGTGGGCGGTCACCACATCCGCGGCATTGTCCTGTTCAAACCCGCAGCCCACCACCGCAAGGGGGGTGGAGGTCATCACCAGGTTCATCAGCGCGTAGGACACCATGGCACAGATCACGGCGACCGCGATCTGCGGCGTTTTCAGCAGCTCCCAGCGGCTGCGGCCTTTGGGGGCATCTGCTGTGGGCTTCTCCGGGGTTGGGATGTCAAGGAGCAGGAACAGCAAAGAACCCAGCACGTTGATGGCAATCACCGCGATATAGGCGCCCAGGAAGGGCACCACGAAAGCGTCAGAGGTGAGCTTGACCAGCTGTGGACCGATGATTGCGGCGGCCAGACCGCCCGCCATGACATAGGAAATTGCCTTGGGCCGGAAGGCATCCGAGGCGGTGTCTGCGGCGGCAAAGCGGTAAAACCCATGTGCCGACATATATGTGCCGGTCAGGAAAGAGCCGACCAGGAACAGCGGGAAAGAGGCAATCGACAGCGCATAGGCGCCCACCGCGGCCCCGGCTGCGCCAAACGCGGTGCCCACCATAAAGCCGATCCGTCGGCCAAAACGCTGCATGACCGCCGAGACCGGCGTTGCCGAAAGCATCGAGGACAGCACGATCATCGAGATCGGCAGCGTGGCAAAACAGAGGTTGGAGGCCAGGCTTTGGCCGGCCAGGCCGCCGATGGTGAACAGCATCGGCATCTGGGCCCCTAGGATGGCCTGGGCCAGCACCAGAATGACAACATTGCGTTTGGCTGATGGGGTGCCAAGATTTTGGGCGGGGATGGGCTGTGTTTGGGTCATGGGGCAAGTGCTAAACAGATTGGTTCAACCCCGCAAGCGGCCTCCTGCCGCAGGAGGGCTGCGACTGGGGTGTGCGTTTGTGCACATTTGTGACGGTTTGTCCGAGGGAAGGCGTGGGATTTGAGTATTTTGGGCAAGATGAAAGGCGCCGGTGGTCGTAGGCCCTCTGGGGGATTTGATCAGGCGAGGTCGATCAGATGGGCGAAGGAACCATGGGTATGGGCCTGACCGTGGCGCTGGCTGAGGCCCATATCCGGCAGCGCGTTGCCTTCTGCATCTCTGGCGGCAAAAAGCGGCTGTCCCTTGGCGCTGAGTGTGGTGGCGTAGTGGAACTCATGCGCTTTCAGCGGCCCTGTGAACGGCCCTGTGAACGGACCGGTCAGCGGCGTCAAGTCGCGGTAGCCGAGGTGCAGTTTGCGTTTGGCAAAGGAGGTTTCCAGCCGCAGCAAACCGGCCATTTTGTGCGCGGTGCCATCTGCGTCGACCAGCACGTCGCCAAGGGTCATGTAGCCGCCGCATTCGCCATAGATTTCAGTGGTTTCTGCGGCTTTGCGTAGGCTTGCCATAAAGGTTGAGTTGGCGGCGAGGCGGCCCGCGTGCAGTTCGGGATATCCGCCGGGCAGGTAGAGGAAATCACAGGCGGGCACCGCGTCATCCGCGAGCGGTGAGAAGAAGGTGATTTTGGCCCCTGCGGCGCGCCAGTCCGCCAGCAGATGTGGGTAGCAGAAGGCATAGGCCTGATCGCGGGCCACGGCGATGGATTGTGCGGGCGGCGGGATGCGGCGGGCTTGGGGTTTGTTGGGCGTTGGACGCAGAAGGGTTTGGAGGGTTTCCTGATCGAGGCTTTCAGCCAACGCATCTGCGGCGCGGTCGAGGAATTGGTCGAGACCGGCGCGTTCGCCCGCCTGCACCAGACCAAGGTGGCGTGATGGCATGGCGAGTGTGGCATTGCGGCGCAGGGCGGCCAGCACCGGCAGGCCAAGGGGGGCGAGGGCGCGGCGCAGCATCGCCTCATGCCGGTCGGAGCCGACATTGTTGAGGATCACAGCGGCGATGGTGACATCTGCGTCAAACCGGGCAAACCCTGCGACCAGCGGCGCGACGGAGCCAGCCATGCGGCCGGCGTCCACGACCAGCACCACTGGCAGTTTGAAAAGACGCGCCAGATCGGCCACCGCGCCTTTGCCTTCGGGTGGGGCGCCATCAAAGAGGCCCATGGCGCCTTCGATTATCAGCGTGCCGTCACCCGAGGCGAGGTTTTGGAGCCGGTCCGGCGACATCGCCCAGGCGTCCAGGTTCAGGCAGGGCTGGCCGCAGGCGGCTTCGTGAAACTTGGGGTCGATATAGTCGGGGCCGGATTTCGCCCCGCGCACGGTCATGCCTTGCCGTGCGAGCAGCCGCAGCAGCGCCAGCGTGACGGTGGTTTTGCCTGCGCCCGAGGCGGGCGCGGCGATGATCAGCCCTTTGGGGGGCGTGGGGGCGGTGGCGGCGCTCACGCCTGTTCGGCCGGGCGGCCGCGCCCCAGGGGATCAAGGTTGCGTGGGGTTTCGCCCGCAATCAGCCCCTGCCAGTCCAGTACCTGCCGCATCAGAACCGAACGGCCTACACAAAGGATCGCGGGCGGCTTCAGGCCGGAGGCTTTGATATCCGCGGCCATTGTGCCCAGCGTGGTTTCCAGCACCTGTTGATCTTCGGTGGTGGCGGAACAGACGACAGCGCAGGGTTCATCGGCGGGACGACCGGCGGCGAGCAGCTCACCGGCGATGCGCTCCACATGTTTCATGCCCATGTAGATCACCAGCACCTGCGCGCCTTCGGCAATGGCCTTCCAGTTCAGTGACGACGGGGTGTCGCCGGTCTGGTCATGGCCGGTCACAAAGGTCACCGACTGGTTCACATCGCGGTGGGTGACGGGGATGCCCGCATAGGCCAGCCCACCGATCCCGGCGCTGATGCCGGGGATGATGCGGCAGTTGACGCCATGTTGGATCAGGGTCTGGGCCTCTTCACCGCCGCGGCCAAAGACAAAGGGATCGCCGCCCTTGAGGCGCAGCACCCGTTTGCCCGCACGGGCCAGATCCACCAGCCGCAACGAAATGTCGCGCTGTTTGGCCGAAGGTTTGCCGCCGCGTTTGCCCGCATAGATATGTTCGGCCTGAGGCGCCCAGTCGAGGATCGCCTCCTGCACCAGGGCGTCATAGATCACCACATCGGCCTGGCGCAGCGCGTTCACCGCATGCAGCGTCAGCAGGCCGGGATCGCCGGGACCTGCACCACAGAGCCAGACCCAGCCGGGTTCCAGCGTGGGCCAATCATGGGCGGGGAGGGTGAGCGAGTCAGTCATGCCCCCTGTATGCCCCGCAGCGCTCTGAGAGAGAAGTCCGGAAACGACATATTGGCGGCGGTTGCGCCTGCGCCTATAGTCGCGGCTGATGAGCCGGAAACCCGACAGAGAATTGCGCCGTGGCTGGACCACGGGCGCCTGTGCCACCGCTGCGACGCGGGCGGCGCTGATGATGCTGTGGGGCGAGGGCAAGCCGGAAAAAGTGCGCATCACCTTGCCCCGTGGCGAAAGGCCCGAGTTCGAAGTGGTTGAGGCGCGACAGGGCGAAGGCTGGGCCGAGGCAGGGATTGTGAAGGACGCGGGCGATGATCCCGACGTCACCCACGGGACGCTGATTCTGTCGCGGGTCGAGGTCTCAGCCGGGGGGGTGGTCTTTGTTGGCGGTCGCGGCGTGGGGCAGGTCACCAAACCCGGTCTGCCGATCCCGCCGGGCGAGCCTGCGATCAACCCGGTGCCACGCCAGATGATGACCCAGACGGTGGAGGAGATGGCCGCGCGGTTGGGGCAGGCACCTGATATTCAGATCACCGTTTCGGTTCCTGCCGGTGAGGAATTGGCGGCAAAAACCTGGAACCCGCGTTTGGGCATCAAGGGTGGGTTGTCGATCTTGGGCACCACGGGGATCGTGCGGCCCTTCAGCTGCGCGGCCTGGATCGCCTCGATCCATCGTGGGGTGGATGTGGCGCGGGCCGAGGGGCTGGCCCATGTGGCGGGCTGCACCGGTGCCACCTCGGAACGGGTAGTGCAGGGGCTTTATGAGCTGCCGGATCACGCCATGCTGGATATGGGTGATTTTGCCGGGGGGATGTTGAAATACATCGCCAAACATCCGCTGCCCCGTGTCACCGTCGGCGGTGGCATCGGCAAGATCACCAAACTGGCGCAGGGCGCGCGGGATCTGCATTCGGGCCGCTCGCAGGTGGATTTCGATCTGCTGGCAGACTGGCTGGATGATGCGCGGCTGCGGGAGTGTAACACCGCGTTGCAAGCCTATGAGATGATTGGAAAAGAGATGGCCGAAATGGTCGCGGAGAAGGCCTTGGTTGAGGTGAAGAAAATGGTGCCCGAGCGTGTGGAATGTGCCGTGGTGGTGATTGATCGGGCGGGCAATCTGCTGGCGCGGACCGATGTGGCGCAGGACAGTGAGGCGGCGCAGTGACGGTTCTTTTGTTGGCGGGCACTGGCGAAGCCCGCAAAGTGGCCGAGGGGCTGGATCGCGCCTATGTGCCGGCGATCGCCTCTTTGGCTGGTGTGACCGAGGCCCCGAAACCCCTGCCAGTGCCAACCCGCGTGGGGGGATTTGGCGGAGAAGCGGCGTTTCGTGACTACCTTATCGGCAAAGATATCAAGGCGGTACTGGATGTAACACATCCGTTTGCGGCGCAGATCTCGACCCGGGCGGCGCGGGTGGCGGCAGCGCTGTCGCTGCCTTACTGCCAACTGCTGCGGCCTGCGTGGCAGCCTGAGGCGGGGGATTTCTGGACCGCGGTGCCGGATGCCGCAGCGGCCTGCGCGCGCATTGCGCCGGGGGCGAAGGTGTTTCTGGCGACGGGGCGCAAATCGCTGCCAGACTTCATGGCACTGTCGCAGTGCGATGTCACCCTGCGTGTAGTGGATCCACAGGCGGAGGCATTTCCGATGCCGTTGGGCCGGTTTGTCACCGGCCGTCCGCCCTTTACCGTGGCGGAGGAGAAGGCGCTGTTTGAGGAGTTGGGCATCGACACTCTGGTGGTGAAAAACGCCGGTGGCACGGCTGGGAAGGCCAAGCTGGTGGCGGCACGTGATCTGGGCATTCGGGTGATCATGATCGACCGTCCGGTGCAGCCCGACGCCTTGCAGGTCACCACGGTCGAGGCGGCTGTGGACTGGGCCGTCGCGCAGAAGGTGATGCCGTGAGCGCAGGTGCAAACACCGTTGGACGGATCATCGAAACAGAGGCCTGTGTGGCCGAAGGGGTAGACTGGCTCTGCGCCCAGGATCCGGCGATGGCGCGGGCCTATGCGGTAACCGGTCCCTTGCCGTTGCGGCGCAAGCCGGATGGCTTTGGTGAGCTGCTGTCAGCGATTGTCAGCCAGCAGGTCAGCGTGGCCTCGGCCAATGCGATCTGGAAACGCCTGCAGGATGCGGGTTGCGTTAGTCCCGAAGGCGTTCAGCGCTACAGTTTTGACGATCTGCGCGGGCTGGGCCTGTCGCAACAGAAGGCGCGTTATGCGCTGGCGCTGGCCGAGGCGGGGATCGATTATGACGCCCTGCGCGCCGTTCCGGATGCGGAGGTCATCAAGGTTTTGACCGCGGTCAAAGGTATCGGCGTTTGGACGGCAGAGATCTACGCGATGTTCTCGCTGGGCCGCGCGGATGTCTTTGCCCCCGGTGATCTGGCGCTGCAGGTGGCGGCGCAGGATCTTTACGGGCTGGAGGCGCGTCCCAAGGAACGTGAGCTGCGCCAGCTCAGTGAAAATTGGAGCCCCTGGCGTGCCGTTGCAGCGCGTCAGCTCTTTGCCTATTACAGGCATGTCAAACAACGGGAAGGGATCAGATGACACGTGTTTTGCAGGCGGGCCGCAAAGAGCCCAAATCCGGGGTCACCCGGTCGGTGGTTGTGTTCCTGCATGGTTATGGCGCCAATGGCGCGGACCTCTTGGGGCTGGCAGATCCTTTGGCGGATCATCTGCCCGACACGCTGTTCATTGCGCCCGATGCGCCGGAAAACTGCGCCGGGTCACCCATGGGCTACCAGTGGTTCCCGATTCCCTGGATCGATGGCTCCTCCGAAGAAGAGGCCGAACGTGGCATGGTGCAGGCGGCCGAAGACCTGAACGCTTTTCTGGATGCGGTGCTGGTGGACGAAGACCTGCTGCCTGAACAGATGGTGCTGTTTGGCTTCTCGCAAGGCACCATGATGTCGCTGCATGTTGCGCCGCGCCGTGAGGATGAGATTGCCGGCATCGTGGCTTTCTCGGGTCGGTTGATGTCACCGGATCTGTTGAAGGATGAGGCGATCTCGAAACCCTCGATCCTGCTGGTGCATGGCGATCAGGACGATGTGGTGCCGGTGCAATCGCTGCCAGAAGCCGCCGAAGCGCTGGATGAGGCCGGGTTTAAAGAGGTTTACGCCCATATCATGAAGGGCACCGCCCATGGCATTGCCCCTGACGGGCTGTCGGTGGCGCTGGCCTTTATGCGCGACAAGCTGGGGCTCTGAACGGGGCCTTCGGGGTGTTTTGAGGGCGGGAAGAGGGGCGTTGCCCCTCTCTGGTCAAAAATGGAATTTTGCCCATTCACACCCCAGGATACTTAGCCCAAGAAGAAAACGCCGCCTTAAGCGCCACCCGTGGAGTTCCGCAGGTGGCGCTTTTTTGTGCAGGCGTCTTGCGGGGGGCGGTGTCATATGCCTGTCACAGGGAGCCGCGAAGAATATGGGGGAGAATCTCTATATCGTGGGGGTTGCCCGAAGCCTCAACGGATATATAGTATGAGGTAAGGCGCGGGTCGGGGGACCCAAGACCTCCCCGGTCCACGTTCGGTTCAGAGCGGAGAGGGTGTGACCCTGATGGACGGCGATTTCAGGCATGAGTTTGTAAGAGAGCGCGGGGCGCTGAAACAGCATCCGGCGCTGGTGTTAAATGCGGATTACCGGCCCTTGTCCTACTACCCGCTGTCGCTTTGGCCCTGGCAGGAGGCGGTGAAGGCGGTGTGGCTGGATCGGGTGGACATCGTGGCCGAATATGACACCGTGGTGGCCAGCCCCAGTACCCGGATACGCATCCCCTCGGTGGTGGTGCTGAAAGACTATGTAAAACCTCGAAAGCGCGTGGCCTTCACGCGCTTTAATTTGTTTTTGAGGGATGAATTTTCTTGCCAGTATTGTGGCAGCCGGGGCGATCTGACCTTTGATCATGTGGTGCCGCGCGCGGCTGGGGGGATCACCAGCTGGGAAAATGTTGTGGCGGCCTGTTCGCCCTGCAATCTGAAAAAAGGCTCGAAATCGCTGCGTCGGGCGGGCATGTCGCTGCGCAAGGTGCCACGGCGGCCGACGGCTGGCGAGTTGAACAATGTTGGGCGCAAGTTTCCGCCCAACATGCTGCATGACAGCTGGATGGATTACCTCTACTGGGATGCGGAACTGGAGGCCTGAGGCCTGTCGCGGTGGGGCGTTTGACAAGACGGGCCGAAACTGGTCCAAACCCGCTGTAATCTGACCTCTTGGAATCGGGAAAACCGCCATGACCGCCAAACGTGTTGTGATCTCCAGCGATCACGCGGATATCGAGCTGCGCAAGACCATCGCCAAACATGTCGCCGCCAAAGGCTTTGCGGTGGCGGACATCGGCCCGATGACCAGCGAAAGCACCCATTACCCGCTGCACGGCAAAGCGGCGGCAGAGACAATTGTCGCGGGCGAGGCCGATCTGGGCATCCTGATCTGCGGCACCGGTCAGGGCATTATGATGGCGGCCAACAAGGTTGACGGCATCCGCTGTGGGGTCTGTTCCGACGTGTTCTCGGCCAAGATGATCCGTGCCCATAATGACGCCAACATGTTGTCGATGGGCGCCCGGGTGATTGGTGAAGGTCTGGCGCTGGAGATTGTGGATGCCTTCCTGGAGGCGGAATTTGAAGGCGGCCGTCACGCCACCCGTGTGGAGATGATCGAGGGCTGATTTGGGCCGTTGGTTGACAGGTTTTGAGGCGTCCCCGATCGATTTTGGGGGCGCTTTTTGTTTTTTTGCGTTTTGATTTACTGGATTTTAACGAAGGTGTTTGACGATGGCTGGCAATGACCAGACAGCGGCGCGGATCTGCCCCGGTTGTGGCGCTGATCTGGATCCGGAGGTGGGGCCAACCCACAACTATATGACATCCAGCCCCGCCTGCTACACGCGGTTCACGGCGGTGTTGGCACATGAATATTCCGATCCTGCTTTGCTGGCGACCCACCGGCTGAGCGTGGACAGCTATGCGGTGCAACACCCCGGCAACGGGGCGGAGCGGCGGATGGTGCAATCCGTCGGCCTGCATCTGGCGCGGCTGTGCGTACAGCTTGAGGATCATGCGGCTGGGCGGCCGCGTGGGGCTGAGGCGACGAATGCAGTGATGCTGGGGCTGGGGCAACATAAGGCGACGCTGGAGTGGTTGGAGCCGCCAGCGCGATTTGAGGTGACCGTGGCGGATGTTGCGCCCTATGCGGGCGGGCCGGAACATGCGGCGCGGGTGATCGCTTGGGCCGAGGCAACATGGGCAGATTGGTCCGCGCATCATGACTATGTGCGCGATTGGGTCGGGCGCTGGTTGGGGCGGTGAAGGCCCCGCGTGACTAGGCCTTGCTGCAGGCGGTCTGGATGTAGCCGGGTTGTCCGTAGGGTTGCGAGGTGACGGGGTACCAATCAAGGCGTCTGTAGCTCCAGGCGTAGCTCTGCCCGTCTACAGTGGTGAGGCCATGTGCCTCGCCCAGGAAGTTGGTGCGGGTGTGGCGCAGCGACCAGAGGAAACTGTGGCGCTTGATCTCGGACGCGCCCAGGGCGATGGCGCGCTGACACATGAGGTTGCGGCTGTGTTTCTCTGCCATCGGCAGGGCAAGAGGGATCGCGACGGCCACAACAATCAGCGGTGTCCAGATCCGCAGGGGCGGGAAGATCGCAGCGATCAAGGCGAGGCAGAGGCCCGCGCCAAGCGGGAAGTAGTAGAAGTCAGCGTAGAAGCTGGAATGCTGTAGGAGCACGGAGGAGACGGGAAGGACGGTCGGCAGTGGCCAGATAAAACCGATCAGGGCGGCCCAGCCTGATCCCAAAAAGAGCATGAGCAGGGTCATCAGCACGGAAAACTGCAGCGCCAGTGCCCCGTAGAGCCAGCGCCTTCCTGATTTGCGCAACCCGAGGAGGAGCCAGAACCAGAGGGCGGCCAAGAGGAGGAAAAGGAGTGCGATCAATAGAACCACGTTGGTGATCCGCAATGGCTAAAAAGAAAAGGCGCCCCCGAATGCCTTCTGGGGACGCCTTGGAAATCTCGGATCCGGTGGGGATCAGCCTTCGGCTTTGGGCGCCTTGGCAGGTTTGCCACCCGACAGCGGGTCGTCCTGACGCTGGACGGAGCCTTCGAAATGGGCGCCGCTTTCGATGGCAATGGTCTTGTGAATGATGTCGCCTTCGACGCGGGCGGTCGAGGTAAGGCGCACCTTCAGGCCACGCACGCGACCCACGATGCGGCCGTTGATGACCACGTCATCGGCAACCACTTCGCCTTTGATGGTGGCGCTTTCGCCGATGGTCAGCAGGTGGGCGCGAATGTCGCCTTCCACGGTGCCTTCGACCTGAATGTCGCCGGTGGTTTTCATGTTGCCGGTCACGTGCAGATCCGAGGACAGCACAGAGGCCGGCGGTTTGGCCTTGGGCGCGGTGGGTTTGAAATCCGTCTTGGGCGCGGCAGCTTCTGGGGCGGCCGGCTTCGGAGTTTCAGCGGCCTTGGGGCCAGGTTCGTTGATTTTGCTCTTAGAAAACATCGTTTGCAGCCTTGATATAGATCATGGGATTAACGGGCTTTCCGCCCACGCGCACCTCATAGTGGAGATGGGTCCCGGTTGAACGTCCGGTATTTCCCATATCACCGATGCGTTGCCCGCGCGAGACCCTTTGACCGACCTTCACGCGAATTTTCGACATATGAGCATAGCGCGTCTCGATGCCAAACTCATGTTGGATCTTCACAAGACGGCCGTAGCCCGAGGACCAGCCCGCGTGGATCACCACGCCATCGGCGGTCGAGTAGATGGGGGTGCCCGTGGGGCCGGCGAAGTCCGAACCCTTGTGCAGACGGCGCCCGCCGGTTTTCGGATCGCGGCGGTAGCCGAAGCCCGAAGTGAAGCGCACCGCGTCTTTTACCGGTTTGGCAAAAGGCGCCTTGGAGGCGGCGATACGGTAGAGGTTCAACTGGTCGAGCTGACGCAGAATGCGGTTGGCACGCATTTCATCCGCCGAAGGTTCTTCGCCTTTGGTGGAGAAGGACATCGGCATCAGCGGGCCGCCCTGACCGGCGTGGTTGGCGCGCACCTGATCGATCAGACTTTTGGTCGATAGACCGGCGGCGCTGAACATCTTGTCCAGCGGCTCGACCGAGATGGTCATGGCGTCTTCCAGCTGGCGGAAAATCTGATCGTTCTGATCCTCCATCAGTTTGATCTGAAACTCGAGGTTTTCGGCATCTTTCACCGCTTGACGGGCATCGGCCAGGATCTTGTCCCGCTCCGCGGCCGTGTCCGCCAGGGCGGCGACCATGAAATCAAGCGTTTCATTGCCTTCCTGGCTGGCGGCGGCGGTTTCAATCGGCTGCGACATCTGTTGCAGCACGGCCAGACGCCCGCGGGCCTGATCGCGCTGGTCCATTGCGTCGCGCAGATTGGCCTGAATGACCCCGATGCCGGTTTCCAATTCACGCCGCGAGGTTTCCGAGGCCAGAAGCTGGCTCTGCATGTCGGAAATCTGATCCAGCGCCAGATTGAACCGGTCCTGTGCGGCCATGGCTTCGGTGGCGCGGGTGTCGCGCTCCTCGGCCAGAAGGTTCAGCCGTTGTTCATAAGTGCGCTGGTCCCGCTTGGCCTGTTCGCGGAAGTTGCCGGCGCCAATGCTGTCCATCAGCAAAATGGCGGTGGCCACGATCGCCCAGGCGACCACTGAAGCGCTGCCTGCAAAGGCAAAGAGCTGCGTAACCGGACGCAGGCGGATGAACCGCGTGTCGCTATCCGATCGCAGGAAGAGGCGACGCTCGGGGAACCAGGGTTCCAGCATGGCGTCGATCTTGATTGCTAGACGTGTTCTCACGCGTCCGTCCTTTTGTCCGTCCCCACTCAACGCGGCCCGCTCTTATGGCAAGTCCGCCGCAGTTGTTTATCAGCCCCCCCGTTTAAGGCAACAAATTTAGGTAAATTCCCCCTTTCGGCGGGTGAGTTTCCGCCGATTTTGGCGGAATATTGCCGATTCTGAGGGGGTTAGGGCGCTGCCAGACCCCGACGGAGGGGGCTGGTCTGACGTTGTAGAACGGTCTAGCTGTCGCGCGGTTTGTTGGGGATGTCATCTGCCAGCGGCCAGTAGAAGTCCGGCGGCAGACCGGCTTCGGCACGTTTTTCTTCGTTAAAGGGCGGCTTCAGGGCACCGTGGAAATACTTGCGCACAAGGGCGTGGAATTCATCCTTCGGGTCCAACTCATGTCGCCCGCAGAGGAAATGGAACCATTTGGAGCCATAGGCGACATGGCCAACTTCTTCGGCGTAGATCACCTCCAGCGCTTCGATGGTGGCGGTTTCCTTGGCGTTCTGGAAGATCTTGATCATGCCCGGTGTCACATCAAGGCCGCGGGCCTCCAGCACCATCGGCACCACCGCGAGGCGGCCCATGATGTCGTGAACGGTGTCTTCGGCCGCGCGCCACATGCCGGCATGGGCGGGCAGGGCGCCGTAATGGCTGCCCATCGCTTCAAGGCAGTCGCATACCATGTTGAAATGTTTGGATTCTTCGTCAGCGGATTTCACCCAGTCGTCATAGAATCCAAGCGGCATTTTGATGTGTCCAAACCGCGCGATGATGTCCCAGTGCAGGTCGACGGCGTTCAGCTCGATATGGGCGACGGCGTGCAGGATGGCTTTGCGGCCCTCGGGGCTACCGGGGCGGCGGCGGGGCACGTCACGGGGATCCAGCAATTCGGGCTTTTCGGGACGGGCCGGACGCAGCGGCGGTTCGGCCTCACCAACAGGTAAGGGCGTGCCAGCGGCGCGGGCGGCAAACCATTCGGCGGCGTATTTGTGCGACAGGGCGGTTTTTTCACGCCCATCGGCGGTGGTGAGAACCTCCACCGCCATCTGGGTCAGGGTCTTGGCAGTCATCAATGTCAGCCTTTGAGTGCTTTGACGGCGTCCAGCACCTCTTCGACATGGCCGGGAACCTTCACCTTGCGCCATTCCCGCGCGATGTTGCCGTCGCCGTCGATCAGGAAGGTGGACCGTTCGATGCCCATGAACTTCTTGCCGTACATGGATTTTTCTTTCCAGACGCCAAAGTCTTCGCAGACGGTGTTTTCCTCATCCGACAACAGGCCGATGGTCAGCTCTTTCTTGTCGCGGAACTTGGCGTGGCTGGCGATACTGTCTTTGGAGATACCAAAAACCACCGCACCCAGCGCGTCAAAAGCGGCTTTGGTTTCGGTGAAGCCGATCGCCTCTTTGGTGCAGCCGGGCGTGTTGTCGCGCGGGTAGAAAAACAGCACCACAGGGGCCGGACGCAGGGCCGAAAGGGTCACGTCGTCGCCGCCGTCCTGCGGCAGGGTGAAATCTGGGGCCGGGGTTAAAGACACTGCAAATCCTCGCCTGTTTGTGTAAACTTGGCAGTAGGTATAGCTTTGCGTCGCAAAGATGAAAGGCCGTCAGGGCAAAATCCCGCCGACCGGCATAAGGTTTTGCGCAAGCGGCCGGAAATCCGTGTATAGCGGCGATACGGCGAAGATAACGCCTCAGGGAAGCCCCGGGAAACGGGGACGAGGGACGAGAGCAGGAGCGTAGCGGCGGTGACATCCGCAACGGATCAAGACAGCACAGACGTACCTGAAGAGGTGGCGGAGGGGCCAGCAGCCCCGTCCGATGCTGCGCCGTCCGAACACCTCACCAGATCAGACCGTAAGGGATGCCCCAAGCGCCGCAGGCGGCGCCGGATCGTTGGCTGGAGCTGTGGATCTGTGCTGATGGTGATCGCCGGTCTGGCGCTGGCGGCCTACCTGCTGATCGGGCGCGAGGTGACGGCGCCGCAATGGGTGCAGGCGCGGCTGGAGGCGCGGCTGTCGCAAATGGTGCCGGAAGGTTCGGTCCGCTTTGGCTCGGTCTCGGTTGAGGTGTCGAACCGGTTGAAACCGCGGGTGCTGATGTTGGATGTGGAGGTGCTGGACGTCAATGACCGCCCCATTCTGGCGCTGGGAGAGTTGGAAACCGGACTGGCGGCACGGCCTTTGCTTGAGGGCAAAATGCGGCTGGGCAAGCTGCGGATGTCCGGGGCCGAGGTGAACATGCGCCGCCGCGCGGATGGGTCGTTTGATCTGGCCTTCGGGGCCAGCCTGCCAGAGGTGGAGCAAGCGGCAACCCCGGCGGAGATGATCGCCAATCTGGACGCGCTGCTGACGTCATTAGAGCTGGAGCATCTGCGCGAGATTATCGCTGACGCCTTGATCCTGCGGTTTGAAGATGCCCGTGTGGGCCGTGCCTGGACGGTGGATGGCGGGCGGGTCAGCCTGATCCGCGACGGTGAGGACCTGCGCATTCGCGGGGATATGGCGCTGCTGGGCGGCCACCAGTTTGTGACAACGGTGGAAACCAATTTCGAAAGCCGCATTGGCGAAACCACGGCGCAGTTTGGCATGAGCTTTGAGGATATGGTTGGTCCGGACATTGCCGTGCAGTCGGCTGCTGTGGCCTGGCTGGAAGCGGTGCAGGCGCCGATTTCGGGGGCGCTGCGTGGCTCGATTACTGATGATGGCGGCTTGGGGCCGATCTCGGGCACTTTGCAGATTGGCGAAGGGGTGATCCAGCCGACGGCCGCCACCAAACCGGTGCCGTTCCGTTCGGCGCGGAGCTATTTCACCTATAACCCGCTGGCGCAGGACCTGGTGTTTGATGAGTTGTCGGTGGACAGCAACTGGATTGCGCTGCGGGCCGAGGGCAAGGCCATTCTGGAAGGGGTGGAGGCCGGGGTGCCCGAAGCCTTCCTGGGCCAGTTCACTCTGTCTGACCTGACCGCCAAACCCGACAATCTGCTGACCCAGCCGATGAGCGTCGAAGCGGCAGATATGTCGTTCCGTCTTGGGCTGGATCCGTTTGAATTGCACATGGGGGAGTTGACCCTGCGCGCCGAGGGGCAGACAGCGGTTTTGAACGGTAAGGCGCGGGCGACCTCGGACGGCTGGCAGGTTTCTGCCGGGGCGCAGGTTGCGGAATTGGATCCGGCGGCGCTTTTGCGGCTGTGGCCTGAGGATCTGAAGCCGAAAAGCCGGGCCTGGGTGGAAAAGAACATCTATCAGGCCACACTCACCAACGGGCAGTTGGCCTTCCGCAAAACCTCAGGCCAGCCGCATGATCTGTTGGCGAGCTTTGAGTTTTCTGACGCCAAGGTGCGCTACTCGCGGCATTTGCCGCCAGTGGAACAGGCGATGGGGCATGGGGTGCTGGAGGGCAAGCGGTTCACCGTTGCCGGTGACGCCGGTGTGGTGCCTGCGCCCGAAGGCGGCTGGATCGATGTCACCGGCACCACGTTCACAATTGACGACATCACGGTGAAACCTGCCAACGGCGAAGTGAACCTGAAGGCGCGCGCCAATGCCACGGCGACGCTGTCTTTCCTTAATCTGCATCCGCTGTCGGCGCTGGACAAGGCGGGGCGCGGTCTGGATATGGCAACGGGACTTGTCCGCGCGGAAGGTCAGTTGCGGATGCCGCTGAAAAAAAGGCTGCCACCAGAAAAGGTGCGCTATGACATTGATGCGGTGCTGGAAAATGTGGTCTCAACCACTTTGGTGCCGAAAAAGACCCTGCGGGCGGAACAGTTGCAGCTGAACGTGAACAACGAGCGGCTGGTGATCCTGGGGCCAGGCACTGTGGATGGGGTGCCGTTTGATGCGGTTTACGAAGGTGGGCTGACCAAGGAAACCCGTGGCCGCGCGGAGGTGTACGGCACGGTTGAAGTTTCGGCCGAGGCGCTGGACGCGTTGAAAATTGCGCTGCCCAAAGGCTCGGTCAGGGGGCGCGGTTTGGCGGATATGGTAATCCAGCTGGAAAAGGGTCAGCCGCCCCGGTTTGCACTGAGTTCCGAGCTGCGCGGGATCGGCCTGTCAGTGCCGCCGCTCAGCTGGTCGATGGGGCAGGACACCCTGGGACAATTCGCCATTTCGGGGCAGCTGACGGAACCGCCGGTGATTGACGCCCTGTCTTTAGAGGCGCCGGGGATGAGCGCGGCAGGCACGCTGAGTCTGAAATCCGATGGCACGCTGGACCGCGTTCAGCTGTCGCGGGTCAAGGCCGGTGCCTGGCTGGATGCCCCCGCCACGCTGATTGGGCGCGGCAAAGGCAAACCGCCGTTGGTGCAGGTGCAGGGCGGTACGGTGGATCTGCGCCGCAGGCCCGCGTCTGCCGGCACCGGCAGCGGGCAGGGTGGGGTGACGCCGATGGAGGTGCAGCTGGACACGCTGCGCATCACCGATACCATTCGCCTGACTGATCTGCAGGGGCGTTTCAGTGCCGCGCGCGGGATGAGCGGCAGCTTCACCGGTCGGGTCAACGGGGTGGCTTCGATCGCGGGGGATATGGCGGCTGCAGGCAGCCGGTCCGCCATCGAGATCCGCAGCGCAGATGCCGGTGCGGTGTTCGCGGCGGCGGGCATCCTGAAACAGGCGCGCGGCGGCGATATGGTGCTGCGGCTGGTGCCGGCCGAGGCGAAGGGCAACTACGACGGTGAATTGATCGTTTCAGACACGCGCGTGACCGATGTGCCTGCCCTGGCGGGGTTGCTGCATGCGGTCAGCATTGTGGGGCTGCTGGAACAATTGTCGGGTCCCGGGATTTTCTTCAGCGAGGTTGAGGCCAAGTTCCGCCTGACCCCCGACTCGCTGATCCTGCGTAAGTCTTCGGCCATCGGGGCATCAATGGGGATTTCGATGGACGGCTATTTTGACCTCAAGAACAAGGCGATGGATTTTCAGGGGGTGCTTTCGCCGCTCTATGCGCTGAACGGGATCGGGGCGATCTTCACACGGCGGGGCGAGGGGCTGGTGGGGTTCAACTACCTGCTGAAAGGCACCTCGGATGTGCCCAAGGTGCAGGTCAACCCGCTTTCGCTCTTTACGCCGGGCATGTTTAGAGAGATATTCCGCCGCCCGCCTCCGAAGGTGACCCAGTAACTGCGCCGAAAGCCCCGTTGATGAAACTCTCCGACTTTGATTTTGACCTGCCCGAGACCCTGATTGCCACCCGCCCTGCCAAGCCGCGGTCCTCGGCGCGGATGCTGGTGTGCGACGGCGAAGAGATTCACGATCAGGTGGCGATTGATCTGCCGGAGTGGCTGCAACCCGGCGACCGGCTGGTGCTCAATGACACCAAAGTCATTCCCGCCCGCCTGTCTGGTGAACGCCCGCGGATGGGGCCAGAGGGGGAAACCCGTGCCAAGATGGAGGTGACCCTGCTGGAGCCGCAGGCCGATGGCTGCTGGGTGGCGCTGCTGAAGCCGTTGAAGAAGATCCGCGAAGGCGAGGTGGTTGAGTTTTCCGCCGCGCTTTCGGCCACGCTGGAAGGCAAAGAGGACGGTCAGGCGCGGCTGCGGTTCAACCTGATGGGGGATGATTTTGACGCGGCTTTGGCCGAGGCCGGTGCCATGCCGCTGCCGCCTTACATCGCGGCGAAACGCGCGGCGGATGCGCAGGACAATGAGGATTACCAGACGCTCTGGGCGAAAAACTCGGGCGCGGTTGCGGCGCCCACGGCCTCTTTACATTTTGATGATGCGTTGATGGCGGCGTTGCAGGCGCGGGGGGTGACATTCACCCATGTGACCCTGCATGTAGGCGCAGGGACGTTTCTGCCGGTGAAGGTGGAGGATGTAACCACCCATAAGATGCACGCCGAATGGGGGCAGGTGACCGAAGCTGCGGCGAAGGAGATCGCGGCCACCAAAGCGGCGGGGGGACGGGTGATCCCCGTTGGCACCACTGCGTTGCGTCTGATCGAAGGCGCGGCCCGTGCTGGCGAAATTGCCCCCTGGGAAGGCGAGACTGATATCTTCATCTACCCCGGTTTCCAGTTCAATGTGACCGACGCGCTGATGACCAATTTCCACCTGCCAAAATCGACCCTGCTGATGCTGGTGTCGGCCTTGATGGGCAAGGAACAGATGGACCGCGTCTATGCCCACGCGCTGCGCGAAGGCTACCGGTTCTTCTCTTACGGCGATGCCTCGCTGCTGGTGCCTGCGCAATAGGGCGCGGGCCCCTTCGAAATTTTTCCAAAACGCGGATCATAAACGACCCACCTCGGTCGCTTTCAAATCATCTTTGGCAGGCTTGCTAAGGTAGGCAGCGATTCTAATGCGAATCCTGTGACCCTTCGTGTGGAGTTTGTTGATATGGGCCAGATCCTGTCGAGCGCCTGGGCGCTGTTCCTTGGATTGATGTTGTTGATGGTGGGCAATGGTCTGCAGGGCACCCTTCTGGGCGTGCGCGGCGAGATTGAGGGCTTTTCAACGTTCCAGATGTCCGTGGTGATGTCGGCCTATTTCGCAGGGTTCCTTGGCGGCTCGCGGATGGCGCCCGAGATGATCCGCCGTGTGGGTCACGTGCGGGTTTTTGCGGCGCTGGCCTCGCTCATTTCGGCAGTTCTGATCCTTTATCCGGCGCTGGCCCATCCGGTGGCCTGGGCGCTGGGGCGGGTGGTCATCGGGTTCTGTTTCTCGGGCGTGTATGTGACCGCAGAAAGCTGGATCAACAACGCTGCCGACAATGAAAACCGCGGTAAGGCGCTGTCGCTTTACATGATCGTGCAGATGACCGGCATTGTTTCCGCGCAGGGGCTGCTTCTGGTGGCGGATCCTTCCGGCTATGTGCTGTTTGTGATCCCCTCGGTGCTGGTTTCGATCTCCTTTGCGCCGATTTTGCTGTCGATTAGCCCGACACCGGCCTTTGACACCGCCAAGCCGCTGGCCATCAAAGAGCTGCTGGAGCTGTCGCCACTGGGCTGCATGGGGATGTTCCTGCTGGGCGGTGTCTTTGCCGCGCAGTTCGGCATGGCGGCGGTTTATGGCGGCGAAGTGGGGCTGACACTGCCGCAGATCTCGCTGTTTGTGGCCAGTTTCTATCTGGGTGCTTTGTTGCTGCAATATCCGCTGGGCTGGATTTCCGACCGGATGGACCGCCGGGTGCTGATCATGCTGGTTGCCGCAGGAGCGGGGGTTGGCGCCTGTGTGGCGATGGTGTTTGGGATGCGGTTTGAGATCCTGCTGGCCTCGGCCTTTGTGATCGGCGGCACCTCGAACCCGCTGTATTCGCTGCTGGTGGCCTATACCAACGACTTCCTGGAGCCGGATGACATGGCCGCTGCCTCTGGCGGGCTGGTGTTCATCAACGGGGTGGGGGCGATCATGGGACCGCTGATCACCGGTTGGGTGATGCAGGTGTCGGGGCCGCAGGGCTACTTCTTGATCATCGCCGTGCTGATGCTGGCGCTGGCCGCCTATGCCGCCTACCGGATGACCCAGCGCCCGCCTGTGGCGGCCGAAGACACCACTGCCTATACGCCGGTTATGGCCTCGGCGACGCCGGTGGCGCTGGAGGTTGCGCTGGAATATGCCATTGATAGCGCAAACGAAGAAGAAGATGCCCAAAATGAGAGCAATTAATACAGAACCGTTGCAATTTTTGACTGTTATTCCTTGAGGTTCCGCGCTTAACCTTGGGGAATGAGGATTGCCGTTAGCAACAGGAGTCGGGGCAATGATCGGGGCAAAAACTGGAGCAAAATCCGGGGCTGATGTGGGGCCAGAGCAGGTGCTGGCCTTTTGGTTGGATGAGGTCGGCGAACAGGGCTGGTATCTGGCGGAGGAAAAACTCGACGCCACCATACGCACCCGTTTCGGCGAAGCCTGGCGTGAGGCGCAGGAGGGCAAGTTTGGCCTCTGGCTGACCTACCCGTCGGGGGCGCTCGCTTACATCATTTTGCTGGATCAGTTCTCGCGCAATATGTTCCGCGGAAAGGGCGAAGCCTTTGCCTCCGACAAGGCGGCGCTGGCGGCGGCGAAGATTGCCATTGATCACGGCTGGGATCTGAAGATCGATGAACCGGCACGCCAGTTCTTCTATATGCCCCTGATGCATTCGGAAAACCTCTGCGATCAGGAACGCTGTGTGCGCCTGATGAAAGAGCGGATGCCCGAAACCGGCGGCAGCAACCTGTTGCACGCCAAGGCGCATCGCAAGGTGATCCGGGACTTCGGCCGCTTCCCTTATCGCAATGAGGCACTGGGGCGTGCCAACAACCCGCATGAAGACGCGTTCCTGGCCACCAGTGGCTATGGCGATGTCTTCCGCGAGGTTGAAGAATGTCACAAAGCCAAGATCGCTGCCCCTGCGTAAGCATTGGTCGCAGAAAATAACGCGAATTTACAGATATTTAGGCCCCGTATGCGTGTCAAAATGCTGCGGGGTCTTTGCTGTGCGTTGTTTCGGGTGGAAAAGTAGTTTAATATCAAACTAATTTCGGAATCGGAGGGGCTAATGGCTTCCAAATCATTTGACGTCGTGGTGATCGGGGCGGGCCCCGGTGGATATGTGGCTGCAATCCGTGCCGCGCAGCTGGGTCTGAATGTGGCCTGTATCGAACGGGAACATCTGGGCGGTATCTGTCTGAACTGGGGCTGTATCCCGACCAAGGCGCTGCTGCGCTCGGCTGAGGTTTATCATCAGTTCGAACGCGCCAAGGAATTTGGCCTGACGGCGGACAAGTTCGGCTTTGATCTGAACGCCATCGTGGACCGCTCGCGCAAAGTGGCGGCCCAGATGAATGGTGGTATCAAAGGCCTGTTCAAAAAGAACAAAATCACCTCGATCATGGGCGAGGCCACCATCGTGGCCAAAGGCAAGGTCTCGGTCAAAACCGACAAAGGTGTAGAGGAGCTGACGGCGCCGAACATCATCGTCGCCACCGGCGCCCGCGCCCGCGAACTGCCCGGCCTGGAAGCAGATGGGGATCTGGTCTGGACTTATCGCCACGCGCTGAAACCGGCGCGGATGCCAAAGAAGCTGCTGGTCATTGGTTCCGGCGCGATCGGGATTGAATTTGCCAGCTTCTACAACACCTTGGGCGCCGACACCACGGTGGTTGAGGTGATGGACCGGGTGCTGCCGGTGGAAGACAAAGACATCTCGGACTTTGCCAAGAAGCAGTTCAAAAAGCAGGGCATGACCATTTGGGAAAAAGCCATGGTCAAGCAGCTGGATCGCACCCCTGGCAAGGGCGTCGTCGCCCATATCGAAAAGGGCGGCAAGATCGAGAATCACGAGTTTGACACCGTGATTTCGGCCGTGGGCATTGTTGGTAATACCGAAGGTCTGGGTCTGGAAGCTCTGGGGGTTCAGATCGACCGCACCCACGTTGTAACCGACGAATACTGCCGCACCGGTGTTGAGGGTGTTTTTGCCATCGGCGACATCGCCGGCGCGCCTTGGCTCGCCCACAAGGCCAGCCACGAAGGTGTCATGGTGGCCGAGCTGATCGCGGGCGAAAAGGTCCACCCGATCAAGCCGGGCTCCATCGCGGGCTGCACCTATTGTCATCCGCAGGTGGCCTCGGTCGGGATGACCGAAGAAAAGGCCAAAGAGGCGGGCTTCAAGATCAAAGTTGGCAAATTCCCCTTCATCGGCAACGGCAAAGCGGTTGCGATGGGCGAAGCCGAAGGTCTGGTCAAAACCATCTTTGACGAGAAAACCGGTGAGCTGCTGGGCGCCCATATGGTGGGGGCCGAAGTGACCGAGATGATCCAGGGCTACGTGATCTCGCGCCAGCTGGAGACCACCGAAGAAGACCTGATGCACACCGTCTTCCCGCATCCCACGATGTCGGAAATGATGCATGAAAGCGTGCTGGCCGCCTACGGTAAAGCGCTGCACATCTAAGTCTGTCACAGACTGTTGGATAGTAGAAAACCGGGCCTCTGAGGGGCCCGGTTTTTGTTTGCGTAGGTCGGATGGGTGGGTGTTACAGCAACCCTTGCGCGAGGATCATCACAGCCCCCGCACCCAGCGCGTAGCCGACATCCACCGTGATCGCAAAGCGGCTTTTCTGTGCCCAAGCGCCGGCCGACAAGGCTTGCGCCGCAACAGCGAGGATGGCCAGCAAGGCAAGGTTCAGGTTCTGTGTAGTCTCCGTCAGTCCGATGATGAGCGCCAGCAGGGACAGCGCGACGATTTGCGCCGCCATTGCGCCGACTGGCATCTGCGCAGGTGGTTCGGGCGAGATATGTGAACCTTCCGCCCAGCGGCGTTGCAGCCCAAGGAACGGGCCATAGATCACAAACCCCAGCACAAAGGCACCAATCACGCCGGCAATGACGGCAGGCCAGTTCATACCGTGGCCTCGGCCATGACACCGTCCAGCGCCTGCAGGATCAGGGTCCAGCCGCCTTCGTGGTTGTTGCGCACCTCTTCGTCGGGGAAACGGATGTGGCGCAGGGTCAGGTCGGTTCCCCCGTCGCGGGGGACAAGGGTCAGGGTGACTTCGCTGTCTTCCTGGCTGTAGGCGGAGACCCAGGTGAACCGCAGTTTTGTGGCGCGGTCCATCTCAAGATAGGTGCCGGTGTGCGGCCAGCCTTCTTCAACGTCGGGGGCCTGCATCACGATTTTGAACGTGCCGCCGACACGCGGATCGTTTTCGGTTGCGGTCACCGACATATGTGGGGCGGGCAGCATGAATTTTTGCAGCATCGCAGGATCCAGCCAGGCGTCAAAGACCTGTTCCGGCGGGTGCGGCAGGTGGCGGGACACTTCGAGTGAGAGTTCAGTGGCAGTGGTCATTCTTTGTCCTCCTTCAAGGCAGCATCAAGGGTGGTTTCCAAAGCATCCAGCCTAAGCGCCCAAATCGAGCGCAGGCCGGCAAACCATTGGTCAATCAGGGTTAACGGCGCCATTTGCACCTCGATCAGGTGCACCCGCCATTCCGTGCGGCGGGTGACCAGACCGGCGCTCTCCAACACTTTGATGTGTTTGGAGACCGCGTTCAGGCTCATCTCATAACGGGCGGCAATCTCGGTGACTTTCAGAGGCCCGTGTTGGGCCAGAAGGGTCAGAATGGCCCGACGGGTCGGGTCCGAGGCCGCCTTGAGTATGGCGCTGAGTTGGGTATCTGTGTCGCTGTTATCTTGTTCAACCATATGGATGAATAGCATTGGGATCCGCGTTCAGTCAACCTTTTGGGTGAATGATTTTTGCGGATGGACGTTTCGGACCCAAAGGGGCAGGGTCCGACCTATGGAAAAGCACAAACATCCTAAGGACATGAGCGAGGCGCGCGCGGCGCTGCTGGTGGCACTGATCTGGCTGGCGGGCCTTGGCGCTGCGGCGCAATACGGCAAGATCTCCGTCACTTTTACGGTGCTGGCGGGCCTTTACCCCGAGGGCGGGGCGTTGATTGGATTCGCCCTGTCGCTGGTCGGGTTCGTCGGCATCGCGCTGGGGGTTGTGGCGGGGTTCCTTGGCACCCGGATTGGCATGCGGCGGTGCCTGATTGGCGGGCTGGGCTTTGGGGCGCTGTTGTCATTTGTGCAGGCCAGTGGTCTGTCGCTGGAGGCGTTTCTGGCCAGTCGCGTGCTGGAAGGTCTGTCACATCTGGCCATTGTGGTGGCCGCGCCTACGCTGATTGCGCGGATTGCGCCGGACCGCTGGCGCGGCTTTGCGATGACGCTCTGGGGGACGTTTTTCGGCGTCGCCTTTTCGCTGCTGGTCTGGCTGGGGTTGCCGCTGGTGGATGTGGCGGGGCTGGACGCGCTGTTTCTGGCCCATGGCATCTGGATGGCGGTGTTTGCGCTGATCCTGGTCTTTGTACGTCTGCCCAGCGGGGAGGCGGCCAAGCCGCAGGCCTTTGACCTGAAGGACATCGCCACGCTGCATCTGGCCATCTACCGCTCACCCTCCTTAAGCGCGGCAGCGGTGGGCTGGCTGTTTTACACCTTCTGTTTTGTCAGCCTGCTGACCTTGTTGCCGCCCGAAATCCCTCCGGCATGGCGGGCGTTCACCGTGGGGATGATGCCGCTGATGAGCATCGTCGGCTCACTGACCCTTGGGGTCTGGCTGTTGCGCTATATGGATGCGGTGGGGGTGACGGTGATCGGCTTTGCCAGCACCGCCATGGTGGTGCTGGGGCTGTGGCTGCTGCCCGGTGCGCCTGTCCTGTGTCTGGCACTGGGGTTCACGCTGGGTCTGGTACAGGGGGCGGGGTTCACCATGGTGCCGCAGCTGAATGCGGCCGAGGCAGACCGCGCCGCTGCCAATGGGGCAATGGCGCAGACCGGCAATCTGGGCAATACGCTGGGCACACCGGTGATGTTGGCGGTGGGGACCGTTGCGGGCTATGGCGGGATGATGGCGCTGGCGCTGACGATGTTGCTGCTAGGGGCCATTGCCCATCTGGTGTTGCAGCGAATGCGCCGCGCTTAGTTTAGATGCTTAAGTCAGGTCAGGTGGCCACAACCGTACCGCCTGCGCTGATCCAATCATCAAAGCTGCCGATCACGTGGACATCTTTGTATCCCATGTCTTCCAGCATCTTACGGGCGTTCTGCGCGCGCCCACCGGACCCACAGTAAAGCGCCAGCGTTGTTTCAAAACTGAGACGTGGGTTGAACATCGGATCGCGCGGGTTGGCGGCGGCACGCAGCCGGCCCATCGGGATATGCAGGGCCCCTTTGGCCTTGCCTGTGCGGGCCAGTTCATCCGGTTCGCGCACGTCAATCACCAGCGCGGTGCCGGACATGCCACGTTGCACCGCATCCTCGGGGCGGAAAAAGGGAGACGGGGGCTGGCGGAACATGAACATCTGCGGTCCTTTGAGGTATTTTTATTGGTTATCAAGACCAAACACCGGTCCGCACACACTGCTCTTACACAGGAGAAACGGCCCCGAAGGGCCGCTTTTTAGGGAGTCTCAGATGTATTTTTTCGCCGCCACAGCGCGGGGGCGGCGCTACTCGACGGTGAAGGGCTGGGTGCCAAGCACCCGTGACGGCCCCCAAACCGTGACATAGCGCAGCTCATAATTGCCCGGTGTTTCCGGTACGATGATCTGTAGCGGGTTGCCTTGATTGGTGTAGGTGTAGCTGAGGTATTCCCCAGCCGCTGCACCGGGGGCGGTGAAGGTCACATAGTCCCCCGCATAGGTCGGGCCGTCGTGACTGACGCTGATTGTGCTGCCGCTGGCGGCTGAACTGGGGCCGGTCAAGGTCACCGCCACATCGGTCAGGGTGATTGGCTGGCTGGCTGCCACCGTGCTGTCTTGCCCGTTCACATAGCGCAGTTCGAAATTGCCCGGCACCACCGGCACGCGGAAGCTGGCGGGATTGCCTTCGCGCACATAGACGTAGCCAAGGTAAGAGCCGCCATCGCTGCCTGTTTCGGCAATGGTCAGATAGTCCTCTTCAAACCCGTTGCCGGTCCAGTCCACTGTGATGGTGGCGCCAAGCGGCGTGCTGTCCACCGCGCTGACCGAGAAGGCAACAGGCGTGATCTCAATCTCGCGGGAGACCGAAACCGAAGTGTCCTGCGCTGTGACATAGCGGATCTCATAGCGGCCCGGTTCAGTGGGCATCCGCAAGGGGGCGGGGTTGCCATTGCGCACATAAGTATAGGCGGAATAGCGGCCAGCCTCCGCGCCGATTTCAGCTACGGTCAGGTAATCCTCATCATAGCCATTGCCGGTCCAGGTCACGTCAATTGTCGCCCCGGCCGAAGCATTGGCAGGCGCGTCGAGGCTGAACTGCGCCTCGGTCACGGTGATGGGCTGACGGGCCAGAACCTGCGAACCTTCGGCCAGAATGTAGCGCAGTTCGTATTCGCCGGGCTGAGCAGGCAGGCGCAACGCCATTGGGGTGCCCTTGTTGGTATAGCTGTAGGTCAAATAGGTGCCCGAGCCAGCGCCGAGCGGCGCAGTGTCGACATAATCGTTTGCTGCATTCGGTCCCGTCCAGTCGACGGAGATGGTTGCGCCTGCAACGCCTGTGACCGGGGCCACAAGGCTGGCCTCGGGCAGGGCGGCCTCAAAGGTAAATTCCACCACGTTGCGGACGTTGGGGCGCACCACAACCTGTTTTTCCTGCCGCGCGCCATCGCTGACGCGGGTGACGCTGATGGTGTAGATGCCCTCAGCCAGTTCCTGTTCACCAAAGTCGGAATGGAAGGAGGCAATAAGCTCTTGCCCGTCGATGCCTTTCAGCGACCATTCCACATCCACCCGGCGCGAGGTGCCGCCGAAGGTTTCGGTGACCGAATACATAATCGACCCCGGCAAGGGGGCCGGTTCGGGTGCGGGCGCGGGGGCAGGCGTGGGGGCGGCGACGGCCACCTCTGTCACGGCAGCAGCCAGCTGCGTGGCATTGCCAGCCGACAGGAACTGGCCGCCGGTGCTGTCAGCCATACATTGGAATTGTGCAAGGGTTTCAGGGTCTTCCACGTCGAATCCTACCACATGGGCGGTGAAATCAACCCCGGTCTCTTCCAATTTCCGGGCGACGGCGCAGACATCCGGCACACAGGTTTCAATGCCGTCGGAAACAAGGATCACTGTGGCCGCCTCCTCGGTGTGGCGCAGCGCCTTTGCGGCGGCGACCACGGCATCTGCCATCGGGGTTTTGCCTTTGGGTTTGATCCCGTTCACAGCGCTGGTGATGGCCGCACGGGTGTTGCTGCCGGGCAGCACCAGGGTTTCAATATCGCTGCAATCGCCTTTGCGACGGTGGCCATAAACGGTCAGTCCAAGGTCAAGATCTGCGGGTAGGGTGGACATCAACTCGCCCATGACTTTCTGGGCAATGGTGATCTTGGCCACCCCGTCAATCTGGCCCCACATGGAGCCGGAGCCGTCCAAAACAACAATGGCGGCAGGTTTTTCCTGTGCTGCCAGAGCAGGGGCAAACATAGGGGTGGCGGTCAGGCACAATGCGGCCGTGAGCAGGCGCAAGGGTTTCATCAAAATATCTCCGGTCAAAATCAATGGCGAGATTATGCCGCGAAATTGCGATTTGGGCAAAGAGAACAGATCACAAATTAAAATGTTCGCTTAATGTTCACATTTTTGGGTTGGAGACTCAGGGCGCGTCAACTATCTGTTAACCGGCAAGACGCAAGGACGGATCAGGGACTGACGATGGCGGATCTGAAGAAAATCGAAGTGCGCGGTGCGCGCGAACACAACCTCAAAAGCATTGACGTGGATATTCCCCGCGATGAGCTGGTTGTGATCACCGGTCTGTCCGGCTCGGGCAAATCCTCGCTGGCGTTTGACACCATCTACGCCGAAGGCCAGCGCCGCTATGTCGAAAGCCTGAGCGCCTATGCCCGCCAATTCCTTGATATGATGGAAAAACCCGATGTGGACCACATCTCGGGCCTGAGCCCCGCGATCTCCATCGAGCAGAAAACCACTTCGAAGAACCCGCGTTCGACCGTTGGCACGGTGACCGAGATCTACGATTACATGCGGCTGCTCTTTGCCCGTGTCGGCACCCCCTATAGCCCCGCCACCGGCGAGCCGATTGAGGCGCAGCAGGTGCAGGATATGGTGGATCGGGTGATGACCATGGAGGAGGGTACCCGCGCCTATCTGTTGGCCCCGATTGTGCGGGACCGCAAAGGGGAATACCGCAAAGAGTTTCTGGAACTGCGCAAACAGGGTTTCCAGCGGGTGAAAGTAAACGGGGATTTCCACGATCTTGATACGCCGCCGGAACTGGACAAGAAATTCCGCCATAATATCGATGTGGTGGTCGACCGTCTGGTGGTGAAAGAAGGCATGGAGACCCGTCTTGCCGACAGTTTCCGCACCGCGCTGGATCTGGCCGATGGCATCGCTGTGCTGGAGACCGCGCCGAAAGAGGGTGATCCGGAACGCATCACCTTTTCAGAAAACTTCGCCTGTCCGGTCAGTGGCTTCACCATTCCCGAGATTGAGCCGCGGCTGTTTTCGTTCAACGCCCCTTTCGGCGCCTGTCCGGAATGTGACGGTCTGGGCAAAGAGCTGTTCTTTGACGAACGGCTGGTGGTGCCGGACCAGAACCTGAAGGTCTATGACGGCGCTCTGGCCCCCTGGCGCAAGGGCAAGTCGCCCTACTTCCTGCAAACCATTGAAGCCATCGCGAAACACTATCAGTTCGACAAAAACACCAAGTGGAAAGACCTGCCCAAAAAGGTGCAACAGGTGTTCCTGCATGGGTCGGGCAAGGAAGAGATCGCGTTCCGCTATGACGAAGGGGGGCGGGTCTATCAGGTCACCCGCGTGTTCGAAGGCGTCATCCCCAATATGGAACGTCGCTACCGTGAAACGGACAGCAACTGGATCCGCGAAGAGTTTGAACGCTATCAGAACAATCGCCCCTGTGGCGCCTGTGGCGGCTACCGTCTGAAGGCCGAAGCATTGGCGGTGAAAATTGCCGGTCTGCATGTGGGGCAGGTGGTCGAAATGTCGATCCGCGAGGCCTACGCCTGGTGCAAAACCGTGCCGGAGCATCTGACCGATCAGAAAAACGCCATTGCCGGGGCCATCCTGAAAGAGATCCGCGAACGTCTGGGCTTCCTCAACAACGTGGGTCTGGAGTATCTGACGCTGAGCCGCAACTCTGGCACGCTGTCGGGCGGCGAAAGTCAACGGATCCGGCTGGCCAGCCAGATCGGCTCGGGCTTGACGGGGGTGCTTTATGTGCTGGATGAGCCGTCCATCGGTCTGCACCAACGTGACAATGACCGGCTGCTTGGCACGCTGAAAAACCTGCGCGATCAGGGCAATACGGTGATTGTGGTCGAACACGACGAAGAGGCGATCCGCGAGGCGGATTACGTCTTTGACATCGGGCCGGGGGCCGGTGTGCACGGCGGTGAGATTGTCTCAAAAGGCACACCGCAGGAAATCGCGGCGGACAAAAACTCGCTCACCGGTCAATATCTGAGCGGCGTGCGCGAAATCTCGGTGCCGGCGGAACGGCGCGAGGGCAATGGCAAGTTTGTCGAGGTGGTGAAGGCCACCGGCAACAACCTGCAGGACGTCAGCGCCAAGTTCCCGCTGGGCAAGTTTGTCTGTGTGACCGGCGTGTCGGGGGGTGGCAAATCCACCCTGACCATTGAGACACTGTTCAAAACCGCCTCCATGCGGCTCAACGGCGCGCGCCAAACGCCTGCGCCCTGTGAAACGATTAAGGGTTTGGAACACCTCGATAAAGTTATCGACATTGACCAGCGCCCCATTGGCCGTACCCCACGATCCAATCCGGCAACCTACACTGGCGCCTTCACCCCAATCCGGGAATGGTTCGCCGGTCTGCCCGAGGCCAAAACCCGTGGCTACAAGCCCGGCCGCTTTAGCTTCAACGTCAAAGGTGGACGCTGCGAGGCCTGTCAGGGCGACGGGGTGATCAAGATCGAGATGCACTTCCTGCCAGATGTCTATGTGACCTGCGAAACCTGCAACGGCGCGCGCTATAACCGCGAAACGCTGGAGGTGAAGTTCAAGGGCAAGAGCATCGCCGATGTGCTTGATATGACTGTGGAAGATGCGCAGGAGTTTTTCCAGGCGGTGCCCACGATCCGGGACAAGATGGACGCGCTGATGCGGGTTGGGCTGGGCTATATCAAGGTGGGCCAACAGGCCACCACCCTGTCAGGCGGCGAAGCACAGCGGGTCAAACTGTCCAAGGAACTGGCCAAACGCTCGACCGGTCGGACGCTCTATATTCTGGATGAACCCACGACCGGTCTGCATTTCGAAGACGTGCGTAAACTGTTGGAAGTGCTGCATGAACTGGTCGATCAGGGCAACACCGTGGTGGTGATCGAACACAATCTGGATGTGGTGAAAACCGCTGATCACATCATCGACATTGGCCCGGAAGGCGGCGATGGCGGTGGCCGCATTGTTGCCGAGGGCACCCCGGAAGAGGTGGGAGATGTCGCCGAAAGCCACACCGGTCACTATCTGAAACCGATGCTGGGCGGTGCTAAGGTGGCGGCGGAATGAACGCTTCGGGCCGTCCCGCGCTGGCCGCCTTGGCGGTGGTGACACGGGGCGATGAGGTGCTGCTGGTGCGGCGGCGCAAGGATCCCGATCGCGGCCTCTGGGGCTACCCGGGCGGCCATGTGGAGGCTGGCGAAACCGTGGTAGAGGCGGCGGTGCGCGAGTTGGCCGAGGAAACCGGTGTCACCGGTGAAGGCCTGTCTGTGCTGGAAGGCATCGATGTCATTCACCGAGGGGACGCGGGCGCGGTGGCGCATCATTTCTATCTGGTGGCGGTGCATTGTCGCTATCAAGCGGGCGAAGCCCTGGCCGCAGATGACGCCGAAGAAGCCGCCTGGCTGCCCATCGCAGAGGTCCGTGCCGGGCGCTATCCGATGAGTGATTTTGTCGATCAAGTGCTGGATAAGGCACTAGTCGTGACGGTTTCTGCCTGAAGTAACTGCCTGATGTAGCTGTGCAAATGCGGCGCAACCTCAGCAAAGATTACGCCGACATTTCCGTAGCTTAGGATTTTGATGCGGGACAGGTGCTGATCCCCAGAAGGGAATAGATCGGGCAGCTGTTCAACAGGCCGGTCGCTAGAGGCACCACGCCGATCCACATCCACCAGCCATAGCCCAAGAGCGCCCCCAGCACCAAAAGTGCGCCCAAAGCGATCCGCAGGATTTTGTCCAATCCGCCAACATTCTTGCCAAACATCTGCTGTCCTTTCTGAGAGATGTGTCACGTTCGTTGGCAACTTATTAAAAATTCAAAAGTCAGAATATGATCTAGGTCAAGCACCACGAAACCGTGAACATCTGGTGACCCGCCGTGAAGGCAGCAAAAAGGGCGCTGCCTTGTGGCAACGCCCTCCTGTCGTGTTTTGGCTCGGATTTAACCGCGACCGCGTTTTTCAAATCGGGGCAGCATGGCCGAGAAATCCATCCCCTGACCACCTTCGTTTTCGACAAACTGTTCATAGAGCGCTTTGGCCAGTTCCCCCATCGGGGTGTCGGCATCAGCGCTTTCGGCGGCTTGTTGGCTAAGGCGCAGGTCCTTCAGCATCAACTCGGCCGCAAAGCCCGGCTGGTAGTCATTGTCGGCAGGTGATTGTGGGCCAACGCCGGGGGCGGGGCAATAGGCGTTCATTGTCCAGCTGTAGCCCGAAGAGGTGGAAACCACATCGAACATCTTGCCGCGATCAAGGCCCAATTTGTCCGCCAAAGCAAAGGCTTCGCAGGTCGCGACCATGGTGACACCCAGGATCATGTTGTTGCAGATCTTTGCGGCCTGACCGGCCCCCGCATCGCCGCAATGCACGGCCTTTTGGCCCATGATATCAAACAGCGGATCAACAGTTGCAAAGGCCTCGGCCCCGCCGCCAACCATGAAGGTCAAGGTGCCGCCCGCCGCGCCGCCGACGCCGCCCGATACGGGCGCGTCCAGTGCGCCCATGCCCGCCGCAGCAGCCTGATCGGCTACGGCACGGGCGCTGTCGACGTCCACGGTGGAACAATCACACAGCACCGCGCCTTTGGTCATGGTGGGGATCACCTCGCCAGCCACAGCGCGCAGGATATTGCCATTGGGCAGCATGGTGATCACCACCTCTGCACCAGTGACTGCTGCGGCGGCGGTGTCGGCCTTGCTAACGCTTTCGGGCATCGGGGCGGCCAGATCGAAACCGGCAACGTCATGGCCTGCTTTGGCCAGGTTCGCCGCCATCGGGCCACCCATGTTGCCCAGACCGATAAATGCGATTTTCATGTGCGTTTCTCCTCAGATCTTCAGGGCGTTCTCGCCCAACGGCAGCAGCATCTGGGTGATCTCAAGCGAGGTCACATCGCCGGGGCTGCCATGTTTCCATGTGGGATTGCGGTCCTTGTCGATGATCTGGGCGCGGACGCCTTCCAGAAAATCACCCATGTCCATGGACCGGTAGGTAAAGCGGTATTCCTGCTCCAGCGCCTTTTGGATGTCGTCAGAGGCACGGGCGCGGTGCACCAGTTCAATCGTGCAGCCCGCTGACAGGGGCGAGACACGGTTCAATGTTTTCAATGCCTTGGCGGCAAACTCTGATGTGGCACCCTGCAAGGCGTTCAGCACATCGGTCAGGCTGTCACCGGCAAAGAGCATGTCGATCTCGGCCTGTTGATCCGCCAGAACGCCCGCAGGCGCCTGCTGCGCCGCGCGGTCAATGGCTTCCCAATCACCGGTCTCGATCAGTTCCGCGGTCAGGGCGGGCCATTTTTCTTCGGGCACGAAGTAATCGGCAAAACCAGCGTGGATCGCATCCGCCGCGCCGATCCGGCCCCCAGTGGCGCCCAGATATTCGCCAATCCGTCCCGGTGCGCGGGCCAGGATCAAGGTGCCGCCCACATCAGGGATCAAACCAATGCCGGTTTCGGGCATGGCGATCTGGCTGCTTTCGCCGACCACACGGTGAGAGCCGTGACAGCCGATGCCAACGCCGCCGCCCATTGTGAACCCCTGCATCAGCGAGGCCACAGGTTTGGGGAAATTGAACAGTTTGGCGTTCATCCGGTATTCATCGGACCAGAATGTGCGGCCATAGGCAAAATCACCTTTGGTGCCCGCGGCATACATCTCTGCAATGTCACCGCCCGCGCAGAAGGCACGCTCCCCCTCCGCATCCAGCAGCACCATCTTCACGGCGTCATCCGCCGCCCAGGCATCCTGCGCCTTTTCAATCTCAAGACACATCTCATAGCTGAGCGCGTTCAGCGCCTTGGGGCGGGTCAGGGTGATCCGGCCAATTTGGCCTTCGATACGGGTTTGGATGTCGGTCATCAGTTAAGCATTCTCTGCCAGCAGTTGCCGCGCCACGATCAGGCGCATGATTTCATTGGTGCCTTCAAGGATCTCATGCACCCGCAGGTCACGCACGATCTTTTCAACGCCGTAATCCGCCAGATAGCCGTAGCCACCGTGCAGTTGCAGACATTGGTTGGCCACCTTCGATCCGGTCTCGGTCACAAAACGTTTGGCCATCGCGCAGAATTTAGTGGCATCGGGTGCGCCTTGATCCAGCTTCCATGCGGCCTGGCGCAGGAAGGTGCGGGCGGCTTGCAGCTCTGTCTCCATATCCGCCAGACGGAATTGCAGCGCCTGGAACTGGTCGATGGATTTGCCGAAAGCCTTGCGTTCGCTCATATATTGCAGCGTGGCGGTCAGCGCGGATTGCGCCGCACCCAGACTGCAGGCCGAAATGTTCAGGCGGCCCCCATCCAGACCCGCCATCGCGTATTTGAAACCGTCGCCTTCGCTGCCGACCAGGTTGGCGGCGGGGATTTTGCAATCGTCGAACTGCACCTGACGGGTGGGCTGGCTTTTCCAGCCCATCTTGTCCTCTAGCCCGCCAAAGCTGAGGCCGTCGGTGCCGTCATCCACCACCACAGTGGAAATGCCTTTAGGCCCATCATCGCCGGTGCGGACCATCACAACATAGGTATCCGAATATCCGCCGCCCGAGATAAAGGCCTTGGTGCCGTTCAGCGTGTAGCCTTCGTTGCTGCGCTCGGCGCGGGTTTTCAGCGCTGCGGCATCCGAGCCGGAGCCGGGTTCGGTCAGGCAGTAGCTCAGCACCTTGTCCATGGTGATGGCAGGGGAGAGGAACTGTTCTTTCACATGGTCATCGCCGAAGGTGTCGAGCATTTTGGCGCACATGTTGTGGATCGACAGGAAGGAAGCCACAGAAGGGCAAGCCATTGACAGCGCTTCGAAAACCAGCGTGGCATCCAGACGCCCCAGGCCCGAGCCGCCGGACTCTTCCGAGACATAAATCCCACCCAGACCCAGCGCGCCAACCTCGGCCCAAAGTTCTTTGGGGATGGTGCCGTCTTTTTCCCACTGATGGGCATGGGGGGCGATATGTTCTTCGCCAAACGCCTTGGCCATATCATAGATGGCGACCTGTTCCTCGCTCAGTGCAAAATCCACTGCATTTCCTCCCGATTCAGACCTGGCTGAGCGCACGGTGCCGCAGGGTCAGCCATTATTGAACATGTGTTTAATTTCCAATTCCTACAGAAGTTTTGCAAGGCGAAACCAATGGGAAAAAGATGGGTAGAAATACGTGGTTTTTTGCTTGTTTGTGCGATGTGATGCCTTAGGGCAGTCGCGCCTGCATCAGATCAATAATATTAAGCGGCAAACGCAACATATGGGCGGCCTTTGTCTTGCAGCGCACAACGGACACCGTAATCAACGGCGCGGCCTCCCAGAACTCGGCAAAGGTTTCCGCCAGCCGTTGGCTGAGGGCGGTTGGGGCGTACATCACGTATAGGCGCGGTTTGCCACCTGCGGCCAAAACGGGCTCCATCCGGGCCTGCAGCCGCAGCCGGTCGTCCAGATCCATCCGCACTTCGCGCAAATCGGTCAGGTCGCACAGAATATTCTGCCCCGAACAGGCCTCTGGATGGGTGGCGTAGCTTTCAAACAGCCCGACTGCATCGGAACAGGTGATCACGCCGCGCCCCCGATAGAAGGCAAGGTTGTGGTCCGGCGCAATGTGATAGGCGAAGGGCATGGGATTTACATCTCAGAATTGAGGTGAGCCTATCGGTTAAGGCTACTGTGTAAACACCGTATAAACCGCTTTTTTGGTTATGCCATAGATGGTTAAAACTAGAGTAACCCTGTGGCATTTGTGCACGCGTAGGGGGAGTTTGCGGCGCTATCGTGCGTCTGCCCGGAGTGCGTCAAAGGTCATATAGTCCAGCCCCAGAAGCCCCAGCGCCTCGGGTTCGGATTTGGCAAGCATCAGTTCCATTTGCGGCACCGGTTGCCAGAACGTTATGTAGTTTTCGGCCAGCGCCAGCGCCCGTTCGTTAGGCGCATACATCACATAGCGCCTGGTGCCACCTCCCATCGACAGGATTGGTTCCATCACCGACTGCAGTCGCATTCGTTTGGCGTAATCAATCCGGCTTTCTTTCAGGGCAGACATATCGTTGAGGATGTTCTGCCCGGGCTGGGCGTTGGGATGAGTGGCATAGGTTTCAAAGACCACAGCAGAATCTGCATCGGTGATCACCCCGGTCGAGATCAGATAGATCAGGTTAGGCTGTTGATAGACATCGATGGATACCGGCATAAAACCCCACCTCATTTGCGACATCTGATGGTCGCCTGCGGAGCCGCGGTTTGTAAATGCTTCGCATGCATTCCGCCACAGAAACATACATCTGTGCTGCTTATTTAAGCAGGTCAGTCACATTCGCCATGGAGTCATAGGGCAAATTAAGCAAGTTCAGCGCTTCGCCTTCGTCGCTAACAACATGGGCCGTGATCAAAGGGGTGCTTTCCCACAGCTTTGCATATTGGGTTGCCAGCTGTTGCGATGTGTCATGCGGGGCGTAGTAGACAATGGTGCGCGGTTTTTCTCCGGTGGAGAGCACACGATCCAGCGAGGTCTGCAATGCCAGCCGTTTGGGCAAATCGAAGTAGCCGTGCGTGATGCCGGACATATCGCTGAGGATGTTCTGACCGGCGCGGGCGTCCGGGTGAGTGGCATACGATTGCAGCGCAACGGCACTATCACTGTCGTCAATTTCGCCCATCCATTGCATCACAATAAGCTCGTGTTCGTTAACGATGGTCAGATGAATGGCCATGGGGCAGGGCGTCCTTTCAGGGGGGAGCTTGCGGGGTTAGCTTTCCGAGGGCAGGGTTTCTTGTTTGAGGAAACTGGCGATGTCACGTTCCGGTGCGCCGATAAGGGTCAGCGCCTCAGCCGCGGTTTTGGTGATGCTTGGGGTCAGTCCGGTGTGATCCTGCCAAAGTTTACTGACCAGAAGCGCCAGGCTTTGCCCAACCGGGGTGGGCGCCAGAAAAATTGCAGCTTTGGGGGAGTCCACCTGATCCAGTTCCGAGGCGCTGGCCTGCATGGTGCGGGTGGCTTTGGCGCTGTCTAACTGCACGCCGGTCACATCGGTGAAATCGGAAAACTGCCGCAAAGCCGGATCATAGTTCGGATGGGTGACAAGATCTGCAAAGGCTTTGCCTGTTTCCCCGGCCCGGATCAGACCGGAGAAGTGGAAATAGACCAGTCTGTCTCTCGACAGGATCTTGTAAGAAACAGTCACGCGATCACACTTCCTCAGAGCTGGGGCCCAGTCCGAGTTTGGCAGATCAGCGTCTCCAATCAAGAAAATTCCACGCCGCATTGCCGCAAAACGGATGGGGTTGCTGCGATTAAGGTGTGGAAATGGTGGCGAAATTTTCGCTTTCCACGCCGAGTTGCCGCAGGGCATCGGCTTGGGATGTTTCGCAGATCATCACATCCGCCGGAAAGGGTTCCCAGGATTTCTGCACCAGCGAGGCCATGGCGCGGGACACGTCGTTCGGGGCCAGAACCATCATCTGAATACGCCCGCCATTGGGCAGCAGGCGTTTGACCTTTTCGGCCTGCATCGCCAGCATTTTTTCCAGATCCACCTGCGCCCCGGTCACATGGGTCAGGTCAACAAGCTGCAACTGGTTCGGTTGGAAATCCGGGTCCTCCAGATAGGTGTAAAACACCTCCAGCGTTTCTTCGGCGCGGACATAGCCTTGGTAACGTACAACGTTGAGGTTTTGATCCGCGAAGATTTGATAGCTGAGCGGCATGGGGGTCCCGTCCTTGCAAAAACAGGCCGGGAATTCACCCGGCCTGTCCATAGTCTTAACAATTATTAAGAGATCAATCCATCGCCTTGAAGGCGAACTCGCCGCCTTCTTTGATACCCGAGAACCACCGCGCGGTGACGGTCTTGGTCTTGGTGTAGAACTTGAACGCATCCGGGCCGTATTGGTTCAGGTCACCAAAGGCCGACTTCTTCCAACCACCGAAGGAGAAGTAGGACAGCGGCACCGGGATCGGGAAGTTGATGCCCACCATGCCGACGTTGACCTTGTTGGCAAAGTCACGCGCAGTGTCGCCATCCGCGGTGAAGATCGAAGTGCCGTTGCCATAGTCATTGGTCATGACCAGATCCAGCGCTTCTTCGTAGCTTTCGGTGCGCACCTGGCTCAGAACCGGGCCAAAGATCTCTTCTTTGTAGATGTCCATGTCTTTGGTCACCTTGTCAAAGAAGGTCGGGCCAACGTAGTAGCCGTCTTCATAGCCCTGCAGGCTGAAGTTGCGGCCGTCAGTGACCAGATCCGCGCCCTGTTCCTCGCCCGAGTTGATCAGGCCAACAATGCGGTCTTTGGCCTGTGCGGTGATGACGGGGCCGTAGTCCACGTCTTCTTCCGAGGTGTAGGGGCCAACTTTCAGCGCCTCAATGCGCGGCACCAGACGTTCCCGCAGCGCTTCGGCGGTTTTCTCACCCACCGGAACGGCAACCGAGATCGCCATGCAGCGTTCGCCCGCGGCGCCGAAGCCCGCGCCAACCAGCGCGTCAGCGGCTTTGTCCATGTCCGCGTCGGGCATGATGATCATGTGGTTCTTGGCACCACCGAAACACTGGGCGCGTTTGCCGTTGGTGGCGGCGCGGCCATAGATGTACTGGGCGATCGGGGTGGAGCCAACAAAGCCCACAGCCTGAATGGTTTCATTGTCCAGGATGGCATCAACCGCTTCTTTGTCACCATTCACAACCTGCAGCACACCGTCGGGCAGGCCTGCTTCTTTGATCAGCTCGGCCAGACGCAGCGAGGTCGAGGGGCAGCGCTCGGACGGTTTCAGGATCATCGCGTTGCCAGCGGCCAGCGCAGGCGCCATTTTCCAAAGCGGGATCATTGCAGGGAAGTTGAACGGGGTGATGCCCGCAACCACACCCAGCGGCTGGCGCATGGCATAAAGGTCAATGCCGGGGCCGCCGTCGTTCATGTATTCGCCTTTCAGCAGGCTCGGTGCGCCCATGCAGACTTCGACAACTTCCAGACCACGCTGCACGTCACCACGCGCGTCGGGCAGGGTTTTGCCGTGTTCGCGGCTGACCAGCTCGGCCAGTTCGTCCATGTGTTCGTTGATCAGGGCACCGAACTTCATCATCACCCGGGCGCGACGCTGCGGGTTGGTGGCGGCCCATTTGGGCTGCGCGGCAGCGGCTTTGGCGATGATGGCATCCATCTCGTCTTTGGTGGCGAGGGGCACCTTGCTGGCGGCTTCGCCGGTGGCAGGGTTGCAGTTTTCCGAGTAACGGCCCGAGGTGCCCGGCACCAGCTGACCGTCCACAAAGTTCATGATCTCTTGCATGACAGAATCCTCCTAATGGTTGACCACAGGATAGGCTTGCAAAAATCCCAGAGAAAGACGTAAGTTTCCAAAACAGGTTTGCAGAAACGCAGGACGCCTCTGGGGCGGAGCCTTGCGGGCGCATTAGGCCAGTTGCAAACCACAAGAAAACGGACTGGGGAGCGGGCGGATGAATCCAAATTGGGATGATATGAAGGTGTTTCTGGCGGTGGCACGGCTGGAGAGCCTGTCCGCTGCCGGGCGGGACCTGAAGGTGGATCCGGCCACGGTGGGCCGTCGCATTGGCCGTTTTGAAGAGGAAATGGGCGCGCCGCTGTTTGCCAAATCGCCTCAGGGCTACGCCTTGACCGATGCAGGCCAGCGGCTGCTGGCCCATGCCGAACGGGCCGAACAGGCCATGTCGGGCGCGATGGAGGAACTGGCGGGGCAGGCGGGCAACCTGTCCGGCACCATCCGTATTGGCGCGCCCGATGGCTGCGCCAATTACCTTTTGCCCCATGTCTGCAGCAAGATCGCCGAAGAAAACCCCGATCTGGAAATTCAGATTGTGGCGTTGCCGCGGGTGTTCAACCTGTCCAAACGTGAGGCTGACATGGCCATCGGTGTCTCGGCACCCGAAGCGGGCAACCGGCTGACTGTGCAGAAGATCACCGATTACAAACTGCACCTTGCCGCCGCCCGCAGCTATCTGATGCAATATCCCCGTATTGAGCATCTGAAGGATCTGCATGGCCACCGGTTGATCGGCTATATCCCCGATATGATCTTCGATAAAGAACTGGACTACCTGTCGGAATTGGGGATCAACAAGGTGAACCTGGCCTCCAATTCGGTGTCGGTGCAGTTCAACGCGATCCGCTCCGGGGCCGGGATCGGGGTGGTGCATGACTTTGCCATTCCGGCGGCACGCGGGTTCCGTAAGGTGCTGCCCGAACATGTCAGCCTGACCCGCAGTTTCTACCTGATCCGCCACTCCGATGACCGCCGGCTGGAGCGGATGAACCGTTTCGCGGCCGCCCTGATGGAAGGCTTGAAGGAAGAGGTTGTCCGGCTGGAGGCCCTGACCTGATCGACGCACCCGGCCAGACCAATGCGTGTTTGCCTATGCGCAAGAACAACACAGGTTCGGCGATGTGACACTTGTTTCCTTGACAGAGACGCGCCAGCGGGGGACGCTACTCTTACGAAATTATGTTGCGTAGGAGGCTGCTCATGCTTGTACATCAGATCCTTAAGGCCAAAGGCGACACCGGCGTTGTGACCGTAAAACCGGGCACAGGCATATCGGAAGTTGCCCAAATTCTGGCAGAACGAAGGATCGGTGGCGTTGTGGTCTCTTCTGACGGGAAGGCAGCTGAAGGCATCATCTCGGAACGGGATATTGTGCGGGCGCTTGGTGTGCGCGGCGCGGGCTGTATGGAAGAGCTGGTCGACGATCTGATGATCCGCAATCCGGTCTGCGGGTCGCGCAATGACTCGGCTGATGACATCATGAAGCGGATGACAGAGGGCCGGTTCCGCCACATGCCGATCACCGATAACGGCGTGCTGGTGGGCATTGTCACCATCGGCGATGTGGTTGCGGCCCGCCTGGATGAGCTGGCGATGGAACGCAACGCGCTGGAAGGGATGATCATGGGCCATTAGGCCCGATCATAAAACAGATGCGGCGGCGCGTGCGGATTGGCCCCACGTGACGCCGCGTTTCTTTGCACCTGCGGCATCGTAGAACTACAACCCCGTTCAATAGCGCTTGCATTTCCTTGGGCAATAATATTGCGTGCGCGCGGAAACACTGGAATGACATCGGCGTGGCGAGGGGGACTATCCATGCGTATCGGCCTTTATCCCGGCACTTTTGATCCGATCACCCTGGGGCATGTGGACATCATCCGCCGCTCTGCCAGCCTGGTGGACCGTCTGGTCATCGGCGTGGCCATCAACCGTGACAAGGGGCCCTTGTTCAGCCTCGAAGAGCGGGTGGCGATGATCGAACATGAAACCGCCAAACTGGCTGCGGAAACCGGCACTGAGATCGTGGTGCACCCCTTTGAAAACCTGCTGATCGACTGTGCCCGCGACGTTGGCGCACAGGTGATTGTGCGCGGCCTGCGTGCGGTGGCGGATTTCGAATACGAGTACCAGATGGTTGGCATGAACCGTGCAATGGACAGTTCGATTGAGACCGTGTTCCTGATGGCCGAAGCGCGCCACCAGGCCATTGCCTCGAAACTGGTGAAGGAAATCGCCCGGCTTGGCGGCGATATTTCGAAATTCGTGACCCCGGCGGTTCAGGAAAACCTGCTGGAGAAACTCAGCAGGTAGGATCATGTCGAAACAGGACGTCGCGGCGGAAGCACAGGTTGAAACAATCCTCACCATTCCCGTCCGGCGCCTGATCCTATGGCTGTCGCTGACGGCGGCGGCCATGGTGATGATCCTGATCATCTGGGCCAGCACCCATAATCGCTATGTGATCACCGTGGACGTGCGCACGATGGATGCGCCGGTGCGCTGCTGGGAAGACATAGATGGGGGCCTGCTGAGCAAAAAACGCCGCGCCAGCCGGGACTTTGCCCCCAGCCGGTCTTATCTGGGCTACTGCGGCGTGGTGATGACCACCCACGGCTCTTTCGCCCTACCACAGACCTACCCACGCCCCTGGCTGGGCCAGACCCGCGCCGAGGTGCATGACCGGCTGAAACGCGGCTGCCGCTATGATCTGGTGGTCACCTCAGAACACGGCCGCCCCAGCAAACGAGACGCCGGCCGCACCCTGCGCAATCCGCCCGAAATCCGCCGCGTGATGTTCAGCTACCCCTGCTAAGGGTTGCGCGCCGCCGCAAGCCCTCTCACCGCCAGAAGGCGATCCATTCGAGGAATTCGTCGAATTTCTTGCCAAGGAAGATGAGGTTGTCTCCGCCGGTCACGAAAAGATCGCCGCAGATTGCTGCGACGATCACAATGCCAAGTCCGATGGCAATTTGGTTGGTCATTAAAGTGATCCGTAATGAATGGCCCTTAGGCCAATTCATGCCCGCGAACGGCCTCGGGATCAACCTTGCCTTTTTGCAGTTTCCCCATGGCAACGGCCACATCGGCCATCCGGCAGGAGAAACCCCATTCGTTGTCATACCAGGCCAGCACACGTACCAGACGGCCGCCGGTGACTTTGGTCTGGTCGGGGGCGAAGATCGAGCTTTCCTCGGTGTGGTTGAAGTCGATCGAGACCTTCTGTTCGGTGTCAAAGCCCAGAATGCCCTTCAGCGGACCATTGGCGGCGGCTTCGGCAACAACAGCGTTGATGTCGGCCACGGTCACGTCCCGTTTGGCGATGAAGGTCAGGTCCACGGCGGAAACATTCGGGGTCGGCACACGTACAGCGGAGCCATCCAGTTTGCCCTTCAGCGCGGGCAGCACCTCGCCCAGTGCCTTGGCCGCACCGGTGGAGGTTGGGATCATCGACATGGCGGCTGCACGGGCGCGGTAGAGATCGCTGTGGCGACGGTCCAGCGTCGGCTGGTCGCCGGTGTAGCTGTGGATGGTGGTCATGATGCCGGATTCAATGCCCACCTTTTCGTGCAGCACCTTGGCCAGCGGGGCCAGACAATTGGTGGTGCAGGAGCCGTTGGAGATCATCACATCTTCGGCTGCCAGCGCGTCATTGTTGACGCCCATCACGATGGTTTTCTGCACGTTTTTGGCCGGGGCCGAGATCAGAACTGCCTTGGCGCCCTGTTCGATGTGTTTCTTGGCCTTTTCACCGTCGTTGAACTGACCGGTGCATTCCAGCACCACGTCAACGCCGCTCCAGTCCAGCTCATCCATGTTGTAGGTCGACATGACCTCGAACTTGCCGCGGCCCAGATCCATCCAGTTTTTGCCAGCCTCATCGGTGCCGGTGGTCACTTCACCTGGGAAACGGCCATGAACCGAGTCATAGCGCACCAGATGCGCCGCGGTTTCCAGCGGGCCGGTGGCGTTGATCTTGACCACTTTGATATCTTCGCGCGCGCTCTCTGCGATATGCATGAGGGTGCAGCGGCCAATGCGGCCAAATCCGTTGATGCCGACGGTGATGGTCATGGAAGGGTGACTCCTGTCTGTCGAAGGTCTGCGAATACTGCCTGTCCTATAGGCGGCAGTTTGCCTTGCGGAAAGGTTAAAAATGGCCGTTTTTCAGGATGTTGGCGCAAACATGGACCGATTGCGCTAACGATGGCGCAACCAGTCGCTTCCGGTCGGAGAAAGGATTGGTTAAGTTGGCGCTAACGATTGAAACGAGGGTATTTTCATGAGCGGTCTTCTGGCTTTGTTGGATGATGTGGCAGCGATTGCCAAAGTGGCAGCCACCAGTATTGATGATGTGGCAGCCGCCGCCGCCAAAGCGGGGTCCAAGACCGCCGGTGTGATCATCGATGACGCGGCGGTGACACCAAAATATGTGCAGGGTTTTGCCCCGGCACGGGAGCTGCCGATCATCTGGAAAATCGCGCGCGGCTCTTTCTTTAACAAGCTGGTGATCCTGCTGCCGCTGGCGCTTTTGTTGTCAAACTTCGCGCCCTGGCTGGTGACGCCTTTGCTGATGCTGGGGGGCAGTTACCTGTGTTTTGAGGGGGCAGAGAAGATTTTCCACGTGCTGTTCCCGCATGGCGACAAACATATCGAGGCCGATATGTCGGTCAAAGACCCCGGCCATCTGGAAGAGGAAAAGGTCAAAGGCGCAATTAAGACCGACTTCATCCTGTCCGCTGAAATCATGACCATTTCCTTGGCGGCCATTGAAGCCAGCAATATCTACATGGAGGCCGCCACCCTGGCGCTAGTTGGCATCATGGTGACCGTGGCGGTCTATGGCTCGGTTGCCTTGATTGTGAAGATGGACGACGTCGGCCTTCATATGGCGCAGAACAGCGGGATTGGACTGCTGCGTGGCATGGGGCGGGGGCTGGTGAAGTTCATGCCCTTGCTGATGAAACTGCTGTCGATCATCGGCACCGCGGCAATGCTCTGGGTGGGCGGGTCGATCATGGTGCACGGGCTGAACGATCTGGGCCTGCCCCATCCCTATAAGGACATCAAAACCATCGCCGGTGATGTGGCCTATCTGGTGAGCGCGGATATGCAGGGCTTTGTCAAATGGGCTGTCACCGCCGGTATCGACGGTGTGCTGGGGCTGATCTATGGTCTGCTGCTGATCCCACTGGCCACCCGTGTAGTGGGGCCGTTGATCGGGGCCGTGTCCGGCAAGAAACCGGCCCACTAAAGCTACGAAAACATCGGTGACGCGCGGGGGCAAACCGCCCGCGCGTTGCCCAATGGGCTTAAAAGGCAAAAGTAAAGCCGCCCCGCATGGTCAGATCGGTGCTGTCGGCGCTGTGATGGCCATATTCCAGTTCCAGCTGTGCATTGCCGCGTCCGCTGTCACCGGTTTGCAGCCCCAGAACCACGCGCGGCGCAGTGAAACTCTCTGCCGCGGCATAGGTGGTGTCATTGCGGCCCCGCTCCAGCGCCAGACTGCCATAGGCCCGAAGCCCGTTGCTTGTCGCGGGGGTGGTGATCCGCACGCCCAGTTGCAAGGCGCTATGCTCTTGTCGATGGGCGGCCACCAATGTGCCGCCAACGGTATAGTCCGGCAGATCCTCACGGCTGGCCTGCAGCGAGATAAAGGGCTGTAACGTCACCGCCACCAAAGGTGCCTCCAGCTGCGCCCGCAGCCCCAAGCCATAGGCCCGTCCCGTCACAGTGGCGCCGGTCAGGTGATGCTCTACCCGGCCCAGGCTAAGATGACCACTCAGGCTCAGCCCCTCATTGTGCAATCCGAAGTAGGGGCTAAGCGCCGTGTGCACAGCCTCTTCCCGCCCGCTGGGGCTGTCCTGCGTCACCCGCGCATGGCTGAGCGCCAGACCCAGGTAGCCGCCGCCAACGGCATGGTCTGCGCCCAGATGCAGGTTCAGCGCCGTGCCGTCCTCTGGGCCATTGATCTGGGTGGTGGACAATTGCAGCCACAGGTTTGTGGGGCCTTGCCCCGCCTCAGGCGGGGACCAGAACAGTCCGTTCTGGCTGACTACCCCGCTTCCAGCTGGCGCGCCACCGCGCAGGGCGGCTGCGCCGGCCAGCGCCGACCCCAGACTGTTGGCATGGAGGGCCCGCTGGCTCTGCATCAGGCTGTGGCCGATCTGAACCTGCGCCGGGGTGCAGAGGATTGGCGCTGCATCAAACCCGTTGAAGGCGAAGACCTGATAGGTGCCATCGCTGGGGATGGTATAATGCCGTTGCGACAGGGGCGGTGCTACAAGAACGCCCGTGTCGAGATTGCGAATGCCCCAAAACGGCGGCGCCTGTGTCGCCCCTACCGCCGAAACGGTGGTCGGCGCATATAGCACATCCCCCGCTCGCAGCACCGCGTCTGTTTGGTCAAAAGTGTGGCCCTGCGACAGGACATTGCAATCCGTCGACACACTGGCCGCAGCTGGACCTGCGCCCAGAAGAACCAGCAGGCTGGAGATTGTTCCTACATTCCGCGCAACACCCATAACACACCTCAGATTGCATCTTCCACGATCTTAGCAACGGACCGATTAACGCGAAGTTGAGCCTGGCAATTAAGTTTTTCCCGAGAATAACGATAGAAATGGCGCTGAGCGTCCTTCGCCGGAAGCATAGATTTGAGTATTTGTGGATCATTGAAAGGCATTTTCATCTTGCCATAACTACTCCGGGGGAATTGGCCATGAGGCCAAGGGGGCAGCGCCCCTTAGCTCCCGCGTCTAAGCAGCGAGTCGTTGATTGATTTGCGGTGCCAGTAGAATTCTGAGCCAGTGTCCGTTTGGCGAACTTCGAAGCCAAGTGTTTCCAGCACGCGCATCAGCTTTGGGTTTGGCACCTGACAGTTTCGCGCCAATACGGTCCATTCAATAGCGTTGTAATGTCGCACTTTGGCAGCGGCCTCAATCGTTTCAATCAAAGTAAACAGAACCCCTTCGCCGCCCCGTTCAACCACGGCAATCTCAACCAACAACACGTGATCTTTGCGCGAAAATTGTGCCAGCAGCTAGGCCTTTCCAATTGAAAACACAATTGGACGATCGACAACAACGAGGTCCTCTAGTTCCGGCAGGCTGACGCGGGTCTCGGCTGGTAAGCCGTCGATCAGGAGGTTCGGAGATGCCATCTCAGCACCTTTCAGATTTTAACACAGATCTGAGGGGAAGGGCGCTTCCTGTCAACATTGATGTCCCAACCAATATGCCAAAGAAAAAGGCCACGCGGTTGCGTGGCCTTTTCTGTTTCTGGTGATGCTGGGGCTTAGCCCAGCAGCGCCTTGACCTTTTCGGCCACGGCTTCGGCGGTGATGCCGAACTTTTCGTAAAGAACATTGGCCGGAGCCGATGCACCGAAGCCTTCCATGCCGACAAAGGCCTGTTTCTGTTCACGGCCACGGTTGCCCAAGAGGTATTTGTGCCAGCCGCCGTCACGTACGCCAGCCTCAATGCCAACACGCACGGGGCCGGCGGGCAGAACACGTTTGCGGTAGGCTTCGTCCTGGGCGTCAAACAGCTCCATACAGGGCATGGAGACCACCCGGGTGCCAATGCCTTCGGCCTGCAACAGGTCACGGGCCGCCATCGCGATGGAGACCTCGGAGCCGGTGGCGATCAGGATGGCCTGGCGTTTGCCTTCGCTGTCGGCCAGCACGTAACCACCCTGCGCAGACAGGTTTTTGGTGGTGTGTTTGGTCCGCACGGTCGGCACGCCCTGACGGGTCAGCGACAGAACCGATGGGGTCTTCTTCGCGGTCAGCGCAATCTCCCAGCTTTCCGCCATCTCAACGGTGTCGGCAGGACGGAAGACATAGGTGTTGGGCGTTGCGCGCGAAATGGCGACATGTTCCACCGGCTGGTGGGTCGGGCCATCTTCGCCCAGACCGATCGAGTCATGGGTCATGACAAAGACCGAGGGGATCTGCATCAGTGCCGCCAGACGCATCGCGGGACGTGCATAGTCGGTGAAGGCCATGAAAGTGCCGCCGTAGGGGCGGAGGCCACCGTGCAGCGCCATGCCGTTCATCGCCGCCGCCATGCCGTGTTCCCGGATACCCCAGTAGACGTAACGGCCCTTGCGGTTGTCGGTGTCAAAGACGCCCATATCGCCGGTTTTGGTGTTGTTCGAACCGGTAAGGTCAGCAGAGCCGCCCACGGTTTCCGACATGATCGGGTTCACAACTTCCAGCACTTTTTCCGACGAGGCGCGGGTGGCCAGTTTGGGCTGCTCTTCGCTCATCTGCTTTTTCAGGGCGCGGATGGTCGGGGCCAGACGTTTGGGGGCGTCCAGATCAAAGATACGTTTGAACTCGGCCTGTTTGCGCTCCGAGATCGAGGCCAGACGGGCTTCCCATTCGGCACGGTCGGCAGCACCACGCGCACCAATCGCTTCCCAGGCCGATTTGATATCGGCAGGAATGTCAAAGGGCGCTGCGGTCCAGCCGTAGGCCTCTTTGGTGTTGGCAATCACCGTGTCATCGGTCAGCGCGCCGTGACCCTTGGAGGTGTCCTGTGCGGCGGAGCCCAGCGCGATGTGGGTTTTGCAGGCGATCATCGAAGGTTTGCCAGCCTTCTTTGCGGCCACAATGGCGGCGTCGATGGCGGCGGGATCGTGGCCGTCGATTTCCTGAACATGCCAGTTTGCCGACTTGAAACGCTGCACCTGATCGATGCGGCAGGACAGGTCCACGGTGCCGTCGATGGTGATGTTGTTGTTGTCCCAGAAGACGATCAGCTTGCTCAGCTCATGACGGCCGGCCAGACCCAGGGCTTCCTGGCTGATGCCTTCCATCAGGCAGCCGTCGCCGGCAATCACATAGGTGTGGTGATCAACGATCTTCTTGCCGTACTGGCCGCGCAGGATTTCTTCGGCCATGGCGAAACCAACAGCATTGGCGATGCCCTGACCCAGCGGGCCGGTGGTGGTCTCAATGCCTTCGGCGTGACCGTATTCCGGGTGGCCTGCGGTCTTGGCGCCCCACTGGCGGAAGTTTTTGATCTCTTCCAGCGTCATGTCCTTGTAGCCGGTCAGATGCAGCAGCGAATACAGCAGCATCGAGCCGTGGCCTGCCGACAGGATGAAACGGTCGCGGTCCGGCCAGTTCGGCGCGGCGGCGTCAAACTTCAGGTGCTTTTCAAACAGCACGGTGGCCACATCGGCCATGCCCATCGGCATACCGGAGTGGCCGGAGTTTGCGGCACGGATCGCATCCAGGGTCAGGGTGCGGATGGCCGCGGCCTTGTTCCAGTGGTCAGGGTTGGCAGAACGCAGAGCAGAGATATCCACGATGGGCTTCCTTTGATCGAGGCTTCGTTAGCGCTGCTCATACCAGCCCTTGAGTGAATATCAAGCATGGGAATCGGCCAAAAACCGCTTGGGGGGCGCATTTTTCCCCTCTATTCGGTATCCTGAAGAGGAACTGGCGCCATTTTGATTCGTCGAGCGGATAAAACGAGCGCCGTATGAATAAGAAGAGGCAAAAGGCGCATGAGTGAAATCAGCGAATTGGAACGCCGTATCACCTCCGCGTTGGACCGGATTGCCCGGGACGTGGATGTTTTGGCGGCGCGGCCCGTGGCAGCGGCTGAGGCGGCTGAGGATGGTCCCGACAACGTTGCAGAGACAGCAGGCGAGGGGGGCGATAGCGCCGCCCTGCAGCAGCAGCTGGAGGATGAACGGGTGGTCAGTGCCCAGCTGGAAGAACGGGTGAAATCCCTGCGCGCCAAGCTGGATGGCAAAGATGCCGAGGCTGAGCTGGCGATGTCGGATCTGAAATCCGCATTGGCGGAAATGGACGCGGCCATGCAGGCGCTGAAGAAAACTTCGGCCCAGCTGCGCAGCAGCAATGAGGCGCTGCGCCAGGCCAATGCCGCTGGCGTTGCAGATGTTGAGGCGATCAACACGGCGCTGGCGGTTGAGCTGGATGCGCTGAAGGCAGAGCGTCAGGTTGAGGCCGCAGAGGGCGGCGCGATCCTTGCCGCGATGGAGCCGTTGATTGCGCGTGCGGAAGTGACTGAAGAGAAGGAGGGCGTGTAATGCCTGAGGTCGAAATCCATATCGGTGGCCGCGCCTTTGAAGTCTCCTGTCAGGAAGGTGAAGAACATTACCTGCAATCCGCCGCCAAGATGCTGGACGAAGAAGCTGCCGTGCTGTCCAAAGCCATTGGCCGCCTACCCGAGGCGCGGATGCTGTTGATGGCGGGTTTGATGCTGGCAGATAAAACCGCCGGTGCGGCAGACAAGGTGGCAGAGCTGGAGGCCAAACTGGCTGAAAAGGAAGCCGAGATTGAAGCGCTGAAATCCGCTCCCGCGCCAGAACCTGAACGTATCGAAGTGCCGGTGATCCCGCAGATCGTCAATGACACACTCGCCGAACTGGCCGCCCGCGCCGAAGCGCTGGCAAGCGATGTCGAAGACAAGGTGAAGGCAGAGGCGTAAGTCGCTGATCAGATTGTGAAAAGGCGCCCGTTGCGGCGCCTTTTTGTTTTGGATGTTGGCCGTCAGCTGGCCTCTTGCGTCTGGGTTTCCGCCCGCTCTTGCGCCACCCGTTGATGGGCGCGGCTCAGGTGCCACAGACGCAGCCCTAGCAGGACCGCTGCCGCCACTGCCGCGCTGAGGCCCAGACCGTCGCGAACCATCGGCCAGAGATAGCTGATCTGATCCGCAGCCCCTGCACCCATCCCGATATAGATCGAGACCCAGACGGCTTCGCCCACCAGGCTGCCAAGGGTAAAACCGGCCCAGTTCATCCGCGCCGCGCCAGCGGTCAGGTTCACATACGGCCCAAGCGGGGAAACCAGCCAACGGCTGAAAAACACCGCCAGAACCCCGCGCCGACGGGTGAAAGCGGTGGCCTTTTGCAGGGCAAAGGCCTGTTTGCCGCCCTTGGCCTCCAGCCGTTCCACGTGGCCGGTGCCGAGACGCCCGATCTGAAACCCAACCTGATCGCCCAAGACGGCGCCAACAAAGGCCCCCAGAAGCGCCTGCCACAACAGCAGGTCGCCGGTCATGGCAAATCCGCCTGCCGCCACCATCAGAACCGAGGCCGGGATCGGCACGGCCATACAGGCCAAAAGCGTCACCAGCGCCAGCAGATAGCCGCCGTAACTTGGCAGAAGGGCCAGTAGGCTGTCCGTCATCTGTCGGAGCCTTCTGTGTCTTTGTCGTCTTTATCGTCTTTGCGGTGTTTCTTGTCGTGACGCGCTTTACGCTCTGCTTCTTCCGCGTCGAGGAAGATATTGAGATCACTCATTAATTCCGAAACGTCACGGCCCTGTCTGCTGGCGATATCCTGAAAGCTCAACCGTCGTTCCGGGTCAGAATAGGCAATCGCCGCGCGGATCTCTTCGGGAGGATGGTCATAGGCACGGGCGACAAAGCGGATGGTCATCCAGGCCTCAACCTCGGGCCGTTCCGGTGGCCGGTCACGCCAATGGCGGTGGTCAAACGCGAACTGCACCGCAAAAAAGAGGACCGCAGCACAGGCTGCGGCCATCAGGATCATCGTGGGCTTGTGATGCGCCCAGAGCAGGCGGAGCGTGGCAAGGAGATTGCGCATCGCTCCGACCGCTTAGCCGTTGGCTTCGCGGATTTTATCCGCAGCCTCTTTCGAATAGACCACCTCGTTGCTGTCAAACAGCGTGTCCAGCTCACCGGAGAGCGTCATTTCAGTGACGATGTCGCAGCCGCCGATGAACTCACCCTTCACGTAAAGCTGCGGAATGGTTGGCCAGTCCGAGTAATCCTTGATGCCCTGACGGATTTCATCGTCGGCCAGCACGTTCACATCGGCGTAGTCCACACCCATGTAGTTCAGCACACCTGCCACCCGGCTGGAGAAGCCACACTGCGGCATATCCTTGGTGCCTTTCATGAAAAGCACAACGGTGTTTGCTTTGACGGTTTCGTCGATTGCGGTCTTTGCGTCAGTCATCTTGTGTTTCCTCTCGGCGTTGCAGCCGTTTCGCGTTTGCCTGAATATAGGGGCGCAGTTGCAGATAGACCAGCCCAGCCAAGAGGCCAATTGCCACGGGCGTGAGGGTCAGATCACCGTTCCTCACCGGCGTCTTTGTCCTCGGCTCGTTTCGGCACAAAGAATTTGGCGTAGGAGTCCGGGTCCTTCGGCACTTTCCAAGTGGTCACCGCCCCGCCGCCCATGCCGGACTGATAGTCCGAGCGCAGGACGTGGTGGCGGTCATCGGATTCCTCTTCCTCAATCGCGGACCGATTGCGGCCGGCCCAGGCCGTGATGGCCACCAGCAGCGCAACCGCAATAATCAGGAAAGGGAGGAACCACTCTGCCAAGGGATTACTCCGGTGCTTTGGTGGTCAGGGCCAGCGCGTGCAGCTCGCCGTTGGGGCCATCCATCTTGCCTTTCAGCGCGGCGTAGACCGAACGCTGCTGCTGCACACGGTTTTTGCCGCGAAAGCTCTCATCCACGATCATCGCGGACATATGTTTGCCATCGGTGCCTTCTACCGCGATCTGAGTGGCGTTCGGGAACGCCTCACGCAGCATATCTTCCAGTTCCTGTGCATATACGGCCATCGGGCCCTCCGGTTACTTTGTCTTAAGCTAAAATCTAGGGCGCAGGCGGGGGAGGTGCAAGCATTCGCCCGCTGATATCTTTGGAAAAGAGACCTCAACAATGGATCTTTTTTGATCCTCAGAGGTGTCCTACAAATAGACCGCCAGCGATTGCAGGTAGTGGGGCACCTCGGCCAAGGCGTCCTGCACCTCCGGCTCCTCAAAATCATAGACCGAGCGATCCTCGGTCGGGCACATCGCCGCCATCAGGGCGCGACCTTCGGCCAGCGCTTCGGCAGGCACCGGCAGTTTGGCGGCCTCTTGCAGCAGCAAAAGCGCCTCATGGATGGGGCGGATCACCCGCAGCGCATAGGCCATGTGGTAGATCAGGTCTGGATCATCGCGCCAAGTTTCATCGGGAAACAGGTCCTGCGTGATGCGCTGACCGGCCCCGGCGCAGGAATAGGCAATACAGCCGCCAAACCCTTTGACCTTCAGATCTTTGTGGATGGTGCAGCGGAAATCGCTGCCCAGATTGGGGCAGGGGGTGTCGGCCGCCTTGAGGAGGCCGAAATCCTCATCCGCATCAAAAGGATAAGCCACGCAGCAGAGCGCTGCGCAGCTTTCACAATCTTCTTTGAGCACCGGCAGATTGAGGTGCCTTTGCGCCATGGGATCAGCCAACCGCCGCTTCAAAGCTGCTGCGGAACTGTTCGGCCAGCTCCGCCAGAGGCGCCTCGGAACCGCCCAGCTTGACGCTGTCGCCGCCGAACTTGCCCACGGTCTGGATCGCCACACCGGCTTTGCCCGCTTCGCCCATCAGCCATTCGGCCTGATCGAAGTTGCAGGCAATCAGGTAGCGGCCCTGATCTTCGCCAAACAGCTGTGCCTGATCGGCCTCATCAATCTGAACGCCCACGCCACCGGCCTCGGCCATTTCAAAGGCGGCCAGCGCCAGACCACCATCGGCCAGATCGCTACAGGCCTTGATGTTCGCAGCATTGGCGCGGATGAAGTCGCCATTGCGCTTCTCTGCCTCCAGATCCACATGCGGGGCATCGCCGTCTTCACGGTTGAACACCTCCGCCAGCAGGGCCGACTGACCCAGGTGACCGGCGGTTTCGCCCACCAGCAGGGCCACATGGCCGTCACGTGCGGTGCCGATGATCGCCTGTTCCGGCGTCTCAATCAGACCCACGGCGCAGATGGTTGGGGTCGGCAGAATCGCCTGACCGTCGGTTTCATTGTAAAGCGAGACGTTGCCCGAAACGATCGGCACATCCAGCGCTGCAACCGCTTCACCGATGCCTTTGATCGCGCCGACAAACTGGCCCATGATCTCGGGCTTTTCGGGGTTGCCGAAGTTCAGGTTGTCGGTGGTGGCCAGCGGGGTTGCGCCCACGGCGGTCAGGTTGCGGTAGGTTTCCGCCACCGCCTGTTTGCCGCCTTCAACCGGGTTGGCCCGCACGTAGCGCGGCGTCACATCCGAGGTGAAGGCCAGCGATTTTTCGGTGCCATGCACCCGCACGATGCCGGCGCCCAGACCCGGGGCCTGAACGGTATCTGCCATCACCTGCGAGTCATATTGCTGATAAACCCACTGTTTGGCACCGTAGTTCGGCGATCCGATCAGCGCCTTCAGCCCGTCGATCGGATCGACCGCAGGCACGTCCCCCAGATCCGCGTCCACTTCGGTTTCCACCCAAGGACGGTCATATTCCGGCGCGCGGCCCGACAGCGGCGACAGCGGCAGGTCGGCTTTCACTTCGCCATTGTGCAGGATGAGGAAGCGGTCCTCGGCAATGGTTTCGCCCACAATGGCAAAATCCAGATCCCATTTTTCAAACACGGCACGCGCTTCGGCTTCCAGCTCTGGCTTCAGAACCATCAGCATCCGTTCCTGAGATTCCGACAGCATCATCTCATAGGCCGTCATGTTCTCTTCACGCTGCGGCACGTCTTCGAGGTTCAGCTTGACGCCCAGCTCCCCCTTGTCACCCATTTCCACAGCCGAGCAGGTCAGACCCGCCGCGCCCATATCCTGGATCGAGATCACCGCGCCGGTCTGCATCAGCTCTAGCGTGGCCTCCATCAGGCGCTTTTCGGTGAAGGGGTCGCCGACCTGCACGGTGGGACGCTTTTCTTCAATGGTGTCGTCAAACTCGGCCGAGGCCATAGTGGCCCCGCCAACACCGTCACGGCCGGTCTTGGCGCCAAGGTAAACCACCGGCATGCCGACACCCGACGCTGCCGAGTAGAAAATCTTGTCCGCATCTGCCAGACCTGCCGCAAAGGCGTTGACCAGACAGTTGCCGTTATAGGCCGGGTGGAACCGTACCTCGCCGCCCACTGTGGGGACGCCGAAACAATTGGCGTAACCGCCAACACCCTCAACAACCCCATGCACCAGCTGGCGGGTTTTGGGGTGGCTGGTTTCACCAAACGACAGCGAGTTCATCGCCGCAATGGGACGTGCCCCCATGGTGAAGACATCACGCAAAATGCCGCCAACACCGGTGGCGGCACCTTGGTAGGGTTCAATGTAAGAGGGGTGGTTGTGGCTTTCCATCTTGAAGATGACGGCCTGACCGTCGCCAATATCCACAACACCGGCGTTTTCGCCCGGGCCACAGATCACCTGCGGACCTTCCGTCGGCAGGGTACGCAGCCATTTCTTCGACGACTTATAGGAACAATGTTCGTTCCACATCGCAGAAAAAATGCCCTGCTCGGTGAAAGTTGGCTCCCGTCCGATGATCTCGAGGATGCGCTCGTATTCATCGGGGCTCAGCCCATGCGCTTCGATCAGTTCGGGGGTCAGGCTCGGGTCTTGCATATCCGGTCACTCTCCAGAGGGCGCTATTTGCGCGCCTCTTTAAGGCAAGCCTGTCATTTGGGGAAGGGGGCAATAGGTCAGAAACGACGCTTCTTTGCCGCAGATGCACAGTTTTCGCCATCTCAGCAGGCAGCCGCCCATTTCAATGATCGCCAAATACTCCCGCCGGAGGCGTCGGGGAACGCAGCATCTGCAACCTGCTTGACCTGTGTTTTCTGGCTGAACCGCCGCCAAAAAAAAGGCCGAGCATAAAGCTCGGCCGAAGTCCAACAGGGAGGTATGAAAGTGACGAGAGTTTCATCGTCGTCACCGTCGAGTGCTGAAATAGGCATCAATAATGAATCGATCAAGCACCATAATGCCGCATATGCATCATGGCTGATATGCACTTACTGCATAGCTCCCGTAGGGATTAGGTAAGTGCCTGATCTTTCATCCGTTTGCGGTAGGCGATGATCTCTTCCTGCACAAAGTCACGGAAGGCAGCTATACGTTTGGAATGCCGCAATTCCTCTGGATAAGCCAAGTATACCGGCACTTCGACCGATTGAACGTCCGGCAGGACCCGCACAAGATTCGGGAAATCCTGGCTCAGATAGTTTGGCAACACACCAATTCCGAGATGGTTCGCGACCGCCTGCAACACACCGTAGTAGTTGTTCACCATCAGTGTCGATTTCACATCATAGGTCATCAGATGGCCCACAAGGTTCGAGCTGGCACCGACCTGCGGCGCATTGGTGTTCTGACAGACCAGACGGTGTTTGCCGATGTCCTCAATGGCTTCCGGCGCGCCGTGGCGTTCCAGATATTCCTTGGAGGCAAACAGCTGCATCCGCACTGTCATCAGTTTCTTACGGATCAGATCGGCCTGGCTGGGCTCTTTCATACGAATGGCGACGTCTGCTTCGCGCATGGGCAGATCCAGCACCCGCTCTTCCAGCATCAACTCGATGTTGAGATCAGGGAACTGTTCATAAAGCTTCGGCAGGCGCGGCGCCAGCCACAAGGTGCCAAGGCCGATGGTCGTGGTGACGCGTAGCTGGCCAAAGACCTCTTCTTCACTGTCACGGATCCGCGCTGCGGCGGCGTCCAGACGTTTGGCCATCGCACGGGTGGCGTCAAACAGCAGCTCGCCCTGTTCGGTGAGAATCAACCCCCGGGCATGGCGGTGAAACAGGGTGGCATCGAGGCTCTCCTCCAGGGCGCGGACCTGCCGTGACACGGCGGATTGCGACAGATGCAGCACATCTCCGGCATGGGTGAGGCTGCCAGCGTCAGCAACCGCGTGAAATATTCTTAGTTTATCCCAGTCCATCTCGATAACTTCCCGATTTGAAGCGCCCTGTTACACGAAACCTTCGCAATATTAACCCGTTTATCTACGGTTTCGTAAAGAAAAGACTAAGTTTTCTCTTGGTAGGTCAAAAACTATGACCTAATATTACGCTATATCTGAGCAAGCATGCAGTGTTGGGAGGCACAACATGACCAGCCACAAGGTTTCCTTGAATGATCGCTTCGATCTGGAGAAGTCTCCGGTCCTTTTGAACGGCACACAGGCGCTGGTCCGCCTGATGTTGATCCAGCAGGCACGGGATGCTGCTGCGGGTCTCAATACGGCGGGGTATGTTACCGGCTACCGTGGGTCTCCGCTGGGGGCTGTTGATCTGCAGATGACCCGCGCAGCCAAGCAGCTGAGCGCCTCTAACGTCACCTTTCACGAAGGTCTGAACGAAGACCTCGCCGCCACCGCGCTCTGGGGCGCGCAGCAGGCGGAATTGCGGTGGGAAGGCAAATATGACGGTGTCTTCGGCCTGTGGTACGGCAAGGGGCCGGGTGTTGACCGTTCGGGCGATGTGATGCGCCATGCCAATATGGCGGGCAGCGCGAAACACGGCGGTGTCCTGATGGCGATGGGGGACGACCATACCGGCGAAAGCTCCACCGTGTTGCACCAGTCGGAATGGGCGATGGTGGATGCCTATATGCCTGTGGTCAGCCCAGCGGGTGTGCAGGAGATTCTGGACTATGGCGTCTATGGCTACGCGCTGTCGCGTTTCTCTGGCCTTTGGGTGGGTCTGAAGACCATGAAGGATACGGTGGAAGCCACCGCCGTTGTTGATGGCCGCCCAGACCGGATGCAGCTGGTGTTGCCCGATTTTGAAATGCCCGCAGGCGGGCTCAACATCCGTCTGGGCGACGATCCCACCTCGCAAGAGGCGCGGATGATCGATTACAAACGTTTCGCCGCCGAAGCCTTCAGCCATGCCAACAAGATGGATCAGCGCAAATGGGGCAAACCCGGCGCCAAGATCGGTTTTGTTGCGGCGGGCAAGAACTGGCTGGATCTGGAACATGCGCTGGCGCTTTTGAACATCGACGCCGAGGAAGCCGAACGTCTGGGGATCACCACCTATAAGGTCGGTCAGACCTTCCCGCTGGATATGACCGGCTTTAACGAATGGGCCGAAGGCCTTGATTTGATTGTGATTGTCGAAGAGAAGCGCAAGCTGATCGAGGTGCAGGTCAAAGAGGCGATCTTTGATGACCGCCGCGGCCGCCGGGTCTATGGCTGGTACAAGGGCGGCGCGGGCCTGATGGGCCGCGAAGAGCTGTTCCCGACCCGCGGTGCGCTGGATCCGATCTGGATTGCCGAGAAGCTGGGCGAGATCCTGATCGAAGAGGGTCGCGGCACCGAAGGTGTCAAGGCGGGCATGGGCGCATTGGCCGAGGTGCGCCGCAACGACAACGCCGAAGAACTGGCCAGCCGTCTACCGTATTTCTGTTCAGGCTGCCCGCACAACTCATCCACAAAAGTGCCTGACGGCAGCCGTGCTTATGCGGGGATTGGCTGTCACTACATGGTGCAGTGGATGGACCGCGAAACCAGCGGTTTCACCCATATGGGGGCTGAAGGGGCGAACTGGATCGGCGAGGCGCCGTTCTCCAACACCGATCACGTGTTCCAGAACCTTGGCGATGGCACCTACAACCACTCCGGCGTGCTGGCGATCCGGGCGGCTTTGGCCTCGGACGCCAATATCACCTACAAGATCCTCTACAATGATGCGGTGGCCATGACCGGTGGTCAGCCGAACGAAGGCGGGCTGACTGCTTACCGGATCGTGGATGAGTTGAAGGCGATGGGCGTTGCCAATGTGGCGGTGGTCTACGATGAGAAAGAGGCGGTGAACCTCTCGGCCTTCCCGTCGTCGGTGCAGACCTATGAGCGCGCTGCAATGGAGGAAGTTCAGAAAACCTTCCGCCAAATCAAAGGCGTGTCGGCCATTGTTTACATTCAGACCTGCGCGGCCGAAAAGCGCCGTCGTCGCAAACGGGGCCAGTTCCCGGATCCGGACAAGCGGGTCTTTATCAACACCGATATCTGCGAAGGCTGCGGGGACTGCGGTGTGCAGTCCAATTGTGTGTCGATTGTGCCGGTGGAAACCGAACTGGGCCGCAAACGGGCGATCGATCAGTCCAGCTGCAACAAGGACTTCTCTTGTGTGAACGGGTTCTGCCCCAGCTTTGTGACCGTTGAGGGTGCCAAGGTGAAGAAGCCGGAAACGGCGGCTTTGGATCTGCCAGAGATGCCGCTGCCGCAGCTGCCCGAAATCAACGGCACCTATAACGTAGTGATCACCGGCGTCGGCGGCACCGGCGTTGTGACCATCGGTGCCGTGATGGCGCAGGCGGCACAGATCGACGGCAAAGGTGCCGGTATGATGGAGATGGCCGGCCTCGCCCAGAAGGGCGGCGCGGTGCACATCCATTGCCGGATTGCCGAACAGCCTGATGACATCTCGGCGGTGCGTGTGGCAACCGGCGAATGTGATGCGCTTATCGGGGGCGATCTGGTGGTCTCGGCCGGGGCGAAAACCCTGGGTCTGACCCGCACAGGCCGAACCGGCGCGGTGGTCAACAACCACGATATCGTCACTGGCGATTTCACCCGCGACACCGAGTTCAAGATCCCCGGTGACCGGTTGGAGCTGCAGCTACAGGCGCGGCTACAGGACAAGGTGCAGCTGTTTGATGCGACCGAACTGGCGCGTCTGACGATGGGGGACTCGATTTTCTCCAACATGATGATCCTGGGCGCGGCCTGGCAACATGGGTTGATCCCGCTCAGCCACGAGGCCATTGCCCAAGCGGTGACCCTGAACGGCGCGGCGGTTGAAAAGAACCTGCGCGCCTTTGAAATCGGCCGTTGGGCGGCGCTGCATCCGGCGGAGGCTGAGGCGCTGCTGGCCCCTGCCACCGTGGTGGATCTGCCAAAATCGCTGGACGAAAAGATCACCTTCCGCGCGGATCATCTGGTTGATTATCAGGGCAAGGCTCTGGCGCAGAAATACCGCGCACTGGTCGCCAAGTTCGACGACCCCGCAATGCAGGAAGCGGTGGCAAAAGGTTATCACAAGCTGTTGGCCTATAAGGACGAATACGAGGTGGCGCGCCTGCTGTTGCAGACCCGTGCCAAGGCCTCTGATGCCTTTGAAGGGGACTTCAGCCTGACCTACCATCTGGCCCCGCCCAGTCTGACCGGTGACGATGGCCCTGGCGGTCGCCCTGCCAAAAAAGCCTTCGGTCCCGGCATGGTGCGCTGGTTCAAGCTGCTGGCCAAAATGAAAGGCCTGCGCGGCACCAAGCTGGACTATTTTGGTCGGTCTGAAGAACGCAAGATGGAACGTGCTTTGATTGCTCAATATGAGGCCGACATGACCGCGCTGGTGGGCAAGATCACCCCTGAGGTGCGCGATGCCGCTGTTGCCTTGGCCGAACTGCCGCTGAAGATCCGGGGCTTTGGTCCGGTGAAACAGGCCAATGAGGTCAAAGCCGCCAAAGAGCGCGAGGCGCTGCTGGCCGCACTCAAGGACGGCGGTTCGGGGTTCAGCAAAGCGGCGGAGTGATCGCATCCTCCGTTGAACCCTTGATCTAAACACAAGCGGTGGCGCTAACAGTGCCGCCGCTATTCTTTTGCTTGCTCTTTTGCCTGTGCGAAAACACGGGCTATCTATTGAAATCAGGGGCCAGAGGCTGCTAAAGCCCGTCTCCAAGTTCGAAGTTTATCAAGGCGGCTCCTCCATGCCCTCCAAACGTCATATCGCGCGCGACATCAGCTATTCCTATGCTGGGCGCACCAAAGGTGGCCGCGCGATCATCCGAACCCTGGAAAACGTGACCGGTCGTATTCGTATGATCAAACGGGCTTCGGGCTATGAGCGCGACGTCGAAAATGGCGCCGATTTCTGGCAGGTGATGGTGGAACGCTATGGCCTGTCGTTGGACGTAACCAAAGGCTCGCTTGACAATATCCCCGCCGATGGCCCGCTGATCCTGATCGCCAACCACCCCTACGGCATTCTGGACGGTCTGATGATGGGCCATATGCTGTCAGAGCGACGCAATCGGGATTTCCGTATTCTGGCACACCGCGTGTTCCGCAAATCCGAAGACCTGAACAAGGTGGTTCTGCCGATCTCGTTCGATGAGGATCGCGAGGCGGTGAAGCTGAACCTGCAGACCCGCAAAGAGGCCGAGAAGTATCTGAAGGACGGCGGTGCGGTGGGCATCTTCCCGGGCGGCACCGTCAGCACCTCGGCGCGGCCGTTTTCCTATCCGATGGACCCGCATTGGCGCAATTTCACCGCCCGCATGATTGCCAAGTCCGGCGCCACTGTTGTGCCGGTCTTCTTCCAGGGCAACACTTCGCGGCTGTTCCAGGTGGCCAGCCACATGCACTACACGCTGCGGATGGGCCTGTTGATCAAGGAATTTGCCAAACGCGTGGACACCAAGGTGCAGGTGGTGATTGGCGATCCGATCCAGCCGGAAGAAATCCGCGCACGGGCCACCGACAGCAAAGAGCTGATGGATTTCCTGCGGAAATCGACCTACGATCTGTCCCCAACCCCGATCGAAACCCGCGAATACGGGTTCGAGTTCGAGGACAAACATAAGGCCGAGTTTCTGGCCCGTCAGAAGGCGTTTAAGGAAACTCGACAACATCGCTAACGATTGGTCTAATGAAGGGGCAGAAATAAGCCCCGCATGTGAGAGGCAGGCAAGAGATGGCAGTCGGCATTTTTGATTCCGGACTTGGGGGGCTGACCGTATTGGACGCCGTGACCAAGCGTCTTCCGGAGGTTCCCTTTGTTTATTTCGGTGACAATTCCCATGCCCCTTACGGTGTGCGGGACGCTGATGATGTCTACAACCTGACCACCGCCGCGGTGGAGCGGATGTGGGCCGAAGGCTGCGATCTGGTGATCCTTGCCTGCAACACCGCGTCTGCTGCCGCTCTGCGCCGGATGCAGGAGGGCTGGATCCCCGAAGACAAACGTGTGCTGGGTGTTTTTGTGCCATTGATCGAGGCCCTGACCGAACGAAAATGGGGCGACAACTCGCCGCCGCGTGAGGTGGAGGTCAAACATGTGGCGCTGTTCGCCACCCCTGCCACCGTTGCCAGTCGTGCCTTCCAGCGTGAACTGGCCTTCCGCGCCATCGGCGTGGATGTTGAGGCCCAGGCCTGTGGCGGTGTGGTTGATGCCATTGAAGACGGTGATATGATCCTGGCGGACGCCCTGGTGCGCAGCCATGTGGACGCGTTGACCCGGAAAATGCCAGAGCCGCAGGCGGCCATTCTGGGCTGCACCCATTACCCGCTGATGCATGACAGTTTTCAGGATGCGCTTGGCGCGGATGTGCAGGTCTATTCGCAGGCCAATCTGGTGGCCGAAAGCCTTGCTGACTATCTGGACCGCCATCCCAAGATGGTGGGCGCGGGGGAACAGTCGAAATTCCTCACCACCGGCAATCCCGCAAAGGTGTCGACCCGCGCAACCCAGTTCCTGCGGCGCGAAATCAAATTCGAACAGGCCTAAGGGCGTTTAGGGCTGGGCGGATCGCTTTGACCAAGGTCAAGGCTGCCGCTACCCTTCTTTGCGATACTCAGGCTATTCGGTCGCAGGCGTTGCCTCTTGCGCGGGCGCGCCGATCCCTTATGTCTGGGGCCAAGACCATAGCCGCGCGAAGGAGCCAGCCAAATGAAGGGCCTAAAGAAGAAACGTCGTATTCAGGTGATTGCGCTGGCCGTTGTTGCCCTGGCGCTGTCAACTGGGCTGATCGGCTATGCCATGCGCGACGGTATCAACTTCTTCCGCTCCCCGACCGAGGTGCTGGCGGAGCCACCGCGCGCAACCGAAGTGTTCCGCATTGGCGGGCTGGTCGAAGAGGGCTCGCTGAAGCGCGGTCAGGGGCAGGCGATCACCTTTAATGTGACCGATGGCAATGGCATTGTGCCGGTGACCTACAGAGGCATTCTGCCCGATCTGTTTGAAGAAAACCAAGGCATGATCGGCACTGGCAGCTACGTCAATGGTGTCTTTGAAGCCTCTGAAATCCTCGCCAAACATGACGAAACCTACATGCCGAAAGAGGTGGTGGACGCCTTGAAAGAGCAGGGTGTCTACGTCGAACCCGAAAGCTGAGCGTACGCAGGCTTTCACCGCTGTTAATCATTTGCCCCCAGTCTGAGCACAATCTCAGATTGGGGGTTTTCATGTCCGAAACAGGTGTAGAGAAACAGAAAGAGAAGTGGCGAGAAAAGCAGCCTGACGTGCGGCCCGATATTCGTCAGATCGCCCGTGAAATCGTCATGCGGGAGGGTGGATTTGTTAATGATCCTGACGATCCCGGCGGCGCCACGCAACATGGGGTGACCGTGGGCACCCTGCGGCGGCTTGGGCTGGATCTGGACGGCGACGGTGACGTGGATGCGCAGGACGTTCGGCGGGTCTCCAAGGCGCGCGCGGTCGAGATATTCCTTCAGCATTACTTCCGGCGTCCCGGTCTGGGGCAATTGCCGGCGGTGCTGCAGGCCTCGGTCTTTGACATGTATGTGAACGCAGGCGCCAATGCGGTGAAGATCCTGCAACGGCTGCTGCGGCAGATGGGCCATGAGCTGCGCGTCGACGGGGTGATCGGCCCCAGAACCGCCGCCGCGGCGGAGGCCGCCGCCAAAGTTGCGCCGCACCATCTGGCGGATGCCTATGGCATTGCGCGGCGCAATTACTATTTCCGTCTTGCCGACCGCCGCCCAGCGGCCCGCAAATTTGCCCGCACCCGATCGGGGGATAAAGGTGGCTGGATCAAACGGGCCGAAAGCTTCATCGACACACGCTATCACCTGACCGATCCCGAGTTTCAGCGGAGGGTGGCGGCATGGGGGTGATTGCGCAGATCCTGGACATGCTCTTTGGCTCAGGCGCGCGTGAGATGCGTCAGACGCTGGAGGTGTTTCGTGAAAACGCAGAAGGCGCGGCGGTGCGGGGCAATGCCCTGCGCCACGCCGCATTGGATCAGTTCGCCGCCGAGTTTGCCCATCCGCAGCCCAGCCGATTTGACCGTCTGATGGACGCGCTGAACCGGTTGCCACGTCCCGGCCTCGCGCTGGGAACGCTGGGGCTGTTAATTGCTGCGATGGTGGATCCGATCTGGTTTGCCGCACGGATGCAGGGCCTTACTCTGGTGCCTGAGCAGCTCTGGTGGTTGCTGGGGGTAATCGTTAGCTTTTACTTTGGCGCCCGCCATCAGGCCAAGGGCCAGGCGTTTCAGCGGGAAATGGGGGCGGTGATGATGCGCCTGCCGGTGGTGCTGGATCACCTCGATCAGATTGATCAGTTCGCCCCAGAGGTCGCTGAAAAGGCAGAGGAAAATCCGGCCCTGACCGCTTGGCAGACACAGGCTTCCAGCCCCCGGAACCCCGCGACAATGTGAACCGCGGCGTGCGTCGATTGCGATTGGCGCAACGCGCAACTCAGCGTATAACGCAGGCATGATTACAGAACTCGGTCACTTCGCCCTCATCCTTGCCTTTCTGGTCGCCATTGTGCAGGCCGTCATTCCCTTGATCGGGGCGCATAAGCGCTGGCCCGGCTGGATGGCGGTTGCGGAGCCTGCCGCCAACGCGCAGTTCCTGCTGACGGCCTTTGCCTTTGCGGCGCTGACATATGGTTTTGTAACCTCGGATTTCTCATTGCAGCTGGTGGTGCTGAACAGCCATTCACTGAAGCCGATGCTGTACAAAGTGTCCGGCGTCTGGGGCAATCACGAGGGCTCGATGTTGCTGTGGGTGCTGATCCTGACGCTGTTTGGCGCCTGTGCCAGTTGGTTTGGCGGCAATCTGCCCCCCACGCTGCGGGCGCGGGTGTTGGCGGTGCAATCGGCCGTGGCCGTGGCCTTTTTCGCCTTTATCCTGTTCACTTCGAACCCGTTTATCCGTCTGGCCATGCCGCCGATGGATGGGCAGGACCTGAACCCGCTGTTGCAGGATCCCGGTTTGGCCTTCCACCCGCCGTTCCTGTATCTGGGCTATGTGGGGCTTTCGATGACCTTCTCCTTTGCGGTTGCGGCCCTGATCGAAGGTCGGGTGGACGCCGCCTGGGGCCGTTGGGTGCGGCCCTGGACTTTGGCGGCCTGGATGTTCCTGACCGTTGGCATCGCGCTGGGATCGTGGTGGGCCTATTACGAACTGGGCTGGGGCGGCTTCTGGTTCTGGGATCCGGTTGAGAACGCCTCTTTCATGCCCTGGCTCATTGCGGCGGCACTGTTGCATTCCGCCATTGTTGTGGAAAAGCGGGAAGCGCTGAAAAGCTGGACCATCCTGCTGGCGATCATGGCCTTTGGCTTCTCTCTGATCGGGACGTTTATCGTGCGCTCTGGCGTCATCACCTCGGTGCATGCTTTTGCCAATGATCCTGAACGCGGCGTCTTTATTCTTGCCATTCTGGCGGTCTTCATGGGCGGGGCGCTGACGCTTTATGCCGCGCGGGCCTCAGCGATGGAGGCCAAGGGTATCTTTTCGATGGTGAGCCGCGAAAGCGCGCTGGTGATGAACAACATCTTGCTGGCGGTCAGCTGTTTTGTGGTCTTCATCGGCACAATCTGGCCGCTGGTGGCAGAGCTGGTCATGGGGCGCAAGCTTTCGGTTGGGGCGCCGTTTTTCAACATGGCCTTCACCCCTTTTATGGTGGTTCTGGCGATCCTGTTGCCGCTGGGGTCAATCATGTCGTGGAAACGCGCGCAGGTGGTTCGCAGCTTGAAACCGCTGGTGCCGGCCTTGGTGCTGTCGGTGGCGATCATGGGGCTGGCCTATGCGGTGCAATCCGGCCGCTCTCTGTTTGGCCCGATTGGCATGTTCCTAGGCACATGGCTGATTTTCGGCGCGCTTGTTGACCTCTGGCAACGGGCCGGTCGCAAGGACAAGCTGGCGCGTCTGCGCCGTCTGCCGCGGGCGGATTTGGGCAAGGCAACGGCCCACGCGGGTCTGGGCATCGTGTTCCTTGGCGTCTCTGGCCTGATGGCCTGGGAAGTGGAGGATATCCGGGTTGTTCAGGTCGGCGAACCCTTTGAAGTGGCTGGTTTTACCCTGACTTTGGACCGGGTGGAAAATGTCGAAGGGCCGAACTATCTCTCGACTATGGGCTGGGTCACCATTGCCAAAGAGGGTCAGGTGATTTCCGTGGTGAACCCGGAAAAGCGCACCTATCCGGTGGCGCGGATGCCCACCACCGAGGCGGGGATCGACAATGGGTTCCTGCGCGACGTCTATGTGGTGATCGGCGACGCTCAGGACAACGGAGGCTGGGCGGTGCGCAGCTACTACAAACCGCTGGCCAACTGGATCTGGGGCGGCTCGATCCTGATGGCTCTGGGCGGGATCCTGAGCCTGACCGACCGTCGCTACCGTGTTGCGGCAGGGGCGCGCAAACGCAAACCGGAAGGGGTGCCTGCGGAATGAAACAGCTGCTGTCATCGCTTGCTTTGGCCGTGTCATTGGTCCTGTCGGCGCCCGCACTGGCGGTGCAGCCGGATGAGATTTTGGTCGACCCTGCGTTGGAAGAACGGGCGCGGGAGATTTCCAAAGATCTGCGCTGTCTGGTCTGCCGGAACGAGAATATCGACGATTCAAATGCCGAACTGGCCCGCGACCTGCGCCTCCTGGTGCGGGAACGTCTGGTCGAGGGCGACAGCAACGGCGAAGTGATTGATTACGTTGTTGATCGATATGGGGAATACGTCCTCTTGAACCCGACCGCCCGAGGGGCCAATTGGATCCTGTGGTGGGCAGGTCCCATCATGCTGGTTTTGGGTCTGGGCATCGGGTTCAGCTTCCTCAGACGGCGCGAAAAGGCTGCTGAGCCTGTGGTCGCCGAATTGAGCGAAGAGGAACAGGCCCGGCTGAAGGAAATTATGGACGAATAACGCCGCGTCTGGGTTTTAACCGACTGCTTGGTCACCTATGCTGCGCGCGAGGATAAGGGAGTTCCCATGGAATACGAAACGATCAAGCTTGAGATCTCGAAGGACAAGGTCGCGATTCTGACGCTGAACCGTCCGGACAAGATGAATGCGCTGAACACCCAGATGCGCGCCGAGATTACCCATGCCGCCCAAGAGGCTGGCCGTGAGGCCCGTGTGCTGGTCATCACCGGTGCCGGTAAAGCGTTCTGCTCGGGGCAGGACCTGAGCGACCGTGCCAATGCCAACAACCTCGATCTGGAACGCACCCTGCGCGATGAATACGGCCCGATGCTGAAGGCGATCTACGATTGTCCGGTGCCGACCATTGCCGCTGTTAACGGCGCCGCAGCCGGGGCAGGGGCCAACCTGGCGCTGGCCGCCGATGTGGTGATCGCCAAGGAAAGCGCCTATTTCCTGCAGGCCTTCTCGCGCATTGGTCTGATCCCGGACGCCGGTGGATCGTATTGGATGACCCGCAACATGGGCATGGGCAAGGCGATGGGCGCCGCGCTGTTTGCTGATAAAATCTCGGCCCGTCAGGCAGATGACTGGGGGCTGATCTGGGAAGCGGTTGCAGATGAAGAGTTCACCGCCACTGCCAAAGCCCGCGCGCTGCATCTGGCGAAAGGGCCAACGCTGGCCTATGAGCACATCAAATCCACCATCCGCGGCAGCTGGGACAATTCGTTGGAACAGCAGCTGGAAATGGAAGGCCGCAAGCAGGGCGCTTGTGGGCAGAGCCGTGACTTCAAGGAAGGGGTTGTTGCCTTCCTCGAAAAGCGCCCGCCGCATTACGAAGGCCGTTAAGCCGGCGCTGTTACTAGACTGACCAAGGGGCGTCTTCGGGCGCCCTTTTTGCTGTGGCCCGTTCAGCCGCCTCATTGAAGGAAGGATTGCCGTTGTGTGTCCCGTTAAGTCGGCATGACGTTCGCAACCCTTGGAAGAGCGGCGCGACTCTGTGACCTCGCAGGGTCGAATTAGTCAACTTTTTCCAAGACTTGTCGTCTTTTTTCAGTGCAGACTGGTGCTGCGTAAAACCCACCTGCGTCTGGAGGGAAAATGTCTGTCAGCTACACAATCCTACCCGATCTCGGCATTCATTACGTGCGGTATGAAGGCCATCATCAAACGAATCAAACGGATCTACTGATCAAGGACTACCGTCGTGATCGCATGGTGCGCGCAGGGCTGCGGTCGGTGCTGGATTTTTCGCGGATCCTCAGTGCGGAACTTGACATCTCTAAGCGGCGCAAGCAGATGGATGCGCTTTATGGCCTGTTCAAAGATCCGGCGGTGGATTGGTGCATCACCTATTATTGCCCCACGGAGGTGTCCCGCGGCCTTACCGAGATGCAACAAAAAATGTGGGAGGCGCGGCCGGATGTGGACTTCCTGCTGGCCACCAAGATCGAGTCGATAGCAACCAAACTGGACGTACCGGTTAAGGTGATCCGAGATCTGGTGAACTACGAAGAGTAGAGCAAACGGCGGCGATTTAATTGCGACGGCAAATTAACACCGTCACATGACCCTACGGAATGCTACCCAAACCTGAAAACGTGTTCATAAAACGCTTCCCAAAATGGCATCTGCGGACCTAATCTGGGAGCTTCTTCGTTTTTGTAACTAATTTTCGACCAATTGGGTGTCTCATGGGTGTCGGCTATCGGGTGTTTTCGGAAATGGGTTTGCTCTATGTGCGCTATGTCGGCGTGCACAACACTCGCATGACGGAACAGCTCTACCAGCTCTACAATGACGACCCTGAGGTGACACCGGGGCTGATCTGCCTGCAGGATTGCTCCAAAATCACCAAGGCGCAATTGGATGTCGAGGCGCGGCGGCAACAGATGGCCCGGTATCGCGCCCGTCTGAAACATCCCGACCGCGATTGGCAGGTGCTGTATTACTGCCCGACCAAACTCAGCCACAGCCTGACAGAAATGCAGCGGATGCTCTGGCATGGCAGAGAGGGTGTGCAGTTTCAGATGGCGGACAGTCCGGTGATGTTGGCCGATATTCTACGACAACCTCTGGCCAGGATCGAGAAATTGCTGCGCTGCGATATCCGCTTCTCTGCTGGAAGACCAACAAGCCTGTCTGCCCGGTAACAACGCTTGATCGGCGGCGGCGCAAACGCTTTCATTGAATTTCCCAACAAACACGCTACGTTAGGTTTGCACGGACATTTTGGCTTAATGATTTAATAGGTCTCTGATGGGCGTTGGTTATAAGGTTTTTGAATCTCTGAACGTTTTATATGTGCGCTTTGACGGGACGCACACCATCCGTCTCGCGGATCAACTGCTGCCCCTTTATCGTCAGGATGAACACGTGAGACCCGGGCTGATCAGCCTGTTGGATTGCGCAGGTGTCACCGATGCGAAACTGGACGTGAACGCGCGGCTCGTGCAAATGGAAACTCTGTGCAACATGCTAAAAGACCCGCAACGGGACTGGCGTGTCGCCTATTTCTGCCCCACCAAGTTAAGCCGCAGTCTGACGGATATGCAACGGATGCTGTGGTCACGCTGGCAGGGGGTGCGGTTTGAAACATTAGAGTCAAAGATGGCATTGGCCAGCTATCTGGGCCAGCCCTTGTCTGTCATCGAAGACATGTTGGCCTGCGACGTCACCCCAGCTCCGCCGTCGCAACCTTAGTTATCACAATAGAAAAGGCCGCCCCGGGGGACGGCCTTTCTTGTTTCTGTATCAAAACCTTAGCGGTCTTCGACATCCACGTAGTCGCGGTTGATCTCACCCAGGTACAGCTGGCGCGGACGGCCGATTTTGTTCTGAGGATCGGCAATCATCTCTTTCCACTGCGATACCCAGCCAACGGTGCGCGACAGGGCAAAGATCGGGGTGAACATCGAGGTCGGGAAGCCGAGGGCTTCGAAAATGATGCCCGAATAGAAGTCGACGTTCGGGAACAGCTTCTTCTCAATGAAGTAGGGGTCTTCCAGCGCAATGCGCTCCAGCTCTTTGGCAACCTGCAAGAGCGGGTTGTTTTCGACACCCAGCAGTTCCAGCACTTCGTCGGCCGACTCTTTCAGAACCGTCGCACGCGGGTCGGTGTTTTTGTAAACACGGTGCCCAAAGCCCATCAGACGGAACGGATCGTTCTTGTCTTTGGCGCGTTCGATGAATTCCGGGATGCGGTCTACGGTGCCGATTTCCTTCAGCATTTCCAGACACGCCTGGTTGGCGCCACCGTGGGCCGGACCCCAGAGGCAGGCGATGCCCGCAGCGATACAGGCAAAGGGGTTGGCGCCCGAAGACGATGCCAGACGCACAGTCGAGGTCGAGGCGTTCTGTTCGTGATCGGCGTGGAGCGTGAAGATACGGTCCATTGCGCGGCTGACGATCGGGTTCACTTCGTACTGTTCGGCAGGCACCGAGAAGCACATGTGCAGGAAGTTCGCCGCGTAATCCAGATCGTTGCGCGGATACACAAACGGCTGACCGATCGAGTATTTATAGGCCATCGCGGCAATGGTCGGCATCTTGGCGATCAGACGGTGCGAAGCAATTTCGCGCTGACGTTCGTCGCTGATGTCGGTGCTGTCGTGATAGAAGGCCGCCATTGCGCCCACAACACCGACCATGATGGCCATCGGGTGCGCATCGCGACGGAATCCACGGAAGAAGTTGTGCATCTGCTCGTGGATCATGGTGTGGCGGGTGATCGTGGTCTCGAACTCCTCGATCTGGGCCGCGGTCGGCAGCGCGCCATACAGCAGCATGTAGCAGACTTCGAGGTAATGCGACTGACCGGCCAGCTGGTCGATCGGGTAGCCACGGTGCAGCAGCTCACCTTTGTTGCCATCGATATAGGTGATGGTGCTGTCGCAGGAGGCGGTGGAGGTGAAGCCCGGATCGTAGGTGAACACGCCGCCCTGTGCGTAGAGCTTGCGGATGTCGATCACATCGGGGCCAGCGGTGGGGCTGAACATTGGCAGCTCCAGAGTTTTCCCGTCAAACGTCAGCGTTGCGCTTTTGGTCGATTCCGTCATGGTTTTCCCTTCATCACATGGCCTTGCGCGCCCCGAAAGGCGCGCGTGGCTTCGATTGTTATCTTGGCTGAACGGGTGGGCCGTATCCCTCCCGTCAAGCAGCGGCGTCGGTCAGACGGGCAAGGGTCTCCTCCTGCCCAAGGACCAGCATCATGTCAAAAACACTAGGGGTTGCAGCCCGCCCGGCAAGAGCGGCGCGAAGTGGTCCGGCAAGTTTTCCGAACTTCATTCCCTGCGCTTCGGCAAACTGGTTGGCAATGGCCTCCAGTTCATCACGGGACCAGCTAACATTTTGCAGATGCGGCGTCAATTCCTTCAGTATACCACGGGATACATCAGTCAGGTGTTTGGCTGCTTTTTCTTCCACCTCTAACGGACGTGACGTCAGGGCAAAGGTCGATTTTTCAATGAGTTGCGGGAAGGTCTTGGCCCCGGACTTGGTGCAGTAGAGCGCCTTACGTAGAACTACGGTCTGCGCCTCACTCAGCGCGTCGGCCCCGGTCGCGGCCAGGAAAGCCTCAAGCTCATGCAGCACTGCAGCATCTTCTGTTGCGGCCATGTGCTGACCACAAAGGTTTTCCAGCTTCTTGAAATCGAAACGGGCCGGCGATTTGCCGATGCCGTTCATGCCAAACCAGTCCTGCGCCTGCGCATCGGTGAAGAACTCGTCATCGCCGTGGCTCCAGCCCAGACGGGCCAGATAGTTGCGCATGCCAGCCGCCGGATAACCCATCGCCTGATACTCTTCGACCCCCAGCGCACCGTGGCGTTTGCTGAGCTTCTTGCCGTCGCCACCGTGGATCAGCGGGATATGGCCCCAGACCGGCACATCCCAGCCCATCGCGTCATAGATCATCATCTGACGGGCGGCATTGTTCAGGTGGTCATCGCCGCGGATCACATGGGTCACGCCCATGTCGTGATCGTCCACCACCACGGCCAGCATATAAACCGGCGTCCCGTCCGAGCGCAGCAGGATCATATCGTCCAGCTGATCATTGCGGATGGTCACATCGCCCTGCACCTCATCCTTGATGACGGTGCTGCCTTCCTGCGGTGCCCTGATCCGCACCACATAGGGCGCATCGGGATGGCTGTCCGCGGCCGCATCACGCCAGGGTGAACGATAGTGGGTCGATTTGCCTGCAGCGCGGGCTTCGTCGCGGAAGGTCTGGATTTCTTCTTGTGTTGCGAAACACTTATAGGCTTTGCCCTCGGACAGCAGCTGGTTGGCGACCTCGGCGTGGCGATCGGCGCGTTCGAACTGGCTGATGACCTCACCATCGTGATCCAGCCCCAGCCATTCCATGCCTTTCAGGATGGCGGCGGTCGCCTCAGGGGTCGAGCGTTCGCGGTCCGTGTCCTCAATCCGCAGCAAGAACTTGCCGCCACGGCCCCGGGCATAGAGCCAGTTGAACAGCGCAGTGCGGGCGCCACCGATGTGCAGAAAACCGGTGGGAGACGGGGCGAAACGGGTCACGACTTGTGTCGACATGGGCGATTTAACCTTTCGGTAACCAGAGATGGCGTAAGTTTGCGGCCTGTCTATCCACGTGATGCTTAGGGGGCAAGGCTTGGTGTCTTTTGCGGCGGTCCTGCGCAGGGCTTACGGACCCATCGGTGCCGCGCTTCTGGCGCAGCGCGGCGGGTTGTTTCCTTGGGTACCAGTGTTTTTGGGGCTTGGGATCGGGGAATATTTCGCCCTGCCGGTGGAGCCTTCGGTTGGGCTTTTGTTTGGCTTGGCGATCATGGGGGTCGGCTCGGCGGCTGTTGCCTTGCGCTTACCTGTGTCTGTGGCGCCCTTGGTCTGGGCGTTGTGCTTGATGGCCGCAGGACTGGCCGTGGCGGGGGCGAGGGCCCATCTGGTGGCCGGGCCGGTTGTGACGTTCCGCTATTACGGGCCGGTGGAGGGCAGGGTGGTTGCGCTAGACCGGTCAGCTTCGGGCGCGGTGCGGGTGACATTGGACCGAGTGGTGCTGGACGATTTCGATCCCGCCAAGGTGCCACGGCATGTGCGCATCGCCCTGCATGGGGAGCAGAGGTTTCATGATCCCCGTCCTGGTGAAGTGGTCATCGTCACCGCCCATCTCTCGCCCCCCGGTGGTCCGGCGGAGCCTGGGGGTTTCGACTTCCGCCGCCATGCGTGGTTCCAGAAGATCGGCGCGGTGGGGTATACGCGCACCCCGCTGCTGCTACTGGATCCCGGAGGGGGGCAGTGGCTTGCGCGGTGGCGGCAGGCGCTTTCTTTACGCATTCAGACCCGGCTGAACGGCGAAGTGGGGGCCGTTGCTTCGGCTCTCATGACTGGTGATCGCGGTATGCTGCCGCCCATGCTGCTGGAGGATCTGCGTCGCGCCAATCTTGCGCATCTGCTGGCCATTTCCGGCCTTCATATGGGGCTGGTGACCGGTTTTGTCTTTGTGGTGACCCGCATCGGGCTGGCGGCCGTGCCCTACATTGGCCTGCGGGTGCCGACCAAGAAAATCGCAGCCTGCGTCGCCCTCCTCGTGGCAGCGGGATATCTGGCGCTGTCTGGCGCTAATGTCGCAACCGAGCGGGCCTTTGTGATGGTTGCCGTCATGTTGGGGGCGGTGCTGATCGACCGTCGCGCGCTGTCGTTGCGCGCGGTTGCTGTGGCGGCTTTGGTGGTGTTACTAGTGCGGCCCGAAAGTCTGCTAAGCCCCGGTTTTCAAATGTCTTTTTCTGCCACTACGGGGCTTGTTGCGGTCTTTGGTGTGCTGAGGGACCTGGATTGGGGACCCAAAGGCTGGCTCCGCTGGCCAGCGACTTTGGTGCTGTCCTCCGCCGTGGCCGGACTGGCAACAGCGCCCTTTGGGGCAGCGCATTTCAACATGGTGGCGCAACTGGGGCTGATTGCGAACCTGGCCTCGGTCCCTTTGATGGGCGCTATGGTGATGCCCGCCGCGGTGTGCGCGCTGCTGTTAATGCCACTGGGGTTGGAGGCGCTGCCGTTTTGGGTGATGGAGCAGGGTCTGCGCTGGATCCTTTTCGTGGCGTCCTGGGTGTCCGAGCGCGACTTGGCAGTACGGTTTGTTGTCAGCCCTTCCGGGCTGGTGTTGCCGATGCTGTCTTTGGGCGCTTTGTTATTGATCCTGTGGCGCGGTGTGTTGCGATGGGGCGGTGTGCCTATTGTCTTGCTGGCGCTTTTTCTATGGCTGCAGACCTCTCGACCGGATCTGTTGATCGCTGAAAACGCAGCACTTGTGGGGTTGAGGACGGAGGGCGGTCTGGCGCTGTCTCGTGGCAAGGGGGCGGGATTTGTCGCGGGCATCTGGCTGGAAAACGATGGTGATGGGGTCGCTCAGCCGGTGGCCGCTTCGCGTTGGCCGGACGGCGCCAGCGTCGCTGCCGCTTCCTTGATTGTTCTGCGCGGGAAAAAGGCAGCGGCATCTGCCAGCTGTCGCGTGGGAGATTGGGTGGTTTCCACCCATGAACTGGACACTGGGTTGCCCTGTGTCCACTCTGGCAAAGTGTTGACACCAGAGAGCTTGCGCCTTTCCGGCAGCCTGGCCGTCTACACCAGCAAAAACGGGCCGCGTATTGTCACGGCCCGTGAAATATCTGGGGAACGCCTGTGGAACGCCTGGGCCTGGCGACCGAAACGCGCGCCTTAATAGGTCCGGATCAAGCCGACCAGACGGCCCTGCACCTTGACCTTATCGGACGGGAAAATCCGCGTTTCATAGGCGGGGTTCGCCGCCTCCAGCGCGATGTTGGACCCTTTGCGGCGCAGGGTTTTCAAGGTGGCTTCGTGATCTTCGACCAGCGCGACAACAATCTCACCATCACTGGCGGTGCGGGTCTCGCGGATGATCACAACATCGCCGTCATTGATGCCCGCCTCAATCATTGAATCGCCTTTGACCTCCAGCGCGTAGTGATCGCCGCCTGCTGACAGCATCGAGCCGGGCACCGCAACATTGTGGCTAACCTCACTGATTGCTTCGATCGGGACACCAGCGGCAATCCGGCCCATGACCGGCAGTTCCATTGCGTGCACCACTTCCACCGGTTGTGCCGTGGGCGGGGTGCTGTCAGGGCGGCCGCCTTCAATCACAGCCGGTTTGAACGCGGGAGAGGGATCGCCCCCCATGCTTTCGGGCAGTTTCACAATCTCAATCGCGCGGGCGCGGTGGGCGAGACGACGAATGAAGCCCCGTTCCTCCAACGCGGTAATAAGACGGTGGATGCCAGATTTTGACCTTAGATCAAGGGCTTCCTTCATCTCATCAAAGGATGGCGGCACGCCGTCCTTTTGCACACGTTTGTGAATGAATTGCAGCAGATCGAGCTGTTTTTTGGTCAGCATGAGAGTGCACCCTTCGCCAGTAGGTTTGGGTTTGTTCTACTCATGTTCTTGTTTTGTGTCAACGCCCTAAAGAGAACACATCGGGAATATTGCTTAAACCTCGATGTATTTCATTAACGTTCCGGCTTGTTTCGGAGGATCGGACACCGGCCGCACGAGGAGGGCGTTGGCCTGTGACAGCACCGTCAGGATCGAACTGTCCTGATTGTCGAAAACATGCAGCTTGCCGTCGTCCAGACGGGCCCGCATGTAGTGTTCGCGGGGGCCATTTGCGGCGATTTCTTCCGCAAGCACCGCCTGTTTGCGCGCCCGTGGTTCCGCTGGCAGGCCAAGCATGGCGCGGATCAGCGGCTGCAGGAAGATCTCCCCGCAAACCATTGCAGATACTGGATTTCCGGGCAGGCCGACCATCATCATATCGCCCAGTCGACCGGCCATCAGTGGCTTGCCGGGACGCATTTTGACCTTGTAAAAGCTACGGTCCATTCCCAGTTCGGCCGAGACGGGGGCCACAAGGTCATGATCGCCGACAGACGCACCGCCGATGGTCACCACCAGATCCGCGCCTTCGGCGAGCGCAAAGGCGGTTTTCAAACTGTCGCTGTCATCCCGCGCGATGGGCAGAATTTTGGTTAACGCACCATGGCGATCCAGAAGCGCTTTCAACCCGAAAGTGTTGGAGGCGATGATCTGATCCGGCCCCGGCGTTTCGCCGGGCATCACCAGCTCGTTTCCGGTGGAGATCAGGGCCACGTCCGGCCGTTTGGCAACCGTGACTGTCGGAATGTTCATCGAGGCCAGAAGGGCGACATCGGCGGGTGAAATCACCCTCGGGGCGCGCAGCATATCGCCGGTCTGGAAGTCGCCTCCGGCCGGGCGGATGTTGTCGCCTTTTCCGGGGTCGCGGGCGATGGTGATCCTGTCACCACTGCGATCGATATCTTCCTGAATGACAACGAAAAAATCGCCGTCTGGCACTGGTGCGCCGGTGAAGATCCGGATCGCTTCACCCTTGGAGACGGGGCCATTGAAAGCCTGCCCTGCGGCGGCCTCGCCGATCACATCGAAAGAGGCACCCAACTGCAACCAATCGCGGTGCACCGCGTAGCCATCCATCGCCGCGGCGGCAAAGGGCGGTTGGGTGCGACGGGCCACAGCATCTTCAGCCAAAACACGCCCCGCGGCCTCCACCAGCGGGACACGCTCTGAATCCAAAGGACGCACCAACGCAAACAGGTTCGCAAGCGCCTCTTCGACAGAGATCATTGCGCCGCGGCCTCATAGCGGCCGGATTTGCCGCCGTCTTTGAGTTTCACATGGATGCCGCCGATTTCCATTGCTTTATCAACGGCTTTGATCATGTCGTAGACGGTCAGCGCGGCGGTGGAGACAGCGGTGAGCGCCTCCATCTCGACGCCGGTCTGGCCTGTGGTTTTCACCGTGCCTTCGATCCGCACGCCGGGCAGATCCGGGTCCAGAACCAGTTCAACGGCAACTTTGGTGACGGGCAGGGGGTGGCACAGCGGGATCAGATCGGGGGTTTTCTTGGCCCCCATGATGCCGGCCAAACGGGCCACGCCCAAGACGTCGCCTTTCTTGGCCTTGCCTTCCGAGATCATCTGGTAAGTCGCCTCCGCCATGCGCACCCAGCCGGCGGCGGTGGCGATGCGGCTGGTGACGGCTTTGTCGGAAACATCCACCATATGGGCGTCGCCCTTGGCGTCGAAATGGGTCAGTCCGCTCATGCTCACATCCCCGCTGCGGTCAAGGGGTTGGCCAGCAGACGGCGGGTGGCCGCGGTGACATCTTCGTTGCGCATCAGGCTTTCGCCGATCAGGAAGGTACGGGCGCCGTGACGGGCCATATCGGCCAGATCTTCCGGGCTGTTGAGGCCGCTCTCCGAGATCAGCATACGGTCCGCAGGCACCTGTTTGGACAGGATGCGGGTGGTGTCCAGCGTGGTCTCAAAGGTTTTGAGGTTGCGGTTGTTGATGCCGATCAGGTTGGATTTCAGTGCGGTTGCACGTTCCAGCTCTTCAGCGTCATGCACCTCGATCAATGCGTCCATGTCCCATTCAAATGCGGCCGCTTCCAGTTCCTGCGCCTGTGCGTCGCTGACAGAGGCCATGATGATCAGGATACAGTCTGCCCCCAATGCGCGCGCCTCAGCCACCTGATAGGTGTCATACATGAAATCCTTACGCAGCACCGGAAGGCTGACGGCTTCACGGGCGGCGACGAGGAAGTCTTTGGCCCCTTGGAAGGAGGGCGTGTCGGTCAGGACGGACAGGCAGGTCGCACCGCCGTCTTCATAGGCTTTGGCCAGCACCGGCGGGTTGAAATCGGCGCGGATCAGGCCTTTGGACGGGCTGGCTTTTTTCACTTCGGCAATCAACCCGTAACCTTCGCGGTTTGCCTTGGCGAGCGCCGCGCCAAACGGGCGCACGGGGCTGGCTTCGCGGGCCTCGGCCTCTACCGCTTCGAGAGGTTTGGCAGCCTTGTCGGCGGCGACCTCTTCCAGCTTATAGGCTTTGATCTTGTCCAGAACGGTGCCGGTCTGACCGGCGGTGGTGTCGGTGCTCATTTTGCCCCCGAAGTGATATTTGCCAGAGTTTGCACGGATTTCAGCGCTGCACCGCTATCGATGCTTTCAACCGCGATTTCAACACCTTCTTTGAGGGTGTTGACCTTATCCGCCACCATCAGCGCGGCGGCTGCGTTCAGAAGCACCGCATCACGGTAGGCGGATTTTTCGCCCTCCAGCAAGGCCTTTAGCGCCAGACCGTTTTCTTCTGGCGAACCACCCAGGATATCACGCAGCCGGTGGACCGGCAGGCCGGCATCTTCGGGGTGAACCTCCAGCGGGGTGATCTTGCCGTTGTCGAGCACAGCCACCTGCGTGGTGCCGGTGATGGTCAGCTCATCGGTGCCGTCCGAGCCGTGGACCAGCCAGGCTTTCTCGCTGCCAAGTTCCATCAGGGTTTCCGCCATCGGGAAGATCAGGTCAACGGCAAAGGCGCCGGTCAGCTGACGTTTCACACCGGCCGGATTGGTCAGCGGGCCAAGGATGTTGAAGATGGTTTTGCAGCCCAGTTCCTGGCGCACCGGCATCACGTGTTTCATCACCGGGTGATGCATTGGGGCCATCATGAAACCGATACCCGCCTCATGGATGCCACGTTCTACCACATCGGGCTGTACCATAACGTCGATGCCCAGCTGCCCCAGCGCATCTGCGGCACCGGATTTTGAGCTGAGGTTGCGGTTGCCGTGTTTCGCCACAGGCACGCCAGCGCCCGCCACAACAAAGGCCGTTGCGGTGGAGATGTTCAGCGTCCCGATCCCGTCGCCGCCGGTGCCAACGATGTCCATCGCCCCGTCCGGCGCGTTTACCGGAATGGCCTTGGCCCGCATCTGGGCAGCCGCAGCGGCATATTCGGCCACGGATTCCCCACGGGCCCGCATCGACATCAGTAAACCACCAACCTGTGCGGGTGTTGCGCCGCCTTCAAACAGGATTTCAAAAGCCATATCCGCCTGCGCCCGGCTGAGCGGGCCTTCGGAGGCCGCAAAAATAAGCGGTTTGATCTGGTCGGTCATGCCGGCACCTTCATAATATCAAGAAAATTCTGCAACAGTTTATGGCCATGCTGCGAGGCAATGGATTCCGGATGGAACTGCACCCCGTGGATCGGCAGCTCTTTGTGCTGCAGCCCCATGATGGTGCCATCTTCCAGCGCGGCGGTGATTTCCAGACACTCCGGCAGGCTGTCACGCTCCACCACTAGGGAATGGTAGCGGGTGGCCTCAAACGGGGTCGGCAAGCCTTTGAACAGACCCAGATCATCGTGGTGCATCAGACCCATCTTGCCATGCACAATCTCGTGGCAGCGCACCACCTTGCCGCCAAAGGCCTGACCAATGGTCTGATGGCCCAGGCAGACGCCCATCAACGGGGTTTTGGTTTCGGCGGCGGCTTCGGTCAGCGCCAGACAGATCCCCGCCTGATCCGGATCGCAGGGGCCGGGAGACAGCAGGATACCCGCGGGCTGCATCGCCATGGCTTCCTGCACATCCAGCGCATCATTGCGTTTAACCACCACCTCGGCGCCCAATTCGCCCAGATAGTGAACCAAATTATAGGTGAAACTGTCGTAATTATCGATCAGAAGCAGCATGGCGCCCATCTTTGTTCTTTGCGGGGCTGGAACGCCCCCTCAGTCGCGGTATACTTGTTCAGGCTTGCGCCCGAGCGTCAAGGGGGGCAGGGGTGACAAACAGGCCGGAAAACGGTCCTGACGCAAGAAGATGAGGGAGCACACGTGGCACGCAGCAGTTTAAGCGGATTTCTTCTGGGCACAGTGGTGGCCTTTGGTGGTGTTGCGGCGATTTCGGTCACGCAGACGTTGAACGCCCCTGCGCCGGAAGCGGCCAATGTGAACCTGCCTGCGGGCAGCGGATTTGATGGCGCCCGTGAAGACCGTGCCGCGGCGCTGCCGGGCAGTGACCCGGTGGACGCCCCTTCTGAGGCAGAGCGGGCCACGCCCCCTGCCGCAGACGACGCATCCGGTATATCCGGCGTTGACACAGCGCCCGCAGAACAACCCGAAACCGGTGACGCCAGCGCAGCGCTCGCCGCGCCAGAGGTTGCCTCTGAGGATCTGCCAAGTGGCACTGTGAGCGGCGATGCCAGTCCTCGTGCTGACGCGCCCAGCCTGCCATCCGTCGGTACGGATGCGCCGGTCTCAGCGGTGCCGTCGCGCCCTGTGAACCCAGATGTTGGTGATGCCCCCGAAATGGCAGCGCTGCCCGACAGTGCGGAGGCCGCGCCCACCGCACCTGCGGTAGAGGCAAATCAACCGGTTGCAGGCACACCGTCGGCGCCGGTTGCAGATACGCCCGAGGCCGCCCCCGAAGCGGCCACCCCGCTGCCAGAAGCCGAAGTGGGCGCGGTCACTGCCGCGCCGCAGCCCGCGGCGCCCGGTGCCGCGCCGGATCTGCCTGCGGCCGGGACTGATGACAAACCCGCCATGACCATTGGCCGCCCAGAGATCAGCGACGATCGCGAACCGGCTGTAATTGTTGCCATTCCTCAGGAAGAAGCGCCGAAACGTCCGGCCTTGCCGAAAGTGGGTGAAGCCGTTTCCGACACGCCGCGCATTGGCAAGCCCGCGACTCGTCTGACCGAACGCGAAGATCCTGCGCAGCCCGCTCGCAGTGAGGCGGCTGATGCCGCTGCAGAACCGGTGGGGCCCGTGGCCGAGGATCTGCCACCGCTGCAAGCCTTTGCAGCGCCCTTCGACAACCCCGACAACAAACCGCTGATGTCGATTGTCCTGTTGGATCGCGGCACCTCCGACATCGGGGTGGAGGCGCTTTCGGCCTTTCCCTATCCGCTGACCTTCGCGGTTGATGTGACCAGCCCCGAAGCGCTGGCGCGGATGGAGCGTTACCGCAAAGCGGGCTTTGAGGTCATGGCCCTCACCGACATTCCCGAAGGCGCCACGGGCGGCGATACGGAAACCCTGCTGCGGGCTGGCCTGCGGGAGCTTCCCGAAGTTGTCGCCGTGATGGAAGGCGACCAGAACGGGCTGCAATCCGGTAAGGCGATTTCCGATCAGGTGTCGGCGGTATTGCAGGAAACAGGCCACGGCGTGGTCTATTTTGCGCAAGGCCTGAACACGGCACAGAAGCTGGCGGTGAAAAATGGCGTTGCGGCGGCGGCTGTGTTCCGGGATTTCGACAGCAAAGGCCAAAGCGCCACGGTGATCCGGCGCTTTCTTGATGGCGCCGCCTTTAAGGCCCGTCAGCAGCCCGAAGGCGTGGTGATGGTGGGGCGTTTGCAGCCGGAAACCATCTCAGCGCTACTGCTCTGGGGGCTGCAGGATCGTGCCACCCGTGTGGCCTTGGCGCCGATCTCGGCAGTGCTGAACGCGGCGCAGAACTGACTTTAGGCGTCGCGCCATTGGCCGGGCTGCAACCCGGCCAAATGCCAATCGTCAATCCGCACCCGGATCAACCGCAGGGTGGGGAACCCCACTGCGGCGGTCATCCGGCGCACCTGCCGATTTCGGCCTTCGGATATGGTCAACTCCAGCCAGCTGTCGGGAATGGACTTGCGCACCCGAATGGGCGGCACACGGTCCCAGACCTCAGGCGCCTCCAACCGGGTGGCTTTGGCGGGGCGGGTCAGCCCGTCCTTCAACTCCACCCCTTTGCGCAGGCGCGCAAGGGCATCATCTGAAATCTCGCCTTCAACCTGCGCCCAATAGGTTTTGGTCATCTTGTGTTTCGGATTCGAGATTTTGGCCTGTAGTTTACCATTGTCGGTCAGGACCATCAGGCCTTCGCTGTCGCGGTCCAACCGCCCGGCGGGGTAGACCTTGGGCACGTCGATGTAATCGGACAGGGTGGCCCGTTTGCTGCCTTCGGTGCCGCGGTCGGTGAATTGCGACAACACGTCAAAAGGCTTGTTGAACAGGATCACCCGCGTCACACCGCGCCCCTCTCAATGGTCCAAAAATACTCCCGCCGGAGGCAGCGCCGTCAGGCGCCCCTCTGACAGAATGGTCAGCTGTTGCCGTCGCGGGTAAAGCGCGCCGCATCGGCAGCGGCACGACGGATCGCGTTGGATTTATGCACGGTTTCCATAAACTCTGCCTCGGGGTCGCTGTCATAAACAACACCACCGCCGGCCTGAATATAGAGTTTCTTGTCCTTCACGATGGCGGTGCGTAGGGCGATACACATGTCCATATCACCGCCCGCACTGAAGTAGCCCAGACCGCCGCCGTAGATACCGCGTTTTTCCGGCTCCAACTCGTCGATGATCTCCATCGCGCGCACTTTCGGCGCACCGGAGACAGTGCCTGCGGGCATACCGGCGAAATAGGCATCAACCGCGTCTTTGCCCTCGTCCAGCTCGCCAATCACGTTGGAAACGATGTGCATGACGTGGCTGTAGCGTTCGATGATGAACTCTTCGGTGGGTTTCACCGTGCCGATTTTGGCGACCCGACCCACGTCATTGCGGCCAAGGTCCAAGAGCATGAGGTGTTCGGCCAGCTCTTTCTTATCGGCCAGCAGATCAGCCTCCAGCGCCTTGTCTTCCGCCGGTGTTGCGCCACGGGGGCGGGTGCCGGCGATGGGGCGGATGGTGACCTCTTTGTCAAACACCCGCACCAGAATTTCGGGGCTGGCGCCAATGACCTGAAAACCGCCGAAGTTGAAGTAGAACATAAACGGCGAAGGGTTGGTACGGCGCAGCGATCGGTAGAGCGCGAAGGGCGGCAGGGTGAAGTCCTGCGTCCAGCGCTGGCTTGGCACCACCTGGAAGATGTCTCCGGCGCGGATGTAATCCTTGGCCTTTTCTACAGCTTCCAGATAGGCCTCTTTGGCAAAGTTCGACTGCGGCGGCGCAACCTCTTCGGCGTCACCCAGATCGCGGCTGGCCTTGGGCAGGGCGCGTTCCATGTCGCGCACCGCGTCCATCACCCGTTCGGCAGCCTGCGCATAGGCGGCGCGCGCCGACTGGCCATCGTTCACCCAAGCGGGCGACACCACGGTCACGTCACCCTTCACCCCGTCCAGAACCGCAACGACCGAGGGCCGCATCATCACCGCATCGGGAACGCCAAGCGGATCAGGGTTCACGTTGGGCAGGTGTTCCACCAGACGGATGGTGTCATAGCCGAGATAGCCAAACAGGCCGGCTGCCGCCGAGGGCAGATCCTCGGGCAGGTCGATTTTGCTTTCGCCGATCAGGGCGCGCAGATTGTCCAGCGGATTGCCGGCCTGATCCTCAAAGGCGTCCGGGTCAAACCGCGCCATGCGGTTGATCTGGCTTTGCTCCCCATGGCACCGCCAGATGGTGTCGGGCTTCATACCAATGATCGAGTAGCGACCGCGCACTTCGCCACCGGTTACCGATTCCAGCATGAAAGCGTCTTTTTGCGCGCCGGACAGCTTCAGCATCAGCGACACAGGTGTGTCGAGATCAGCGGCCAAGCGGGCATAGACCACCTGGTTTTCGCCCGCCTCATAGGCTTTGGCGAAATCGTCGTAGGAGGGGATCAGTTCCACCGTGTTTTTCCTTCGCGTCTTAGCGGAAGTTTGCGTGGACCGCGTTCAAAGCGGTCTGGTCGAGGTAGATGCCTGCCTCGTCCTGAATGGCGCGGGCAAAGGCAGCGTAGAGGTCTTCGGAGAGACCCGCGTCCCCTTGCTGCGACAACAAGGTGCGGAAGCCCGCAACCTCGGCGTCGCTCTCATCCGGGCCCTTTACTGCCGCCAGTTTGACCACAGCCACACCCTCGTTGCCACGGATCACAGTGGCGCCGTTTGCCTCCAGCTCAAACACCGCTTCAAGGAACCCCTGCGGTGCTTCGGCGATGAAATCGGAACGCAGAATGTCCACCTCTTCACGGGCCGTCAGGCCGAGCGTGGCCAAGTCAGCGCCCTGCACCAGTTGGTTGATCAGCAGCTCTGCCTGAGCCGCCAGCGCTTTGCTGGTTTCCTCGGACTGCCATGCGGCCTCTACCTCGGCACGGACATCGGACAGCGGGCGCAGCGCGGCGGGCAGGTCCTCTTCCCAGCGCAGCGCGGCAATGCCGCCGTCATCCAGACGGATCACCTCGGGGTAGTCGCCTTCCTGCACGGCCTGGGCGGCGGCGCGGAAATCAGCGTAACCTGCAATCGGATCTTCCGAACCGGCGTGCCAGTTGGTCGAGAGCAGTTTCAAGCCGCTTTCGCCTTCCAGCTCTTCCAGCGTGGCGCCACCTGCCAACAGATCATCCACGGTTTCCGATACACGATCGATCTGACGGCGGGCGGTGTCTGCGGCCAGTTCGGCCTGCAGTTCGGCGCGGGCTTCTTCCAGCGTGGTTTCCTGACCGGGCAGGATTGCGTTGACACGGAACAGCGCCGGACCCAGCGAGGTTTCAACTGGCCCCACCACCTCGGTCGAGGCGGCCGCGAATACGGCTTCGCCCGCGGTGCCAAGCGCCGCAGCGGTTACATCGCCCATGTCCACATCCGCCAGATCCAGACCACGGTCTGCCACCAGGGTTTCATAGTCTTTCTCGCCCGCATCGAGCGCGGCCTTTGCGGCCTCAGCGGTTTCAGCATCGGGGTAGATCAGACGTTCGACCAGGCGGCGTTCTGCGATCACAAACTGGTCGATCCGTTCGTCGTAGAGGTTTTGGATCAGGGCCGCATCCACGTCGATATCAGCAACCAAATCGTCAGGCGACAGCCACACATAGGTCAGCCGCTTCATTGCGGGGCTGGTGAACTGAGCGGCATTTGCCTTGTGGAACGCGTCCAGATCCGCGTCTGTTGCGGTGGCGATTGCATCTGCCAGATCGGCGGCAGTCAACAGCGCCCAGGTGAAATCACGCCGTTCACCCGCAAAGCCGATCAGGGTTTCGGCGTAAGTTGCACCCATCGGGGCCCCGCTGACGACGGCGCCTTGCAGGATGGCCCGCACGGTTTCGGCGTGCATCTCGGCTTCGAACTCCAGCTCGCTCAGACCGGCCTGTTGCAGGGCAAAACGGTAGCTGTCGCGATCAAATCCGTTTGGACCCTGGAAGTTGCTGATCGCCATGATCTGCTGGCCCAGGTTTTCATCCCCAATCGACAGGCCCAGATTTGCCGCCTCGTTGTTGAGAGCGGCCTGACCGATCAGACGTCCCAGAACCGCACGGTCGATGCCAAGGGCAGTGACCTGATCAAACGGCAGCGCCGAGCCGGTCTGCGCTTCAACGGCGCGGATGTCCTGTTGCAGGGCGCGGGCGTATTGGTTGACGTCGATGTTTTCATCACCGACCGAACCGACGCGGGTCACAGAGCCCGACAGGTTGGTCGCCCCGAACCCGCCGAGGCCGACGATCAACAGGCCCATCAGGCCCCACATAAAGGTTTTGGATGCTTTACCGCTCGCCATGATGTTCCCTTAACGTCCCGGGTTGTTTGAAATCTTGTCGCGAATGTTTAGGCCGAAGCCCCGTCTGGCACAAGGGCCGCAAGACGGGCAAACAGCGTCTTGATGCCGGCCCTGTCGATATTGGCAAAGGCGATCCGCATTTGCCGCTGCCCGCTGGGGTCATCCTCGGGCATGAACATGGTGCCGGGCAGGGCCAGAATGGCGGCCTCTTGCACCAGATCCTTGGCCAGCTGATCCGAGGGTTTGGCAAAGGGATGTTCGACATAGGCGAAATAGGCCCCAACCCCAAGGAGCTTCCAGCCCTGTGCCGCCAGCACGTCAAAGCCTTCCTCAATTGCAGCCCGCCGGTCGAGGATTTCCAGCCGTTCGCCCGCCAGCCAGTCGCCGAGGTTCTGCATCCCCCAAAGGGCGGCATGTTGCGCCAACTGGTTGGGGCAGATGGTGACGGTGTCGATGAACTTCTCCACCTCGGCCAGCCGTTCCGGTGCAGCCAACATGGCCCCCACACGGTGCCCGGTCAGCCGGTAGGCTTTGGAGAAGGAGTAGAGCTGGATCACCGTGTCCGACCAGTCAGGATCGGTGAACAGATCATGCGGCGCGCCGGAGTCGCTGTGGAAGTCGCGGTAAGTCTCATCGATCACTAGCGCCAGCCCGTGTTTGCGGGCCAGATCGCGGAAGGCGGCAATCACGCCTTGCGGGTATTCAACACCACAGGGGTTGTTCGGCGTGACCAATACCAGCGCCTTGGTGCGCGGAGTGATGAGCGCCTCAGCCTGTTTGGGATCTGGCAACATTCCATCGCCGGTGGCCAGCGGAACGGTTTTTACGCCGGACATGTCGAGCCACATTTTATGATTGAAATACCAAGGGGTTGGCAGGATAACCTCATCCCCTTCACCACAGAGTGAGATCATCGCCGCGCAGAAGGCCTGATTGCAGCCGGATGTGATGGCAACCTGATCGGCATGCACTGTTCCGTTGTACGTCTGAGACACCGATTTGGCGACTTCAGTCCGCAAGGCAGGCAGGCCCAGATCGGGACCGTAAAGATGGGCCTCTGGCAGGTTCAAAGCTGTCTCGGCAATGGCGCGGCGCAGCCCTTCGGTGGGTGGCTCCACCGGGGCAGCCTGACTGACGTTGATCAGCGGTTTGTCTGCGGCAAAAGTTACCCCGGAAATCCAGCGCCGCGCCTCCATCACAGGGGGCGGAAAGGTGGTCAGGGTGCGCGCCCGTGTCAGGGGGGTGGTCATAGCTGTCTCCTCCGGTCTTGGCGCGCGAGGATAGGCGGATCAGAGGCGGGGGCAAGGGGATAATGTACCGGTCCCCGCAAAGACCATCGCAATGGAAAAGGCGCCGCAGAGCGACGCCTTTGAGACAGTTCGAAAAGAACCGTGGATCAATCGGTGCCTCGATAGGGCTCGACGTATTGCAGGGCCATGTCCCAGGGGAAGAAGATCCAGGTGTCCTGGCTCACACCGGTGATGAAAGTGTCGACCATCGGCTCCCCGGCCGGTTTGGCGTAGACGGTGGCAAAATGCGCTTTGGGGAACATCTGGCGCACCAGTTCCAGCGTTTTGCCGCTGTCGACCAGATCGTCGATGATCAGGATGCCTTCGCCGTCACCCATCAGATCCGCATCGGGGCTTTTCAGCACCTGTGCTTCCCGCTGTTTGTCCTGCGCACCGCCACCCGAGTAGTAGGATTTCACCGAAATGGTGTCCACGGTGCGGATGTCCAGCTCGCGGCTGACAATCATTGCCGGGGCCATGCCGCCGCGGGTGATGGCCACAACCGCTTTCCACGCCCCGTTGTTCGGCCCCTTGCCGTCCAGACGCCACGCCAACGCGCGGCTATCGCGGTGGATTTGGTCCCAGCTGATGTGGAAGCCTTTCTCGTGGGGCAGACGGTCGGTCATGATGTACCTCATACGGAGTTTGTGGGCGTCGCTTTGCGGCAGATCACATCCCGCAGCGCCATTGTCGAATTAGTGCACTGCGATAATGCGCCTTGCGGACGGACGCAAGGAAAAGCCACCGAAGTTTGCCTATATGGTCGGTCGCCCAGAAGTCGGTCGCTTAGGGGGGGACAATGTAGCGCCCCTGTTCAACAGACACGACTGGCGGCACAAAAGTTTCCTCAAACTGCAGGTAGGCCGGTTGCAATTGCTGCCAGAAACCCTGCCATTGATGCCCCTCGGCCTCCGCCATGCGGGATGCGGTCATCCGAAACGGGAAGGCATGGACAGGCACCGCAGTTTGGCCGTTGCGCAGGGCCGCTTCGACCAGCAGGTAGATCTCCTCGATCAGCGGATCGGTCATGGCGTAGCACCCGATTGACACACAATCGCCATGCACCATCAGGAAACTGCCGGTGCGGCCCTGCGCGTGGTCATAGGTATTGGGAAAACCAAGTTTGAAGGACAGGTGGTAAGCGGAGCGCGGGTTCAGCGCGGCCAGATCAACCGCGTAGAAGCCTTCCGGTGACTGGCCGTCCCCCTCTTGCAGTTTCGGGCCAAGGGCGCCGGAAAAGGTGCAGATCGGGTAGGTTTTGTAGCGCTGATACTGATGGCCGTTTTGCACCCAAAGCTCCAGTTCCGCCTCTTCTTTGAAGAGGCGCAGATAGAGCGGTGCTCCGATCTGCAGGTCCTGTGCGGCAAGGTGTTCTGTCAGCCCCGGCAGAATGCGGGCGCGGATCTCGGAGATATCGGCGCGGAGACCCAAGGGGTTGCTCAGCTCATAAGGCAGGTGATTGCGGAACCGGTAGCCGGTCGCGAGGGCGGCAAGGGCAATCAGGCAAAGCAGAAATATCCAGATCCGCCGCATACCCGTCACCTACCGGTTCAGCATCAACGACAGGCCCAAGGCCCCGATGGCCGCCCCGCAGAGCCGGTCGATCACGGATTTTGCCTTAAGGTACAGCGTCTTAGCCGTCGATGTGGTGAAGATCAGCGCAAAGCAGGTATAGACCAGCGCCTCAAGGCTGAACACCAGCCCCAGCACCGATGCCTGCGACGAGAAGCTAAGCGGATCGGGGAAGATGGTGACAAACACAGCCGAGAAATAAAGCGCCGCTTTGGGGTTGGCCAGATTGGTCAACAGCCCCCCGGGCAGGCCCAGCAGCCGTTTGCGTCCATCGGTGTCCACCGGTCGATCCGCGCCTTGCCAGATCTGCAGGGCCATCCAGATCAGATAAGCGGCGCCAAACAGCTTTAGCGCGGAAAACAGCCAGGGCAGGGCGGTGAACAGCAGCGACAGGCCGGCAAAAGCAAAGCCCGCCCACAGCGTTGCCCCAAGCGACAGGCCCAGGCCAAAACGCAGCCCCACCCCACGTCCGTGGGCAAAAGCCTGCTGCATCAGCGCCATGATCGCAGGACTAGGGCTGAGAAGCGCCAGCAATTGCGTTGCCAGTAGCAGCAGGATTTGATCCAGACCAAAGCTCATCGACAGGGGTGACCTTACTTGCGGCCAGTGACGGCGTCGATATCCGGCGCGTCTACCGCCTTCATGCCAACCACGTGATAGCCCGCATCCACATGCAGGTTTTCGCCGGTCACACCGCTGCCCAGATCGCTGAGCATATAGAGCGCGGATTTGCCCACGTCCTCAATGGTGACATTGCGGCGCAGCGGCGAGTTCAGCTCGTTCCACTTCATAATGTAGCGGAAATCGCCAACGCCAGAGGCCGCCAGCGTTTTGATCGGACCGGCCGAGATGGCGTTTACACGGATGCCGTCTTTGCCCAGATCTTCGGCCAGATATTTGACCGAGGCCTCCAGCGCTGCCTTGGCAACCCCCATGACGTTGTAATGCGGCATCACCTGTTCGGCGCCGTAATAGGTCAGCGTCAGCGCACTGCCGCCATCCTTCATCAATTTCTCCGCCCGCTGCATCACCGCGGTGAAAGAATAACAGCTGATATCCATCGTCATGTTGAAGTTTTCACGGCTGGTGTCCAGATACCGCCCGCGCAGCTCGCTTTTGTCCGAAAAACCAATGGCATGCACGATGAAGTCGATCTTGCCCCACATCGCCTCAATCTCGGCAAAGGCCGCATCTAGCGAGGCCATGTCGGACACGTCGCAGTTAATCATCGTCTCCACGCCCAGCTGTTCCGCCAGCGGTGCGACCCGTTTTTTGAAAGCTTCACCCATATAGGTAAAGGCCATTTCCGCGCCTGCATCGGCGCAGGCCTTGGCAATGCCCCATGCGATCGACTTGTCATTTGCAAGCCCCATGATAACACCGCGTTTGCCTGCCATCAATCCGGCCATCAATTGGTTTGACATTATCCGTTCCCCGCCCAAATGTTTGCGTGCTCTCGTCCTTTAGGGGATGCGGGGCGTTTGCTCAAGGGCGCGGCTGACGTGGCGGCAGGGCAAAATGTGGATTTGCAAGACCGGGGCGACCGCCCCGATGGACAGGCCCAGGAGAGGGGCAATTGATATGAGTGAGCGTACAGGGATTTTTGCAGGCGACGATCCGTTTCAGATCGCCCGCGACTGGCTGGTGGAGGCCGAGGCCAGCGAACCGAATGATCCAAACGCCATTGCCCTGTCCACGGTGGACGGGGATGGGCTGCCGAATGCCCGGATGGTGCTGTTGAAGGAAATCGAAGACGCAGCCTTTGTGTTCTACACCAATTACGAAAGCGCCAAGGCGCAGGAAATAGACCAGGCGGGCAAAGCGGCCTTTGTGATGCATTGGAAGTCGCTGCGGCGTCAAATCCGGGTGCGGGGGCTTGTCACCAAGGAAGACGGCCCACAGGCCGACGCCTATTACAAGTCGCGCTCGCTGAAATCGCGACTCGGCGCTTGGGCGTCAAAACAGTCTCATCCGTTGGATTCGCGCACAACTTTGATGGGTGAGGTGGCAAAAATGACAGCTATGCATGGCCCTAATCCTGCGCGACCCTCCTTTTGGGGAGGTTACAGAATCACTCCGGTTGAGATTGAATTTTGGGCGGACGGGGCGTTCCGACTGCACGACCGGTTTGTTTGGCGGCGCAAAACTGCCAACGATCACTGGACGATAGAGCGCCTTTGTCCGTGATTTTCACGTGACGCGAAATGCAAATAGTTGAAAGACTTTCAACTTTTGCCTTGCAACAGCCTGCCTGTTTGTCACATGAAATATGTGGGGATGACGATCATGTGGGTTACGAAACAGTGAGAACTGAAGTGGAAGACGCCCGCAGGGTAATTGGTCTGGTGAAATGGTTCGACCCTATCAAAGGGTTCGGATTCGTTGTCGCTGACGAAGGGGGACCAGATATCCTGCTACATGCGAATGTGCTGCGCAATTTTGGGCAGAGTTCAGTCGCAGACGGCGCGAAGATAGAATTGGACGTCCAGGAGACGGACCGTGGCATCCAGGCTACCGAGGTGTTCAGCATTGAACCCCCCGTAGGTCAGGAAGGCGCGACCCTTGCGGATTTTGAGGACATAGATCCCGAAGTCATCCGCACCGCTCCTCTGGAACCAGCGCGTGTGAAATGGTTCGACAAGGGCAAAGGGTTTGGCTTCGCCAATATCTTTGGCCGCGGCGAAGATGTGTTTGTGCATGTCGAAGTGCTGCGGCGCTCTGGCCTGGCTGATCTGCAACCCGGCGAGGCCGTCGGCCTCAGGGTGATCGACGGCAAACGCGGCCGCATGGCGACAGAGGTCTGCGCCTGGGAAGCAGCCCTCAAAGGCGATGAATAAGATGAATAACTGGAAACGGCTGGCGCAGATCGCGCTGGCCGTTTTTTCTTGCCTCACCGCCAGCACCAGCGTGGCTGAGGCCAACTGCCGCGAGGATCTGATCCAGCTGAAAGGCCCCTGGGGGCAGGCGCAGTTCCGTGTCGAAGTGGCCGATGAACCCGTCGAACGCCAGCAGGGCCTGATGTTCCGCAAATCGATGCCACAGGGCGCGGGTATGCTCTTTGTCTATGAGTCGGAACGCACCGTCGCCTTCTGGATGCGCAACACGCTGATTCCACTGGATATGATCTTTGCAGATGCCGAAGGTCTGGTGCAGCGGGTGCATCACCGCGCTGTGCCTCTGGATGAAACGCTGATCCCCGGTGGCGACAATATCAAACACGTGCTGGAAATTAACGCGGGCCTCGCCAAAGCCTTGAAAATAGAGGCGGGCACCTTGCTGCGACACCCGGCGATTGATCAAAATGTGGCTGTTTGGCCCTGTGAGTGATTTTCGCTCTTTTCAATCCTCGCGACATTGTTTAGACCGCCCTCACGGTCCGGGGCGTAGCGCAGTCTGGTAGCGCACCTGTTTTGGGTACAGGGGGTCGCAAGTTCGAATCTTGCCGTCCCGACCATTTCTCTGACAAGAGAACCAAGAGGCGCAGGCATTCAGTTGCCGCGCCTCTTTGCTGTCCGGCTGACCAGTCGATTAAAACCGGTCGCAGAAACCCAGCCGCTTTCTTCTTGGCAAAAATATCCTGGGGTGAGCCGCCGCGCGGCGAGGGGCAAGGCCCCTTGTTCGACCTCAACACAGAATCAAATCTTGAGCAGGGGCGGTGCCGCCGAGACGCGCTGCGGGATAATCTGCAGAGCGATGCCAATATTTTGTGCAGGCTGCAAGATTTGTTCCATATCTGGGCGACTCTGGCAGCGGTTTTGACCTTTCGGATTCGGTGCGGCGCGGGCATTTGCCATTCTTGCCAAGCCAGCAAGGGCTTAGCGCCAATTGCCGCTTTGCAGCAAAAATCGCCACTTCATACAGCACTGCGGGATGCAACCGTTGGTGCCATACCGGTCAACAGGAAAATCTAAAAAATATCGAAATAAATCCGTTGACCGATTAGGGGGTGCCACGCCAATTTGTGGGGGCCAGCGGCGGGCTGCACCATATCTTGTGGCCGCAGGTGACAGGGACAGTTTCATCGGAACGGGGGAAACCCCCAACCTATTCTTCCTACGGTTCCATGGGGGTGGGGCCGAAGGCCAAGAGAGATGTGTGCTCCGCTGCTGGCACGAATGCAACGTCATTCGCCATTGGGACAGCTGATTTAACGGGGCAGCACACAGATGAAAATCGAGAGACAGTTCACCTCCGCCGGGCAAGATGCCTATGCCGATCTGGAGTTTACCAAAACCGCTTCAGAGATCCGAAATCCGGACGGAACGGTGGTGTTCCACCTTGATGAGATCGAAGTGCCCTCGAGCTGGAGCCAGGTGGCCTCGGATGTGATCGCACAGAAGTATTTCCGGAAGGCAGGGGTTCCTGTCGAGCTGAAGAAGGTGAAGGAAGCGGGGGTGCCAGAGTTCCTATGGCGCTCCATCCCTGCTTCCAAAACCACCGTGCTGGGGGGTGAAACCTCGGCCAAACAGGTGTTCGACCGTCTGGCCGGCGCCTGGACCTATTGGGGCTGGAAGGGCGGCTATTTCTCCAATGAGGAAGACGCCCGCAGCTACTACGACGAAATGCGCTACATGCTGGCGACCCAGCGCGCGGCGCCAAATTCACCGCAGTGGTTCAACACCGGTCTGCATTGGGCCTATGGCATCGACGGGCCGGGGCAGGGGCACCACTATGTGGATTACAAGACCGGCAAGCTGACCAAATCGAAATCCGCCTACGAACACCCGCAACCGCATGCCTGCTTTATTCAGTCCGTTTCCGATGATCTGGTCAGTGACGGCGGCATCATGGATCTGTGGGTGCGCGAAGCACGTCTGTTCAAATACGGCTCCGGCACGGGTACAAATTTCTCCTCCCTCCGTGCTGAAGGGGAAGCGCTGTCAGGTGGGGGCAAGTCCTCTGGCCTGATGGGCTTCCTTAAGATCGGGGATCGGGCCGCAGGGGCGATTAAATCAGGTGGCACCACTCGGCGGGCGGCCAAGATGGTGATCTGTGACGTGGATCACCCCGATATCGAAGAATTTGTGAACTGGAAGGTGAAGGAAGAGCAGAAGGTTGCCTCGATCGTTGCCGGTTCCAAGATGCACGAAGCCAAGCTGAACGACATTTTTGCCGCCATTCGCGCCTGGGATGGGGCGGCTGCGGATGCAACGGATCCCAAGGCCAACACCGGCCTGAAAACAGCGCTGAGGGAAGCCAAGAAGGTTGCGATCCCCGAAACCTATGTGAAACGTGTGCTGGACTATGCGCGGCAGGGCTATGACAGCATTGAGTTCCCCACCTATGACACCGACTGGGATTCCGAAGCCTATGCTTCAGTCTCGGGTCAGAATTCCAACAACTCGGTCCGGGTGACGGATGCCTTCCTGAAAGCGGTAGAGCAGGATGACGACTGGGCGCTGCTAAACCGCACGGACGGGCAGGTCTCCAAAACGGTCAAAGCACGCGATCTCTGGGAAGATATCGGCCATGCGGCATGGGCCTGCGCTGATCCGGGTATTCAGTTCCATGATACCGTCAACGCCTGGCACACCTGCCCCGAAGATGGTGAGATTCGCGGCTCAAATCCCTGTTCGGAATACATGTTCTTGGACGACACCGCCTGTAACCTGGCCTCAATGAACCTGCTGACCTTCTACAAAGACGGCACGTTTCAGGTGGCGGACTACATGCATGCCACGCGGCTTTGGACCATCACTCTGGAAATCTCGGTCACGATGGCGCAGTTCCCGTCAAAGGAAATTGCACAGTTGTCTTATGACTTCCGCACCCTGGGTCTGGGCTACGCCAATATCGGTGGCCTATTGATGAACATGGGGCTGGGCTATGACAGCGATCAGGGCCGCGCCATGGGGGCAGCGCTGACGGCAATCATGACCGGCGTCGCCTATGCCACCTCGGCTGAGATGGCGGGCGAGCTGGGCACCTTTGCCGGCTTTAAGCGCAACAGGGAGCATATGCTGCGGGTGATGCGCAACCACCGCACCGCCGCTTACGGCGCCACGGAAGGCTATGAAGGGCTGGCGGTGAAGCCGGTGGCGCTGGATCTAGGCAATGTACCGGATCAGCGTCTGGCACATTTGGCGATGCAGGCCTGGGATGAGGCGCTGGAAGTGGGTGAAAAACACGGCTACCGCAACGCGCAGGTTTCGGTGATTGCGCCCACTGGCACCATCGGCCTGGTGATGGATTGTGACACCACCGGGATTGAGCCGGATTTTGCCCTGGTGAAGTTCAAGAAACTGGCCGGCGGCGGGTACTTCAAGATCATCAACCGTTCGGTCCCGGCGGCGCTGGAAAACCTCGGCTACGGATCGGCCCAGATTGAGAAGATCATCTCTTACGCGGTCGGCCATGGCACAATGGGCAACGCGCCGGGGATCAACCACACTTCGTTGATCGGTCATGGGTTCACCAGCAATGAGATCGAGAAGGTCGAGGCCGCGCTGGCCACCGCCTTTGACATCCGGTTTGTGTTCAACCAGTGGACCCTGGGCGAGGAGTTCTGCCGCAATGCTCTGGGGATCCCGGCGGAGAAGCTGACCGATCCCTCCTTTGATCTGCTGCGCCATCTTGGGTTCAGCAAGGCGGATATTGATCTGGCCAATGACCACGTCTGTGGCACCATGACCCTAGAGGGTGCGCCGCATCTGAAAGAGGAACACTACAACATCTTCGACTGCGCCAACCCCTGCGGCAAGAAGGGCAAGCGCTACCTGAGTGTGGACAGCCACATCACCATGATGGCCGCCGCGCAGAGCTTTATTTCGGGCGCGATTTCGAAAACCATCAACATGCCCAATGACGCCACCATTGAGGACTGTAAGGCGGCTTATGAGCTCAGCTGGTCTTTGGGCATCAAGGCAAATGCGCTTTACCGCGATGGCTCCAAACTTAGCCAGCCATTGGCGGCCGCTTTGATCGAAGATGATGACGACGCCGCCGAGATTTTGGAGACAGGCACCCCGCAGGAAAAGGCGCAGGTGCTGGCCGAAAAGGTGATCGAGAAGGTCGTCGTCAAGGAACTGGTGCGCAGCCACCGCGAAAAGATGCCGGAACGGCGCAAGGGCTACACGCAGAAAGCGGTTGTTGGCGGTCACAAGGTCTATCTGCGGACCGGCGAATATAGCGACGGCTCGCTGGGTGAGATCTTCATCGACATGCACAAGGAAGGTGCCGGCTTCCGCGCGATGATGAACAACTTCGCCATCGCGGTTTCCGTGGGCCTGCAATACGGCGTGCCGCTAGAGGAGTTTGTCGACGCCTTCACCTTCACCAAGTTTGAACCGGCGGGGATTGTGCAGGGCAATGACTCGATCAAAAACGCCACCTCGATCCTGGATTACATTTTCCGTGAGCTGGCGGTCAGCTATCTGGATCGCACCGATCTGGCCCATGTGAAGCCGCAGGGGGCTTCGTTCGATGATATTGGTCGCGGCGTTGAGGAAGGTGTGAGCAACGTTGAGGAAATCAGCGAAACCGCCGCCAGCCGGTCGTTGGAGATGCTGAAACAGATCAGCTCGACCGGCTATCTGCGCAAACGGATGCCGGAGGATCTGATCGGGCTGCAAGTCCCAGATACGGCCGCGGATGTTGCGCCAACGGCTTCGCCGGAAACCTCTGACGTAGCCGTGGCCCCAGCGCCAGCAACTGCGATGGATGCACGGTCCAAGGCCAAGATGCAGGGCTATGAAGGCGAGGCCTGCGGCGACTGTGGCAACTACACTTTGGTGCGCAACGGCACCTGTATGAAATGCAATACCTGCGGAGCGACCTCTGGCTGCTCCTGACAGGCAACGATGTACCCTGAGGGCGGGTGCGCTCGTCCTCAACCCCGCGGAATGGGCATGCAGGCAAAAACAATTCGGGCAGTAACGACTGTGCCATTTCGCGAAACTGGCCCCCCTTGTGGGGGCCCTTTCTTTGGTGCATGTCAAGTGCTTTATTTGCCCCCATAGGTAGAACATCCTTGTTTTTAAGGGAATTTCTAAAAGAATACCGTAGTTTCCCGTTGGTCTAATCAGAGTGTGTTGTGTGTGCCGAGGGACAAGATGGAAATTCGTTCGATCAATGAAGATGAGGCAATTCCGGTAAACGTCGTAGAGGAACAGACGGAAGCGTCTGTTTCATCCCAGGAGGCAGACAATCGTGACGCCATCCACGAGATTGCAACGCGGGTCGGCAAGCTCTCGATCTCTCTGGCCTCTGCCTCCGGCGATATTGAAGACACCAGCGCACGCGTGAATGCAGAAGCTGAGGTTTTCCAAGAGCTTGCAGCGCAAACCGAACAGATGTCCGGACAGAGCCGTTCGGTGCTGGCCAGCGCAACCTCTGCGGTTGAGATGTCCTCCAACACCGAAGAAACCGTCACCGACACCTCCAAACGCCTGAGCCATATGGTGCATGATGTGACCGGTCTGATCGACAGCGTGTCCGGCATCTTCGAAAAACTCTCGGTGCTGGAAGAGACGCTGCAACGGGTGGCGACGGTTTCGGGCGAGGTCGACAATATCTCGCGCAAGACCAACCTATTGTCGCTAAACGCTTCCATCGAAGCAGCCCGCGCAGGCCGTCATGGCCGTGGCTTTATGGTGGTGGCGCAGGAGGTCAAAGACCTGTCAAACCTGACCAGCGAAGCGACCGGAGAGATTCAGGAAACCGTCGGTGAGCTGAGCCAAGAGCTGCGTGACCTGATGCAGGACGCCCAGCAAGCCGTTCATACAGCAGGAGAAATCCGCAAACAGACAGATGGCATCGGGTCCGAGATTGAAGCGATCCCAACAACCCTGTCCAAGATGACAGCCGCGCAGCGCGACATTCTATCCGCCTCGGAAGATATCTCAAAAGTGACCGGACAGGTGGGCGGATCGATCGCACAGCTGGCGCAGAAGGTGACGGACAGTTCGGAAAACCTGAAAGACGCCATCACCGCGATGCGGGATATCACCGAAAACGCCGAAGCCATCACTGGCATGGTGTCGCGTCTGGGCGTTGATACGGTCGACACGCCGTATATTGAAGCGGTGCAGGTGCTGGCGCAGAACATCTCGGAAACCTTCAGCGATGCGGTCAACGCGGGGCGGATCAGCCATCAGGAAATGATGGATCGCAATTACATGCCGATCCCGAACTCGGACCCGGCGCAGGTCATGGCGCGCTTCACCACATTCACCGATCAGGTGCTACCACCGTTCCAGGAAGCGATGCTGGGGTTTGCCGAGGATGTGGTTTTCTGTGCCGCTGTGAACAAAGACGGCTATCTACCGACACACAATAAGAAATTCTCTCTGCCGCAAATCCCCGGTGAGAGCGATTTCAACATGACCTACTGCCGCAACCGCCGCATCTTTGATGACCGGGTGGGGCTGGCCGCGGGCAATTCCACCCGCCCGTTCCTGTTGCAAGCCTACCGCCGGCAGATGGGCGATGGCGAATATGTCATGATGAAGGACCTCTCTGCCCCAATCTATGTCAACGGCGAACACTGGGGCGGGATCCGTCTGGCCTATAAGGTGTGAGGGGCGCGTTGCTCCCACAACTTCCGCGCGGAGGTCACAGTTCGGACGCTCCGCGGGGAGTATTTCAGATCATTGAAAGCGCTTTAGGACTTGCGGGTGGCCGCGAAGATCCACAGGGCCACAAGCGCAAAGGACGCAAGGGCGTTCCAGCTGGCCATCGACAGGCTCAGGAATTGCCAGGTCACCTGATCACACATCACCACGTCACCGCCGGTGGTGGACAGGAGATTGCCCATGTCCAGCCCGTTGCCGCCGCCGGAACAGCTGGTGGGGCCTTCCCACCAGCCGCGCTCAACCCCGGTGTGATAGGCGCCAATGCCGCCGGTGATCAGGGCTGCACCGCCGCCTAGCAAAGCCAGCAGGCGTTCGCCGCCCAGCACCATGGCCGCGCCGCCGATCACAATGGCGGCCGCATGGGGCCAGCGTTGCCACAGGCACATTTTACACGGCGCATAGCCAAGGAACTGAAAGAAGAAGGCGCCGCCCAAAAGCGCCATCGAGCCCAGCGTGGCCAATCCGATCAATGTGCGACGGTCAAGAGATTGGATCATAGGAATTTCACCAGATAGAAACCGCCAGCCAGGATGACGATAAAGAGAATGAACATCAGCCCCAGACGTTTCTCGATGAAGGCACGGATTGGGGCTCCGAATTTCCACAGCAGCGCAGCGACGATGAAGAAACGCAAGCCGCGGGCGATGATGGAGGTGATGACAAAGGTCATCAGCGGCAGGCCGGTCCAACCCGACATGATGGTGATGACCTTGAACGGGAAGGGGGTCAGCCCGGCAATGAGCACTGGCCAGAAGCCAAACTCGTTGAAACGGGTGTTGAACTCGCCTATGGCGTCTGCTTTGCCCAAGGCCTCCAGGATGGGTTTGCCCAGGCCTTCGTAGAAGAAGGCACCGATACCGTAGCCCGCCAGCCCGCCAAGGACTGAACCGACCAGAGCGGTGAGCGCAATCAGCCAGGCGCGCTGGGGGGCCGCCAGAACCATGGCGATCATCAGGACATCCGGCGGGATCGGAAAGACTGAGGCTTCGATAAAGGAAATTAGGAACAGCGCCCAAAGCGCCCGTGGATGATCGGCCAACGCCATCGTCCAGTCGTAAAGTCTCTGCAGCATCGCCTGTCCCTGTATCTGGCTGGCTTTGATGCCAGCTTATGGGGTCCTGTTACGCCATGACTTTAAAGGCGGGTCAACTGGTTTAGCAATTGGCTCACAAACTTGTGGGAACCTGCTGGCCTTGCCCACAGGGTTGGGCAACATTTTGCTGGAAATTCTGCGCTTTGGCTCTGGACCTCTGTTGGAGGGGGCGATAAACCCATCCGCAGTGCCCAAGTGGCGGAATGGTAGACGCAGGGGATTCAAAATCCCCCGCCAGCGATGGCGTGCCGGTTCGAGTCCGGCCTTGGGTACCACTTTGGACAAGTGTCTGAAGCACCGCAACTCCTGACTTTCTAGCAGCGATCCACTTAGCGGGAATTCACTGTGTACCGACCGCATGCACATTTCGTTTCATCGATGCGTCGCGTCAAAAAAAGGGGCGTTGCCGCCCCTTTGATATTCATTACAGATCGAATGTCCGGCCCGGGATCAGAACAGCAAGCTGGTCTTCATTGAGAACAGTTTGAGGCTCTTGTCATATTCGTTTGGACGAACGTTGTTCAGGCGGTCATAGGTGAACTCGAACCGGAGTGTGCCGAGGTCGGTGGCGGCTTCGGTGCCGATGCTCAGTGAAAATCCGCGTGCAGTGCTGTTGGCGTAAACGCCTGGGCCGTCTTCAGCGACGCCCTGTGCAAAGGCAAAACCGGCCATTGCGATGAAATCGAGGCCTTCCTGCATTTGGGTCGTGTAGACACCACGCACACGCGCGATCTTTTCAACACGGCACCAGTCGGGAGATGTATCGGAACAGGCGTTTGTGCCGCCGTAGCTCATCAGGGTGCCTTCCGACAGGTCGAGGCCCGCTTCCACGCCCAGGCTTTTGGTGTCGCTGATAGCGCGTCGGTAGCCAACGAGAACGCCAAGCGTTTTGTCGCCTCCCATTGTCGCGGAGGCAATGCCCGAGGAGCTGGTGCTGGACAGGGCGCCAAAAGCACCACCGAAGTAGGCGTCACTCTCTGCGGAAACCGAACCCGCAACGCAGGTTGCAGCAACAACGAGGGCGGAAAATTTCAATTTATTCATGTTCTTAAGTTCCTCTTTCCGAGGCCATAAAGAACGGTCGAGTATTGTTGTCAACGTCAACTGCATTTTGAGCCGTGGGGATGTGGCTTGCGCTTCGAAGTGTTGCACCGATGCATGTTCCAGCTCAGGTAGGGGGCTGAATGAGTGAACTCTGGAGTCGACGAAAATTGGGACACTCTTTCGTCATGGTCCCTCCACTTTTGACAGTGGCGGTGGGGTTGGAGGGGGCTTTGGACCTGATTCTGCCACGATTCGGGTCCGTTGATTCGACGGTTTTGCCGAAATTTGAACGCAATCAAGCGGGCCGAGCATGGTCAATCGCGCGGAAAAGCTTGGAATTGGCGGGTTTTTGAGAACAATCTGGTGGAATTCGTCGAAACCTGCGGCAATAATTTGACAGAACCTTTGGTCAGGCGGCTGTTCGTGAATGGGAAACAGTCATTCAATTCCAGATTGCACTTCTAGCGCCAATTGCATGAGTTTTAGGCGAGTGGGGGTGAATTTTTCCATAATGCGGAAAATTTCCCGCGTTATTTGGCGCGGTTTCTGACCCAATACGCCCCGCGCAATCGCGGCAAATTGACGAATTTAGACGAAAATTTGGCGAAAACGCTTGCATCATCCCTTTGTCTGAGCCGGTTACTTAAGTATGTATAGATAAGCCCAACTGGGGGGCGACGTCTGCTGGCTGCGGGGGCGGCCATCGAAAATAACGAGTGCATTCCGAGGAATGTGTGGCAATAGCCGCGTGACCTATCTGCTTGGTCATAACGCGCGGTGCCCCACCTGATGTCTATCGCAGGCATCGGGCCGGTAAAGATTTGGCTGCCGCCTTCTTCTTGCACGAATATGAGATTGGCACTGGATGTGTCTTGGCCGGGAAGCCGAGGGATGTCACCGCAACCGCGGTATGGGGCGCGCCCCATCGTAACGTGAAAGAGGGTAATTATGGCTGATTTGGTTCTCGATTGGTCCCTGTTTGGCTCCTACGGCACAGCCCTGGGCGGCACGACAACTGTTGATACCGGCGGTGTGAACGTAGAGGTCGGCTTCACCGCTCAGGATGAAGGCGCCGAAGCCTACACAATGAACATCGACACCTATGTCGGTGACGGTGAAGATTTTGATCCGAACTCCTCGGTCAAGCTGTTGGGTGCTGGTGGCGCTGCTGAGGGCAGCGAAGCCACTTCGACCCTGAGCATGGATTTCTCGTCGAGTTCCGAGCTGTACACCGACGACGTTCAAAATGTCAGCTTCCGTCTGAACGACATCGACGCGCTGACCGATCCGAACAACGAAGGCGGCATCCACCTCGATGGCATCACCATCGTGGCTTATGACGCGGACGGCAACATGGTGCCGGTCACCATCACCCCGGGCGCAGACGTGGTAGCGGGCGCTGACAATGTGATGGGTGGTCAGGCCTCCTGGGAAGTCACCGACGCTGAAGCCTCGGCCCTGGTTGAGATCGCTGGCCCGATCTCCCGTGTTGAAATCATGTATGAAAACACCGGTGAAGGTGCACAGCGCGCCTTTGTCAGCGACGTTCACTTTGAAACCGTTGACGTGACCGACCCCGAGCCCGAGCGTGACGGGATTGTCTGGGGCACCGAAGGCGACGATGTGATCGACGTGGATTACACCGGCGACAACGACGGTGACATGGTTGACGCCGAAGACAACATCTTCCCGGAAAACGAAGACAATGACGACGTGATCCGTGCGCTGGAAGGCGACGACACCGTTCTGGCCGGTCTGGGTGATGATGACATCGAAGGCGGCGACGGCAACGACTCGATCATGGGGGAAGAGGGCGACGACCTGATCGTTTCCGGCCCCGGTGCTCTGGACGGTGCGCTGCCGGATCTGGGCTACCCCGACATTTACCCGTCGGATGATGATCCCAACAACGACCGTGACTATGTTGATGGCGGCATCGGGGATGACACCATTTCGACCGGTGACGACGCCGACACCATTGTGGGTGGCGCAGGTGACGACCTGATCGACGGTGGCATCGACGCGGATGACATCGAAGGCAACAGCGGCGCCGACACCATCATCGGTGGTGAAGGCTCTGACACCATCAACGGTGGTTCGGGTGATGACCTGATCTACGGTGGTCTGGACCCGATCTTCCCGGATGCGGTTAACATTCCCGATGAAACCGATCTGGTGCCGAACAACGGCATGGACGTGATCAACGCGGGTTCCGGCAACGACACCGTTTACGGCGCCGACGACGATGATGAAATCGCAGGCGGCACCGGCAACGACTATCTGGATGGTCAGATCGACGAAGACACCATCTACGGTGGCGAAGGCGAAGACACCGTGATTGGTGGCGACGGCAACGACGAGCTTTATGGTGGCGCAGGCGCCGACGAAATCTCGGGTGGTGCAGATCGTGACAGCATCGTTGGCGCAACCGCAGGCGACGTGATCGCCGGTGGTTCAGAAGGCGACGACTGGGATACGCTGGATCTGACCGATGCGGGCGCGTTCCGTCTGGTGGATGTTGTCACCGACAGCGATGGCAACGGCTTTGACGGCACCATCGAATTCCTGGGCGACGAAGGCGAAGTCACTGGCACCTCGACCTTCACCAACATCGAAGAAATCGTGCCCTGCTTTACCCCGGGCTCGCTGATCGCAACGCCGAAAGGCCAGCGTCGTGTCGAAGAGCTGCGCGAAGGTGACAAGATCATCACCCGCGACAACGGCATCCAGGAAATTCGCTGGGTTGGCCAGAAGCGCATGAACGGCATCGATCTGGCGCGTCAGCCCAGCCTGCAGCCGGTTCTGGTGCGCAAGGGTTCGCTGGGCAACGGCCTGCCTGAGCGTGACATGATGGTGTCGCCGAACCACCGCGTTCTGGTTACCAACGAGAAGGTGAACCTCTACTTCGACGAAACCGAAGTTCTGGCCTCGGCCAAACATCTGGTGGGTCTGGACGGTATCCACAAAGTGAACGTGGTGGGCACCACCTACATTCACTTCATGTTCGACCAGCACGAAGTGGTTCTGTCGGATGGCTCCTGGACCGAAAGCTTCCACCCGGGCGATTACACCCTCAAGGGCATCGGTCGTGAGCAGCGTGAGGAAATCCTGACCCTGTTCCCGGAACTGAAAGAAAAAGAAGGTCTGGAAAACTACCATGCCGCCCGTCGCTCGCTGAAAAAGCACGAGGCGCAGATCCTGACCCTCAAGCGCTAACCTTTCAGGTTTGCAGCGCGCGAGGCTGATGGGGATCGGGCTCGCGCTGGAAAAGGAATAGGGGGCTGTTCCTTTTCCCAATCTCGCGCCGCTCTGACGTGGAATGGACCCCTCTGGGGTGCCACATTCTACATCGGGGCGGCGTTTTTCTGTTTAAAGTTGTCTAATAAGGCGTTGAAAATCTTCAATTCACAGGGATTGACTGCTGCCAGGTCAATTGCCCGTTTGCGGTCCAAGTCTCGCCGCATTGCTCTGGCTATATGACACCGTAAATCTACACCTGTTGCCTTAAATGAAGAGGTTTCGGGCCGTATACGGATGTATAGGCATGACCCATAACGAGCAGAGACTTATGCCAGAACCAACGATGAAAGACACCGCAGCGCGCTGCGGTCTTTGTGCTGTTGTGGCCTCTCTTGCCGTTACACAGGCGGGGGGCACGGCATGAACGGAAGCTTTATTCTGTACGGCAACGACCTGTTGTCTGACCCCGATCTGGCGTTTGCGGGTGGTATCCTTTCCGTCACCGGAGGGGATGCGGTTTTCACTGGCTCGCAGGTGGTGGTGTTTGATGTCCAAGATGCGGCGGCAAACGGCGAGTTTACCAATGGCACCACGCTGACCGGCGCAAGGGTTTATGCGACTTATGAGGACTACCTCAGCGGCACCGTGCAGTTCAACTACAGCGGCACAGCCAGCGTCGCAACGGGGCCGGAGGCAATGGGCGACAGCTATCTGGTTGTCGATCTTGCCGGTCTGACCTCCGTCGATGCGGGCGCGCCCGTGTTGCAGGAAACGCTGCTGGCACCGAACAGCGACGCGACCTATGCAGATGGTGATCTGGATCTGGCGCATCAGCTGAACATGGACCTGAACGGTGACGGCAGCATTGGCGCCGTGCCGGAACTGGGCAATGGCATCTTCAATCTCTCCTCGGCAAATTTCCTTTATCAGGGCGCAACCGGTGAGGCCTTTGTTGTTGAAGGCACCCAGGGCGACGATGAGATCGTCAGCGGCTATCTGGGCGACCCGGACGGCGATCAAATCGACAATGCAGATGCGGCAGATGGGTCTGACGATGACGTCATCCGTGCGGGCGCCGGCAATGACACCGTTGTGGCGGGTGCAGGCAACGATCTGATCGAGGGCGGCGCGGGCGATGACCGGCTGGAAGGTGGCCGTGACAATGACACCATCGACGGTGGCACAGGGCATGATGCGATCTGGGGCGGCTCGGGCAATGACTCGGTCCTTGGTGGCAGCGGCAATGACAGCGTTGAGGCCTATGATGGCAACGATTACGTCGAAGGCGGCGACGGTGACGACTGGATGAACGGCGACCGTGGCGATGACACGTTGATCGGCGGCGCGGGCAATGACTGGATGCGGGGGTCTTTCGGCAATGAGCTGATGGAAGGCGGCACCGGCGACGATTACATCTGGTCCGGCTATGGTGACGATACCATCCGGATGGAGAATGACTTCGGCAATGACACCATCCTGATGGAAGGGGTGGATGAGGTCAGCGGCGACGTCTTGGACCTGACAGCCATCACGGACGATCTGACCATTGATCTGGGTGCCAATCAGGCGGGCCGCGGCACGTTGAGCGATGGTACCTCGACCGCCAGCTTCGAGGATGTGGAGCAACTGTTGCTGGGCTCTGGCAACGATACCGTGAAAATCTCGGACTTTGGCGGCAGCGACAGCGTGACCGGTTTCCGCCTGCCCGAAGAGAACGGCGACGGAAGTTACACCGTATTTGACCGGCTCGACTTGTCGGGCATGACCGATGAGGATGGCAATCCGCTGGGGGCGGGGGATGTGCGTCTGGATGCGGATGACGCGGGCCACGCGGTTTTGATCTTCGCAAAAGGCGAAAGCCTGAAGCTGGTTGGGGTTGCCCTGTCGGATCTGAGCGACCTTGTGCAAAAGGCTATTGGCCTGCCTGGTGGTGCAGAGGCCCCGCCGGTACCAGGTCTGGACGGGGTGGTTTCGGGCACCGATGAGGCCGATGTGATCGACACGGACTACATTGGCGATCCCGATGGCGACCGGGTGGATGGCGACGATGCCATTGCTGCCGGGGCCGGTCCCAATGATGATGTGATCGAAGCAGGCGCAGGCGACGATCACGTTTCGGCGGGGGCAGGCAACGATCTGCTGCGCGGCGAAGCGGGCGCGGACACTTTGGACGGTGGTGCGGGTGACGACTACCTGATTGGCGGCGATGACAATGACAGTATGATCGGTGGTGCAGGCAACGACACGCTGATCGGGGGCGACGGCAACGACAGCCTTGTGGGCGGCGGCGGCGACAGCTGGCTGGAAGGCAATGACGGCGAAGATAACTTCTATATCGGGGCCGGTGACATTGCTTTTGGCGGGGCTGGCGACGACCGCTTCGACATCAATCGCGAAACGCTGGAACCCGGCGCCGAGCTGACCATCGATGGCGGTTCTGAGGGCGAAGATCTGGGCGACCGGTTGGAAATCTACGGTCCCGCCACCATCACCTATGACGAAGACGACGCGGAGTCCGGCACGGTGACCTGGGGCAACGGGGCAACGCTGCGGTTCAGCGACATTGAAAAAGTCCTGCATGTGCCGTGCTTTACCCCTGACAGCCAAATCCTGACCTTTCTTGGCGAAATGCCGGCGGCGGAATTGAAGGTGGGTGATCGGGTGATGACGCGGGATGACCGGTTTCAACCTATCCGCTGGATTGGGCGGCGGGATCTGACCGCCGCGGAATTGACCGCAACCCCTGCGCTGCGCCCCGTACGGATCAAGGCCGGTGCCTTGGGCGACGGTCTGCCCGTTCGTGACCTTACCGTTTCACCGCAGCACCGGATGCTGATTTCGGGGGGCAAGGTGGCGCTGTGGTTTGGCGAGGATGAGGTCTTTGTCCCTGCGGTGCAGTTGACCTGTCTGGACGGGGTGGAGCAGATGGACGTGAAAGAGGTGTCCTATATCCACTTCATGTTTGACCGCCATCAACTGGTGCTGGGCGATGGCGCCTGGAGTGAGAGTTTTCAGCCCGGTGACATGACGCTGGCTGGCATGGATCAGGCGCAGCGCGCCGAATTGCTGGTGCTGTTTCCAGAACTGGCCGAGACCGCGCACAGCTATACGGCCGCGCGTCCAACCCTGTCGGGGCAAGAAACGCGCGTGTTGTTTGGCACCTGAGCAATCGATCAAAAATGCGGTGGAAGAGGGGCTTTGCCCCTCGAGGCTGCGCCTCTCACCCCAGGATATTTCTGCCAAGAAGAATTAGCGCTGTCTCGCGCGCCACGCAGCCCAGGCCTCGGGTGTGTCGAGGTCGGTGAGCGCGTGTTCTGCGGGCAGCGGCACCAAAGTGATGTGGCGCTGGCTTGCCTTTAAGACAGAACGCGCGCCAGTGTCGCCCTGCAGGATTTGCAGCGCTGCAAAGAGGCGGCGCGGGAAGATCACCGGATGGCCGGGGGTGCCGTCTGCGGTGGTCGCGCGGGTGATCTGGTCTGTTTGGTGGGCGGCCAGGACGGTTTGCAGATCCTCAGTTGTCAGATCGGGCATGTCGGCGGGCAGGATCATCACATCGGTGATATCGGCGGGCAGGGCGCTGATACCGGTTCTGAGCGAGGCGCCCATGCCCTCTGCCGCCTCTGGCACAGGGATGGCGGTGACGGCCTTTGGCAGCAGTGCAAAGCGGGGATGGGTGAGATCCGGCAGGCAGGTGAAAACCTGCAGACCGGTGGCCAAAGCGCGATCTGCAATGCGGCTGAGAAGGGGGAGGCCGTCCACCTGTTCCGCCAGTTTGTCCCGACCTGCGCCCATACGGGTGGAGCCACCAGCGGCAAGGATCAAGATGGCGGGTTTCACAGTTTGCCGATTTTCAGCTTGGTGACACGGTTGTCTTTGCGGCCGGTGACGCGGAACTGGAAACCGTGGAAGGAGAAGGCCTGTCCCACAGTGGGGATCATCTGGGCCTCATGGATCACCAGACCGGCAATGGTATTGGCCTCTTCATCCGGCAGATCCCATTCCAAGGCGCGGTTCAGGTCACGGATGGTCATGGCGCCGTCGACCACAAACTGGCCGTCTTTGGTTTTCTGCACCATATGGTCGGCGTCAGCGTCATATTCATCGGTGATTTCGCCGACGATCTCTTCCAGGATGTCTTCCAGCGTGATCAGACCTTCGAGCGAGCCATATTCATCCACCACCAACGCAAAATGGGTGCGGCGGCGCAGGAACTGGCGCATCTGGTCGTCCAGTGTGGTGGTGTCCGGCACAAAATAGGGCGGTGTAGCGACGGTACGGATGTCGAAGCCTTTCAACCCACCGGCTTTGCTGTCGAAGGCGTGTTTGTGGATGGCGCGCAGCAGCTCTTTGGCGTGGACCACCCCGATGATGTTGTCGGGATCATCTTTGAACACCGGCAGCCGGGTGTGGTTGCTTTCCATACATTGCGCCACGATGGCTTCGGGATCCTCATCGGCGTTTACCATCTCGATCTGGCTGCGGTGGAGCATGATCTCTTCCACGGCGCGGTCCGACAAGTCCAACGCGCCAAGGATCCGGTCGCGGTCCTCTTTTTCCACCACCCCTTCTGAGCGTCCCAGCTGCAGGGCGCCAGCGATCTCTTCGCGCACCGCAAGGATATGGCTGTCAGGGTCGGTTTTCACGCCGAAGAGGCGCAGCACAAGGCGCACCAGCATCCGCACTGCGCTGACCACAGGGGCAAAGACGGTGATCACCAGTTGAATAACCGGCGAGGCTTTGGCGGCGGCGCTTTCGGGATTGGTGATGGCGTAGGTTTTGGGCAGCACCTCGGCGAAGATCAGCACCAGAAGGGTCATCACCAGCGTCGCCAGTGCCACGCCGCTTTCGCCAAAGAGACGGGTGAACAGGGCGGTGGCCAGGGAGGTGGCCAGTATGTTGACCAGGTTGTTGCCCAAGAGCACCGACCCGATCAGCCGTTCATTGTCTTCGGTGATGCGCAGCGCGCGGGCCGCCCCGCGCGAGCCTTTGTCGGCCTGCGTGCGCAGCTTGCCACGGGAGGCGGCGGTCAGAGCGGTTTCCGAGCCCGAGAAGAAGCCAGACAGCACCAGAAGCAAGAGGATCGACCCGGTGGTGATCCAAAACGCGCTGTCAATTGTTAGGCCTGTGCTTTCCATTCTATCGGGTCCTGTCCCCAGTCTTCATCTGTTGCAATGGGTTATGGGGGGCGGCGGCGTTTGGTTCAAGAGCCTGCGCTCAGGAACCGTCGCTTTGCGCCAGCGGGTGGTGTTCCAGCACCAGCTCTTTCAGCCGTTCGTCCAGCACATGGGTGTAAATCTCGGTTGTTGCCAGATCTGCATGGCCCAGCAGGGTCTGGATGGCACGCAGATCGGCGCCATTGGCCAGGAGGTGGGTGGCGAAAGCGTGGCGCAGCGTGTGCGGCGTGACTTTTTCGGGAGAGACGCCGCCTTCAACCGCCAGGTCTTTGATCAGCTGAAAGAAACGGTGGCGGGTCAGATGGCCCAGCTTGCCCCGACTGGGGAAGAGAAAGCGACTGACGGGTTTGCCCTCCAGCCGCCCGACCTCCTCCGCTTCGTCCCGTTCCAGCAGCCATTCTGCGAGGGCCACGCGGGCTGGCGGCGACAGCGGCACCATCCGTTCCTTGCCGCCCTTGCCCGAGATCAGCAACACCCGTGGATCACCGCGGGCGGCGCTGACGGGCAGGGACACCAGTTCGGTCACCCGCATTCCGGTGGCGTAGAGCACTTGCATCAGGCAGGTGTTGCGTAGCTGTTCCGCGTCGGTCCGGCCGTGGCTTCGAGCAGCGTTGAGCAGGCGGTCAACCTCTGCTTCGCTGAGCGTTTTGGGCAGTTTCTTGTCCTTGCCCGGTCCGGCAATCTGAATGGCGGGGTTATCGGCGCGCCAACCTTCCTCAAAGGCAAATCGAAACAACTGCTTGATCGAAGACAATCGCCGCGCACGGGTAGAGCGCGCCAGCCCCTGGGCCTCGCAGTCGATCAGATAGCTTTCGATCTGATCCCGTGTCACGGTTTCAAAATCCGCCCCCGCCCGGTCCAGCCATTCGGTGAAGTCGCGCAGATCACGGGCATAGGCCATGCGGGTGTTTTCCGAGGCGCCCAGCTCGGCCACCTGCGCTTCCAGAAAGGCCGAGATCCAATGCAACATCTGCATCTCAACTGCCCCGTTGCAACAACAGGGCCTGTAGCGCCGCCTGCCGGGCGGTGTCTTCCAGCCCCAAGGCGCGGAAAGTTGCCAGGGCCTTGGGCAATTCATGTAGTTCCCCGGCGATGGCCCGTTGATAAAGCAGCATTGCCCGCAGGATCACCTCGCCCAGACGGCGTTCTGACATATCGGGCTCAAACTGTGCGGGCAGCGCCAGATCGGCAAACCCTTCGACAACCGCACGCTGCCGCGGATCGGAGGTTTGCACCGCGCCCGGTTCGCCAACGGCAAGCGCCGTCAGGAAGGCCTGATCGGGCAGGCCGGGGCCCAGCTTCTGTGCGGCCTGTTCGTAAAGGGGCGACAACAACGCCACATGATAGGCCAGGGCAGCTGCTTCACCCGTCAAGGGCAGCGTCATTAGATCCTCAGCGTAAAGCTTGGCAAATGGCACCTCCAGACGCGCCACCTTCATGGCGGTGAACGCCTTGGGCAGGGTACGCGCCACGGCATTGCCATCGCGGGCCTTCAGGGCAATATCAAACCGCTGCACCGCATCGATCCGGTCCCAGATGCCACCCGAGGCGGCGGGCAGACGTTCCGAGTAAATTCCAAGCAGGCGGTTCGGGGCCAAAGAGCCGGTCTGCGCCAGACGTTCTGCGGCCTCGATCTTGGCCTTCCAGCCGACAGTGCCACGCAGGTCCGCCACCGCAAAGGCCCGCGGGAGCGGTGCGGTGGGCAGGGATTCGCCCACGGCTTCGCGCAGGCGGAACACCAATGGCGAGGGCCGTACCGGCGGATGCGGCAGCGGCTCACCCTCAAACAATTCGGGATCCAGGAACAGCTGCAGCAGCGCCATTTCCTGATCGCTCACCAATCCCAAGGCTTTGCCGGTGCCCAATGTCAGCGCCGCCGTGGACCAATCGCCTGTTCGGGCGGTGCAGAACACCCGCGCCGCATAAGAAGGTGCGAGATGCGGCGCGCGCATCAGCTTGGCGCAGGCAAGGTTTTCATCACCGGTCAGCAGCGTGGCATCAAACCATCGCGCAAACAGCGGTTTTTCATCGGCCCCCGTGCGATCCAGCAGGGCTTGCACCGCTTCCACCGCGCCCAAAGACAGCAGCGCATCCAGACGGGCCTGCAGCAGCAGACTCTGGTCCGTGGCATCTGCCGGCGCTTCGGCCTCGGCCAGCAACAACGTGTAAAACAAAGACTGCATCGCCGGCAGAGCGGTTAATTTCTGCGCCCGGATCAGCTCTTGCAGGCTGTCGGTCTGCGAATAAGCCCAAAGATCCGGCGGCAAGCCGGTGACTTTCGACGACAGCAGCCCAACCGCATCGTTCTGGACCTCGCCCAAAGGTGCAACTGCAACGTCGGGCGTTGTAGCGCTTTCGGTCACGGGGGGCTCTGACAGGCGATCGGGATCAATCAGCGGGGCCTCAACCGGATCGGTCAGCCAGTCGATGGCCGAAAGCGGCTCTTCGGCCAGTGCGCCACTTGCCAGCACCGCGAGGAGTGACGTCGCCTGTGCCAATCTGGCGCGTTTAGCCGGCATCCAGCGTCACCTGTTGTCGAATCTCACGTTGTTCCGGCGAAAAATCCGCCCCCAGCCATGGCCCGATATAGGCATAAGCCACCAGCGCCACAGCGCCCAAAACCGCCAAGATGAAAAGCCATTTAATCAGACGCCCCATAGTCCTACTGCCCGTTGTTGATCATTTTCTTTCACTTATAACTGGCCTTTTGCCCAAGATCACGTCATTCAGACAGGAAATCGAAAAAACGGCAGAGGTTGGCCGAAGGGCGGGGCATCATGGCGTGGAAACTGAAGAAAACCGTTGTGCTGGTCGGCATGATGGGGGCCGGAAAAACGGCTGTTGGCAAGGCGTTGGCGGCCAAACTTGGGGTGCCGTTTTTGGATTCGGACGCCGAGATTGTGGCGGCGGCGAATATGGAAATTGCCGAAATTTTCAGCCGCGATGGCGAACCGTTTTTCCGTGACAAGGAAAGTCAGGTGATCGAACGCCTGCTGAGTGCCGAACCCTGCGTGCTGTCCACTGGCGGCGGTGCCTTTCTGGCCGAACGCAACCGCGCCATGATTGCGGACAAAGGGGTGGCTGTCTGTCTGAATGCGGATCTGCAACTGCTGTGGAACCGGGTGAAACACAAGGACACACGACCCTTGCTGCGCACCGAAGATCCCTTTGCAACCCTTTCGGAAATCTACGAAACCCGCGCGCCTATTTACGCCATGGCGGACCTGCGTGTCGGGGTGCAGCCGAATTATTCCATAGAAATGACCCGCGACAAGGTGGTCGAGGCGCTGGGAACACGCCCTGACGTATTGGAGGTGCCGAAATGAGTGCCGCAAATGTTGAAGCTGTTCACGTTCCATTAGGCGATCGCGCCTATGATGTGCTGGTTGGGCCCGGCCTACTGGCACAAGCAGGGACGTTGATTGCACCCTTGTTGCGGCGCAAACGGGTGGCTGTGGTCAGCGATGAAAACGTCGCTGGGTTGCATCTGGAGGCCCTGAGGAAAGGCCTGCAAGCGGTTGATATTGAAATGGTTTCTCTGGCGTTGCCGGCGGGCGAGGCAACAAAGAGCTGGCCGCATTTCGAACGCACGGTTGAATGGCTGCTGGCGGAAAAGGTGGAGCGCAACGATGTCGTCATCGCCTTTGGCGGTGGTGTGATCGGCGATTTGGTGGGTTTTGCAGCCGCCGTGATGCGGCGCGGGGTGCGGTTTGTGCAGATCCCAACCAGCTTGCTGGCGCAGGTGGACAGTTCGGTTGGCGGCAAAACCGGCATCAATGCACCACAGGGCAAAAACCTGATCGGTGCCTTCCATCAGCCCTCGCTGGTACTGGCCGATACAGAGGTGCTGGGCACGCTGACCAAACGGGATTTTCTTGCCGGTTACGGCGAGGTGGTGAAATACGGCCTGCTGGGCGATGCGGCTTTCTTCGACTGGCTGGAAGCCAATGCCGAAGACGCTGCCGCTGGTGACATGGCCAAACGGATCTATGCGGTGAAACGCTCGGTCGAGATGAAGGCCGAGATTGTCGCGCGGGATGAGACAGAACAAGGCGACCGCGCCTTGTTGAACCTAGGCCACACCTTCTGCCACGCGCTGGAGGCGGCGACCGGCTATTCCGACCGCTTGCTGCACGGCGAAGGGGTCGCCATCGGCTGTGCTCTGGCATTTGAGGTGTCCTCTCGCATGGGCCTGTGCAGCCAGGAAGATCCCAGTCGCGTGCGCGAACATCTGTCGCGCATGGGCATGAAGGTGGACCTGAAGGACATCCCCGGCGATCTGCCCGATGCAGAGGCGCTGATGGGTCTGATGAGCCAGGACAAGAAGGTGCAGGACGGTAAGATCAACTTCATAATGGCGCGTGGCATCGGTCAGGCTTTTGTCACGGCGGATGTGGATCGCGACGTGGTGAAAGCCGTGCTGAGCGAAGCGCTCGCGGCGCGGTAATCCTGCCAAAAGATACAGGGAAAACACCTGTTTTCTCTGGCTGAAATTCGTTTATCAGGCCCTCTTGTCCCGCAAGGAGAGGCCCAGATGAGACGTTCCGAACTGCTGATGCCGGCAGGCAATCTGCGCAAGTTGAAAATGGCAGTGCTCTATGGCGCTGATGCCGTTTACCTCGGCACGCCGGACATGAGCCTGCGCACCAAATCGCAGTTTTCGCTGGAAGAGGTGATCGAAGGCGTCGCGTTTTGCCACGCCCACGGCAAACGCGCCTATCTGACGCTGAACCTGTTCAGCCACAACAAAGACGTGCCGAAGCTGGATGAGTATATCGAAACCATCCGCAGGGTTCAGCCGGACGGGTTGATCATCGCGGATCCCGGTGTGTTTACCTATGTTAAGAAACACGCTCCGGAGATCCCGCTGCATATCTCAACCCAGGCCAATGTCTGTTCTTGGCTGTCGGTCGATTTCTGGCAGGATCAGGGCGCTGCTTTGGTGGTTCTGGCGCGTGAAGTGTCCTATCCCGAACTGGCCGAGATCCGCGAAAAATGCCCGGATGTGAAGCTGGAGGCTTTTGTGCATGGCGCCATGTGCATGACCTATTCGGGGCGCTGCCTGTTGAGCAATTTCATGGCCGAGCGCGGCGCCAACCAAGGCAATTGCGCCAATTCCTGCCGCTGGAATTATCAGGTGCGGATGCGGCTCAAGGACGGCACGGTTGAGGACCTGAATATCACGCCGGACAACGCTGATATGTTTGAATTTTTACTCGAAGAGGGCTGCCGCCCCGGTGAGCTGATGCCGATCGAAGAGGATGGGCGGGGCAGCTACATCATGAACTCGCGCGACCTGTGCATCATGCCGAAGCTGGACGACTATCTGAAGATCGGCGTGGACTGCCTGAAAGTCGAAGGGCGCGGCAAATCCGAATACTACTGTGCCATTGTGGCCCGCGCCTACCGCATGGCGATTGATGCCTATTATGACGACCCCGCGGGCTGGGATCCCAAACCCTATATGGATGAGCTGGAAACCGTCGGGAACCGTGGCTACACGCTGGCCTTCCACGAAGGGCGGCTTACCAATCACGCACATAATTATGAACACACCGCTGCCATTGCCCAATGGGAATACGCCGGTGTCGTTGTCGGGGTGGAGGCGGAGGGCATCCTGATCGAGGTCAAAAATAAGCTGGAAGCGGGCGATGTGTTGGAGTTCGTCTCGCCCATCGCGCGGGACACGGTTCTGTTGCGGATGTATGAGTTTGAGGAGGCCGCGACAGGCGCGCGCAAAGAGGTCATTCATGGCTCCACCAAGACGGTGATCCGGGTGCCCTTTGCTCTGTTTGATCATGAGGATACGGATTGGCTGCGCGCGCAGTTTCCGGAATATACCGTGATGCGCAAAGAACGCGCCCTGACGGAGGAGCAATGGGCGCGGATCAAGCTGGATAAGGTGGTGCAGGGGATCGAGGCCTCGGGCAAAGATCGCCCCAAAGCCTATGACCGGTCACGCGACAAGCTGGTTGATGCCATCGGGGAGGGGGCCGCGGAACGCCGGCACAAAACCAACCGCGTCGGCGTCGAAGGCTGCTGCGGCCGTGGCTGCAATGGCTGCCTGATGTTCTGGCAGGACCCGCAGTACGAAAAAGCACGCGAGGAATTGCTAACCCGCAAACAGGGCGCACAATTGAGCCGGGCTGAGGCCAAAGCGTTGAAATTGCCGGTGGCGGAGTAGGTCACATTCGCGTGGCTGTTAATGCCGACTTTGAGCCCTAGGCGTAAGATGCTGCAGGTCGCACAAACGTCCCTGTTTTCAAGAATAGCCCCAAAAAATGGATCAAGTTGCCTCTGCTGAATCACCTCAGTCACTATGCTTTGAATTGATTTTCGTAGGCTTCAATGTGCTGCGGGAATAGCGTTTCGTAGGGCGGTTCGCTCACGCCAAGTGCATCCACGAATACTTCGGTGCCATTGTCACCGAATTCAACGAGATGCAAAGTAACATCAACACACTCAACTTGGCGCCCATCTTCCATCTTCAAAATCAAACCATTCCAAATTTTGTAATCCTGTTCATCTTGGACTTGCGGCAGCACAGATGTTTGGAACGTCGTAAAGCTGTCAGTTGGTTGAAATTCACCCTCGGCGCACCCCATAGGAGGATCACCGCCCCCTGCCAGGTCGGTGTCACCAATGTGTAGGTCTGCATGAAGTACTTTGAACATGGCCAATCACCGTCTTGGTCAAATTGTTGGTGCGTCTAGCTGCGGTTTTGGGAAATTACTGCATCCTCGTACTTTGTAAGAATGTTGGCAGCGTTACACCAGTCTTTACAAATTGCGTTTCGTAAAGCCGACATTGGCGCAGCCGCAACGAGTTCATCCTTCGACCGCTTCGCGTTTGTTAACAGCGAAGTCTCGACAACAGTTATCACCTCGTTCCAGGCACAAACAAAAAAACGCCCACACCATCCAAGGCGCGGGCGTTCCCAATTCTCGAACGTTCCGGCCGCTTAGTCGGCCAATTTCACCAGCGCGTGGCGTTTTTTGCCGGCGGACAGCTTGATCGGCTGCGCCAGTTTGGCGGCGTCGACCATCAGGCCTGCATCGGTCAGGTTTTCATCGTCCAGCTTGGCGCCGTTTTCCTTGATCAGGCGTTTGGCGTCTTTGCCGGATTTGGCGAGGCCCGATTTCACGATCAGCTGCACGATGGAGATGCCATCGCCCAGATCCGCGGCGGAGAGCTCCAGCGTGGGCAGGTCATCACCGACGCCGCCTTTTTCAAAGACCTCACGCGCGGTTGCCTCTGCCGCGGCAGCTGCTTCTGCACCGTGGCACAGGGTGGTCACCTCATTGGCAAGGATCACTTTGGCATCGTTGATCTCCTGACCTTCCAGCGCGCCAAGGCGGTCACATTCTTCGACCGGCAGTTCGGTGTAGAGCTTCAGGAAACGGCCCACGTCGGCGTCGGTGGTGTTGCGCCAGAACTGCCAGAACTCATACGGGCTGCGCATATCGGCGTTGAGCCAGACAGCCCCATCCGCCGATTTGCCCATTTTCTTGCCTTCCGAGGTGGTCAGCAGCGGCGAGGTCAGGCCAAAGATCTGATTGTCGATCACCCGGCGCGTCAGGTCGATGCCGTTGACGATATTGCCCCATTGGTCCGAGCCACCCATCTGCAGCAGGCAGCCGTAACGGCGGTTCAACTCGAGGAAGTCATAGGCCTGCAGGATCATGTAGTTGAACTCAAGGAAGCTCAGCGACTGTTCGCGGTCGATGCGCGATTTCACCGATTCAAAGCTCAGCATCCGATTGACCGAGAAGTGGCGGCCAATGTCACGCAGGAACTCGAGGTAGTTGAGCCCGTCAAGCCATTCGGCGTTGTTCAGCATCAAGGCGCCGTTGTCGGCATCCGAATAGTCGATGTATTTGGCAAAGACCTGCTTGATGCCGCTGATATTGTCGTTGATTGCGGCCTCATCCAGCAGCGGACGTTCATCCGCACGGAACGACGGGTCACCCACCTTGGTGGTGCCGCCCCCCATCAGGGTGATCGGTTTGTGGCCGGTTTTCTGCAGCCAGCGCAGCATCATGATCTGAATGAGCGAGCCAACATGCAGCGATTTTGCCGTTGCATCAAAGCCGATATAGGCGGGAACCACACCGTCGCAGAGCGCTTCGTCAAGTGCCTGATAATCGGTGCAGTCGGCGATAAAGCCGCGCTCCATCATGACACGCATGAATTCCGATTTGGGGTGGTAGGTCATTGCTTTTGTCCCTTACAGCTTTGCGCCCGTGTGTATAAGCTGCATCCTGCCAAGGGGGAAGGTGTGAATTTGCAACCTGTTAGGGGTTTTGTTGTGAAGGGGCTGGGGCTGTGACGCAGAGGCTGGATAAATCCGCGCCGATCTGGGCGCTTGGGGCAATGTCGGGGACCTCGTTGGATGGGGTAGATGCCGCCATGTTGCAAAGCGACGGGCAAGAGATTCTGGCCTTTGGTGACAGTGGCTACCGGGCGTATTCCGCGCAGGAACAGGCGGTTCTGCGGTCTGGGCTCGGCTGTTGGCAAGACGCACCAGAGGTGGCCCAGGTGGCTGCGCTGTGTGAGCAGGCCCATGAAGAGGTGTTGGCTGGTTTTGAGGGTGCAGAGCTGATCGGCTTTCACGGCCAGACCTTGGCTCATGATCCCGGCGGGCGTGGCACCCATCAGGCTGGCGACGGCGCGGCTTTGGCAGCCAGACTGGGCAAACCTGTGGTCTGGGATTTTCGCAGCTCGGATGTGGAACTGGGCGGGCAGGGCGCGCCGCTGGCGCCGTTTTTCCACTTCGCCTGTGCCAAATGGATCGGTGCCACAGAACCGCTGGCTTTCCTGAACCTGGGCGGCGTCGGCAATATCACCTGGGTCGATCCGCGCAAATCCACGCCAGAAGAGCCCGGTGCGTTACTGGCCTTTGACACCGGTCCGGCAAATGCGCCGCTGAATGATCTGCTGCAACAGCGCCGGGGTCAGGCCTATGACAAAGACGGCGCGCTGGCAGCACAGGGCGAAGTGGTCGAAGGGGCGCTGGAACTGTTTCTTGACGATCCTTATTTTCCCAAAATCCCGCCCAAGTCCCTGGACCGCGATGCCTTTGCCGACATGCTGGATCTGGTGCGCGAACTTGACGATGGCGATGCCGCCGCCACGATGACCGGCATGGCGGCCACGGCGGTGATGCTGGCGCTGGATCATTGCCCGACACGCCCGCATCAACTGTTGGTCACAGGCGGCGGGCGGCACAATCCAGTGATGATGCAAATGCTTGAGGCCAGCCTTGATTGTGCGGTCAAACCGGTAGAGATGGTGGGTCTGGATGGCGATATGCTGGAAGCGCAGGCCTTTGCCTATCTGGCGATCCGCGTTGCCAAAGGTTTGCCGACCTCCAGCCCTGAAACCACGGGGGTTTCAGCCCTCGTCGGGGGCGGCACGGTAAGCTATCCCGCCAACAATCCGGCGTGACGCGCGTTCTTCTTGGTCAAAATATCCTGGGGTGAGCCACGCAGGGGCGAGGGGCAAAGCCCCTACGGCGCTCATCCCATCGTTGTGAAGCGATCAGGCAGAGCAGCTGGCCCCGCCCAACACGCAGAACTTGGCGCAATGGGGGTGGTTCAACTGTACCGGCGCTTCGGCCTCTTCCAACGTGCGGCCCATTTCAAACTGGGCGTCATAGGGCAGTAGCGTGCAGCTCAAAACAGTGGCGCTGTCAGCGCCTTTGCGCTTCACAACCATCCGCGAAGAGGCGCACATCACGCTGTCGGGCGTCTTGTTGAGGATGCCCCAGCAGGCTTCGGTGATTTCGGGCACTTCGGCGCTCATGTCCATTTCAGGAAACAGCACACATTGGCCGGGGTTGCTGGCGTCGATGTCATAACCGCGTGCCTCAAATAGGGCGCGGTAGCCATCCCTTGCGGCGGCGTCGCTCTCGTGCCAAAGCGCACGGCCCGCAACCGCCATCTGAATGCCGCTGTCGCGCAGGAAATCCATCCCGATCAGAGATTTCTCAAAAGCACCCTTGCCGCGTTCTGCGTCATGTGAGGCAACATCCCAGTGATCCAGCGAGACCCGCAGGGTCAGTTTGGTGGGGAAGGTTGCGTTCAGCCGCACCAGCCCGTCTTTCACCCGTCGCCGCATCATCGGCAGCATGGCATTGGTCAGGATCAAAACCTCATAGCCGCGTTTCAGGGCCGCCTCCGTCATCGCGATCATATCGGGATTCATGAAGGGTTCACCGCCGGTAAAGGCGATTTCACGGACCTTCCATTGCCGGCCTTCCAGCTGGTCCAGATAGTCCTCAACCTCGGCCACGGTGAGGTAAACCAGTGAATCGTTTGTGGGCGAGCTTTCGATGTAGCAATTGGCACAGGTGATATTGCAGAGCGTACCGGTATTAAACCACAGCGTCTCAGGACGGCTAAGCGGGACATGGGCACGGGTCTGGCCGTCAGCGGTGACCATCGGATCGATGAACTTGCCCTGATTTGCGGTAAGTGCTTGAGAATCCTTCATATCACCCTCTTGCCTGTGACTGCACCGGACATTAGCGCTGCGCCGCGCTGGCGAAAAGGGGGGGGCACAAAAAGGTGACGGGATTGTGAATAAGCGATTGAGTGCTAGACTGCGGCGCAGGGATAAAGTATCAGGGCGTCGATAGCGCTAACATATCCACTCACCAGCCCCGGCCAGCGTTCGGCAACGGGGCCTTGATCAAGGAAAACCTCATGGTCTCGCGTGTCATTCCCGTTGATCCCTTTGACCTCGTGATTTTTGGCGGCACCGGCGATCTTGCCCGTCGTAAAATCCTGCCAGCCCTGTTTCGCCGCTACTGTGCCGGCCAGATGCCTGAAGGCTCGCAGATTATTGGCGCGGCACGTTCCGACATGGACGACAAGGGGTTTCAGAAACTGGTGAAAGAGGCGCTGGAAGAGTTTAACCCCGGCCCCAAACCCGACGCTGATCAGGTCAAAGGGTTCCTGGGGGCACTTCACTACGTCAAGGTGGACGCGATGGGCACCGATGGCTGGAGAAAACTGGCCAGCAAGATGCGGGACGGCATGGTGCGTGCCTTCTATTTCTCGGTAGCGCCCAGCCTGTTCGGCGCCTTGGCAGAACGGCTGCACAGCAATGGTATGGTGGATCCCGAAACCCGCATTGTGGTGGAAAAACCCTTTGGCCGTGATCTGGAAACGGCAAAGGCGCTGAACACATCGCTGGCAGCGCATTTCGACGAGAGCCAGATCTACCGCATCGACCATTATCTTGGCAAAGAGACGGTGCAAAACCTGATGGCGATCCGGTTTGGCAATATGCTGTTCGAGCCGCTGTGGAACGCGCAATACGTCGACCACATTCAGATCACCGTTGCCGAAACGGTGGGGGTTCAGGGGCGAGGCGAGTACTATGACCGGTCTGGCGCGATGCGCGATATGGTGCAGAACCACCTGATGCAGCTGCTGTGTCTAATCGCAATGGAACCGCCAGCAAAGTTTGATCCTGATGCGGTGCGCGATGAGAAGCTCAAGGTGATCCGGGCGCTGGATCCGGTGGAACCCGGCGATATCGTCCGCGGCCAGTATCAGAGCAACGACACGCAGACCTCTTATCTGGACGATGTGAAAGACCCCGCCTCCAAGACCGAGAGTTTTGTGGCGATGAAGGTGCATGTCTCCAATTGGCGTTGGGCCGGCACCCCGTTTTACCTGCGTACCGGCAAACGCATGAAGGCACGCTCCAGCGAGATTGCGGTGGTGTTCAAAGAAACCCCGCATTCGATCTTTGAGGAGGATGCCGGCCGCCATCGCAACACCCTGTCGATCCGCCTGCAGCCGAACGAAGGCATTGATCTGGACGTGACCATCAAGGAACCGGGACCGGGGGGCATGCGTCTGATCGATGTGCCGCTGGACATGACCTTCTCCGAGGCATTGGGCCCGGAGGCTGAGGTTGTGACCGACGCCTATGAACGCCTGATCATGGATGTGATCCGTGGCAACCAGACGCTGTTTATGCGCGGCGATGAGGTTGAGGCTGCCTGGGCTTGGACCGATCCGATTATCAATGGCTGGGAAGCCCGTGGGGACCGGCCAGAACAATATGACACCGGCAGCGCAGGTCCTGAGGACTCGCTGGCGTTGATGCACCGCGACAGCCGTCGCTGGAGGGAGATCCGCTCGTGAATATTGTAGAATACCCCGACCGCGACATGCTGGCGATTGATCTGGCCAACAAACTGGCTGGTGAGTTGACTTCGATCCTGCACCATGAAGACAGGGTGACCCTGGTTGTGCCGGGCGGCACCACCCCGGGGCCGATTTTTGATGATCTCTGCGCTGCCGATCTGGATTGGTCACGGGTGGATGTGATGCTGAGCGATGAACGCTGGGTGCCCGAAGACCATCCACGTTCGAACACCAAATTGGTGCGCGAGCGGTTGCTGACCGACCACGCCAGTGCCGCCTCGATGGTGCCGCTTTACGCCGAAGCAGATGCACCCGAGGATATGGTGGCCAAGTTGCAGCCTGCCATCGCACCCAAACTGCCTGTGTCTGTGGCGCTGTTGGGGATGGGGGCGGATATGCATACCGCGTCGCTGTTCCCCCGTGGTGACAACCTGCGGCTGGCGCTGGATCCCCATGCCCCCATACTGGTGCCGATGCGGGCCGAAGGGCTGGAGGAACAGCGTATTTCACTGTCAGCCCATGTGCTGCGGGACGCGATCAACCTGCATATCGTCATTATGGGCGCGGACAAGAAAGAGGCACTGGAACGTGCCCGCCATCTGCCACCCGAGGAAGCGCCGGTGCGCGCAATTCTGGACAATGCCACGGTGCATTGGGCGCCTTAACGGGTCTTACCCGACATATTCGACCTCTAAGCTGACAGGAAAAGTGATGAACTTTCAAAAGCTTGCTGAGCATTCCAAACGTGTGGCCGACCGCCATATCCTTGACCTTTTCCAAGACCCGCACCGCGCCGAGGTTTTTTCGGCACAGGCGGACGGGTTGCTGTTTGATTATTCCAAAACCAACCTCGACCCTGAGACCCGCGATTTCCTGATTGCCGAGGCCAAGGCCAGCGGGCTGGAAGCCAAGCGCGAAGCGATGTTTTCGGGCGAAAAGATCAACGAAACCGAAGGGCGCGCCGTGTTGCACACCGCCTTGCGGGCGCCGAAATCTGAGCTGGTTGAGGTTGACGGCGAAAACGTCATTCCGGCTGTTGTCGCAACCCGCGCGCGGATGGCTGAGTTTGCTGATGCGGTCCGCAGCGGTCGTTTCAAAGGGCAGGGCGGAGCCATCACCGATGTGGTAAATATCGGCATCGGCGGCTCGGACCTGGGGCCTGTTATGGCGGTGAAAGCGCTGGCGCCTTATTGCGACGGGCCGCGCTGTCATTTTGTGTCGAACATTGACGGGGCGCATCTGGCGGATGTGCTGGCGGGGCTGAACCCTGAAACGACGCTGGTGATTGTGGCCTCCAAAACCTTCACCACAATTGAGACCATGACCAACGCCACTTCGGCCAAAAACTGGATGGCAGAAAAGGTCGATAACCCCGGCGCGCAGTTTGCGGCGCTGTCCACCTCGGACGACAAAACCGCCGCATTTGGCATCGACGCCGCGCGGGTCTTTGGGTTTGAGGATTGGGTTGGTGGACGCTATTCCATGTGGGGGCCGATTGGCCTGTCGGTGATGATCGCCATCGGGCCGGATCCTTTTGCCGATTTCCTGAAAGGTGCGGCGGTGATGGATGACCATTTCCGCGCCGCTGAGCTGACAGAAAACCTGCCGGTTCTGCTGGCGCTGGTGGGCATGTGGCATCATCAAGGGCTAGGTTACGCCACCCGTGCAGTGCTGCCCTATGAGCAACGGCTGGAACGGTTGCCGGCCTATCTCCAACAGCTGGAGATGGAGAGCAACGGCAAACGGGTTTCGATGGATGGGGCTGATCTGGCGGTGGTCAGCGGCCCCGTTGTCTGGGGTGAGCCGGGCACCAACGGGCAACATGCGTTCTACCAACTGATCCATCAGGGCACCGCCGTAGTCCCGTGTGAATTTATGGTGGGCCGTCAGGGCCATGAGGCTGATCTAGTTCATCATCACCAACTGCTGGTTGCCAACTGTCTGGCCCAGTCAGAGGCGCTGATGAAGGGACGTTCACTGGCGGAAGCGACGGAAATCATGGCCGCCAAAGGCCTGACCGGCGCTGAATTGGATCGGCAGGCCCGCCACCGGGTTTTCCCGGGCAACCGGCCCTCCACGACCTTGGTTTATGACCAGCTAACCCCCTTTGTGCTGGGCCAGATCGTGGCACTGTATGAACACCGCGTGTTTGTTGAAGGGGTGCTGCTGGGCATCAACTCATACGACCAATGGGGCGTCGAACTGGGCAAAGAACTGGCGCTTGCGCTGGGTCCGGTGCTGTCCGGCGAAGAAAGTGCAGAAGCCAAGGATCCCTCCACCCGCATGTTGGTCAAACATCTGCAGGGCTGAGCCTATGAACCCGCCCCGTCAACGCGCCTCTATTCGGGGCGCGTTTTCATTTTGGGGATGTCAAATCCGGGCGGTGCCAACACAAAGTCCTGCCACTGAAACCCCGGCGCAACGGTGACGCCTGCCAAGGTGAACTCTCCCAGACATTCGGTGCGCTGCCAGACATTTGGCTGCATCGGCAGCTGAGGCCGTTCCCCGGCTGCAAAATCGGTCCCCAACACATCGTCACGCCTCGGACCGTGCCGCGATGGCGCCTGCGAAATCACCAACGGCCCACCCATGTAGTGATGCCACAGCGTTGCCGAGGTTTTGCGGTGCCAGGTTGTGATGTCGCCCCGTTGAAATAATACATAGATATTGGTTGCCAGGTCGCCGCCCGGTTCTGGCACTGTCCAGGTCCGGCAGTAGAATCCGCCTTCGGAATGCGGCGTTAGCTCCAGCTGCGCAATCAGCTCTTCTGCGGTCATGCGCTAGCGCCCCCGGTTTGCACCCCATAGGGCGGATCAAAGGCGTCGTCCGCCAGGATTACATCTTCAAACCGGAACCCCGGTGCAACGGTGACACCGGCCAGACAAAAGCCCGTCAGACAATCGCTGCGTTGCCATAGATTGGAAGCGACCGAGATCTGAGGCCGCGCCCCCGCTGCAATATCTTTGCCCAAGATCTGGTTCACGCGGGGGCCGTAGCGCGTGGGGCTGGTGGCAATTTGCAGCGGATCGCCGTAATAGTGATGCCACAGCGTGTTAGAGTCTTTGCGATGCCAGAGGTTGGTTTCGCCGGCGCGAAAAAGAAAATAGATATGCGTCGCCAGTGTGCCGGTTGCGCCGCCATCCACGGTCCAGGTGCGACAGTAAAATCCCCCCTCCGAATGCGGGGTGAGGTCTAGCGTGGCAATCAACTCTTCAGCGGTCATGCCCCAGCCTAGGCTAGACCAATGCGTTGTGCAAATCGCGCCAGACTTTGGGGCAGGCTTTGGCTCAGGCTTTTGGGATGTCAAACCCGGGCGCCGCCAATACAAATTTGTCGAACAGAAACCCGGGCGACACGGTGCAACCCACCAAAGTATAAGCGCCAGTGGTGCGCGCCGCCTGCCAATGGTTTGCCGGCACAATCAACTGGGGCTCCTGTCCTGCTGCCAGATCCGGCCCCAGAACATGTTCCGTTGCGGGCCCCTCATCATTTGCCGCCAGCGACAGGATCAGCGGCGCACCCGCGTAGTAGTGCCAGATCTCCGCCGCATCAGTGACCCGGTGCCAATGGCTTGCCTCGCCTTCCTTCAACAGGAAATAGATCGAGGTTCCCGCCGCCCGTTCGCCCTCGGCCACGTCCTCCACCCAGGTTTGACGGTAGTAGCCGCCTTCGGGATGAGGCTGCAGGTCCAGCTTGCGGATGATCTCATCTGCGGTCATGTCGGGATCCTTTCTTGATCCGGCAAATACTGCCATTCGGTAAATGTTGCGGCTTCGCCCCGTTTCACTCCGGCAGCGTCAAGCAAGGGCCAAATCACCGCGTTGCGAATTTCAAACCGCCGCCCCGAGGCGCTGATCCGCACGCCGTGGTAATTCTCGATAAAGCCTTTGCGGCGCATCTCGGCAAACATGCCATCACGTTGCGCCTGATGGGCAGGCTCCGCCGTTAGGCGCGAGGGCAGGGTGGTCAACTGATCCCAGCCCATTTCCCAAAGGTTCTGCCCGGCCAGATTGCCGTAGGTCAGCACCGGATCCGCCGTGCCATCATGGCTCAGCATCACAGCCTCCGCACGATAGAGCGCCTGCGCGGTTGCGGCCAAAGGGCGGCCCAGAAGACGTTCAAAACTGGTCATCATCAGGTCTGCATGGGCGGACTGATAGTGATTTTCGGGACTTGGGCTTTGCATCAATCTTAGGTCTCTGCGGGGGGCTTCTGGGGACCGTCCCCCAAAGGCGGGGGATCAGCTGCGCCAGATGTAGAAGTTCAGCTTGTTGCCGTCCAGATCCCGAAAGTAGCCGCCGTAGAAATTGTCACCACGCCAGCCCACAGCCCCTTCATCCAGCGCCCCCAATTGCAATGCCCGAGCATGGAGCAGATCGACCGTGTCTTTATCCGCCACGCTCAGCGCCACCATCGGCCCATTGCCCGATTCCGCCGGGTGCCCGTCATAGGGTTTCGTCACCAAAAGCGCCGGTTTGTCGCGGCCAAAACCATAGGTGACCATCGTGTCGTTTTCATAAATAAGCCGCACCTCTTGCCCCTCAAACAGCGCATCATAAAACGCTTTGGCCGCAGGCAAGTCATTGGTGCCAATGGTGATGTAACCAATCATGGAAAATTGCTCCTCAAAATACAGGAGCCTATCCGTCCCTCCTAATTATGCAAGCCAGCTGATCATCAGCGCCCTCAACTGACGTCGGATAGTCTGCCTCTCCAGACACGCCAGCACCGCCAGATTTGTCCACACGCCAAGCGCCGAAGCAAATGCAAAGCTGTCAACAAAGGAGAGGCCAAACAACACCTCTGCGCCGGTGATATAGATCCGTGCCGTCGAAACGCTTAGCCCCAGGGAAAAGGCAACCCTCATAAGCAACTCATGCCGGTCCAAGTTCCGGTGCCGGATCGCCTGGATGGCCAGAAACATGGCGCCCATCATCGCTAGGCAAATCCCCCATGTTACAGAGATCGTTAACCATCCTCCCAAAGCTGGAAACACAAGAACCATTGCCATGACGCCAAGGCTGGACACCACCCCGCTGGCCACAAACACCTGTCCCGCAATCCGGTGAAGCAAAATCCGTCGTCGGACCACCGGATTGAATTGCATCGGGCCGATCAGGAAAAACGCCACCCCTGGCAACAGATGCAGCAGAGTCAGCATGGGATGTTGCGCATAGCGTTCATCCACATAGGGCAGGGCTTCGTGATTTTGCAGGACAAAATGCATACGGGCAAAACTGTCCCCGAGCACGGGAAAGCTCAACGCCAACAGGCCAAAAGTGATCCCGATGTGACGCATTGCGGCCTCCTGGCAAAATTGAACGTTTCTCCACGATAGAACTTCGGCTTTGTCGTTGGCGCAACGCGACCAAACGCCCCGCGCTTTCATCTTGCCAAAAATACTCCCGCCGGAGGCGTCCCCCGCTTTCCCCTACGGGTACAAAAAAGGGGTGGACCGAAGCCCACCCCAAATCTCGTCCGAATGTTCGGCTGATCTTACTTCAGGATCGAACGGCCGGCGTATTCGGCGGTTTCGCCCAGCACTTCCTCGATGCGGATCAGCTGGTTGTATTTCGCCAGACGGTCCGAGCGCGACAGCGAGCCGGTTTTGATCTGACCGCAGTTGGTGGCAACCGCCAGATCTGCGATGGTGGCGTCTTCGGTTTCGCCCGAACGGTGCGACATCACATTGGTGTAACGCGCCCGGTGGGCCATATCGACGGCCTTCAGCGTTTCGGTCAGCGAGCCGATCTGGTTCACTTTCACCAGCATCGAGTTGGCAACGCCCTGCGCAATGCCATCGGCCAGACGCACGGGGTTGGTCACAAACAGGTCGTCGCCGACCAGCTGCACCTTGTCACCGATTTTGTCGGTCAGCAGTTTCCAGCCTTCCCAGTCGTCTTCGTCCATGCCGTCTTCGATCGAGATGATCGGGTAATCGGCGCAGAGGTCCGCCAGATACTGGGCGTTCTCTTCCGAGGTCAGCGATTTGCCTTCGCCGGCCAGTTCGTATTTGCCGTCTTTGTAGTATTCGGTCGAGGCGCAATCCAGCGCGAGGTAGATGTCTTCACCGGGCTTGTAACCCGCTTTTTCAATCGACTTCATCACAAAGTCCAGCGCCACACGGGTCGACTCCAGCGCCGGTGCAAAGCCGCCTTCGTCACCGATACCGGTGTTGTAGCCGGCCGAGGACAGTTCTTTCTTCAGGGTGTGGAACACTTCGGCGCCCATGCGGATGGCTTCGCGGATATTGGCCGCGGAGACAGGCATGATCATGAATTCCTGAATGTCGATCGGGTTGTCGGCGTGCTCACCGCCATTGATGATGTTCATCATCGGCACCGGCAGAACACGGGCCGAGGTGCCGCCAACATAGCGGAACAGCGGCTGCGCGGTGAAATCGGCGGCGGCTTTGGCACAGGCTAGCGACACACCAAGGATGGCGTTGGCACCAAGGCGGCCCTTGTTCGCGGTGCCGTCCAGTTCGATCATCGCCTGGTCAATGGCAACCTGTTCGGTCACATCCATGCCAACCAGTTCTTCGGCAATCTCACCGTTTACGGCGGCCACGGCTTCCAGCACACCTTTGCCCAGATAGCGGGTCTTGTCGCCGTCGCGTTTTTCCACCGCTTCATGTGCGCCGGTCGAGGCGCCCGAGGGCACGGCCGCACGGCCCATGGTGCCGTCTTCCAGGATCACGTCCACCTCAACAGTGGGGTTGCCGCGGCTGTCGAGAATTTCGCGGGCGTGAATGTCAATGATGATGCTCATGGGCCAGTTTCCTTTGTAAAAAAGACCGTTCACGCGGCTTGTAGAACGCTGCGGCAGGAGGGGAAAGACCAAAGCATGATGTTTGCGCTCACCTTTCGGGGCACCGTGTTGAAAAGGCCGCGTTTCTCAGGAAAACCGCGATGGTTTGATCAAAAAGAGACCAATATTTGAGACAAATTCGCCGAAAATTTCACCAAAATGTCATGCGCTAACATTCTGTCGTGCAACGCGCGCGAATTCGCTGAATCAGGCCGGAGCAAACCGGCGCGCCAGCTGGCGTTCGCGCAGGAACGTGTAAAGCCCTGCACCGATAATCAGCGCTGCACCCAGATAGGTCATCAGGTCAGGCCGTTCGCCCAGGATCACGATGCCAAGGCCCATGGAAAACACCATCCGGGTATAGCGGAACGGGGCCAGCGCGGAGGCGTCACCGATCCGGGTGGCCATTACAATCGCGTAGTAGCCAAGAACACCGACGATCACGGTGATCGCGGAAATCCCCCATTGCTCCGCCGTCATGGCGACAGGTGCCTCGCCCAGAAACAACATCAGCAGCGGCCCCGAGATGACCAGTGATCCGAACCCCTGAAACGACACCACCGAAGACGGCGCACTGACAGGCAGACGGCGCGAGATCACATCGCGCACGGAAATGGTGACAACCGCCCCCAGCACCAAGAGCGTGGCAGGGTCAAAGCTGGTGGTGCCCGGACGGATGATCATCACCACCCCAAAGAAGCCAACGCAAATCGCGGCCCAGCGACGCCAGCCAACCGTTTCACGCAGGAACAATGCCGCCCCAAGGGTGATCGCCAGCGGGCTGGCCTGAAACACGGTAGAGAATGTGGACAGGGGCACCAGCGCCAGAGCCGTTACAATAAAGATCGCAGCAAACCCTTCGGAGGCAGTGCGCAGGTACAAAACGCCAGTGCCCGCCCCGCGCGGGAACAGTGTGGCGCCCTGTCGTTTGGCCATCAGGGCAAAAATCACCGCACCGCCTGCGCCGAGCAGCGTAATCACCTGACCTGCGGGCATCACTCCGGTCAGCTGTTTGATAAACAGATCCTCAATGGCAAAACACACCATTGAAAAAATCATCAGAAAGATGCTTTGCAGGTTGCTCATGTCAGGGGTCTCACAAACGCGAATAGGGCAGTGACCCGTCCCTGTTAGGGCTTTGCCACAAGCGGGACAAGCTCTGTGAAACGGTTGTGGTAGCTTTGCGGGAACTACGGCATCCGTACCCGCAACCAAATTTGGATCAGTCTTGCGTCTTGCTCAGCGGCACGCCGTAGAGTTCCAGCTTGTGGCCCTTCAACTTATAGCCCAGTTTCTCGGCGATCTTTTCCTGCAACTGCTCAATCTCGGGATCGCAGAACTCGATCACCTCGCCCGAGTTCATGTCGATCAGGTGGTCGTGATGGTCGCGCTCTGCATCTTCATAGCGGGCACGTCCATCGCCAAATTCATGTTTGTCCAGGATGCCCGCCTCTTCGAACAGCTTCACCGTTCGGTAAACCGTCGCGATCGAAATGCGGGGGTCGCGGGCCGAGGCGCGGGCATAGAGCTCTTCGACATCCGGGTGGTCGCCAGATTCCTGTAGCACCGCCGCAATGGTGCGGCGCTGGTCGGTCATCCGCAGCCCCATAGCTTCGCAACGTGTGATGATCGTGTCGGACATCTGCTACCCCGGTCTTGCCTTGTGTCTTTCTAGCCGCTGGCGGGTGTGTTGGCCACCACCTGTCATGCGGGCCGCGCTGATAGCGGGGGGGACAGAAGGGCGCAACCCGAATGCGCTGGTTGTTGGGAAAGTTTTGGCTGATTGGCAACCGGGTGCGCTCAGACCAACAGTTGTCCCTGCATCACCCTGACAACAGACCCGGTGACAGTGACCCGGCCCTGATCGGCATAGGCATGGATGCGGCTGGGACGGCCCATATCCTCCCCCTGCTGGATGTGCAGATCTACCGGCTCCCCGTCCAGATGCGCGGTCAAACCCGCCAGCGTCGCCGCAGCGGATCCTGTTGCAGGATCTTCCGGCACAATGTCCAAGGGGGCGAACATCCGCGCATGTACGCAGCCGTCGCCCTGACAGTAGACATATTGGGCAAAGTCACCGCTTTGCGGATAGGCGCTGACCCCAGCTTTGAAGGTGGCGATATCGATACTACAGGCTGCCAGCGCTTTGCGGTCCTGCACTTCGGTCACCACAAAGGGCAGCCCCAGCGAACAGATCATCGGCATGTGGCGTTGCGAACGGATTGAACCAATGGGCAGGCCCAGGGCCCGCGCCACAATGCCCGTTTCGGGGCGGCCCAGCACCTCGAACGGCACCCGTGTGGTAAACCGCGCCTCGGTATCGGTGGCGTGACAGTCCAACGGTCCTACACCCAGCTCCAAGGTCATCTCGGGTCCTTTGCCCAGATGGGCCAAAACCACAGCGGTGCCGATGGTTGGATGCCCGGCAAAGGGGATCTCGGTTGTCGGCGTGAACAGGCGCACCTTGGCGGTGTGACTCGCATCCTCCGGCGGGTAAACATAGGCCACCTCGGAGAAGTTGAACTCCCGCGCGATTTTCTGCAGTTGATCCTCTTTCAGCGCTGTTGCGTCAGGGATCACGGCCAGCTGGTTGCCGCCGAAGGGGGTCTCTGTGAAGACATCCACCACATGGTAGTCGATCATGCGGGTCTTATCCTTCCAATAGCGCCTGCACTTTCTGCAGACTGTTCAGGTTCCGGGCGGTGGCGCGTCCGTCCAGCAGCCGTTCCAGCGGCGCTGCTAGTTTGGATTTGCCGATCCCGTGCGGGGCTGCCACAACCAATGCTCCGTCAAGAAGGGTGAGTGTCTCTCCTTGGGTGCATTGGGCGGTCAGCGCGTTTATCTCATCGGGTGAGAATATCGCATCCGTCAGATAAATATAGATGTTTTTACCCTCGACCCCTTCAGATTGGGGGATTTTCGCCAGCAAAGCCTTTAGGGTGGTGGGCCGCAGAGCCAGCACTTTGGGGGCAAACCCGAAGTGGTCAGACACCAATTGCTGGATCAACTCTGCCAATTCCGCCCGTGTCTGGGCCGCATGGTGCAAAACAATGTTGCCGGATTGGATATAAGTCGCGACCTCGCTGGCGCCGATCTGTGGCAGATGTTTGCGCAACTCGGCCATTGGCACCTTGCCATGGCCACCGACATTCCCCCCCCGCAAAAACACCGCCCAGTTCCGCGCCATACTGCTTCCCTCAAACCGCCGTAATCAATGCAGCAAGGGCTAACACGTTGCAGCAGCAGGGGAAAGTGTCGCCTCCAGGTCCACCCAGATCGGCAGATGGTCGGAGGCCACGCGCGCAGGCCGTGCGATGTGCACACCATGGGCGGCGGCCCGCAGGTCTGCCGTTACCGCCACCCGGTCCAACGCCGCCACGGGGCGCGGCGCAGGGAAACTGCGGGCGGTGGCGACGATCCCGATGCCTGGCGTCAAGGCGTCCAGCGGGCGGGGCGATCCCCATTCGTTGAAGTCGCCTGCAATCACGGTCGGCAAAGGGGCGAGCGGCGCAAGATGGCGCATGATGGCCTGCAATTGTAGATGCCGGAACCGCCGGATCAGCCCCAGATGGGTGCCAATCACGCGTAATGGACCGATGCTGGTCTGCACATCCGCCCGAATGGCCCCCCGTGGCTCCAGCCCTGGCAGGTCCAGATGGGCGGTTGCCAAAACCTCCACACTGGGACGCGCCAGCATGGCATTGCCGTGCCACCCCAAAGAGCCGCCGGGCTGCCCAAACGGCAGGATACGCCAACCGTGATCTTCAACCATATCATGGGGAAGGGCGGCAGGACGGGGTGGCATCCGTTTGTCTGCTTCTTGCAGAACTACCAGATCCGCCTCCAACGCTTCGATCACCTGCAGGCTGCGGGCAGGGCGGCGGCGCAGGTCCAGACCAACACATTTTTGCAGGTTATAGCTTGCAAGACGAAGGCGCGGTACACTCATACAAAGAAGATATGCAAAGGCTGAGGAGATTTCACCCTGTTTGCCGAACAAACCCGACTGGCCCGCACGATTTGGCTGTTGCTCCTGTGTTTTGCAGGCGGCGCGGTGCTGCTGGGGCGCTGGCATCCGGCCTTTGTGGCCTCGGTGACATTGGTGCTGTCCATCGCGCCGCTGGTGTTGTCGCGGTGGGCGCAGGTGGTGGTGCCGCCCAGTTTCATTGCAGCGATTGTGTTGTTTGTGGGTGGAACCCTGTTTCTGGGCGAGGCCTTTGATTTCTATGAACGGTTCTGGTGGTGGGACATCGCCATGCATGGCAGTTCTGCTGTTGGGTTCGGGCTGGTTGGGTTTGTACTGATTTTCATGATGTTTCAGGGCGACACCTACGCCGCGCCGCCCTGGGCGGTGGCGCTGTTTGCCTTCAGTTTCGCCATGGCGGTGGGTGCGTTATGGGAGGTGTTTGAATTTGCGATGGACCAGCTTTTTGGCCTCAATATGCAGAAATCCGGCCTGCTGGACACGATGGGCGATCTGATCGTTGATGCGATCGGTGCCCTTGTCGGTGCCGGGTCCGGCTGGCTGTATCTGCGGTTTCAAGGCCGTCGTGGTCCGATGGCCCTGATCGAGGAATTTGTCCGCAAGAACCCGCGTTTCTTCACCCGACTGCGCCGCAAATAGCGCCTAGGTGCCGCAGAATGTGGCCTGTACCACCTCGCTGTCCAGCGGCGGGTGGGTCAGATCCTCGGCCTCGGGCTGGGTATCATAGGGGCGTGACAGAACCTTTTGTAGCCGTTCAAACGGGGCATAATCACCCGCCACTGCTGACTGGATCATCTGCTCCACTCGATGATTGCGCGGGATGACGCATGGGTTGACCGAGGCCATCAGCGCCTCTGGCTCAGGTTCATCCTGCAGACGTTTGCGCCAGCCCGTTTCCCAATCATCAAACCGTGCCGGATCGGTGAACTGGTCCCGAGTTCCGCCTGCGCTGAGAGCGCGGAACGTATTGGTAAAATCGGCGCGGCCTTCGGCCATGCGGGTCAACAGGTCGCTGATCAACGTCTCATCCCCATCGCGCACATGGGTGATCCCGATTTTCTGCGCAAAGACCCGCCGCCATTCGCTGCGGATCAGGGCGGGCATGGCATTCACGGCAGCGGTAAATTCTTTCACAGCCGCATCGGTGTTTTCCACCAGAGGCACCATCGAAGAGGCAAACTGCGCCATGTTCCAGGCGATGATGTTGGCCTGATTGTCATAGGAGTAGCGGCCCTGGTGATCGATCGAACTATAGACCGTAACTGGATGATAAGTGTCCATAAAAGCCGCCGGGCCAAAGTCAATGGTTTCACCGGAAAGGCTGGTATTGTCGGTGTTCATCACCCCGTGAATGAAACCGATGGACATCCATTTCACCACCAGCGCCACCTGACGCGCAATGACCGCTTTCAGCAGGTCCAGCGGGGTTTCCGCAGCGGGATAATGTCGGTTAACGGTGTAGTCGAACAGCGTATTCAGCGCCTCGACATCGCCGCGGGCATAGAAATACTGGAACGTCCCGACTCGGATATGGCTGCTGGCCACACGGGTCAGAACCGCGCCAGGAAGGCCGGTTTCGCGTTGCACCCTTTCGCCAGTATCGACAGCGGCAAGGGCGCGGGTTGTGGGCACCCCAAGGGCATGAAACGCCTCACTCAGCAGGTATTCGCGCAAGACCGGTCCCAGCCACGCCCGGCCATCGCCATTGCGTGAAAACGGGGTGCGGCCGGAGCCTTTCAGCTGGATGTCGAAGCGCTGACCGTTCTGGTCCAGAACTTCGCCCAACAACAGGGCCCGCCCGTCGCCAAGTTGCGGGGAAAAGCCGCCGAATTGGTGGCCCGCATAGACCTGCGCCAGAGGATCCGCCCCATCCGGCACCTGATTGCCGCCAAATACGGCGGCCGCCTCAGACTCTGTTCCGGTCGTGATCCCCAGATCCGCCGCCAGCGCGTGGTTAAACGCCAACAGTTTCGGAGCTTTGACAGGGGTTGCCGATTGGCGGTGATAAAACCGCTCGGGCAGGGTGCCATAGCTGTTGTCGAACGGGATGTGGAGGGCAGGGCGCGCGCTATCATTCATGTGCCGCAAGCTAACGCGCCACGCCACAAAGGCAATCGCCAAAGCGGCAATGCAACCGGTCTTTCTGCCTTAGCTTTCGCGTGTCATCAGAACGTAGCCATCCCGCGGGGTGAAGTGCAGCCGCTTGTAGAACCGTTGTGCGGGTTCATCATCGGCACGCACCTCCAGATGCAACGCCTTCAGGCCCGCGCCCGCCAGCGCTTTGGGCAGCTCGCTCAGCACCTCATGGCCAATGCCGCGTCCCCGCACGGAAGGACGCAAGAATATCTCATCCACCGTCCCGTCGAGCCCGCCAAATTCCACCGACCAGCCAAAGCTGATCACCACATAGCCAATCGGCGCCATCCGTGGCCCGATCAGGTAGCAGGCCCCCAGCGGGCTGCCTTCCAGCAAAGGGGTCAAGGCCGCAGTGCGATGCGCCTCATCCGTTGAAATCCCCATATGATCATGAAAGGCAGCCACCAGTGGCAGCAGCTTGGGCAGATCTTCGGGGCGGGCAAGGCGCAGCGCGGTCATGGGTTAATCCGCACCAAGAGGCGCGATACGTTCCGCGATCAGCGCAAAGAAACCATCCGCATCAATGTCACGCATGAAGGTCGCGTTGGGATCGCGGCCTGAGACCCGCCACCAGTCGGCAACGGTCATACCCATCGTCAGCTCGGATTCAGTCTCGATCTCGACGTTGATGTGGCGGCCTTGGAACAGCTCGGGCTTAATCAGGTAGGCGGTGACGCAGGGGTCGTGTAGCGGCGCGCCGTCGCTGCCGTATTTCTCCTTGTCGAACCTCTCGAAGAAATCGGTCATCTCGGCCACAGCCACGCCCACACGATTGCCGATGTTGCGGAACCGTTCATTGCGTTCAGGTGTGACCAGCGCCTTGTGGGTCACGTCCAGCGGCATCACGACGATCGGCACGCCCGAGCCAAAGACAATCTTGGCCGCCTGCGGATCCACGTAGATGTTGAACTCGGCCGTTGGGGTGATGTTGCCAACCTCAAAATAGGCGCCACCCATCAGCACAATTTCGCGCACCTTCTCGACGATCTCCGGTGCTTTTTCAAAGGCCGTAGCAATATTGGTCAGCGGTCCCAGCGGGCAGAGCGTCACCGTGCCGGCTGGTTCATTGCGTAGGGTTTCGATGATGAAATCCACCCCATGCTGGTCCTGCAACTGCATGGTTGGGTCGGGCAGAACCGGACCGTTAAGGCCGGTTTCACCATGCACGTGTTCCGCCGTCACCAGAGGACGCCCCATCGGGCGATCACAACCGGCAAACACCTTCACATCCGGGCGCCCTGCCAGTTCGCAGACCCGGCGTGCATTGGATTCTGTCAGCGAAAGCGGGACGTTACCGGCCACAGCTGTAATGCCAAGCACCTCGATCTCTTCAGGGCTGCCAAGCGCCAGCAGAATGGCGACCGCGTCGTCCTGACCGGGGTCGGTGTCTATGATAATTCTGTGCTTTGCGCCGGGTGTGCTCATCTGGGTCTCCTTCGTGAAGGAGGGACTTTGACGATTGCCGCCCCGGATGTCCAGACAGGAGAGTTACGGGACAGCGGAAATCTGCAGTCAACGCAGAAGGAATGCCAATGAGCTGCCCCAATGGAAAAAGGCGGCACTGATAAGCGTCGCCTTTCAAGTCTCAATTCAAACTGGATCCAGCCGTCAGATCAGTTGTCGAAATCAACCTGTTCGGTCAATTTCAGTGCGGCGCTACGCAGCGCTGCGAGGGTCATCAGGTTGACGTCATCCGCCGCAAAGTCACCCCAGCTTTTGACCAGCCCCACCGGCTCGGTGCCCGGAGCAATCGGGTATTCAAAGTTGGCGTCTGCGTAGATTTCCTGTGCAACCGGCGAGGTCAGGAATTCCATCATCTTCAGCGCGTTCTCTTTGTTCGGAGCCGCTTTGGTCATTGCCACACCCGAGATGTTCACATGGGTGCCCGCACCTTCGAAGGTCGGGAAGACGATGTTGACGCTTTCCGCCCAGTCTTTCTGTTCGTCATCCGACAGCATTTTGCCCATGTAATAGGTGTTGCCGATGGCAATGTCGCATTCACCGGACCAGATCGCCTTGACTTGGGCGCGGTCGTTGCCCTGCGGTTTACGGGCGAGGTTGGCCTTCACGCCTTCCAGCCAGGTTTTTGCACCCTCTTCGCCAAGGTGATGGATCACAGCTGCGGTCAGGGCAACGTTATAGGCGTTGGTGCCGGAACGGGTGCAGATGCGGCCCTTCCACTTGGGGTCAGCTAGATCTTCATAGGTGGTGACTTCGCCCTCGGCCACGCGGTCCTGGGAGGCGTAAACGATCCGGGCACGAGTGGTCAGACCCCACCAGTGGTTTTCCGGATCGTGATAGAGCGCCGGCACATTGGCCTTCAGCGCGTCCGAGGTCACCGGCTGGGTGACGCCGGCGTTCACAACCGCCGCAAGGCGCGAGATATCAACGGTCAGAACCAGATCCGCCGGAGACCGGTCGCCTTCGGCCTGCAGACGTTCCACCATACCTTTTTTCAGGTAGGCCACGTTCACCTTGATGCCGGTTTCTTTGGTGAAAGCATCGGTCAGCGGCTTGATCAGCTCGGGCTGGCGGTAGGAATAAACGTTCACTTCGCCGTCAGCGGCAGCGGGGGCGGCAACAGCAGCCAGACCCAGAGCGGTCAGCGCGGCGGTTTTGATCTGTTTCAGCATGAGAACCTCTTGCAGGGCATGTATGTGCTTTGAATCACGGATTTCTTGCCCGACGGTGTGTCTGACAATTTTAGTCGGGTCAATACTTGAATTATTGAGTCGGGAATTAACGCCTGGATTTGGCAGCCGTTTTTTCCGCCAGTTTAACCGCATCCCACAGCGCATCCATCTCTTCTAGATCGCTGTCTTCCGGCCGTTTGCCCATAGCTGCCAGCCGCGCTTCAACCCCTTCAAAACGTCGGGTGAACTTGGCATTTGCCGCCCGCAGCGCGCCCTCTGGTTCAACCCCCATATGGCGGGCAAGATTGGCCATGACAAACAACAGGTCGCCAAATTCTTCCTCCACTTCGGCCTGCGTCAGCTGGTCGCGTGCCTCTACCAGCTCCTGTGTCTCCTCAACAATCTTATCCAGCACGTGACTGGCATCCGGCCAGTCAAAGCCAACCCGCGCGGCGCGGTTCTGCAGCTTCAGCGCCCGCAACAGGGCAGGGAGGCCCACGGCCACCCCTTCCAAGGTGCCTTTCTGCGCCTTGTCGGCCCGCTCCGCTGCCTTGATCGCCTCCCAGTCTTTGGTCTGCTGCTCTGCTGATTTGTCGCGGCTTTCTTCACCAAAGACATGGGGATGACGCAGCACCATCTTGTCCGACATGGTGTCGGCAACGTCATTGAAGCTGAACAGCCCCGCCTCTTCGGCCATCTGGGCGTGGAACACCGACTGAAACAGCAGATCGCCCAATTCGCCTTTTAATTCGCCCCAGGCTTCGCGTTCGATCGCGTCAGAGACCTCATAGGCTTCCTCGATGGTGTAGGGGGCGATGGTGGCAAAGGTCTGCTCAATGTCCCAGGGGCAGCCGGTTTCGGGATCCCGCAGCGCCCGCATGATTTCCAGCAAACGATCCATCCCGCCTTTGGGATCATGGATCAGGGCGTCGTTGCGTGGCGTGCTCATCGAGGGGCTCCGGTTTTAGGTGTTAGAATTACGCGCACGTTAAGCAAACTTGACCAATTGTGAAACACGAATACGCTCACAAAAAAGCCCGCACAAAATGGGCGGGCTTCCTAAGAGTTATCTCTTTGCGTGTTCAGAACCGAATGCCGGTACGCAGAGATACCGTATTGATGCGGGTCTCAAAGTCTTCGGTCGCCGAGAGCTCATCATCCATTTTATGAACAGCAAACTCAGCACCAACAAAAACCTTCTGTGTCACCATATGCTCAACACCGAGGCCGAGAACGGTGCCTTTCTGGTCGTAAACCGGACCGCCATCAAAGAAGGACGAAGAGGAAACTCCAGCGACGCCATAGAAAAGGGTCTTATTTTTGGCCAGACCGAACCGCGCCTTCACGCTCTTTACGTCGTTCAAATGGGTAGCCGGGAAGCCAACGGGCACCGTGTCAACTTTGGAAAGTGACGCTTCAAGGCCGACGACATAATTGCCGATTTGCCTGTCATAGCCAATGAAGCCACCAAAAGTGGTGTCGTCTTGCAGATCCGCACCGTTGAACAAGACGTCATTCACAAGATATTCGACACGCCCTGTCTGTTTGCTGACCTGCAAACCGGCGCGAACACCTGTCCAGTCGACAGCTGCGGGCGTAGCCAGTGCTGGCGATTGAGTCGCCGCGTCCGGACTTCCTGCCATCGCAATTGAAGCGCTCATCGAAATCAATGTGGCAGCGGCTACAGACTTGGTAATATTCATTTAATGTCCCTCATTTTTGTCTTGCGGTTTTGACCATTGCGCGTTTCGAGAGTCCATAGAACAACTTTGGAATGGGCCTCTTCACACGTTGTTGTCGGGCAATTGCAACAATGGGAAGAGCAGGCTAGACCTGAGGCAAGAGAGAGAGTTTTAGGAGCGCTATAATGCCCGTCATCAATCGTATCGCTGGTTTTGCAGAAGACATGACCGCCTGGCGCCGCCATTTGCATGAAACACCTGAGCTGGGTTTTGACTGTTTTGAGACCGCCGCATTTGTTGAGGGCAAGCTGAAAGAATTCGGGATCACCGAGATTCACACCGGCATCGCCAAGACCGGTATCGTGGCGCTGATCCGCGGTCAGGACGCCGACACCGGCCCCGTAATCGGGCTGCGCGCCGATATGGACGCCCTGCCGATGACTGAGGAAACCGGGCTGCCCTATGCCTCAAAGGTGGAAGGCAAAATGCACGCCTGCGGCCATGATGGACATACCACCATGCTGTTGGGTGCGGCGAAATACCTGAATGAAACCAAGAACTTTTCCGGCACTGTTGCGCTGATCTTTCAGCCGGCTGAGGAAGACGGCGGTGGCGGTGGCGTCATGGTCGAAGAAGGTGTGATGGACCGGTTCAACATCAAAGAGGTCTACGGCATCCACAACGCGCCGGGCGTGCCGTTTGGCGAGATGCAGACCACCCCTGGCCCGATCATGGCGGCGGTGGACACCTTCCACATCAACATCACCGGTGTTGGCGGCCATGGCGCCATGCCGCATCACTCCAAAGACCCCGTTGTGGCGGCTGTTGGCATTGTGCAGGCGATCCAGACAATCTCGAGCCGGAACCACTATGCGCTGAACGATCTGGTCATCTCGGTCACCCAGATCCACACCGGCTCTGCTGAAAATGTGATCCCGGAAACCGCCTATATCAATGGCACCGTGCGGACCTTTGACAAAGAGGTTCAGGCGATGGTGATGCTGCGGATGCAGGAGATCTGTAACGGCATGGGCCCAGCCTATGGTGTTGAGGCCAAACTGGATTATGAGGTCTGGTATCCGGCCACCGTGAATGATGCCGCCAAGACAGCCTTTGCCGCCGATGTTGCCCGCGATGTTGTGGGGGCAGACAATGTGCTGGACGATATCAGCCGCGAAATGGGGGCCGAGGATTTCTCCTACATGCTGGAGGCACGGCCGGGCGCCTACCTGTTCCTTGGGGCAGGTGAGGGGCCTGCGGTGCATAACCCCAAATACAATTTCAACGATGAAATCAGCCCCATCGGCGCCTCCTTCTTTGCCCGTCTTGTGGAAACCGCCCAGCCTGCAAAATAGCGCGCGACGCGCCATGAAGAGGGCTCTTTGTGATTGACCTGCCGCCGCAAGGCGGTAGGATTTGATCAAATTACGACAGGAGCAGCCGTCATGGCCTTGGAAGATGCAAAAACCCAGATCGATATGGCCTTCACGCGCAAGGACCTGAAGGGGCTGAGTTATGAGAACACCTTTGGCGGCGCGACCTCTTTCCTGCGACGGAAATACACCAAGGACCTGACCGGCGTAGATCTGGCGGTAACCGGTGTGCCGTTTGATCAGGCGGTCACCAACCGCCCCGGCAGCCGCTTTGGGCCGCGCGCCATCCGCGAGGCGTCCAGCCTACAACCCTATGACCCGCCCTATGGCTGGGATGGCTTTGATCCGCTGGGGGAATTTTCCATCGTTGACTATGGCGATCTGGCCTTTGACTACGCCAAAAACCGCAACCTTCCCTTCGCTGCTGGAGGAGCATTTCCGGACCCTGCTGGTGGGCAATGTGGGCACCATCACTTTGGGCGGCGATCACTATATCACCTTGCCAATCCTGAAGGCCTACGCTGAAAAATACGGCCCCCTCTCGGTGATCCAGGTTGACGCGCATTCCGACCTCTGGGCCGATGATGACTACGAGCGTATCGACCACGGCACCTTTATGTATAAGGCGGTGAAACTGGGGCTGGTGGACCCGAAGCGCTCGGTCCAGATCGGCATTCGCACAGAATGTGACGATTATCTGGGCATGCAGATGATCGACGCCCGCACCGTGCATGAGGCCGGTCCCGCAGAGGTGGCGCGGCGGGTGAAAGAGATTGTGGGCGACAATCAGACCTATCTGACCTTTGACATCGACGGGCTGGATCCGGCCTTTGCGCCAGGTACAGGCACGCCGGTCTGGGGCGGCCTCAGTTCCGGTCAGGCGGCGATCCTGCTGCGGGATCTGGCAGGCATCAATCTGGTGGGCGGCGACGTAGTTGAGGTCTCGCCCCCGTTCGACACCACCGGCGCCACTGCCGTGGCCGGCGCCCATGTGGCGATGGAGCTGATCTGCCTTTGGGGCTGGACGCGACGGCAGCGTTGATCCTGCGCTCTTGGTGGGGTCAGGATGCCTGCGGCGCGGATATTTGGACCAAGAAGAACAGGCTGCGCGGCAGCAAACGGAGGCGCATGTGATGAAATGGGTGATCCTGATTGTGGTGGTTCTGGCGGGCTATGTCCGGCTGGCCCCGAGCGACCCGGCGCGCTGGCACCGTGCGGTGGAAGGGGACGCCGACCGTATTGGTGAGGCAGCGTTGTGCGATTGGCCGCTGTGGATCTGGCGGCGCTGGATCAGGTGGCGCGGAATTGGCCGCGCACTTCGGTTCTGGCGGGATCTGTTGCAGAGGGCGGGTGACGTATATCACACGGTCCGCCTTTTGGGGCTTTCCCGATTACACCACAGTCGAGACACGTCCCGACGGGGTGGCAATCTACGCGCGGCTACGATTTGGGCGCCGGGACTTTGGTGTCAATGGCAAACGGGTTGCCGGCTGGCTGGACGCTCTGCAATAGCGATTGCGGCAGGGCAGAGGTGAAAACAGCCCTGCGACACCTCGCGCCACATCGGCACATTCAACGACATCTGACATTGTGCCATGAACATCCGCCCATCGACCTGCAGGCAGATGGTCTGGCCCAGCTCAATGCGGGGCACCAGAGGTGTCGGTGCAAAAACACTCGATCGTCTTGCCGCCATGGGTGACATCTGCCAACAACGGCCCTGCCGCGAGGCTGGCAGCCACAAGTGAGATATGTGCAAGAAATCGGGCCATGCCCCATGCTAGCACGGCAGCGCCTCTTGACCAAATCACCAGAATGCGAAACACCCATCCCCATGATTTCATTGGACCGACTAGAGCAGATCACCGCCCGCATGGGCTATATTGAGGCGCAGATGGCCGAGGGCCTTGGCGATATTGCCGCCCTGGGCCGTGAGTATGCCGAATTGCGCCCGGTGGTCGAGCAGATCATCGCCTATAAACAGTTGCTTGCCGACCTTGAAGAGGCGGAGCAGATGCTGGCTGACCCTGAGATGAAGGATCTGGCTGAGGAAGAGCTGCCCGGCTTAAAAGCGGCACTGCCAGAGGCCGAGGCGGCGCTGCAGCTGGCGCTTTTGCCCAAGGATGCTGCGGATGCACGTCCTGCCATGATCGAGATCCGCCCCGGCACCGGCGGCGATGAGGCGGCACTGTTTGCCGGCGACCTGTTGCGGATGTATCAACGCTACGCCGAGGCGCGCGGCTGGGCCTTTCAGATCATCGAGCTGAACGAGACCGAGCTGGGCGGCATCAAAGAGGTCACCGCCCATGTCAAAGGCGAAGGTGTGTTCGCCCGGATGAAATACGAAAGTGGCGTCCACCGGGTGCAGCGGGTGCCTGAAACCGAAAGTGGCGGGCGCATTCATACTTCGGCGGCGACGGTGGCGGTGCTGCCAGAGGCCGAAGATGTGGACGTGCAGATTGACGCCGATGACATCCGGATTGACACCATGCGGTCGTCGGGTGCGGGCGGGCAACACGTGAACACCACGGATTCTGCTGTGCGGATTACCCATATTCCTTCTGGCATCGTGGTCACCAGTTCCGAGAAGTCACAGCATCGCAACCGCGAGATTGCGATGCAGGTGTTGAAAACCCGGCTCTACGATATGGAGCGGCAGCGGATTGACAGTGAACGGTCAGCAGATCGGAAATCACAGGTTGGCTCGGGCGACCGCTCGGAGCGGATCCGCACCTACAACTTCCCGCAGGGTCGGATGACCGATCACCGGATCAACCTGACGCTCTACAAGCTGGATCAGGTGATGCAGGGCGATTTGGATGAGGTCATTGAAGCTTTGATCGCTGATCATCAGGCCGCTCTGCTGGCCGAGACGGGGGCATGAGCACGGTTCAGGCCCTGCTGGTCGCGGCGGGGCGCCGGTTGGCGGCGGCGGGGATTGAGGCAGGCGATGCCCGTGCGTTACTAGCGCATGTTCTGGCTGTGCCAAGGGATCGTTTGATCCTGATGGGGCCGGACGATGTGACGCCGGAAGTCGCTGCGCGGTTTGAAACGGCGTTGCAGGCGCGCCTTGACCACAGGCCGGTGTCCAAGATCACCGGCAGGCGTCTGTTTTGGGGGCGGGAGTTTCAGGTCACCGATGACGTTCTGGACCCGCGGCCCGAAACCGAAAGCCTGATCGCCGAAGCGCTTGCCGGACCAGTGCCCAAACGGTTCCTGGATCTGGGGGCGGGGACGGGCTGCATTCCGCTAACCTTGCTGGCAGAATGGCCCGAGGCGCAGGCCGTTGCGGTGGACGTCAGCGATGCGGCGCTGAATGTCACCCGGCAAAATGCCGAAGCTTTGGGCGTCAACGCGCGGCTGAAGCTGCAGCTGTCGGATTGGTTTGATGCGGTTGAGGGTCATTTTGACCTCATCACCTCAAATCCACCCTATATCTCGGACGCTGAAATGCAGGAGCTGAGCCCTGAGGTGTTTCACCACGATCCGCATCTGGCCCTGACCCCCGGGGGGGACGGCTTGGCCCCTTACAGCGTGTTGGCAAACGGGGCGATGGCGCACCTTTGTGATGGCGGGCGCATTCTGGTGGAGATTGGCTGGAAGCAGGGCGTGGCAGTTGCTGCGATTTTCCAAGATGCTGGTTTACGAGATGTTAAGGTCTTGCCGGATATGGATGGGCGTGACCGTGTGGTTTCAGGGCACAAACCGGCATAAACGGCGGCATTTCGGCGGCGGATCAGGGCAAAACCCACACCAAGCGCCAAAAAATCGCCGATCCTGCGGAAAATATGCGCTTTCCCCTTGTCAGACGGGAACGGGAAAGCTACTCAGAATATGTCGAGACGCTGGATGCCTCCACGCTCCCGTCCGACGCCAAGCCACAAATGTTGTGATCCCGGTAGGTTGTAAGAGCGCAAGAGGCGTGAAACGGGTCCGACAGAGTTGATGTTTGAAGGCTGGACAAAAGTAAGATGAGATCTTCCAAATCGCGTTCGCGATCCAAATCGAACCGTAATAACAACCGGTCCGTTGGGAACATTGTAAACCGCGTGTTTGACAGCTCCGGCCCAGAGGGCAAGGTGCGCGGCACACCGCAGCAGATTATTGAAAAGTACAACCAACTGGCGCGCGACGCCCAGCTGGCCAATGATCGCGTTGCCACTGAAAACTTCCAGCAGCACGCCGAACACTACCTGCGTCTCCTGAGCCAGGCTCAGAAAGAACAGGAAGCCCGCCGTGAGCAGCAGGAACAGCAAAACCGCGACCGTCAGGCCGAGCGCGACCGTGAACGCGCCGCCCGTCAGGAACGCGAGGCTGCGGCAGCAGGCAGTGGTGATCAGCCGGATCTGCTGGACGGTGGTACAGCCGAAGTTGTGGACGCAGGTGCGGACAGCGGCCTGGTGGACACGCCCGAAAGCAAATCGGCCCCGGCAGAGGGACAGCCCGAAGGCAAGAGCGAAAAGCCCAAGCGCAGCCAACAGCGCCCCCGCCGCCCGCGCAAACCCAAGGCAGAGGCCGGTGAAAAGGCGCCAGAAGCGTCAGGCAATCATGACGCACCCAAAGCCGCTCCCAAAGCGGCGCCGGACGCCCCGGAAGCCGCGGAGTAATCTGTCCCCCGGTAAGCAGCACATCAAAGGCCCCTCGCGGGGCCTTTTCTTTTGTGGTGTGGCGTCGGATGAGAGGTCTTTTGCGTCACAGGGCCCGCTGCAAGATCGCCTGTAATGTCGCCAGATCATCTTGGTTCAGTGGCGAGAGCACCTCTTCCAGGGTTCGGCAACCTCTTGCTGAACTTGCAGAACAACTTCGCAACCAGATGGGGTTAAGGCCAAAAGGGTAACACGAGCGTCCTCGGAACTGGGTTGGCGTGTCACCAGGCCTTTCTGTTCAAGCTGCCGCACCATGCGTGTCATTTGCGATTTGTCCCGTTGCATGCGTTCTGTGAGTTTATGCAGAGGCGCTGTGCCAATTTCGTCGAGTGTCAACAGAACCATCGACCCCGTAGGGCCCAGGTTTTCCTTATCAAAATCAGAAGCTTTTGCCTGGATGCGCACGTGGAGTCGGCGCATCAGTCGGTCGATTGTAGTGGCGAGTTGAAGGTTGGGCATCGTTTCTTTAGTTGACTTAGTCCACAAAGTGTTCGTTTGATGTTTGGTAGACTTTATCAACTTTCTTCGGAATCGGAAACACCATGCAAAGCCTTATCCCTCAGCTGCTTCTCAAAACCGCATCGGTACTATGGGTCATTTGGGGATTGGTCCATGTCTTGGCGGGTGTCATGGTGCTTTCCAGCGACGCCACGGGCGGCTTTCAGGCGATCGCCGACTCCGTGCCTGCAGAAGCGCTGCAAGCCGAATATCACGCGGCCGTTGGCGGCGTCCTTAATCAACACGGCTGGAACCTCGCCTGGTTTGGCGTGGTGACCATTCTCGGGGGGATGTTGATCTGGCACGGCAATGTGACATCGATCTGGGTGACGGCCCTGATCGGCGGCATGGCAGATCTGGGCTATCTGCTGTTTGTGGATCTACCGGGCTATGTGAATTTTATTCCCGGTACGGTCATGACCTTTATCTCGGCCAGTGCCATTGTGCTGAGTTTTATTGCCTGGGTGCGCAGGGGCAATAGCGCCTGAGCCAACAACTCACCCCGCCTTAATGGTCCGGGCCAACGCGCAGAATTGTTCCAACCCAACGGTTTCAGCGCGATCTGTTGGTTTGATGCCCGAGGCGATCAGCCGGTCTTCCAGATCGGGGGCAATGCCTTTCAAGGCGGCGCGCAGCATTTTGCGGCGTTGGTTGAAGGCTTGGCCACCACCCGTTCCAGCGTTTTGGCGTCGGCCTCATAGCGCGGCACCTCCAGTGCGGTCAGGTTGACCACGGCGGAATGCACTTTGGGCGGCGGCGAAAAAGCTTCGGGCGGCAGGCCCAGCACAATCCGCGCATCGGTGCGCCATTGCGCCAGAATTGCCAGCCGGCCATAGGCCTTGCTGCCCGGCTGGGCCACAATACGCTCGGCCACTTCGCGCTGGAACATCAAGGTCAGCGAGGTCCAGACCGGCGGCCAGACTTTCGGGGTCAGCCAGCGCACCAGCAGTTCGGTCCCAACATTATAGGGCAGGTTGGCCGCGATGCGGATCGGCGGGGTCAGGTGCTCCAGCGGGTTGACCTCCAGCGCGTCGCCATTGATCACCTCCAGCTTGCCGGGGTAGGCATCGCCGATCTCGGCCAGGGCGGGCATGCAGCGGCTGTCTTTCTCAATCGCCAGCACCTTACGAGCCCCTTCCGCCAGCAGACCGCGGGTCAGGCCGCCGGGGCCGGGGCCAACTTCCAAGACATCACACTCTGACAGGTTGCCTGCCAGCCGTGCGATTTTTGAGGTCAGGTTCAGATCCAGCAGGAAGTTCTGGCCGAGGGATTTTTCGCCGCAATGCCATGGGTGTCGATCACCTGACGAAGTGACGGGAGGGAGTCGATGCCGCTCATGCGGGCTCCTTTAGGGGTTGCTGCGGGCTGCGGCCATACGGGCGGCCATACGCAGGGCGTGGAGGGTCGAACTGGGGTTTGCCAGACCTTTACCTGCAATGTCAAAGGCGGTTCCGTGATCTGGTGAGGTGCGAATGAATGGCAGGCCCAGTGTGACGTTGACCCCTTCATCAAAGCCGATGGTCTTGATCGGGATCAGCGCCTGATCGTGATAGGCACAGACAGCCGCATCATAGCCCGCACGGGCGCGGGCGTGGAACATGGTGTCCGCAGACATTGGCCCCGTCAGATCTAGACCTTCGGCCTGCAAATCTGCAATGGTGGCATTCATCCAGTTAAGCTCTTCGTCCCCCATTGCACCGCCTTCACCGCGTGGGGGTTGAGGCCTGCCACAGCAATTCGGGGTTTCTCCAACCCGAAATCGCGCCGCAGGGCAGCCTCGGTGATGCGGATGGTTTCACTGAGCAGGTCAGGTGTCAGGGCCTGGGGCACTTCGGACAGGGCAATGTGGATGGTTGCCGGCACCACGCGCAGCTCTTCGCAGGCCAGCATCATCACCACGTTTTCTACACCTGCCAAGGCCGCGAGGTATTCGGTGTGACCTGGGTAAGCGAAAGCCGCGCCATCTTTCAGCGCCTTTTTGTGGATCGGCAGGGTGCAAATTGCCCCCGCATCGCCGCTTTGCACCAATTCAACCGCGCGGGCGATCACATCGATCACTCCCTGCGCATTTGCCGGATCCGGTTGACCGGGCGTGGCTGGCGCGGGAAAGTCATGGCGCAGGACTGGCAGACCTTTGGCCATGGCGGCTGCGGCCTCCGACGGGGCGGCGATCTCCACCACTGGCAAGTCGACGGGCAGATGCGCAGGGTCTCCGATCAGAAAGAACGACAGATCTTCTCGCAACGCCTGCCAGCAGGCAGCAGCGATTTCCGGCCCAATCCCCGCAGGTTCCCCACAGGTCAGCGCAATCGGGGCGGTCATTTCTCGTAGATCCGCGCCTCAGAGCGTAACTCTTCCAGATAACCCTGCGCGAAGCTTTCCAGCTGTTGATTGCGCAGCTGCAACGACACCTGCTCGCGCGAGGTGTCTTCGCCCAACGCGGTGCTACGGCCACAGAGCATCAACATCAACAGCTCTTGCCCCTCATTGGTGGTCAGAGTGTAGGAAACCTCATTGTCGTCAAGCTTCGCCAGCTCCAACGAGATGTCGCGGGACAGCTCATTGGGGGCAACTGTTGTGCGGTCTAGCAGCTCTTCCGGCAGGCCGAAGTTGGTGCCGTAAAGGTCATCACAAGTGTCCAGTTCGCTGGCAATCTCAGCCGCTTTGGCAGGTTTTCCGGTGTCCGCCCGCCGGGCAGGCGGTAGGCCGCATATTCCACCGCTGCAATGGTTGGGGCGCGGTAGGCCGTTTCTGCGATCGAGCGCATCTGGAAAATCGCCAAAGCCCCCTGCATCGGGATCACCGAAGAGGTTTCTCCCGGCTCCAGCCCCAGAAGGACAGGGCGCAGCGGTTCCGGCAGCCGGTTGATCGGCAGCCAACCCAGTTTGCCCCCCTGATCGCGGGTTGCCGCAGCAGAGTACTGTTTGGCGGCAGCGGCAAAATCCGTGTAGTTGTCGATCAAGGCCACCTGATCGGCGATTTCCTTGATCTGCGCTTCGTAGCCCTGCTGTAGCGGGATGATGATTCAGACAGCAGCACCTGCACAGCGGCACGATTGCCAAGCGCGTCCATAGCCCGGTCAATATCGGATTCCGAGACAGACACCCGAGGCCCAAAACGACCCCGCACAATCTCGCGCCAGGTCAGCTGAACTTCGATGTAATAAAGGACGGTTTCTTTGATCGACGCCTTCTTTGGGCGATCTCGCGGATAAACTCATCCGGTTTCAGATTTGCCCGCGACGCAAATTCGGTCAGGCCCGTTTTGCAGATCCACTTGTTCAGCTTGAAGCCAAACGACCGCGCCGCCAGCCATTTTCAGACGATCCTCGACCAGTTGTTCGCGGGCCACCGTGTTCAGGTTCCCGGGGACATTCAGCACCTCCAGAAAAGCCGCGCGCTGTTCGATCTCATAGCGGTTGATCACCTGGTCATTGACCCGGATCACCGGGGAAAAACAGCCCTGAGCCATTGGCAGGCGCTGTCGCTACGCCGCCCAGAACACCCGTCGCAAGGGTTGCCGCCAGCAAGGCGTGCCGCATCGTCTGTTTCATCATCTTAATTCCTGCACCTGCGCGTATAACTGTTATCTGTCTTGCCTGCGGAGAACCCGGTGAGGTTCACGGTAAAATCGAGTGACGTCGACGGGTCAACGATAGTGGAAGAGGTGAACCTGCGCGAGAGGGAAAGATTCACGTCCACACATTCATTGCGGTAGGTCACGCCGTATTTCGATTCCGCCAGTTCATTGCTGGCCACATCATAGCGCCAGCCGGCGGACCCGATCCAGTGGCGGGAGAACCGGTAATGCCCGTCCAGCAGCCATTCCGAGATGGTTGCTGTGCGATCCTCCATCGGATCGGCTCCCAGCCAGATGTAAGAGGCGCTGAGGCCTGTGTTCGGCCGCACCCATTCGGCGCGGGCCTCGGCCTTGGAGGCGCGCAGGCTGTCGTCGAAGATTGTACGCGCGGCCAGCGACAGACCATTCGAGGTCTGCCAATAGCCCGAAACCAACAAGTCCGAAGAGGTGCCGGTAAGACCTGAACTGCCCGAGAAGTTGGCGTCCGCATCCGCGCGGTAGACCTGCCCGATGGTCAGATGAGTACGGTCCCCAGTGGGGCCCAACCGGGTCCAGTTCAGGCCAACCGCACCAAGCAGGCCACGTTCCCGTCGGTCCACTTCGGCAAAGCGGGACAGGGAGAACAGGTTGCCGCCGTCAAATTCGACCCGCGTGCTTTCCTCATTGGGCACAGCCGCATTGCTGCCGCCGACCCAGCCGACCATCGCAATCGGCTCCAGCAGATGGGCCGCGCCGCCGTTGCTACGTTTGGCCATCGGCCAGCGCAGGGTCAACTGCGTTTCAGGCGTCAATGATCCGCTCTGACTTTGCGAACTGCTGTCCTGCGACACCAGAAACCCGTCCGCCGCCAGACCCGCTGCATATTCTGCCCTTACCCCAAAGGGCAGGGTCCAGTCCTTGCGCCATTCCACAGCCACATCCGCGCGGGTGACATCGCGGCCAGCAATATCAAGGTTGGAATAGCGATAGAGCGAATTGAAACCGGCATGAAACTGCAAAGTGCCGCCCAGCGAAGCGGGGCGCAGGGTGCGTTCATATTCCGCGGTGCCGATGATCGTTGGCAGGGTCGAGTTGTCTTCGCCCTCGCGCAGGGTTTGATAGGTGATCAAAGCGCCCCGCACATATTCATCCCGTTTCACCCTGGTGACACCAATCTCGCTCTTCAGGCGGTCCTTGCTGGAATAGTCGTAATCCAGCAGATAGGCGTCATCGCTCACCGCTTCGATCTGCAGATCCAGCTTGAAATCGCGTGGAATGTCGAACTGGCCGGTGCCAAAGAGATACCCACGGGTGCCGCTGCGCAGGCTGTCCTCGGAAACGGCCCCTTCAAACGAAATGCGGCCGTTGCGGAAGGCCTGACGGTAGCGCAGTTCCAACGTGGTTGTGTTGTTGGACAGGTAGGGCGTCAGGGTCAGATCGCGGTGATCGCCCATGCGGATGAAATAGGGGATCTTTACCCCCACACCCAGCTGGCTGTTCTGTCTCAGGCTGGGGATCAGGAACCCGGTGGCCCGGTCCAGCGTGGGGTCGGGCAGGCGCAGGCGGGGAAGCCAGAAAACCGGCACATCCAGCACCCGCAACTGGGCGCTTTCGAAGTAGAGCTGACGCGCTTCGGCGTCATGGGTGGTTTTTTTGGCACGGATCTGCCAGAGCGGCGGCTGGTCGCTGTTGCACACCCGGCAAGAGGTCGCCGCAACCTTGTAAAGCTCGGAATAGCGTCCACCCACACGGGTCAACTGATTGGCCGCCAGTTGGGCGCGCTGATTGAAAATCATCCGCGCGCCAACCATCAGACCGTTCTGGAAGGTCGAGTCCAGCTCGGCGCTGTCGGCCAGAACAACCACGGCGTCGCCATCGGTCAGGGTGATCGGGCCTTCGATGATCAGCTGGTCTTGGCGCCGGTCAAAGGTGATCTTCTTGGCCTTCAGGCTGCGCCCGTTGTGGAACACCTCGATATTGCCTCTGGCAATCAACAGGTTGCGCCCCTCAATCCGCAGGCTGTCAGCGATCAGAACGGCAGGTTTAGGTGCAACGGCCGCAGCCTGTTGTGCGGCCACAGCCTGCGGCAGCGCCGTTGCGGTCAGGCCTGCGAAAGCCGTCAAGACGGCTAGGGTGGTGATGCGGGACAGTTTCATCCGTCCTCCATATGTAGCAAGAGACCCAGCGCTAGCAGAACCGCAGCGACAGGCGGCGTCCAGGCCGCCAGCAAAATGGAGATTTGTCCATTTTCGCCAAGGATTTGCGCAAAGTTCCTGATGTAGTAAAGGGTGAAACCCATCATGATAGAGGCCAGCACCGCCAGACCCGTTTTGCCAAAGCGGCTGTGGCGCATGGTGAAGGCCGAGGCAATCATCACCATCGCCACAAGAAACAACGGCCGCGCCAGTTCGCGCTGGAACCACACCGCGTGGCGGCGGGCGGAAAAACCGGCCTCTTCCAGCTGCTCGATATAGACTGGCAGATCCCAGATCGAGATGGCACTGGGCAGGCCAAAACTGTCACGGATCCTTTCCTGCGTCAGGTTCGACGGGATCGACATGCTGGCCACCGCTTCCGCGTCCGCCTCCGGGTTGTCGCTGCCGCCGATGGGCCAGATCTTGGCGTTGGTCAAACTCCAGGCGCCCTGTTGCAGCTCGGCGCGTTCCGCTTCGATCCGGCTGCTGGGGCCGCCCTCGGGCAGGTAGTTGGTGAAGGTTACGTCGAAAAACACAGTGCCCGAAGGATTGGCGCGCTCCGCCCGGATCACCGTCTGACCCGCCACGCTGCCCTGGCGCAGCCACAGGCCCTCGGCGCTGATCGAAAACACCTGGCTGGAGCCACTGCGATAGTTTTCGTACTGGGCTTCATACCGTTTCGATGTCGCCGCCACCACGGGATTGAACACCGCCACCGCAATTGAGCCGATCAGGGCCGCAACCGTCAGCGGCGCCAGAAGAGCCCGCAACGCCGAACGGCCCGCCGCCCGTGTCACCACCAGCTCTGAAGACCGCGCCAAGCCTAAGAACAGGCTGATCGTCGCCAGGATCATCACCAGCGGCAGAATGTCGTAAATGCCCTTTGGCGTATTCAGCAGCGTCAGTTCCACAATATCGCCAAAGGCCACACCGCGCGCCGAGAAACGGCTGATCTGTTCGACCAGATCGATCAGGAACATCAGCAGGAAAAACACCCCAAGGATGCCGCCGAAAATCACCGCAAACTTACGAGCGAAGTAGAGATCCAGCTTCATGCCACGGCCTCCGTTCTGCGCCGCCGTCTGGGCCGCCCGGCCCAGGCCAGCATCACCGAAGACATCGCCACACCAGTGACCGTCGGGGCGTAAACCAACGGCCAGAGATCCGCACTGGAGCGCACGGCGTCGGTCACGATGCCCTCCACCAGCTTGACCACCACCAAAAGCACCAGCGCCGCCACGATCTGCCGCCAGACGCCAAACCGCGAAAATTGCCCCAAAAGCAGCGTGGAAAAACCGATCAAAGCCGCCGCCACACAGAGGAAGGCCTGATTGATCCGAAAATGCAGTTCCTCCGTTACCCGGCCCAAAGTTTCCCCCGTCGCGGCAGCGGTTTCCTGCAATTGCCCAACCATCGATAGGGTGGTCCGGTGACGCAGATGCTGGGCATCCGGTGTTGCCGTGCCCAGAAGGGCGGAAATGTCATAGGCGAAATCGGTAAACTTGGTGGTAAACAACCGGTTGCCGTCACGCTCATGGCTCTGCGCCATCCCATCCAGCATCACCAGTTTCACCACCCCGTCGTCATTGATCAGGAAGGCCTGCGAGGCGGTGTAGGTCAAGCTCCGCTCGGCGTCGCGGCGATCCGACAGAAACACATCGTTCAGCGCGCCGTCCTGGGCAATCTCGCGAATATAAAAGGTGATCCCATCCGCCGGATGCAGAAAAGTGCCTTCGGTCAGCAGTTTGGCGGTGATGTTGCGGGAGATTTCATTTTCGCGCTGCTTCATCTGATCCATTGAGATTGGCACCAGAACATGGGTCAGCAGCGACATCAAAACGCCCACAATCAAACCGTAGAACGCGACGGGGCGCGCCAGCCGCCAGGGGCTGAAGCCCGTAGCCTGCATCACCACCAGTTCAGATTCGTTGCTCAACCGGTTCGTCACATAGACCGAAGCCGCAAAAACCGCCATTGGCAGCACCAGACGGATCACGTTTGGCAGGGTCAGCGCGGTGAATTCCAGAAACACAAAGGCCGATTGCCCATCGCCGATCAGCCGGTCGAACAGGCGCACGGCCTGATTGATCCAGTAGATCGACACCAGCACAAACGAAAAGAAGCCGAACAGCACCATCAGCTGCGACAGCATATATCTGTCGAATCTCGACACTTGGCCCCCCAAGGCAACAAATTCTTGTGCCGGACACTACTGCAACTTGCGACGGGGGAAAACTGCTATCTGGTGTTGTCGGCGGGACGGCGCTAGGACTCTTGCAAACACCTTTGAGGGAGCACGACATGATCGCACCGATTTCCGTAACTTTTGAAGCCACCGAACTGGACCCGCTTGCCGCAGCAGAGGGCCGTGTTGCTGTGATTGTGGATGCCGAAGGCAAGCTGGATCCCGCCGGTCGCCGCCTCAACAAGCTGACCCGCGGCGCTTTGGCCCGCCTAACAGAAGCGGACCGTTTTGCCAAAGCCAAAGCAGGTGAGGTGATCTCGCTGGCGTTTCCAGTGGGGCTGAAGGCCGAAGCACTGGACGTTGTGAAACTGTCGCGCCGCGCCTCAGTCGAAGAGGCCCGCAAAGCTGGCACCGCGTTGGCCCGCGCCAAAGGCGGCAAAGCGCTGCTGCTGGCCGCTGGCAACGCCCGTCACGCAGAACAGATCGGTCTGGGCATCGCGCTGCGTGAATATAGCTTCACCGACCACAAGACGGCTGACTCCGAGCCCGGCGCCGGCGCCCGCATCATGTGCAGCAAACCCGAAGAAGCCAGCGAAGCCGCAGCCCCGCTGCTGGCGATGGCCGATGGCGTGTTCTTCACCCGAGATCTGACCTCAGAGCCGGCCAATGTGCTGACCACCACCGAATTTGCCAACCGTCTGGACGCGCTGAAGGCCATCGGGCTGGAGGTTGAGGTTCTGGAAGAAGACAAGCTGGAAGAGCTGGGCATGGGCAGCCTGCTCTGCGTTGGGCAGGGCAGTGACAGCCCATCCAAAGTGGTGGTGATGCAGTGGAACGGAGGCGAAAAAGACACGGCACCGCTGGCTCTGGTGGGCAAGGGTGTGGTCTTTGACACCGGCGGCATCAGCTTGAAACCGGCCGGTGGCATGGAAGAGATGACCATGGACATGGGCGGCGCGGGCGTTGTGGCGGGGGCAATGAAATCGCTGGCGCTGCGCAAGGCCAAGGCCAATGTTGTGGGCCTTGTTGGTCTGGTGGAAAACATGCCCTCCGGAAATGCCACCCGTCCGGGCGACGTGGTGAAATCCATGAAAGGCGACACCATCGAGGTCATCAACACCGACGCCGAAGGCCGCCTCGTGCTGGCGGATGTGCTGTGGTACGCGCAGGAACGGTTCAAACCAGCCGGCGTGATCGATCTGGCCACCCTGACCGGCGCGATCATCATTGGCCTTGGCCATGAAAACGCTGGTGTTTTCTCCAACGATGACGACCTGTGCAAAGGCTTCCTCAAAGCGGCTGAGGCCGAGGGCGAAGGCGCCTGGCGGATGCCGCTGGGTCAGGCCTATGACGACCTGCTGAAATCACCGATTGCGGATATGAAAAACATCGGTGGCCGCCCTGGTGGCTCGATCACTGCGGCGCAGTTCCTGCAGCGCTTCATTCAGGACGGCACCCCTTGGATCCACCTCGACATTGCGGGTGTGGCCAGCGTGAAGGCGGAAACCCGCTATGCGCCGAAGGGCTCCACTGGGTGGGGTGTGCTGGCGCTGAACCGTCTGGTTGCTGATAAGTTCGAGGCGTAAACCCTCATGGGAGCTGCATATTTCTACCACCTCACCCGGGGCCCATTAGAAGACACGCTGCCGATGCTGCTGGAGCGGTCGCGCCAGGCTGGCTGGCGTGTGGTGGTGCGCGGGATGGACGAAGGGCGGCTCCGGTATCTGGATGAAAAACTGTGGCAGGTGGCTGAGGACAGCTTCCTGCCGCATGGTCTGGCCGGCGGACCGCAGGATGCGCTGCAACCGGTGCTCCTGGGGGCGGATGTCACGGCAGAGGCCAATGGTGCCGCCTGCCTGATGGCGGTGGATGGTGCCGCTGTCAGCCCGGAAGAGGTCAACGGGCTGGACCGTGTGTGCATCCTGTTCAACGGGTTGGACGAGGCCGCCGTGCAGCAGGCGCGGGTGCAGTGGAAATCCCTGACCGATGCGGGCTGCGCCGCACAATATTGGTCCGAGGAATCAGGCCGCTGGGAAAAGAAGGCGGAAACCGGCGGCTGACGCTGTACTTGGCATAAAAAAGCGCGCCCAATCGGGCACGCTGCCACCAGCTGAAAAGCTTTCGGCGGGAGTATTTTCAGATCATTGAAAGGGCGCGGTGTTTCAGCCCGCGCCTTTTGCTCAGGGAATGATGCGGGTGTATTTCACACCTTCCAGCGTTGCGCCCGCCATCAGACCCGCCTGGCCAAAGATCACCGCCACCACAGGCGAGGTTGCCGTGGTGGTTTCGGCGCGCAGGTTACCACCCTGATCTTTCAGCGCATATTCCACATCCGCGCCCGCGGCCCAGCCGTTGGAATGGCGGAAACGCATCAGCGAATCTTCGGTCATGAAGAACAGAACATGGGCAAATTGCTGCGCCCCGATCTGCAGGCCAAAGCTGCCTTTGGCCGCCGAGTAGTAATCCACCGTGATGCCATCAACCCGCAGCGCGCCACGGCCATAGCCGCCACCAATGCCAAATCCGGCCTCGGTAATCAGCGGCATAACCAGCACGCCGTTGGCTTTCTCGCCCAGATCGCGGGTGTTGGGGTAACGCGAATAGAGGTAGTTCAGGGTTTTATCGACCCGCGCGTCAATTGTGGCGCCGCCATTGGTGCCAACGCCATTGCCGCAGGCTGTGGTGACACTGGCACCTGCCAATGCTGCGAGGGTAAAGCCGCGTCGCGTAAAATTCGTCATGAGAGTGCTCGCTCGTTTGCCTGTTTGCCTATGTGCCGACGGAACAAAGGGCTGCAAGCCCCCAACCCATCAGCGACGCCGGGTCTGGTGCCCGGTCGCTCAAAGGCCACTATAGAATGTGGCAACGCCGCTGTCACTTGCCTTATGCGGTTGCCGCTTCGATGCGCGGCTTACCGCGCGTTTTGCAGGACACGCGCCACTTCGGGAGCGAAATAGGTCAAGATCCCATCACAGCCTGCCCGTTTGAAACACATCAGGCTTTCCAACATCGCCTTATGGCCGTCAATCCAGCCGTTTTGCGCCGCCGCCTGGATCATCGCGTATTCGCCAGAGACCTGATAGGCATAGGTCGGCACGGCAAAGCGCTCTTTCACCCGGCGGCAGATGTCGAGGTAGGGCATCCCCGGCTTCACCATCACCATATCCGCGCCTTCTGACAGGTCACGTTCGATCATCCGCAGCGCTTCATCGCTGTTGGCCGGATCCATCTGATAGGTGGTTTTGTCGCCTTTCAGCGCCCCCGAGGCACCCACAGCATCGCGAAACGGGCCATAGAAGGCGCTGGCGTACTTGGCGGCATAGGACATCAGCATCACATCCTTGTGGCCATTTGCCTCCAGCGCGTCACGCAGCGCCCCAATGCGGCCATCCATCATATCGGAGGGGCCGATGATATCGACGCCTGCTTCGGCCTGGCTCAGCGCCTGTTTGACCAGCGCCTCAACCGTCTCATCGTTGAGAATCTTGCCCTCTTCTACGAAGCCGTCATGGCCATCGATGTTGTAGGGGTCCAGGGCCACATCCGACATGATGGCGATGTCTATACCTGCGTCCCGGATCGCCTTGGTGGCACGGTTGGACAGGTTGTCCGGGTTCCAAGCCTCTTCGCAGCCTTTGGTTTTTAATGCCGGATCCGTGTAGGGGAACAGGCAGATCACCGGAATGCCCAGATCCGCGGCCTCACGCGCGGCCTCAACAATCTTGTCCACCGAGCGGCGCACCACACCGGGCATCGAGGCAATGGGTTCTTCCACGCCTACGCCATCGCGCACAAAGACCGGCCAGATCAGATCCCCAGTGGTCAGGGTGTTTTCCCGCACCAGATCGCGAATCTGTGCCGATTGCCGGGTGCGGCGGAACCGGGATTTGGGGAAGGGGGCCTGACCAGCGTGAGACATCCTGCGCGTCCTTTCATATCGCCTGATGGAAGTGCCCTAGGGGTGACATGGAAATTCCCGCACCTCAAGGGTAGGAATTGCCGCGCCATCACAGTATTCAATGCGGACGAGCGATTTGGGGCAGATAATTTGACCTGGTACACTTACCTGAATGAAATGATGGACCTACGGTCCTTTTCGAACCTGTGGTTCTGGATCGCTCTGGCGGTGATGTGGTCGTCGGCTTCGCATTGGGTGCTTGGGGTGCCCTATGACATGGTGGTTCGCGCCGCCCGCAAAGCCGGAGAGGCCGAGGTTGATCTGCAGGATATGGTGCGGATCAACGTGAACCGCACACTCTACATCGTTGATATTGCAGGCATTTGGCTGTTGGGATTTGTCTGCTTTGGGCTGACCTCACTGGCCATTCTGGGCTGGGGCTATGGCGCTGAAATTGCCCAGGCGCTGTTTCTCTTGGGCTTTCCGATGGCGCTGGTCTGGACCATCAGCCTGCGCACCGCACAACGGATCCGGCAGGATGGGCTCATGGGCACCGCACTGCGCAAAGCCATCTCGCGGCTGCGACTTTATATTCAGATGATCGGAATGGTTTCGATCTTCATCACCTCAGTCTGGGGCATCTACACTAATCTGGTGCGCCACCTGAACAATGATTACTACAAAGCCGAAGGAGCGTCCTCGCTCTTGAACGCGCTTTTCTGACAGCTATCTGGCAGTACCGCATATGACACAGCACAAGATCACCACCGGTGGCGCGCCCGAAGGTTATGACGCGCAGCTGATCCTGAGGGAAATCGCCAAAAGCGACGGCCCGGTGATCCATGTGGCCCGGGATGACAAACGCATGGCCGCGATGGAGGCGGCGCTGCGCTTCTTTGCTCCCGATATGCCGGTGTTGCGGTTTCCGGGTTGGGACTGTCTGCCCTATGACCGGGTCAGCCCCAACGCTGATATTTCCGCCGCCCGTATGGCGACATTGGCCATGCTGGTGCATGGGGCACCGAAACAGTTTGTCCTGCTGACCACGGTGGGGGCTGCGATGCAGCGGCTGCCCGCGCGTGAGGTGCTGAAAGAAGCTGCCTTCACCGCCCGTGTAGATGGCCGCATTGATGAAGAAGCGCTGCGCAACTTTCTGGTGCGCATGGGTTTTTCGCAATCACCAACGGTGATGGAGCCAGGCGACTACGCCATCCGCGGCGGCATCATCGACATCTATCCGCCGGGTGAAGGCGGCCCTGTGCGGCTGGATCTCTTCGGCGATGTGCTGGACGGTGCGCGCCGTTTTGATCCGGTCACCCAGCGCACCATCGAAAAGCTAGACGTGGTGGAGCTGGCGCCGGTCTCCGAAGTCATTCTGGACGAGGCCGCCATTCGCCGTTTCCGCCAGAACTACCGGATTGAATTTGGCGCCGCCCGCACCGATGACCCGCTGTATGAAGCTGTCAGCGCAGGCCGCAAACATCAGGGCATCGAACATTGGCTGCCGTTCTTCCATGACCGGCTGGAAGTTCTGTTTGACTATCTGCCCAAGGCCACGCTGACGCTGGACGATCAGGTCACGCCCGCCCGCCTCAGCCGCTATGAAAGCATTGAGGATCAATATGAGACCCGCCGTCATGCGATGGATCAAAAGGGGCGAATGGACACGGTTTATAAACCCGTGCCGCCTTCCTTGATGTATCTCGATGATGCCGGTTGGGACGCGGTGGTCGCAGACCGGCGGGTGATCCAGCTGCACGCTTTGGCACAGGCCTCCGGTCCCGGTGTGGTGGACGCAGGTGGACGGATCGGGCGCAACTTCTCGCCCGAGAGACAGCTTGAAAACGTCAATCTTTTCGAAGCTTTGGCCGATCACATTCGTGCAAAACTTGACCATGGGCCGGTACTTGTCGCCTCTTACTCCGAAGGCGCGCGCGAACGTCTGGAAGGGCTGCTGCACGACGAAGATCTGATCGGCGCCGTTTCAGTGCGCGACGTCAAAGGCATCGGCAAACACGGGCTGCACCTTGCCGTCTGGCCACTGGAACACGGTTTTGAAACGCCGGATATGACGGTGATCTCGGAGCAGGATGTGCTGGGCGACCGGCTGATCCGCAAACCGCAGAAAAAACGCCGGGCCGAGAATTTCCTGACCGAAACCCAATCGCTTAATCCCGGCGATCTGGTGGTGCATGTGGATCATGGCATCGGCCGCTATCTGGGGCTGGAGGTGGTGCAGGCCGCAGGCGCCGCCCATGAATGCATTCTGCTGGAATATGCCGAAGCCGCCAAACTTTACCTGCCGGTCGAAAACATCGAGCTGCTGACGAAATACGGCCATGACGAAGGCCTTTTGGACCGGCTGGGCGGTGGCGCATGGCAGGCGAAGAAGGCCAAGCTGAAAGAGCGCATCCGCGAAATGGCCGACCGGTTGATCCGTGTTGCTGCCGAACGCGAACTGCGCCAGGCCCCGAAACTGGAGCCGCAGCACCATGCCTGGGAAGCTTTCAGCGCCCGCTTCCCCTATCAGGAAACCGACGATCAGCTGCGCGCCATCGAAGAGGTGCTGGGTGACCTGACCTCGGGCCGTCCGATGGACCGTCTGGTCTGTGGCGATGTGGGCTTTGGCAAAACCGAGGTTGCCATGCGCGCCGCCTTCATCGCCGCTATGGCTGGCATGCAGGTCGCCATCGTCGCCCCCACCACGTTGTTGGCCCGCCAGCATTACAAAAGCTTCGCCGAACGCTTCCGCGGCTTCCCGCTTGAAGTCCGCTCACTGTCCCGTTTTGTCACCGGTAAAGAGGCCAGCGCCACCCGTGATGGCATGTCCCGCGGCACGGTGGATGTGGTGGTCGGCACCCATGCGCTGCTAGCCAAAAACATCCGATTTAAAAACCTCGGCCTGTTGATCATCGACGAAGAACAGCACTTCGGCGTGGCCCATAAGGAACGGTTAAAGCAGCTGCGCAGCGACATTCACGTGCTGACGCTGACCGCCACCCCAATCCCGCGCACCTTGCAGCTGTCGCTGTCCGGCGTGCGCGATCTGTCGATCATTGGCACCCCACCCGTGGACCGCCTGTCGATCCGCACCTATGTCAGCGAATTTGACGGCGTCACCGTCCGCGAAGCGCTGTTGCGCGAACATTATCGCGGCGGCCAGAGCTTCTTTGTTGTGCCCCGCCTGTCCGATCTGCCCGAAATCGAAGACTTCCTGAAAACCCAAGTGCCTGAGGTCAGCTACATCACCGCCCACGGCCAACTGGCCGCCGGTGATCTGGACGAACGGATGAACGCCTTCTACGACGGCAAATATGACGTGCTGCTGGCCACAACCATCGTCGAAAGTGGCCTCGATATCCCAACAGCGAACACAATGGTGGTGCACCGCGCCGATATGTTTGGTCTGGCGCAGCTCTACCAGATCCGCGGCCGCGTCGGGCGTTCCAAGACCCGCGCCTATGCCTACCTGACCACCAAACCGCGGCAGAAACTAACCGCCACGGCAGAAAAACGTCTTCGGGTGCTCGGCTCGCTCGATACGCTGGGGGCCGGGTTCACGCTGGCCTCACAGGACCTCGATATTCGCGGCGCCGGCAACTTGCTGGGCGAAGAGCAATCCGGTCAGATGCGGGATGTGGGCTATGAGCTTTACCAGTCGATGCTGGAAGAGGCGATTGCCAAGATCAAAGCCGGAGAGCTGGAGGGCCTGAGCGATGGCGACGGCCAATGGGCGCCGCAGATCAACCTTGGCGTACCGGTTCTGATCCCCGAAACCTATGTGCCGGACCTTGATGTCCGCCTTGGATTGTATCGCCGTCTCAGCGGCTTGTCGGGCAAAGTTGAACTGGAAGGTTTCGCCGCCGAACTGATCGACCGCTTTGGCAAGCTGCCGAAAGAGGTCAACACACTGATGCTGATCGTGCGGATCAAGGAAATGTGCAAAAAGGCAGGCATCGCCAAGCTCGACGGCGGCCCGAAAGGTGCAACCATCCAGTTCCACAACGATAAATTTGCCTCACCGCAAGGGCTGGTCGAATACATCCAGGCACAGGAAGGTCTGGCCAAGGTCAAAGATAACAAGATCATCGTGCGCCGCGATTGGAAGGCGGACAGCGACAAGATCAAAGGCGCTTTCGGCATCGCCCGCGATCTGGCCCAGAAAGTGGTTGATGAGAAAAAGCGCCTGAAAGCAAAGGCCAAAGGCAAAAGCTGACAAATCCGAACAACCGCCGTGCTGGAGGCCTCCGGCGGGAGTATTTAGGGATCATTGAAAGGCGCTTTCTTCTTGGCGCCAATATCCTGGGGGAGCGCGTCAGCGCGGGGGCAAAGCCCCCAAAACATTTGATCCAGCTGCGTTAGCCCAAGTTAGACAGAAAGGCCTTCACACGCGGCGCGATCCATTCTTGCAGCATAGGGGCGCCTTTGGCGATTTTATGGCCAACTTTTTCTAGAAACATCTCATAGGTGACGTTGTAATCCACCCAGGATCCGCCCGCAGAGGCAAGGTTCTGGTTTGGTGCCTGAAACCGGTCAAGCGATTTGGCAAAAACCGCATCAGGGCTTTCGTTGGCCTCAAACTCCTGCCAGATCGCCAGCATCTCTGCACCCTGAGGCGCGGGCAGCAGCCCGAAGATGCGCTTTGCCGCGGCCGATTCCTCAGCCTCTTTCGCAGCGACATCATAGTGCCCGAAGATGGGTGCGTCTCCTGCATCAATCTCGACCAGATCATGCAGCAACAGCATAGTGATCACCCGGTCCACGTCGACCTTATGCGGCGCGTGTTCGGCCAGGATCAGCGCGTAGAGCGCCAGATGCCAGGAATGTTCGGCGGAGTTTTCAAACCGCGATCCCCCGGCAATACGGGTGGCGCGATAGACCGGTTTCAGCCGGTCACAGTCATTGAGGAAGGCAATGCGGCGGGCCAGGTCGCCGTCGGGCGCAGGTGTCTTGTCCAGGGCGGCACGCACCTGGGCAAACATCTCGGGCCAGTCCTGATATAGGTTTTTCGCGCGACCTCCGGCCAGATTATCCTCGACCACCTGTACATGGTCCGGCAGGGGTTTTCCGGGCGCCGCGGCTTGCAGCATGGGTTGCACGTGGTCCATCCGTTTGGCGCCCTTGGCAGCTGGGGTCTCGGCCGCCTCAAACCGGTCCCAGAGCGCCCGCATTTCCGCGCTTTGATCGGCAGGTAGCAGACCAAACAACCGGTCCGCTGCGGCGGCCTCGGCCTTGGCCACGGCGGCGGCATCATGGTCCAGATGGATCGGGTGGTCGCCGGCGTCGATCTCCACCAGATCATGCAGCAGGATCATTTTGATCGCTTCAAACCTGTCCTTGCGTTCGGCCAGTTCGGGAATGTCCATGACCAGCGCATAAAGCGCAACGTGCCAGCTGTGTTCGGCCGAGTTTTCGGGGCGTGACAGGTCCTGCAGCGCGGATTGGCGTTCGACCTGTTTCAATTTGCAGGCTTCAGTCAGAAAAGTCATCTGTGCGGTCAGGCGGGGATCATTGGCGGTCATCTGGCGGTCCGTTTCAGTCACGTGAATTCAGTCGAGGGAGGAAATGCGCCGCCATGGCCAAAAGTGCGCCAAGCGGTGCAAGGAGGAAGAGGGTGAACAGCGCGCCGGTGCCTTTACGGTCGCAGTCATGCTGGGCCGAAACCGGCAGCAACATGAAGAGCGCCACCAAGACAAACAGCCCCAGCGCAATCCCCAAGGCCCGCCGATGCGGCGAGCGCAGCCAGTAGAAACCAAAGGCCAGACCGGGCGCAAAATGCAGCAAGAACATGTAGGGATCACCAAAAGGTGGCGTCAATGTTTCCAGCACCACCGGCATCAATTCACCGGGAGCAAACAGCGACGGCATCGGCGGGCGCAGCGCCTCGGCGTAGGTGAAGCAGTGGAACCAGCCACGTTCGCCAAGGGCCAACAGGAAGGACAGGCCGAAGCCTGTGATCAGGAAAAGAAAAAGGGCCTCAGCGGCCCTCATCCTTTTTGTGCCTTCTGTTCGGCAAGGAAGTCTTTGAGCTTCTCCTGCAGGAAGGCTCTGGCGCGTTTTTCCGACAATCGCACCCGCACGGCCGTCATATAGGCCTCTTGGGTGGTTTGCGATGAGGCCCCCAGCTGTTTGGAGACCTCCTCGATCAGGCGCTCGTCGCCCATGGCTTCGGCCGCCTCGATGGTGTCCTTGGCCAGCGCGTCAGCCAGATCCTCGGTGACGCCCATCAGCGGGTGTTCTCGGTCAGGCGGCGGCGCACGTAGTCGGACACGGTGCCAACCATCGTGTTCATATGCTCTTCTTTCTCGAAGAAGTGGCCCGCTCCATCAACCTGATCATGAGTGATGGTGATGCCCTTCTGTTCATGCAGCTTGCCTACCAGCGTTTCGGTGTCGGAAGGCGGGGCAACACGGTCAGCGGTGCCGTTGATGATCAGACCCGAAGACGGGCAGGGCGCCAGGAAGGAGAAGTCATACATATTGGCAGGCGGCGCGACCGAGATAAATCCGGTGATTTCCGGGCGACGCATCAGCAGCTGCATGCCAATCCAGGCACCAAAGCTGAAGCCCGCGACCCAGCAATGTTTCGAGTTTGTGTTCATCGATTGCAGATAGTCCAGCGCCGAAGCCGCATCGGACAATTCGCCCACACCCTGATCGTATTCACCCTGCGACCGGCCCACACCACGGAAGTTGAATCGCAGCACCGTGAAGCCCATTTTGTAAAAGGCGTAATGCAGGTTGTAGACAACCTTGTTGTTCATGGTCCCGCCAAACTGCGGGTGCGGATGCAGAACGATAGCGATCGGCGCGTCACGGTCTTTTTGCGGGTGATAACGACCTTCTAGGCGGCCTTCCGGACCGGGAAAAATGACCTCGGGCATATGTCGCCTGTCTCCTCTGCGTCAGTTTTGCTGCGTTCTTGTTGATGGACGGGCGGGTTATTCTTGACGAATTCCCTCGGTCACCTTAGAACTATTCTAAATTACCGCTCTTGCAATGGGCGGGTGCTAGCGAGATAAGCCCTGCAAGCCTTATCGTCAACTTGTTCGCGAAGGAATAGAGCCGTGAAATTAAGCACAAAAGGCCGTTACGCTATGGTGGCGCTTGCAGACATCGCCCTGCAGCCCGATGGAGCACTGGTCACTCTTGGCGAAATTGCAAAACGTCAGGATATTTCACTGCCCTATCTGGAGCAGCTTTTTGTCAAGCTGCGCCGCGCTGGTCTGGTCGAATCGGTGCGTGGCCCGGGCGGGGGCTACCGTCTGGCCAAAACCACCCATGAAATTCGCGTGGTTGAGGTGCTGTCGGCGGTGGATGAAAGCGTGGACGCGATGCACAAAGGGGCAGGGGCCTCTGGTGCGCTGTCCGGCTCCAAGGCGCAATCGGTGACCAACCGCCTGTGGCAGAGCCTGTCGGCCCATGTCTATGTGTTCCTGCATCAGGCGCGGCTGTCGGATGTGATTTCCAATGGGCTGGCGCCCTGTCCAGCAGTGCCGGATCTGTTTGCTGTTGTGGATGAGGAGTGAGCGGTGAAACGCACCTACCTTGACCATAACGCCACCACGCCACTGCGGCCCGAGGCCCGCGCTGCCATGACGGCGGCGATGGATGTGTTTGGCAACCCCTCCTCGGTTCATGCTGAGGGACGCGCGGCAAAGTCACTGGTCGAAAAGGCGCGCGCCCAGGTGGCTTCGGCGCTTGGTGCCGACGGGGCGGACGTGATCTTTACCTCTTCAGCCACCGAGGCGGCCGCGTTGTTTCTGGCTGGCCGCGACATGGCAGGCGCGGATGTGGAACATGATGCGGTAGGGGCGTGGATTGACGCGTCACTGAGCGTGGATGCGGATGGTTTGGTCAGCGTTAACGATGCGGGTCGCAGCACGTTGCAGCTGGCCAATTCGGAAACCGGCGTTGTGCAAAGCCTGCCTGAAGGGCTGGCGCTGTGCGATATGACACAGGCCTTTGGCAAGTTGCCGCTTGCGTTCAACTGGTCCGGTGCGACCGCAGCGCTGATTTCGGCGCACAAGCTGGGCGGCCCGAAAGGGATTGGCGCGCTGGTCATCAAGCGCGGCACTGATGTTGCGGCCCAGCTGAAAGGCGGCGGGCAAGAGTTGGGGCGTCGTGCAGGCACCGAAAATCTAATCGGCATTGCCGGCTTTGGCGCGGCCGCAGAAGCCGCGGCACGCGATCTTGCCGATGGTGCATGGGACGAAGTGGCACGCCTGCGTGATGTGCTGGAAACGACCATTGCAGCTGCCGCACCAGAGACTATTTTTATCGGGCAGCGTGCCAAACGCCTGCCAAACACCAGCTGCTTTGCCACGCCCCATTGGAAGGGCGAAACGCAGGTGATGCAGATGGATCTGGCAGGCTTTGCCATCAGCGCAGGATCCGCCTGCAGCTCAGGCAAGGTGCGCGCCAGCAAGGTTTTGACCGCCATGGGATATGGCGAAGACGTGGCCGCATCAGCGATCCGGGTATCGCTGGGACTGGACACAACGGAGGACGACATTCTGCGCTTTGCCAAGGCATGGCTGCAGAAAAGAGAGAAATTCAACGCCCGCGCGGCGTGACGAAGGACGCGAACAGGAGAAGACACATGGCTGCTTTGGATACCCCGACCGGGATGGACCAGGTAAAGGAAGGCGTCGATCAGGAAACGGTCGATGCCGTCCGCGAGGTGGGCGGAAAATACAAATACGGCTGGGAAACCGAGATCGAGATGGAATACGCCCCGAAAGGGCTGAGCACCGATATCGTTAAGCTGATCTCCGACAAGAACGAAGAGCCTGAGTGGATGACCGAATGGCGTCTGCAGGCCTTTGAACGTTGGGGCAAAATGGAAGAGCCCAAATGGGCAATGGTGAACTATCCTGAGATCGATTTTCAGGACCAGTATTACTATGCCCGCCCCAAAAGCATGGAAGAAAAGCCCAAGTCGCTGGACGAAGTGGACCCCAAGCTGCTGGAAACCTATTCCAAGCTGGGCATTCCGCTGAAGGAACAGATGATCCTTGCCGGTGTTGAAGGCGCAGAAGATGCGCCGTCCGAAGGCCGCAAAGTGGCTGTGGACGCGGTATTTGACTCGGTCTCTGTGGGCACCACCTTCCAGGCAGAGCTGAAAAAGGCAGGCGTGATTTTCTGCTCGATCTCAGAAGCGATCCGCGAGCATCCTGAGCTGGTCAAGAAATACCTCGGCACCGTGGTTCCGGTGACCGACAACTTCTATGCCACGCTGAACTCCGCTGTGTTCTCGGATGGCTCATTTGTTTACGTGCCGCCGGGTGTGCGCTGCCCGATGGAGCTGTCGACCTATTTCCGCATCAACGCTGAAAACACCGGTCAGTTCGAACGCACGCTGATCATCGCTGACAAAGGCTCTTACGTCTCCTACCTCGAAGGCTGCACCGCACCGCAGCGTGACACCGCGCAGCTGCACGCCGCTGTGGTGGAAATCATCGTGGAAGAAGACGCTGAGGTGAAATACTCCACCGTTCAGAACTGGTACCCCGGTGACGAAGACGGCAAAGGTGGCATCTACAACTTTGTGACCAAACGCGCCGATTGCCGTGGTGCCCGTTCCAAAGTGATGTGGACCCAGGTGGAAACCGGCTCGGCCGTGACCTGGAAATACCCCTCCTGCATCCTGCGCGGCGATGACAGCCAGGGCGAATTCTACTCGATCGCGATTGCCAACAACATGCAGCAGGCCGACACCGGCACCAAAATGGTGCACCTGGGCAAAAACACCAAGTCGCGGATCGTCTCCAAAGGCATCTCGGCGGGCAAGGCGCAGAACACCTACCGTGGTCTGGTCTCCATGCACCCGAAAGCCAAAGAAGGCCGCAACTACACCCAGTGTGACAGCCTGCTGATCGGCGACAAATGCGGCGCCCACACGGTGCCGTACATCGAGGTCAAGAACAACTCGGCGCGGGTCGAACACGAAGCAACCACCTCCAAGGTGGATGACGAACAGCTGTTCTACTGCCGCCAACGTGGCATGGACGAAGAAGAGGCTGTGGCTCTGGTGGTTAACGGCTTCTGTAAAGAGGTGTTGCAAGCCCTGCCGATGGAATTCGCCATGGAAGCCCAGCAACTGGTCGCCATCTCGCTGGAAGGCTCTGTGGGGTAACGGATGCTGCGTCTGGCGCTTTCATTTGCTTTGCTGACAACGCCTGCACTCTCCCGTGATCTTGCGGGAGAGTTTCAGGAGTTGTTCGTAAAGATTGAATGCGCTGGATCGGAAGTGTCGGCGGAAACTTGGGGAGAGATCACCGAAGAGCCGTATCTGCACTGTGCGCACGCAGCCAAAGCGATGGTGTTTACGATGGATCAGGCATATCGAATGCGTTCGGGTTGTCCTCATCCGTTGACTTACACCCGTTTTGTTCAAATGGCGTTTGACTGTTCTACGGAGTTTCGCGGTGTTGCTGGTGCCACGGCATCTCAAGTGCACAGCTGCTTCGTCGAACGCTTCAATGAGAAGTATTCACCTGCCAGCGTGTACTATTGCTCTGTGATCGAACAGGAGGCCAAAAAATGATCGCCCTGATCCCTGCTATGCTAACCGGTCTGTTTTGTGCGCTCTTTGCTTTTGTCGCCAATGCGGTGCTGAGCATGACGGGCATGTGGGCGGGCATCGGGTTGGCCTTCATTTCGGGCTTTTGCGGGTCAATGTTTGCGCATTACGTGCTGCGTAAAGGTGGCAAATGACGGAAAAAGCTACGCAACGTTCCTATGGGCTGTCGGCAGATCTGGACAATCGCAAGTTTGCGGCGGTCTATCTGTCCCGGTTTGAGGCGCTCTATCAGGCGTCGATCACCTGGCGGCGGCCAGAGGGCAATGAGCGGGCAAAATACGTGGCACTGGCGCGGCATCTGGGCCGCAATGTGCTGGCGGTGGGGCAATATGAACAGGACCATTGTCTGGTGCTGGACAGCGATTGGTCGGGGTTTCCCGATCCGGCGGAATTTCTGTTTCTGGCGGATCCGGACATCACCTCGTTCTTCCTGACCGCAAAGAAACCCAAGCCAACCGGCTTTCAGGCGGTGGGCTTTTTCGAAGACTGGCCGACGGCCAACTGGGGGCGGAATCCGACCCTTATAGAAATGACTGAGATCACGGACTGAGGAAAGAACATGATCGTCACCACCACCAACTCGATCGAAGGCCGCAAGGTTGTCGACTACCGCGGCATCGTTGTGGGCGAGGCCATTGTGGGCGCCAATATCGTGCGGGATTTCTTTGCCGGGATCACCGACATCGTTGGCGGCCGTTCGGGGGCCTATGAAAGCAAGCTGCAGGATGCCCGTGACACCGCCCTGCGCGAGCTGGAAGAGCGCGCAGCATCCAAAGGGGCCAATGCGGTGATCGGCATCGACCTCGACTATGAGGTGGTTGGCGATTCCATGATGATGGTGTCGGCCTCTGGCACAGCTGTGGTTCTGGACTGAGAGCGCCCAACGTGACCGACGCCCTGCACCCCATCAGCCGTCCAGAGCTGACCATGCCCGAGGCTGAGGCCGGCGCCCTGCGTGCCGCCTATGGCTCGGCTGAGGTCATTCTGGAATACGGCTCGGGCGGCTCCACCGTTTTGGCGGGGGAGCTGGGCAAGACCGTGTGGTCGGTCGAAAGCGATCAGGGCTGGGCGGCGATGATGCAGGGCTGGTTTGACGCCAATCCCACCAAGGGCCGCGTCCAGATGGTGCCGGTGGACATTGGCGAAACCCGTGAATGGGGCCAGCCGGTGGATGACAGCGGCTGGAAAAGCTACGCCCGCTACCCGCTGTCGGTTTGGGATATGGACGGCTTCACCCAGCCCGATGTGGTGCTGGTCGATGGCCGGTTCCGGGTTGGCTGCGCGCTGGCGACGGCTTACCGGACGCAGAAACCCGTCACCCTTTTGTTTGACGACTACAAGCACCGTGAACGGCTGCATGTGGTCGAGAGATTCATCGGCCAGCCGCTCCGGTTTTTCGGACGCATGGCCCAATTCGAAATCAATCCCACGCCTTTGCCAGCGGACAGGCTGCTGCGTGTGATTCAACTGATGCAGCGCCCCTGAGCGGGCGCCCACGACATAGGAAAAAGGAACGCGAAAATGTTGGAAATCAAGAACCTGCAGGTCAAACTTGAAGAAGAGGACAAGCAGATCATCAAAGGTCTGGATCTGACCGTTGAGACCGGCAAAGTCCACGCAATCATGGGGCCGAACGGCTCGGGCAAATCGACCCTTTCCTACGTTCTGTCGGGTAAAGACGGCTATGAAGTCACTGGCGGCGAAGCGCTGCTGGAAGGCGAAGAGATCCTGGAAATGGAAGCCGAAGAACGCGCCGCACTGGGCCTGTTCCTGGCGTTCCAGTATCCGGTAGAGATCCCCGGCGTCGGCAACATGACCTTCCTGCGCACCGCCGTGAACGCACAGCGCAAGGCCCGCGGCGAAGAGGAAATGTCCTCGGCCGAGTTCCTGAAAGTGGTCCGCGCCAAAGCCAAAACCCTGAAGATCGACGCCGACATGCTGAAGCGTCCGGTCAACGTCGGCTTCTCGGGCGGTGAGAAAAAGCGGAACGAGATCCTGCAGATGGCCATGCTGGAGCCGAAGATGTGCATCCTCGATGAGACCGACTCGGGCCTCGATGTGGACGCGATGAAACTGGTTGCCGAAGGGGTTAATGCCCTGCGCAACGAAGGCCGTTCCTTCCTGGTGATCACCCATTACCAGCGTCTGCTGGACCACATCAAACCCGACGTCGTGCACATCATGGCAGACGGCAAGATCGTGAAAACCGGTGGCCCTGAGCTGGCGCTAGAAGTTGAGAAAAACGGCTACGCCGACATTCTGGCGGAGGTGGCATAATGGCTCTGCCGCAAACCAAACTGGACGCCACCGAGGCCCGTCTGGCAGCACTGTCGCTGCCGGCAGGTCCTGCCTGGCTGACCGAACTGCGCGAGGCCGCGCTGACCCGTGTGCAAGCGATGGGTCTGCCGGGCCGTCGTGACGAATATTGGAAATACACCCGTCCGGACGCGCTGGTGCAGGCCGAGCCTGTGCCCGCCGCGTTGTTTGACGCCGGTGAAGCGCCGGGGTTTTCCACCATCGACTCGCTGCGTGTGACCTTTGTGGACGGTGTCTTTGATGCCGCCCAAAGCGATGATCTGTCGGGCGAAGGTCTGGAAATCACCCGCCTGGCTGATCTGCCGGACATCCATTGGGCCAAGGACCTGTATGGTCAGCTGGAAACCAATGGCCAGACCCCGGTCGACCGTCCGCTGGCCGCGCTGAACAGCGCCTTTGCCACTGATGGTGTGGTGATCCGGGTGACGGGTCAGGTCAGCAAGCCGGTGAACCTGTGCTACATCCACGCCTCTGAAACCTCGGATGCAATCCTGCACCACGTGGTAAAACTTGAAGAGGGCGCAGAGCTGACGCTGCTGGAAAACGGTCCCGCCGCTGCACGTTTCAACAACGTGCTGGAGGTTGAGATTGCCGACAACGCCAAGTTCAACCACGTCCGTGCGCAAGGCCGCGACCACGAACGCCGCGCGGCCACCCACACCTTTACCCGTCTGGGCACCGAAAGCGCGTTCAAGTCGTTCACCCTGACCGCAAACGGCGTGATGACCCGCAACGAATGTGTGATTGAGCTGACCGGCGACGATGCCATTGCGCATGTTGCAGGCGCCTGCATGGGCGACGGCGATGATTTCCACCATGATGACACCGTTTTCATCACCCATGATGCCCTGAACTGCGAAAGCCGTCAGGTGTTCAAAAAGGTGCTGCGCAACGGGGCGACCGGTGTGTTTCAGGGCAAGATCCTTGTGAAAGCGGGGGCTCAGAAAACCGACGGGTATCAGATCAGCCAGTCGCTGCTTTTGGATGATGACTCTCAGTTCCTTGCCAAGCCAGAGCTGGAAATCTACGCCGATGACGTGGCCTGCTCGCACGGGTCGACCTCGGGGGCGATTGACGAAACCGCGCTGTTCTATCTGAAATCGCGCGGGCTGCCGACCGACAAGGCCACCGATCTTCTGGTTCTGGCCTTCCTGGCCGAAGCCGTGGAAGAAATCGAAGCCGAAGAGCTGCGCGACGAAATTGTTGCCCGTCTCGAAGGCTGGCTGGAGCGTCGGCGCGGCTGATGTCGGTCACCCAGGATATCGTTGCCACCTATAAGGGGCCGGGCCGCATTGTGGCCCGGCGTCTGGCAATGGGGCAACGCGAAGATCGCGCCCTCGCCATTCTGATGGCGGGGTGCTTTACGGTGTTTATCGCCCAAATGCCACGACTGGCCCGTCAGGCCCATCTGGAAGGGCTGGAGCTGAACATGCTCCTCGGCTCGACCTTGCTGGCCTGGGTCTTCATCATGCCGCTGTTTCTCTACATTATGGCCTTCGTGGTCCATATTGTGCTGCGCGCCTTTGGCGGGCGGGCTCCTTCCTTTGCCTCACGGCTGGCACTGTTCTGGGCCCTTCTGGCCTCCACTCCGGTGCTGTTGCTGCATGGCATGGTTGCCGGCTTCATCGGGGCCTCTGCGGCACTGAGCGCGGTTGGCATTCTGTGGCTCTTGCTGTTTTCGTGGTTCTGGCTGGCCGGACTGGCCCGCGTCTATTTCGGAGAGGCCCATGCTGCCTGAATTGCGCGCCCTTGTGGGCGAAACCCTGCGCGATCCCAAAGCTGCCGCGCCGCGCATTCTGGCGCTGCCGTTCCCGACGCAGATCTGGTGGATCGCGCTGGCGCTTGTGGTGGTGCTGAACGCCTTGCTCTACGGGCTGTTCCTGCCGTTCCAGCCGCCCATGGCGATCCTGCCCACCATCACCAACAACCCGATCGGCTATGCGCTGGCAACGGGGGGCATGTATGGCTTCCTTGTGCTGCTGTTTGACTGGATTGGCCGCAAAATGGGCGGGCAGGGACGGTTGCACAGCGCTTTGGTGCTTGTCACCTGGCTGCAGGCGATCCAGCTGGTTGTGCTTGCCGGTCTGAGCGTTCTGGGCCTGGCCATTCCTGCGCTGTCCGCAATCCTGAGCCTTGGGTTTTCGCTCTATTTCTTCTGGATGATGGTGGTGTTTCTGAACGAAGCCCACCGTTTCGAGTCGTTTGGCAAAGCCTTTGTGCTGCTGCTCCTTGGCCATTTTGCAGCGGCTTTTGCCCTGTCGTTCCTGCTGATATTTGCAGGCATCACCCCTGTAGGACCTGTCTAAATGTATGACGTCGCCAAAATCCGTGCCGATTTCCCGATCCTGTCGCGTGAAGTGAACGGCAAACCGCTGACCTATCTGGACAATGGCGCCTCGGCGCAGAAGCCAAAGGTGGTCATCGATGCGATCACCAAAGCCTATGCCGAGGAATACGCGAATGTGCACCGCGGCCTGCACTACCTGTCCAACCTCGCCACCGAAAAATACGAAGGTGTGCGCGGCATCATCGCCCGTTTTCTCGGCGTTAAGGATGAGGATGAGATCGTGCTGAATTCCGGCACCACCGAAGGCATCAACATGGTCGCCTATGGCTGGGCCATGCCCCGTATGGAAGCTGGCGATGAGATCATCCTGTCGGTGATGGAACACCACGCCAATATCGTGCCCTGGCACTTCCTGCGCGAACGTCAGGGGGTGGTGATCAAATGGGTCGATGTGGATGCCTCGGGCAATCTGGATCCGCAAAAGGTGCTGGAGGCGATCACGCCGAAGACCAAGCTGATCGCGGTCACCCAGTGTTCCAACGTGTTGGGCACCGTGGTGGATGTCAAAGCGATCTGTGACGGTGCCCGCGCCCAAGGTGTGCCGGTGCTGGTCGACGGCTCGCAAGGGGCGGTGCACATGCCGGTGAACGTCGAAGAGATCGGCTGCGATTTCTACGCCATCACCGGTCACAAGCTCTACGGCCCCTCCGGTTCCGGTGCGATTTTTGTGAAGAAAGAGCGTATGGCCGAAATGCGTCCCTTCATCGGCGGCGGCGACATGATCAAAGAGGTCAGCAAAGAGGGTGTGATCTACAATGATCCGCCGATGAAGTTCGAGGCCGGCACCCCTGGCATCGTGCAGACCATCGGTCTGGGCGTGGCGCTGGAGTATATGATGGATGTCGGCATGGAGGCCATTGCCGCCCATGAGGCCGATCTGGCGACTTATGCCGCTGAACGTCTGAACGGTCTGAACTGGCTGCACATTCAGGGTCGGGCGCAAGGCAAGGCGGCGATCTTCTCCTTCACCATGGACGGTGCGGCCCACGCCCATGACATTTCGACCATCCTCGACAAAAAAGGCGTCGCGGTGCGTGCTGGCCACCACTGCGCCGGACCGCTGATGGAGCACCTCGGGGTGTCTGCCACCTGCCGCGCCTCCTTTGCGATGTATAACACCCGTTCCGAGGTCGACACGCTGGTCGAAGCGCTGGAACTGGCGCACGATCTGTTCGGCTGACATTAACCTTTCGGGCGTCTCATCGCAGATGCCCGAAAATTCTCTCAGGTTTTGGTTGTTACCGATTGCACCCCGCAAGCGACTGCGCTAATCAACGCCTTAGGCACCCATAGCTCAGCTGGATAGAGCGCTGCCCTCCGAAGGCAGAGGTCTGAGGTTCGAATCCTCATGGGTGCGCCATTTTTTCACTGCTTCTCTGGTATGTTTGGTTTCGCGCTGCCCGTGTTGGTTCGTTTGCAATCCACAGGCCCACCACCTGAAACGCCCACAAACCGCGTTTCACGCTCCCTCCTATTCAAAATCGACGATATGTTAGCGCTTAGGGTGGCGCGACCTCTTACACCTGCTGCTGTTTGTGGCTAGGTTGAGGGGACACCCACCGCAGAGAGCGCTGCTATATGGCTGCACATACCCGTCACGACCCCACCTCTGGGGTGTTCTTCATCCGCTACACAAGCGAACATTCGGCCAGAGATGTGGAAGACGTGATGGACCAGTTGGAACAGCATGAGGTGCTGCGTGACTACAGCCTGTTTCTGGTGGACCTGTCGCAGGTGTTAACCTCGACCTTGACCAAGGATGACCTGCGTCGGCTGCTGGCGCGGATTTCAGCCTACGCGCAAAATCGCAGGACCAACCGGGAACACCCCCTGCTGCTGGCCTATTTCTGCCCGACGCCCGTGGCGCAGAACGTTGGCCGCGCCTATGGCGGTAGCTGGAGCCTACAGCCTGATTTCATCGCGTTAAACGGCGACCGGTTGGCGGATTGCGCCGTGTTTCTGGGCACCTCCGAAGAGGTTGCCGTCACATTGATGCAAGCGCCGCTGACCTCCCTGCCGGAAGGATAAGCCACCGCCCCCGTTAAAACGCTTGGACCGGTGCCGCTATTGCAGCGGCACCGTCAGTTTCAGCGAGACGCCATAGGCCTCAAAGTCAGGTCGGCCGATGCCGTCATAGTTGGCTTTGAACGACAGTTGCGCGCCATGTTCATTGGTGGTGGTGAACCCAGCCTCCAGCCGGGCGCGCAGCCCCTCCGCTTCGTCCGTGGCGCTGGTGGACAGGGCCGCGTTGGAGTTGGCGAAAGTGTAGATCCCATCCAGTGTCACAAAAGGTTCAAAGCTGGCCCCTTTGTCATCAACAAACAGCCGCGACACCCGTGGCCCAAAGCGTAGTTGCCCCATCTTGAGCGTTTGCGACGGGATGGTCACGTTGAGCGCGTCAACATAGCTGTGCTGTTTCTCCTGCAGGAAGGATAAGGCCAAATTGGGGGTCACGGTCCATTCTTTGACTTTGAAATCGCCGCTGAGATTGGCGTCCACCAGGAAGCGCGTGGTCTCAAACGTGTCGGTGTAAGTGCCGAAGGGCGAGATTTCGTTGGTCGATTTGCCCATTGCAAAGCGGCCGTCGAAAATCAGGTTCGGCGCGACACGGGCGGTGACATAGGGGCCCGCCATCCAGCCGCGGCCGGAAATGCTGGTGCCGTTGATGTCAGAGCTGTCCTTCATCTGGTCGAACTGCAACAGCCCCCCAACCAGCAGCTTGTTGGACACCACATAATCCAACCCCACATAGGCGATGCCAAAGTAGCCGCGGGAATCGCCGGCGCCCTCAAACTCGCTGTAGCTGCCCTCAAACCAGAGATCCCACTTGGTGTTCTCCACAAACATCGACTGTTTGTTGGGATCATGCGCCAGCAAGGTCATCGCCCGCGCCACCCGAACGTCATGCATCGAGGTTCGCAGGCTGTAGTTGCCAGAGCCGATCGACATCGGATCAAACTCCACCGGCAGCATTGACAGGATGTCGCCCTGCGCAAAGCTCAGCGTCTGGCCGCCGACACCGCCCGAGTTCATCCGCTGCAGACGCCGGTTGCGATCGGGCTGGTTGGCCAGGATCAGGGCGCTGCGGCGGTGCAGGAAGTCGTGGATCGTGTCCACGGTGCGCTGCTCGGTCGCCAGGGTGTTGTAGGTACAGGTCACATTTTCGCGCTGTGCCAGAACAACCGAAACCCGACCAGTGAAAGCATCTGCAATGCTGTCACCATCGTTACAGCTGAGGCTGCTCAGGCCTTCGCCCGAGGGCAGCGCAATATCCACCTGATAGGTGCCCGCTGCCAGCTCAATCGGTCCCTGTGTGGCGCCACCGCCCGTTGCGGTGACGGTGAAGTTCAGCAGTGCCTCGGTCGAGGTGAAGCTATAGGTGCCATTGGAACTGGAACCGACAACAAAGGTGATGTTGCCGTTCACATTCTCGGTCACGGTGACCCCAACGGGGGCCGGTGCCGTGGAACTGCCCTGCGAGCTGCTGATCCCCGAAAGGGTGCTGGTCGGGGTGCTGATTGAGTCCGAGGTCACCGGTAGGGTGATTACACATTGGCTCATCGCGGGTGCGGTTGCGCCGCTGAGGTTAAAGCGGGTTGAGTTTTCCGGGGCCAACAGGGTGCCGCCGCAGCTGTTGCTTGGCACGTTGGATCCGCTGTTGACCAGTTGCAGACTGCCGCCCAGATCGCCGGTGAGGCCAAGGCTGGTGGCGTCAATAAAGGCCGCCGTATTGTCCACCGTGATCACCAGCGATCCGATTTGTCCCTGCGCAAAAGTGCTGGGCACAAAGGCCTGCGTCACAGTGGGCGGCGGGGCGGCGGTGACCGTCAGACTGGCGGAAACGCCCGCCGTGGTGCCCCGGTCCGAGGTCAGATCACCAGAGGTGTTGCTATGGGTGGCAACCACCGTTGAACTGACCGGCACCGAGATCTGACAGGTTGCGCCGGTGGCGACGGTGCCGCCACTGAAGCTCACCGAATTGCCCCCGGCGGCGGCTGTCACAGTGCCACCACAGCTGTTGCTGATGCTGCCGGCCCCCACCACGACGTCGGACGGCAGGGTGTCGGTGAAGGCCATGTTGTTGGCGCCGATCAACCCGGTCGAATTGTCGATATCATAAAGCAGGCTGGCAGGTTCACCCTGTGCCACGCTCGACGGGCTGTAGCTGCGGGCAAAGCCCAGATCCGGCGCGGCGGTCACGGTCAAGGTGGCAGTTGCCGCCGGGGCAGTGCCCAGATCGGTGGTCAAAGGCTCGGTCACATTGTCTGCATCGCCCAGATCCACCGCGGTTACATCCACCGTGAGGGCACAGGTCGCGCCGGCCGAAACCGAACCACCGCTGAGGCTGACAGAGCTGTCACCAGCCGTTGCGGTAAAGGTGCCGCCACAGGTGGAACTGTCGTTTGGCGTGGCTGCAACCGTCATCCCGCTGGGGAAATTGTCGGTAAAGACCAGCCCTGTGGCATCGATGAAGCTTTCGCTGCTGTGATCGATGGTGAGGGTCAGGGTCGAAACCGCCCCCTGTTCGATCGAGGCATCCCCAAAAGCTTTGCTGAAGACAGGAACGGTGGGGGGCACCACGTTCAGGCTGACACTTGCAGGGCCTGAATTGCCCTGCGACGATGTCAGATCGCCCGTGGTGTTGACCAAAGTGCCCGATGCCGTCAGCGGACGCACCTCAAAGTCGATGGTACAGGTTGCCCCGGCTGCCACCGTGCCCCCGCTGTAGCTGATGCTGGTGTCGCCACCGGTGCCGGTCAGCGTGCCGCCGGTACAGGTGGTGCTGAGGCTGCCACTTTCCAGGAACATGCCGCTTGGGAAGGGATCCGTCACGGCAAGGTTGGTCACCGGAACAAGCGCAGAGGAGCTGTCGATGATCAGCTGGTACGCCACCCGATCGCCTTGGTTGATCGAACCGCTGGCCACTGTTTTGCTGAACGACGGCACCGGGGCAGGGGTCACGGTCAGCGTTGCGCTGGCAGTGCCGGAACTGCCCTGTGTGGAAGTCAGATCGCCGGAAGTGTTGCTGAGGCTGCCTTGATCGGTGGCCACCACATCAACTGAGATGGCACAGCTGGTGCCGGCCCAAACCGCACCGCCGGTGTAGCTGATCGTGTCCGATCCCGCTACCGCGGTGACGGTGCCGCCGGAGCAACCCGCCACGACGTTGGCTGGGCTGGCCACGGTCATGCTGGCAGGCATGACGTCGGTGAAATCCAGACTGTTCACCGTGATCAGGCCAGCGCTGTTGTCGATGGTGAAGGTCAGGGTCGAGGTGTCGCCCTGCACAATCGAACTGGGTGAAAAGACTTTGCTAAACGCTGGTGCCGGCGACAGGTTGACTGTCAACGTGTCACTGGCGGTGCCTGAATTGCCGATATCCGAGGTCAGATCGCCCGAGATATTCACATTGGGCCCGGCTGTCACCGCCGTCACATCAACGGAAACCGTACAGGTTGACAGCGCTGGAACCGTGCCGCCGCTGTAAGACAGCGTGCTGGTGTTCGCCGTTGCCGTCAGCGTGCCACCGGTACAGGTGGTTGAGGCATTCGGCGTCGCCGCCACGGTCATCCCGGCTGGGAAGGTGTCGCTGAACGACAAGCTGGTGGCCGGAATAGAAGCGGTGGAGTTGTCGATGGTGAAGGTCAGCGTGGTGCTGGCCCCTTGCACAATCGCGCTACTGGCAAAGGCCTTGGAGAAGGCCGGCGCATCTGGTGTCACCACGTTCAGAACCGCGCTGGCAGTGCCAGACGATCCCAGCGAAGAGCTGAGCGTACCGGTGGTGTTGGTCAACCCACCCGCGTTCAGGGCCGTGACGTTGACGCTATAGGTACAGACCCCACCCGCAGGCAGGCTGAGGGCGGAATAGCTGACCGAGCCCGCACCAACCGTCTCAGTCGCGCTGGCGACTGTGCAGGAGCCAGTGAACTGCGGGGTGGCATTGCCGCTCACGGTCATCGACGTGGGGAAAGTGTCCGACATCGACAGGGTGGTTGCCTCAATCAAGGAGGCCGAGTTGTCGAAGGTGAAGGTCAGGGTCGAGACTTCGCCCTGTTCCATCGTGCTGGGGTTGAAAGCCTTGGAGAACAGCGGCGCAGGGGCCGGGGTCACGTTCAGCGTGTCGCTAAAGCTGCCCGAGGCCCCAAGATCACTGGTTAGATCGCTAATGGTGTTGGTCACAGCACTGTTGCCGGTCACCCGCACGTCAAAACTGACTGCACAGCTGCTGGAAGCCCCGAGGCTGCCGCCGGAAAAGCTGACCGAAGGGGCGCCCGGAGTGGCCGAGACAGATCCGCCGCAGGTGGTTGAAGTTGCTGGTGTCGGGGCCACCACCATGCCGCTGGGCAGCAGGTCAGAGAACAGGATGTTGTTGGTGCCGATAAGCGCGGTGTTGTTGATGCCAATGGTGACAGTGTTGGTGTCGCCTTGGATGGTAGTGCCGTTGGTGAAGCCCTTGCTGCCAGTCAAAACAGGCGCGGCGGTGACGGTCAGAGTGTCTGTGGCCTGCGGAGAGGTGCCCAGCGAGCTGGTGAGGCTTGACGAGGTGTTGACATGGTTGCCGATGCTGGTCGCCGTGGTTTCAACCGAAAGGGTACAGCTTGCGCCTTCGGCCACCGAGCCGCCCGTCAGGACCACAGTGCCGGAACCGGCCACCGCCGTCACAGTGCCGCCACAGGTGTTGGCGACATTCACCGGGGACGCCAGGGTCACCGCTGCCGGCAATGTATCGGAGAAGCTGAGGCCGGTGGCCTCGATCAGCGACGAAACATTGTCGATCGTGAAGGTCAGAGTGCTGGTGTCACCTTGCTCAATCGAGGCGGCGCTGAACACTTTGGTGAAGGTCGGCAGCGGGGCCGCCGTCACGTTCAGATTGGCCGAGGCCGCAGTACTGGTGCCCAGTTCCGAGGTCATGTTGACGGTGTTGGACTGGCTGCCCGCCGCCAGCGCGCGCACGTCAAAGCTCAACGTACAGGTGCTGCCCGGGCTGATGGTGCCGTTGAAGCTGACGCTGGTCGCACCTGCGGTGGGGGCAAAAGTGCCGCCCGTACAAGCCGCAGATTGCGAGGCATTGGGGGTGGGGGCCACCACCATGCCCGTTGGCAGGCTGTCGGTGACCGCCGCCAGTTCCGTATCGATCAGCGCCAGCGTGTTGTTGATGCTGAGGGTCACAGTGGACAAGCCGCCCTGTGCCACGGTGGCTGGGGCAAAGCCCTTGGCCAGCGTCGGCACTGGGGCCTGGTTCACCACCAGTATGTTCTGCGCTGCCGGGGTTCTGCCCAAATCGGAATCGAGCGTGCCCGCCGCATAGGTGTAGTTTCCTGCAACTTCACTGGTCACATCAAAGGAGACGGTACAGGTTCCACCCGCCGCAACGGAACCGCCTGTTAAGCTGACCGAGCCGCTGTTGACAGTCAAAGAACCGCCACAGGTGTTTGCGGAGTTTACCGGTGTGGCGGCAAAAATATTGGTTGGGAAATTATGATCGATCACAAGGGCGGAGGCCGGTACAAAGGCCGCCGAGTTGTCGATCGTATAGGTGACCGTGGACACCCCACCTTCGAGGATCGGATCGGGCGCCAGGGCAATGGAATAGCCCGGCACCGGCGCGACGTTCACCGTCAAGGTTGCGGCGGGCGACAAGCTGGAGCCGAAATCCGTGCTCAGCACGCCCACACCGTTGTTGTGGTTCGCAGCGTTGGGCGAAACCACATCGACCGCAATTGTACAGACCGATCCAGCGTTAATGGTGCCCGCAAAACTCAGGCTGCTGCCACCATCTGGAGCGGTAACCGCGCCGCTACACGTTGCGGCGCTGAGCGCAAGGTTAACAGGGGTTGCCAACACCAGCCCGGCGGGCAGGTTATCGGTGAAGCTCACCCCGGTGGTGGTCTGATTGGCGGCGCTGGCATCCAGCGTGTGGGTCAGCCGCGAAATCTGGCCACGGGTCACGGTCGCCGGTGAAAAGGCGTAGGTATAGGCCGGTGGCAGCGGGAAGACCGTCAGGGTATCAACGGCCGGGTTGGCCACCGTGGTGGCACCTTCCAGCAGGTCGGAGGTGGTGCTTGTGTAGAGCTGCGCCACAGGGGTGGGCACTGACAGGACCACGTTAAACGAACAGGAGCTGCCCGCCGCAAGGCTGCCGCCCCGCATCAGGATCTCATTGCTGCCTTCCACCACAGAGCTTGCGCCACAGGGGGTGCCAACAGGCAGTTGTGACACCGTGACACCGGGAATGTCCGTGCCGATGGGATCGGTGAAGCTCAGGTCGTTCAATGGTGCGCTGCCAGCGGGCAGGGTGATGGTATAGCTCAACGAAATCAGGCTGTTGGCCTCAACCGTCGATTGGCTGAAGGATTTCACAAAGGTCGGCTGTCCCACGACAAGCACATCGATAGAATCGCTGCCCGCGACACCGTCGCGTGTCACAGTCGCCTGTACGGCACTGACATTGGTGGCGGTGTTGGTATAGCGCCCCGCGGTTGCCGCCGCATCGATGGACAGGGACACCGTGATCTCACAAGAGGCATTGGCCGCCAAAGTGCCACCGCTGAAACCAATGCTGGAAGCCCCCACACCCGTTGGCGCAACGTCACAGGTGTTACTTTGCAAACTGTCAAACAGGGTGCCGGTCAGGAAGGTGGAGAGGTCATCGTTGAAGGCGATTGCGCTCAGCGGATCAGAGGTGGTGTTGGTCAGGGTAAAGGTCAGATTGGTGGTCTGCCCGGCCACAACGCTGTCATCCGCAAAGGCCTTGTTAACAGTCAATGGCGCGGCCCCTTCGGCGGCGCCAACCACCAGATCGGTGCTGTAGGGCCCACCGGTGACAAAGATTGGTCCGTCAAAAGCCTGTGTCGCGGCTGGAATGACCATTGGGAATGTTCCCGCTGCCTGTCCGGCGTTCACATTGATTGTGGCACGGGTCACACAGCTGGCACCGGCGCTCAGCGGTCCCAAAGACTGGAACCAGTTGCTGCTGGAAAGCGACAGAGAGCCTCCACAAGTGTTTTCGACCGGAGTGCCATCGAAGGTTGCCGAAGTCAGCGGCCGCAACATCTGGTTACTGAAGGAGTAGCTTGTCAGATTTGTCGCGCTGGAGTTGGTGTATTCCACCCGCAGGGTGACGGAATCGCCCGGGGCCACCGGATCTTCTTCGATCGACATGGCAACGGTCAGCGGCAAAACGGAAACCACCGCAAGCGATGCTGTGGGTACCGAGTTGATCGCCACCTGCGTGCCGCCGGGGGCAATGGCCGCCATCAGGTCGTCAATCTGGTTGGTGTAATTGCCAACCCCCACCGGTGTAGTGTCCAGCGCCACAACAATCGAACAGCTTGCGCCCTGGGCAAGGGTGCCGCCTGCATAGGTCAGCATTGTTGTGCCTTGGCCGCTGACGGTACCGGTACAGTCGTTTGAGGTCACCGCTGTAAACAGCGCGTCCCCCAAGTATTCGTCGAGATCATCGGTGAAAGCGATTTGCTCTGCACCGTTGCTTTCATCGGTGTTCTGCAGCAGCAGGGTCATCGACAAGGGATCGCCGGGCAGGATTTGCGCGCTCGAGAAGGATTTGCTCAGGCTCAGTCCCACTTCGCCGGCGCCGATGGTCATCGAGGCGGTGGAGGTTCGGCTGGTCAGGTTGGTGCTGCCAACGGTCGAGGTAGGAGCCGTGGTGGTGAAACTATATGGCCCAGGCGACTGCCCCGCGGGCACGGCGAAGTCGTAGACAATCTGGCAGCTGGCACCGGGCGCCATATCGATGTCCAAGATATTGAGGCCATTGACGCCACCAGAATCAGAGAGATTGCCGAGTAACGCGGAACAGGTGTTGCTGGTCGAAGTGAAATGCGTTCCAGAGGTCAGCGGTGGCGCAAACGGCAGCGTAAAGGCCAGATCCGAAACACCCTCTGTTGCCGAGGTGTTGGTGACGTCAAAAGTGAAGGTCGGGGGATTCACCCCGTCGTTGATGCTCAGCACCACAGTGGGCGGTGTGGCGACCACCAGATTGTCAGTGGCGGTTTGCGAGCCGGTGACATTGTCGCCATCCACAGTGGCTGTGACTACACTGGTCACATTGGGGTAGGTGCCAGAAACAGCGCCACCCGGAACCGAAACGGTAATCCCAATTGTACAGCTGCTGCTGGGCGCAACCGTGCCGCCGGACAGCCCGAAAGAAGAGGTGCCAACGCCGCTGACAGACCCGCCACAGGAGTTGGAGTTCAACGAAAATGTCGAGCCCGCCAGCATGGCAGACAAATCATCGGTGAAGCCAACCGCTGTGGCCGCCTGATCGCGGCTGTTGTTCTGCAGGGTGAAGGTCAATCCGGTGGTGGTGCCAGGAACAACAGGGTCCGGATCAAAGGTTTTGGTCAGATTTGGCACCGAAGTGTCAATCGTAGAGACCGTCAGCGTTGCACTTGCATTGCCCAGCTCTCTTTGAACTCCGCTATAATTTGCAAGTGATACATCCGTCGTTGCCGTGAAACTGCCAGAGCTTCGTCCGGTGATATCCAACGATACGGCGCAGGTGCCACTTGCAGGGACAATGGTCGGTGTCAGGCTGACCGTGGATCCCGTTTGATAGCTGAAACTCTGTGTGCCCGGGGTTGCACTCAATATCGGTGCGGAGGAACCGCAGGTTGTTGACAGTTGGACCGGATTCGCAATTTCCAGACCGACCGGCAAGACATCGGCGATCTGCAGGAAATGGGCTTTTGTGGCAAAGGCGGAGTTGTCGATTGTAAAGGTCAGGGTGCTGGTTTCATTCAGACCAACGGTGGCCGGGGAAAACGCAGCCGAAATAGCGGAACGGTCCACCGCATTTACGGTCAGTGTGTCGGTGGCTGAGCCGAAATCGCCTTGATCCGTGTTCAGCGATGTTGTGGCCGTCGCCCCGGAGGTGAGCGCTGTGGTTTGCACGGAAACGGTACAGCTTTCGCCGAAAGGGAGGCTGCCGCCGGACATGCTGATGCTGGAGCCGCCGGGGGTGGCGGTAAAGCTGGGGCCTCCAGGGCAGTCACTGATCAGGTTGGGGATGGCACCAAGGTTCACAACAGTGCCGAGGGTCTGACTGAAGCCAACGCTGCTCAGCCCGCCGACGCCCGTATTGCTCAACGTGAATGTCAGTTCCGTGTCCGCACCGGCAATCACCGTATCGGGTGAAAACACCGCCGAGAAACTGGCATCGGCACCCTGCGCCTGCACGGCGTTGCCTGTCCCGATAACCGAACCCAGAACCAAAGAGGTAACAAATACTGCACGAACCTTAACCCGCAGACTGGCTGCGATCATCCCCAAGACCTTCATCTTGACCCCCTGATGACAAATACTAATGACCGGAAAGAAACCGGCAAGAAATTCAATTAATTGCCCCCAGAGAAACATAGTTGCGAATTTGACTCAAGGATTCCAATTATATTTCAACACCCTTCTTCAGGGCGTTGCTGTTTGGGTGACACCATCGCCCAAAACCTCGCCGAAGTTGCTAAACATCCGATGAACACGGCGACCGCAAGCGTCAAAAAGCCCGCCGGGAAGGGCGGGCTTGGCAGTTTTTGACTTGATGGCGTGCTACGCTTGGGGGCTTAGCGGCCCCAGGTGCGCACCGGACCACAGTCCATATGTACAAAGTTCGAACGCGAATAGCTGCCCACACCACCGGCGCGACAGATCGCGGCGGCTTTGGCCATCTGACCCACCGAACGCGATTGCAGGCGCAGATCCGCGGCCTGACCCTTCATATGGAGCGAGTTCTTGGCAACGCCGCGCGATTTCGACCGCAGCATGGCGTTGGTTTTCGGCGAGCGGTAGCCGGAGAGGAGCATATAGGGCTCACTCACATCCATCAAGTTATGCGCCGCAGCCATGATATCAATGGTGCGTGCATCAATGCCGATCACGTCATTGGTGCGCCAGTCGCGCATGAAGTGGTTCACTTCCTTCAAGGCTTCTTTGATGTATTTGCCTTCAATCCAATAGATCATGTCGATGGATTCACCGGTCCGGCCGGAATGCATCCGGATGCGCCGGATGTCACCGGAGCCCCGCAGAAAGCCTGCGGCCTTGGAGAAGGTCGGTGCGGCCGACAATGTTGTTGCCGCAAACGCGCCGAGCACCGCCCGCCGCGTCAAAGTAGTATTCGTCATGTTAGCGCCCGTCCTGTCGCTTACCTGTGTTGCCCGCGTTGTTACGCGAGGCCTGCCATCTCATCCCCAGATGCAGGCGTTTTATTACATACAAGTTTCGTTCCACCAAGGTGCGTTTTGCCTCAAATTGTAGAAAACAAGGGGGTTCGGCGGTTTTTTGCGCAAAATTTCGTGAATGTGGCTTCGCTGACGGTTTTGCGACACAGGCTTGCGCAAAGCCCAAAGGAAATTGGCAGATTAACCTTTTGTGAATGGACAGCCGTTAAAGAAACCGCCTATGAGAGGTCTAGATCTGAAAAATTTACAACGAAAGAGGGACGCGCTCATGCTGTCTGTGACCCGTTCTGGTTTTTCCCGTTTGGCCTTCAGTGCCGTGGCGGCCTGCTTTATTCTAACCAACGCGCCGACGCCCGCAGTGGCGCAGGTGACGGCCTTTAAACAGGCCGTGGCCGAAACCGCGTCGGATGACCGCGAACTGGCGCGGTTTTACCGTGAAAACGGGTTCTCGGCGATCTGGACCGGTGAAGGCGCAGAATTCACAGCCCGTCGTCAGGCCCTGATCAATGCGCTGCAGAATGTGCGCACGCACGGGTTGCCACAGGCCCGCTATGATGTGGATCTGCTGCTGACCCAGATGCGGGCCGCAAAAACACCGCGTGATCTGGGCATTGTCGACGTGGAACTGTCCAAAGCCTACTTGAAATACGCCCGCGACATTGCCCATGGCGTGCTGACACCCCGCAAGATCGACGACGGTCTGGTGCGCAAGATCAGCAAGAAAGATGGTGCTGAATATCTGCAAATGCTGGTTTCCGGTCAGCCCTCGGCGGTGATGAAACAGCTGCCACCGACCTCTCCGGAATACCCCCGCCTGCGCAAGGAAATGCTGCGCCTTCAGGGTGTTATCGCAGCGGGCGGCTGGGGTACAACGGTGCCGGGCAAGAAGCTGGAGCCAGGCGATCGCGGCGCCTCTATTGTCAAGCTGCGCGACCGTCTGGTGGCGCTTGGCTATCTGAACCGCTCGGCAACGCAGACCTATGACGCCAAGATTGAAGCCGCCGTGCAGCAGTTTCAGGCCGACCACGGGCTGGAGCAGGATGGTGTCGCCGGCGCCACAACACTGGCGCAGCTCAACGTGTCCGCAGAGAAACGTCTGCAATCCGTCATCGTTGCGATGGAGCGGGAGCGCTGGACCAACTTTGAGCGGGGCGAGCGCCATATCTGGGTGAACCTGACCGATTACACCGCCAAGATTGTAGATGATGGCAAGGTGACTTTCCGCACCCGTTCGGTTGTGGGGGCCAATTCCTCGGACCGCCGCAGCCCCGAGTTCAGCGATGTCATGGAACATATGGTGATTAACCCCACCTGGAACGTGCCACGCTCGATCGCTGTGAAGGAATACCTGCCGCAGCTGCAGAAAAACCCCAACGCGGTTGGCCATCTGCGTCTGATCGACGGCTCGGGCCGCGTTGTCAGCCGTGAAGGCGCCGATTTCACCCAATACACCCAACGCAATTTCCCGTTTGACATCAAACAGCCACCATCGCGTTCGAATGCTCTGGGTCTGGTGAAGTTCATGTTCCCGAACCGCCACAACATCTACCTGCATGACACGCCGCAGAAGGCGCTGTTCAAACGCGAAACCCGCGCCTTCAGCCACGGCTGTATCCGCCTACAGCAACCGTTTGAATTTGCCTATGCGCTGCTGGCCCGTCAGGATGAAACACCTAAACAGACCTTCCACCGGATCCTGAAAACCGGCAAGGAAACCCAGGTGGATCTGGAAAAACAGCTGCCTGTGCATATCGTCTACCGCACCGCAGTTGTGCCGGCGAAAGGCAAGGCGAACTACCGCCGTGACACCTATGGCCGCGATGCAAAGATCTGGAACGCTTTGCAGGCGGCAGGGGTGGCCTTGGGCGACGTTCGCGGCTAAGTCTAAGCCCAAGACATTCTTGGGGGCAGGCCATGACATATACGATCAAAGAAATAGCAGCGTCGCTTGGGGCAGAAGCCTTTGGCGACGTTGATCTTTCTATCACCGGCGTGGCGGAACCCGCGATGGCCGGTGCCAGCGATCTGGCCCTAGCCATGAAACCCGATTTCGCCAAAGGTCTGCCCGACGGCAAGGCGCAGGCGGCAATGCTGTGGCAGGGGTCTGACTGGCAGGCACTGGGGCTGAAAGCGGCGCTGGTTGCGCCACGCCCGCGCTTTGCGATGGCGGGGCTGTCGGCGATGATGGACCCCGGTCAGGGCTTTGACAGCGGCATTCACCCTTCAGCGGTGGTGGACCCGGCCGCCATACTGGGCGCGGATGTCAGCGTCGGGCCCTTGGCGGTGATTTCCGCGGGCGCTGTGATTGGCGACGGCTCGGTGATTGGGCCGCATTGTTTCATTGGCGCTGAGGCGGTGCTGGGGCAGGGCTGTTTCCTGCGCGAAGGGGTGAAGATCGGGGCCCGTGTCACCATTGGGGACCGGTTCATTGCGCAACCGGGGGCCAGCGTGGGCGGCGATGGGTTCTCCTTTGTCACGCCAGAGGAATCGAACATCGAAAAGGTGCGCGACAGTCTTGGCGATGCGGGGGACGCCAAAGCTCAAAGCTATGCGCGGATCCACTCGCTGGGATCGGTGCTGATTGGCGATGATGTTGAGCTGGGCGCAAACGCCTGTATCGACCGTGGAACCGTGCGTGACACCCGCATCGGCAACGGGGTGAAATTCGACAACCTCGCCCAGATTGGACACAACGTAGAGATCGGAAATGATTGCCTGATTTGCGCGCAGGTCGGAATCGCCGGATCGACACGTATCGGTCACAATGTGGTGCTAGGTGGCCAGACGGGGGTCAGTGACAACCTGTTTATCGGGGACCACGTGATCACCGGCGGGGCCACAAAGGTGCTGGCAAATGTACCTGCGGGCCGCGTCATGCTGGGCTATCCGGCAATGAAGATGGAAACACATATTGAGGTTTACAAAGGCCTGCGCCGGTTGCCCCGGCTGTTCCGCGACGTTGCAAAGTTGCAGAAAGCTGTTTCAAAACCGGATGGGAATGACTAAATCAACCTCAAGCAGAGGAAGGGGCCGTGATCATGAACATCAAGGACAAGGTCATCGAAATCGTCGCTGAACAGGCGGTTCTGGAACCATCGGACGTTACGATGGAGAGCACGCTGGAGGATCTGGGCATCGACAGCCTGGGTCTGGTCGAGAGCATTTTTGCCATCGAAGAAGCCTTTGACATTTCGGTGCCTTTTAACGCCAACGAACCCGAGAAGAGCGATTTTGACATCTCCTCGGTGGCGGCAATCATCAAAGGCATTGAACAATTGGTGTCCGAGCAGGTCTGATGAACCGTGTTGTGATCACCGGCGCGGGGACAATCAACGCGCTTGGGGCCTCGGTGGCGGAAACCTGCGAGGCGATGAAAGAGGGCCGCTGCGGCATTGGCACCCTGGAGTTTCAGGATGTCGACCGGCTGGCGATCAAGATCGGCGGTCAGGTGAAAAACTTCGACGCCGAGGCGCAGTTCAACCGTCAGCAAATGGCGCTGTTTGACCGTTTCACCCAATTCACACTGGTGGCCGCGCGAGAGGCTCTGGCCCAGTCGGGGCTGGTGTTTAACGGGGAGCTGGCGGCCACTTCGGGTGTCATTCTGGGCAATTCGGGCGGCGGGATGACAACGCTCGATGCCAATTACCGCACGGTTTATGAGGACGGGAAAAACCGGGTGCATCCCTTTGTGGTGCCGAAACTCATGAACAACGCCGCCGCCAGCCATGTCTCGATGGAGTATAACCTGAAAGGGCCCAGCTTCACCGTGTCCACGGCCTGCGCCAGTTCCAACCACGCGATGAGCCAGGCGTTCAACATGGTGCGTTCGGGCATGTCCAAGGCGATGGTCACGGGCGGTTCTGAATCGATGCTGTGTTTTGGCGGTGTGAAGGCCTGGGAAGGGTTGCGGGTGATGTCGAAAGACGCCTGTCGCCCCTTCAGCGCCAACCGCAACGGGATGGTGCAGGGGGAAGGCGCGGCGATCTTTGTCTTTGAAGATTACGAACACGCCAAAGCCCGTGGTGCCGAGATTCTGGCCGAGGTGGTGGGATTTGCCATGTCCTCGGATGCGGCGGATATTGTGATGCCATCGAAACAGGGCGCCGCACGTGCCATTTCCGGCGCCTTGAAAGACGCTGGCATCAGCGCCGGGCAGGTGGGCTATATCAACGCCCACGGCACCGGTACGGCGGCCAATGACAAAACCGAATGCGCGGCAGTGGCCGATGTGTTTGGTGCGGATGCGGATCAGTTGATGATCTCTTCCACCAAAGCGATGCACGGCCATCTGATCGGCGGTACCGGCGCGGTGGAACTGCTGGCCTGTATCATGGCGCTGCGCGAGGGCGTGATTGCGCCTACCATCGGCTATGAAGAGGCCGATCCGGAATGTGCGCTGGATGTGGTGCCCAATGAGGCCCGCGAGGCCAAAGTTGACTATGCGCTGTCCAATGCCTTTGCCTTTGGCGGATTGAACGCGGTTCTTGCGCTAAAGCGTGCCTAGTCGCGATGCAGCAGATATGTAAAAGGCCGCCTCAAGGGCGGCCTTTTACGTTTCTGGTTGGCGGCCTTATGGCTGCACAATCGCGGTGATCTTGCTGAAGCCATCGGTGAAACCCGTCAGCGACATTTTCAAATCGACGCGCTGATCGGGCGCCACAAAGGGCACCAGCGAGACAATCGCCTGATTGCCGCGTTTGAAGGCGTCGATGTCCGCCTGCGAAAATCCGATACGGGCATAGCAGCCCAGCGGGTCACAGACCGAGAAGGGGTAACGCACAGGCGCGTTTACATCGACCATAATCGTGAGTTGTGCGGTCAGCAGCGTTTCCAGCGGTACGGCTACTACCGCACCAGCAACCGCTGCGCCACCACCGGGCAGGCCAAAGACGCGGATATTGGCCACCTGGTTGCCGCCCGAACCATAAAGCTCCTGCAACAGCTGGCAGGGCTCTTCTTCCTGGCCGGTTTTGTAACACTCAAGTTCCCAATCGCCAGTGGTCTCGCGGATGTAGGCTTCGGGTTCGACTTGCTGCCCCATGCTGAGCCCCGCATCCTCGGCCGGCTGGGCGGCTTCTTGGGCGGTGGCGGCACCTGTCAGTGCAAGGGTGGCGAGGATCGAAAGAGATTTCAAAAATTTGGGCATGTCTTTCCCAGTCTGATGGTGCGTTATCTGCCCATGCGTCTATCACGTCAGAAAGGAGAGGTCAGCGTAAATTTCCCTGAAATCCCCGTGACAGCGCGGTTTCCCGCGCATCTGGGGCGCCGACAGGATTGTTCATTAGAATCAAAGAGACAGCCGGATTCGCGCCAAAAGGGCCGAAACGGTCCAAAAATTAGAAAAAGGGGCTGCGAACAACCCCTTTTCCTTAATTTTTGCTCCCCGTCGGACTGGCCGACTTATTATGGAGAGAACGCTAGGATTTTTGTTCCAACCCGTCAACAGGCTTTCGAACCTTTTGCGGAAAAAAGAAACACCGCCCTGAAAATTCAGGGCGGCCAGTCTGACAGGGAGGAAGTCACCCGTCCCAAAAGGACATGCGAGACGGGCAAATTCACTGTGACATGAAGGTGTTAACAAAGTATTCTCAGAGCGTACTTTGGACGAAGTTTCGACTTCACTGGTTAATCGGCCGTTATCAAAGGTCGGAGACGGGGGCTGTTTTGGACGATCAGATTTTCATCGGTGGTGGCGGCGAGGCTTATGGCGAAAAGCAAGGGCTGAAGCTGAAATACGCCAACCGGCACGGCCTTATTGCAGGCGCAACCGGCACCGGCAAAACCATCACCTTGCAGATCATGGCCGAAGGCTTTGCCGCGCAGGGCGTGCCGGTGTTTTTGTCAGACGTCAAAGGGGATCTGGCGGGGCTGGCCAAGGCGGGCGACAGCGGGTTCAAACTGCATGACGCCTTTAATTCGCGCGCCGGCACAATCGGTTTTGACGACTACAGCTATCAGTCCTTTCCGGTCACCTTCTGGGATCTTTTCGGCGAACAGGGCCATCCCGTGCGCACCACGGTGGCGGAAATGGGGCCCTTGCTGCTGGCCCGCCTGCTGGAGTTGACAGAAGCGCAGGAGGGGATCCTGAACATCGCGTTCCGGCTGGCCGATGAACAGGGGCTGGCGCTGTTGGATCTGAAGGATCTGCAGGCGCTTCTGGTCTGGCTGGGGGAAAACCGTGCGCAGGTCGCGCTGCGCTATGGCAACGTTTCTGTGGCCTCGATCGGGGCGATCCAACGGCGGCTTCTGGTTCTGGAAAACCAGGGGGCGGCGCAACTCTTCGGCGAGCCTGCACTGGAGCTGCCGGACCTGATGCGCACCGATATTGACGGACGGGGCCGGATCAACATTCTGGCTGCGGACAAGCTGATGGGCGCCCCCCGGCTTTACGCCACTTTCCTGCTGTGGCTGCTGTCTGAGTTGTTTGAGCAACTGCCCGAGGTGGGGGACCCTGACAAACCCAAACTGGTGTTTTTCTTTGACGAGGCGCACCTGCTGTTTGAAGACGCCCCCAAAGCGCTGGTCGACAAGGTGGAACAGGTCGCACGTCTGATCCGTTCAAAAGGGGTCGGGGTGTATTTTGTCACCCAGAACCCCGATGACGTGCCCGAGGACATTCTGGGCCAGCTGGGCAACCGGGTTCAGCACGCCTTGCGCGCCTTCACCGCACGTGACCGCAAGGCGTTGCGGATGGCGGCGGAAACCTATCGCGACAATCCCCGTTTCGACACCGAAGAGGCGATCCGCGAGGTTGGTGTAGGCGAGGCGGTGACCTCCTTCCTGCAGAAGAAGGGTGTGCCGGGCATTGTCGAGCGCACCCTGATCCGGCCGCCGTCTTCGCAACTGGGTCCGATCACCGCGTCGGAACGCAAAGCGCTGGTCGATGCCTCGCCAATCGCCGGCAAATATGAGGTGCTGAAGGACCGCGAAAGCGCTTATGAAATACTTGCCCGCCGGGCCGAGGTTGCCGCCAAAGAGGCTGAGGTTGCAGAGGCCGCCGAGGAAGACGCTGAGGTGATGGAGCGCGAGTTTAAATCCGCCCGCCGGTTCAGTGGTGCGCGGGTGCGGCGGTCCTCTTCGCGGCCACAACGGTCCTCGCGTCGGGGCGACACTGTGGGGGAGGCGCTTGGCAAGGCGCTGGTGAAAGAGCTGCGCGGCACCACCGGGCGGCGGATTGTGCGCGGCATTCTGGGCGGGCTGTTCAAAGGCCGCTAAGGTTCGGCCAAACCGTCAGAGCAACGCCAGCAAGGCCCGCACCGCGCGGGTCTTGTACCTTTGGGGGTGACTAAGAACAGCAAAGGGGCGCGATGTTGGCGGCGCCCAAGTCACCCGCCGCATTGCGAGCCCGCGCCCCCTGGCCGATCCCACCGCACGGGCGGACAGCATCGACACATGTGGGCCCGCCGCCACCGCTGCCAGCACCGCCTCGTTTGAGGGCAGTTCAAGCGCCACCTCCAGATTGCCCACCGACAGGCCCATCTCGGACAGATGGGCCTCGGTCTCACTGCGGGTGCCAGAGCCTTTTTCGCGCAGCACCCACTGCATCTGGACATAATCCTCGGCCCCAAACGCCTCTTGCCGCGCCAAGGGGTGGTCGCGTGCCATGACCAACACCAGCTCATCCCGTGCCACCACCTGCCGGTGCAAATCGCTGTCGGGCAGGGCGCCTTCGACAAAACCCAGGTCGGCCCGTCCCTCGGCCACGGCGGCGGCGGATTGTGCGGTGTTGCCCACCTGCAGATCGATCTCTACCCCGGGGTGCTGCTCATGCAGCTGCATCAGACGTGGTGGCAGCCAGTAGCTGGCCACGGTCTGCGAGGCATAGAGGCGCAGGTGCCCCCGTGTTTCGCTGGAAAAATCGCTGAGCACCCGCCGCGCCACCTCAGCTTCGCGCAGGACGGCACGGGCTTGCGGCATGAAATCCACCCCCGCCTGGGTCAAGGCAATGCCCCGTCCCACCCGGTCAAACAGTTTGACCCCATGCTGGGTCTCCAGTGCCGCGATGGCCGAGGAGACCGCCGATTGTGTCATGTTCAACGCTTCGGCGGCGCGGGTGACGTGAAGCCGTTCGGCAACGGCAAGGAAGGTGCGTAGCTGATCTAGGGTCATTCCAAATCATTAGCACAACCGATTAATACTACAAGTTTGATCAATTAGACCTGTGCCTAAGATCAAAATACACTAAACCCATGACCGCACAGAACATAATTCCCCAAACCACCCCTCTGGCAAAACAGATTGTTGCACCCCTCCCAGGCCTCGCGCTGGTGGCCGCCCTGGCGGCGGGTGCGATCTGGGCGAAGGGACAATTCAGTATTCCGCTGCTCGGGCCAATGGTGATCGCCATGGGGTTGGGCGTGGTTTTGCGCAATGTTTTCGGGGCCTTGCCCTGGGCGGCGCAGGGCATCTTTCAGGCCCAGAGACCTTTGATGCGGCTGGGAATTGTGCTGTTGGGCCTGCAGTTGAGCCTGAGCCAGATCATCGAGGCCGGCGCCCCGTTGTTTCTGGGAATTGCTGCCCTTCTGGCGGCCAGCTACAGCAGCACGCAACTGTTTGGTCGCTGGCTGGGAGTCGCACCAGAACTGACCCGGTTGATCGGTGCGGGCACGGCGGTCTGTGGCGCCTCGGCGGTGATGGCGGTGCAGGGCGCACGCCCGGGCAGCCATAATGATCTGGCTTATGCCATTGCCTGTGTGACGCTTTTTGGCACCCTGTCGATGATCGGCCTGCCGGTGCTGGCGTTGGCACTGGGGCTGGACGGACAGGGGTTGGGCCTATGGGCTGGCGCGGCGATCCATGAGGTGGCGCAGGTGGTTGGGGCCACTGAAAGCCACAGCGTTGAAGCCGCAGAATGGGGCATGATGGCCAAACTGACCCGTGTCTTGTTGCTGGCGCCGCTAGTACTGGTGCTGACGAGATTTGGTGGCCCCTCCGAGGCCAGCGACGGCCCCAGCCCGCTGCCGCTGTTTGTGTTGGGCTTTGCCGCCATGATGGGGCTGAACTCGGCCGTGGCCTTGCCCGCAGAGGTGCTGCAGCCAGCGGCCACGCTGACCAGCTTCCTGTTGACCATGGCGCTGGCGGCAATGGGGCTCAACACCGATCTGGCTGCGTTGAAACGCAAAGGCCTGCGGCCTCTGGCCCTTGGTGCCATTGCCACCCTGTTTGTCACAGCTGGTGCGCTGGCGCTGTTGCTGCTGATCTAACCAAGCGCTGCGTGCTTGGGCAAGTCGAGGGGCGCTGCCCCTCTGTGCGCCTCATGGAGGCGCCCATTCACCCCGGGATATTTGCCCCAAGAAGAAGCCGCTTTCATCGGTCCACGATATCGTCCTCCAGAGGTGTCATTGGGCGTTGCCGCTGAGCGGGTCGCAAAGAAAAGGGCCCCCGATTGGGAGCCCTTTGGGGTGTTTTCTATGGCTGAACCTACTTCTCTGGGATCAAACCGCGCGGGCTGAACCGAAGCACAAGGAGCAGCACCAGACCCATGGTGATGAACTTCATATAGGCCACGCTGTTGAGCAGGTGTTTCTTCAGATCACTGCCGTCTTCCAGACCCAGGGTGATGGTGTCCATCAGCAGGGCGCCCAGAGGTTCCACCTGAACCCAGAGGAACCAGATCAGGAAGGCGCCGAGGACCGAACCGAAGTTGTTGCCGGAGCCCCCTACAATCACCATGACCCAGACCAAGAAGGTGAAGCGCAATGGCTGGTAGCTGCCCGGGGTCAGCTGCCCGTCCAGCGTGGTCATCATCGCACCGGCAATGCCGCAGACGGCAGAGCCGAGGATGAAGATCTGCAGGTGACGGGCGGTGACGTCTTTGCCCATCGCCTCGGCCGCGATTTCATTGTCGCGGATGGCGCGCATCATGCGGCCCCAAGGCGATTTCAGCGCCAGCTGCGCCAGCACCAGAAGCACCACCAGCACCGCCGTGAACAAGCCCGAGTAGAGCAGTTTCACCCAGAGCGTTGACGCCGTGGTTGGGTCAAGACCCAGACCAATGGCGGTCTCGGTGAAACCCGGTGTGTTCTGCAGCGTCACCTCATAGGGCACCGGACGCGGCAGGCCGATCACGTTTTTCACGCCTCGGGCCAGCCAGTCTTCGTTCTTGAGGACGGCAATGGTGATCTCGGCAATGCCAAGGGTGGCGATGGCCAGATAGTCCGAACGCAGCCCCAGCGCGGTTTTGCCGATAACCCAAGCAGCACCGGCCGCCAAAAGGCCACCCACCGGCCAGGCCAGCAGGATGAACAGGTCGGCGCGCTGCGCCTCGCTGTCACGCGCTGCCGCCAGCCAGTTCAGGCCGCCGATGTTGCCCTGTGCGGCGGGGTTGATCGCCTCGACTGCCTCAACACCGGCGTCAAAGATGCCACGGTAGAGGAAAAAGCCAGCCACCAGAATGCCCAGCACCACCAGCGAACGCAGGCGCGACGGGGTCATGCGCGTGTAGGCCAGCACAGCCGCAACAATGGTGGCCGCCCCAAGGACCAGCGCCAGCAGAATGCTGCGCCCGCCAGCCGACCAGGCGCCCGGTACCGGCTCTGAACCGACCAGCACCGCCGCCAGACCGCCAAGGGCCACAAAGCCCATGACGCCGACGTTGAACAGGCCGGCAAAGCCCCATTGCAGGTTCACCCCAAGGGCCATGATCGCCGAAATCAGCGCCATGTTGAGGATCGACAGCGAGGCGTTCCAGCTTTGCAGCAGGCCCGTCATCACAAACAGCAGGGCCACGATGCCAAAGAGTGTGGTGTTTTTCATGGAATCGCTCATACCGCTTTCCCCTTGAACAGGCCGGTCGGCTTGAACAGCAGCACCACCACAAGGATCGCAAAGCTGACGGCGAATTTATAGTCGGTCGACAGAAGCTGCACGAGGCTGGAGGGTTCCAGATTTTCGGGCAGCAGGTACTTCAGCACCTTCTTCCAGGCGTAGGTGATTGTGACCTCGGAAAAGGCAATCACAAAGCCCCCCGCGATGGCGCCCAGCGGGCTGCCAAGGCCCCCAACAATGGCAGCGGCAAAGATCGGCAGCAGCAGTTGGAAGAACACGAAGGGTTTGAAGGTTTTGTCGAGGCCATAGAGCGTGCCCGCCACCGTGGCCAGCGCCGCAACGATCAGCCAAGTGTAAAGCACTACACGTTCCGGGTTGATGCCCGACAGCAGCGCCAGATCCTCATTGTCGGAATAGGCGCGCATGGATTTGCCGGTGCGGGTTTTGTTCAGGAACCAGAACAGCAGCGCCACCACGATGATCGCCGTGACAACGGTGATGCCTTGGGTGGTGCGGATCGCCAGACCTTCGGAGAGGCCGGTCATCTGTTTGAATTCTCGCACCGAGATGATGAACCGTTCGCCATCAGCAAAACGTTGATCATTCGGACCGATGATGAAACGCACGAGGCCGTTCATGATGAACATAACCCCCATGGAGACAATCACCAGAATGACCGGTTTGGCCTTTTGTTCGCGGTAGAAGCGATAGACCACGCGGTCAGTGCCGATCACCAGGGCCATACAGCCCAGGATCCCGAAGGGCAGAGCCAAAAGGGCGGTGGGCAGCGGCCCGAAAGAGATCCCCCAGCTTTGGAACAGCCAGGTGATCATCACCACCAGCATGGTACCAAAGGCCATGGTGTCACCATGGGCGAAGTTGGAAAAGCGCAGGATGCCGTAGATCAGCGTCACACCAAGCGCGCCAAGCGCCAGCTGGCTGCCATAGGCAACGGCCGGAATCAGCACAAAGTTGGAAAGCGCCACAAGGGCGTTCAGGAAGTCCATAGGTTAACCTCCCAGGAAAGATTGGCGCACTTCCGGATCGGCCAGCAGTTCTTTGCCGGTGCCGGTGTGGGCGTTGCGACCTTGGACAAGCACATAGCCTTTGTCCGCGATTTCAAGAGCTTGACGGGCGTTCTGTTCCACCATCAGGATCGAGATGCCGGTGCGGGCGACCTCGATGATACGGTCAAACAGCTCGTCCATCACGATGGGAGACACCCCTGCGGTGGGCTCATCCAAGAGCAGCACCTTGGGCTGGGTCATCAGCGCGCGGCCCACGGCCACTTGCTGACGTTGACCACCAGACAGCTCCCCTGCGGCCTGACGGCGCTTTTCCTTCAGGATCGGGAAGAGGTCATAGATCTGGGCGATGGTGTCGCGGAAATCATCCTTGCGGATGAAGGCGCCCATTTCCAGATTTTCCTCCACCGACATAGAGGTGAAGATGTTGGAGGTCTGCGGCACAAAGCCCATGCCCGCCGCCACCCGCGCCTGCGGGGTGAGGCCGGTGATGTCCTGACCGTCCAGCCGGACCGAGCCCTGCCGCAGGTTCAACATCCCGAAGGTGGCCTTCATCGCGGTGGATTTGCCCGCGCCGTTGGGGCCAACGATCACGGCAATTTCGCCTTTGTTCACGGCCACGGTACAGTCGTGCAGGATGTCGGGGCCGGATTTGCCATATCCGCCGGTCATGCTGTCGCCGATCAGAAAGGCCTGATCGGTGTTCATGGCGTGGTCGGTGCCGGTCGCAACCTGCATCGTGCCTTCGCCTGCCTTGGTGATCGTGGCGTCCTTGTTGCCACGATCGTCCTGGTAGGGATTGTTTGTCATGCGCCCACCTTGTCCTTGTTCTTCAGGCCGGTGCCCAGATAGGCCTCGATCACCTGTTCGTTCGCCTTGATCTCGGCCAGGGTGCCCTCGGCCAGAACCTTGCCTTCGGCCATACAGATGACCGGATCACAGAGGCGTTCGATGAAATCCATATCGTGTTCGATCACCACGAAGGTGTAGCCGCGTTCCTCATTCAGCTGTTTGATCGCATCGGCAATCGTGTAGAGCAGCGTCCGGTTCACACCGGCGCCCACCTCATCAAGGAAGACGATTTTGGCGTCCACCATCATGGTGCGGCCCAGCTCCAGCAGTTTTTTCTGACCGCCGGAGATTTCGCCGGCCTTCAGATCCGTGATATGGCTGATGGTCAGGAATTCCAGCACCTCATCAGCCTTGGCCCGCAGCGCGCGTTCCTCATCCGCGATACGCTTGCGCCCAAACCAGGTGTTCCACAGCGTCTCACCGCTCTGGCCGCCCGGCACCATCATCAGGTTTTCCCGGCAGGTCATGGAATGGAATTCATGTGCGATCTGGAACGTCCGCAGCAGGCCCTTATGGAAAAGCGCGTGCGGCGGCAGGCCGGTGATGTCTTCACCGTCCATGGTGATGCGGCCCGAAGTGGGCGGCAGAACACCGGCGATCACATTGAACAAAGTGGTTTTTCCGGCACCATTCGGACCAATCAGCCCGGTGATGGAGCCCTTTTCGATGGTCAGTTTCGCCCCGTCTACAGCGCGAAATCCCCCGAAATGCTTATGGACGTCTTCGACGACGATCATGAAGCAGTTCCCCCGTCTTGCACATTTTGTGCTGTTGTTGATACAGCACAGCCCGGCACTAGGTCCGGGCTGGCTGAGATTTTAAGAAAGCTAAAGGATTAGCGGTACTTAACAGTTTCCAGCTTGCCACCCTGAACTTCGATCTGGCGGTAGCCGCCTGCGGCTTCACCGGGACCGATCAGTTCAACAGCGGTTGCGCCGACGTAGTCGATGTCGCCACCAGCAGCCAGGATTTCCAGCGCTTTGCCCAGTTCACCGGCCATGATCTTTTCGCCCGGGGCGTTTGCCACGTCGAGGATCTTGTCCTTATAGGCGCCTGCGTCGGTCGAACCTGCGGCCTGCATGGCCAGCATGATCAGCGCGGCTGCGTCATAGCTTTCGCCTACGTAAGGGCCGGAGGCGTCAACACCGGTGGCGGCCACTTTTTCAACAACCATCGAAGCATCTGCCGAGTCGCTGCCCGGAGCGGTGCCGATGGAGCCGTCAATCTCGTCGCCGAAGGCGGTTTCGAGGGACGGGCCGATCATGCCGTCCGGCAGAACGAAAGTGTCAAAGGCGCCGGTGTCCAGTGCCGCACGGATCACGCCCGGGCCACCCTGGTCAACATAGCCTGCAACCACCAGTGCGTCGCCGCCGGCCGAGGCCAATGCGCCAACTTCAGCCGAGTAGTCGGCCTTGCCGTCTTCGTGGGCTGTGGTGGTGGTCACCGAACCGCCAGCAGCGGCATAGGCTGCGGCGAAGCTGTCAGCCAAGCCCTTGCCGTAGTCGTTGTTGGTGTAGGTCACCGCAACTTCGCTGATGCCTTTTTCCATCAGCACGTCGGCCAGAACCTGACCCTGACGGGCGTCAGAGGGCGCGGTGCGGAAGAACAGGCCGTTGTCTTCGGCAGAAGACAGCGCCGGCGAGGTGGCGGAGGGCGAGATCATCACAACACCGTTCGGCACGGCAACGTTGGCCAGAACCGCACCGGTCACACCCGAGCAGTCCGCGCCCATGATGCCTGCAACACCGTCCGAGGTGATCAGACGTTCAGCAGCGGCCGAAGCGGCACCTGCGTCGATACAGGTCGAGTCTGCACGAACAGGCATGACTTCTTTGCCGCCCAGCAGTTTGCCGGACTCGGTCACTTCGCTCATCGCCAGTTCGGCGCCAGCGGCCATGGCAGGGGTCAGCGATTCAATCGGGCCGGTGAAGCCCAGGATGATGCCCAGTTTAACAGCGTGGTCATCGGCCATGGCGCCGCCCGCCATCAGGGCGGTGGCGGCTGTGGCCATCAGAAACTTTTTCATAATTTTCTCCCAAGTTGGAACTTATGTCCGGATTCGACCCTATCGCCCGATTCCCCAAATGAAAAGATACCAAGGCCCCGGTCTGGTCGTGCTATCGAACAAAATTGTATCCATTTTAAGGAAATGATTTTATCATTGCCTCACAAGCAATAATTGCCAAGAAAACAAGACGATTACCTTCTTTTCCACCCCCATGCCGGAGCGGTTTGATGCAGAAGATGAGTGTCACATGTTGGTTCAATCGACTGTTAGCGCCAGCATTGGCGTTTATGTTGACGCTTGGTCACCTCACCACCGCCGCAGAGGCCCAGGAATACCGCATTGATCGCATCGCGGATGGCTTTGACGTGCCTTGGTCGCTGGCGCTTTTGCCAGACGAAAGCCTGCTGATCACCGAACGCCCCGGGCGGCTGTGGCATGTGGCGCAGGATGGCAGCCGGCAGCGCATTTCCGGCCTGCCAGAAATTGTGGCCGAAGGGCAGGGTGGCCTGCTGGATGTTGTCGCCGCCCGCGATTTCAGCCGCAGCCGGACCATCTACTTCTCTTATGTGACCAAAGTGCCTGGCGGTTTGGGCACCGCGCTGGCCGCAGCGCAGATCGATCTGGACGGTCATCGTTTGGAACAACTGCGCGTGCTGTTCAAAATGCCGAAAGGCAACAATAACGCCCGACACTTTGGTGGCAGGATTGTCGAAGGGCGGGGCGGGTATGTGTTTCTAACCATTGGCGACATGGGAGATCGGCGGCAGGCGCAGAACACGGCTTCCTATTTCGGCAAGATCCTGCGGCTGCATCTGGATGGCACCGCCCCACGCGACAATCCGTTTCACGGCTTCCGCAACGCCCGCCGAGAGATCTGGAGCATTGGCCACCGCAACCCACAGGGCGCCACCCTTGGCAACGGCGACACGCTCTGGACCTCAGAACACGGGCCACGTGGCGGGGATGAGGTGAACCTTATCAAACGCGGCGCCAATTATGGCTGGCCGGTGATTTCCTACGGCACACATTACAATGGCCGCAAAGTGGGTGAAGGCACCGAAAAGCGCGGCATGGAACAGCCCAAGATCTACTGGGATCCCTCCATCGCGCCTTCGGGCATTGTCTATTACACCGGACGGATGTTCCCGGAATGGCAAGGCGATCTGTTTGTCGGCTCTTTGAAGTTTGACCATATCGCCCATGTCTCGGGCGATACGTTTCGCATCAAACAACGGATCGAAGGGCCAGAGACTGGACGGGTGCGGGACGTGCGGCAGGCCAATGACGGCGCGCTGTGGTTCCTGAGCGAAGATAAAGGCGCGGTCTTCCGCCTGTGGCGATAGCCGCGCCCTTCATAATTACCAAACGAAGACGTTACTCACCGTCCCAGTTCTATTTACCACCCTGCGCCATCTGGCTGCCGCGTTCGCGGTAGGGGGTGGTGTTGTAATGCGACCGGTAACATTTGGAAAAATGCGACGGCGAGGCAAAACCGCAGGCCAGCGCCACGTTGATCACACTCATGTCCGTCTGCATCAGCAGGTTGCGCGCCTTCTGCAGCCGCAGCTCCATATAGTAGCGTTTGGGGGACCGGTTCAGATAGCGGCGGAACAGACGCTCCAACTGGCGGGTCGACATGCCGACGTCCTTGGCCAGCACCGAGGGGCTCATCGGCTCTTCGATGTTGGCTTCCATCATCTGGATGACCTGAGACAGTTTCGGATGGCGCACCCCAATCCGCGTCGGCACTGACAGGCGCAGCGGATCCTGATCGGTGCGGATCGAGGAATAGATCAGCTGATCGGCCACCGAATTGGCCAGTTCCTCGCCGTAATCCGAAGCGATCAGTGACAGCATCAGATCCAGCGACGCGGTGCCACCGGCCGCTGTCATCCGATTGCCGGAAATCACAAAGACCGATTTGGTCAGCTCGACGTCAACAAACTCTTCTTCAAAGCTATCCTGATGTTCCCAATGGATCGTCGCCCGCTTGTCATCCAGAAGTCCGGATTTGGCCAAGGCATAGGTGCCGGTGCAGAGCGAGCCGACCATGATGCCTTTGCGCGCTTCCCGCCGCAGCCAGGAAATCAGCTTCTTGGTGGTCTGGCTGCGCACATCGACGCCACCGCAGAGCACCATGCGGTCATCGCGTCCCAATTCGCCCAGATCATCGTCCAGTTTGAAAGAGACCCCGGCCGAACAAGTCACCGCGTCGCCACCTTCGCCCTGCAGTTCCCAGGAATAAAGCGCGCGCCCGGCGGTATAGTTTGCAATGCGCAAACAATCCAAAGCCGCCGAAAAGGGCAGCAGCGTGAATTGATTAAGCAGAACAAACACAAACTTAATGGGCTTGTTCTGATCCCCAGTCACCGTGACCGAGTTGCGCTGTGATTCCATTGACGTATCCTTGTTAGAGAGGAGAACGACAGAAGCACCAAATTCTAACCCGCGCAAGAGGGATCAAAACACGAAAGTAAATCTGTTAGCGCGAACAAATTTGCCGCTTGCAGAGCCGCTTGCTTGTGGCCACAGTGCGGCAAAACAGCTATAGAGCCGCTGAAACACAGCACTCAGCAAAAGATGTGACCCGATCGGAGGATGGAATGAGCGATTGGCAGAAATCGGACTGGCGCAACAAGCCCCGTGTTCAGATGCCCGACTACACAGATGCCGCCGCGTTGAACGCGGTTGAAGGGCAGCTGTCGAAATATCCGCCTCTGGTGTTTGCTGGCGAAGCCCGCAAACTGAAGGCACAGCTGGGCGCCGCCTCCCGTGGCGAAGCCTTCCTGCTACAGGGGGGCGATTGCGCCGAAAGTTTTGATCAGTTCTCGGCCAATGGCATCCGCGACACTTTCAAGGTGATGCTGCAGATGGCGATGGTGCTGACCTATGGCGCCAAGGTGCCGGTGGTGAAAGTGGGCCGGATGGCCGGCCAGTTCGCCAAACCGCGTTCGGCCCCAACCGAAACCGTGGATGGTGTGGAACTGCCCAGCTACCGTGGCGACATCATCAACGAGTTGGATTTCACCTCGGCGGCGCGAATTCCTGATCCGAAGAAGATGCTGCAGGCCTATACTCAGGCGGCTGCAACTTTGAACCTGCTGCGCGCCTTCTCGACCGGTGGTTATGCAGATGTGCATCAGGTTCATCAGTGGACGCTGGGCTTCACCGAGGGCGAAAAGGCCGCGAAATATCGCGATATGGCGAACCGGATCAGCGACACGCTGGACTTCATGCGGGCGGCAGGTGTCGACAGTGACCGTGCCCACACATTGCAGACGGTGGATTTCTACACCAGCCATGAATCGCTGCTGCTGGAATATGAAGAGGCGCTGACCCGTCTGGATTCGACCTCTGGCAAATGGCTGGCAGGGTCCGGCCACATGATTTGGATCGGCGACCGTACCCGTCAGCCTGACGGTGCCCATGTGGAATTTGCTCGGGGTGTGATGAACCCGGTTGGCCTGAAATGTGGCCCCACCACCACGGCTGAGGACCTCAAGGTTCTGATGGAGAAGCTGAACCCTGAAAACGAAGAGGGTAAGCTGACCCTGATCGCCCGTTTCGGCGCCGGCAAAGTGGGGGAACACCTGCCACGTCTGGTCCGCGCGGTAGAAGAAGAAGGCGCCAAGGTTCTGTGGACCTGCGACGCGATGCACGGCAACACGATCAAATCGGCCACGGGCTACAAAACCCGTCCGTTCCAGTCGGTCTTGCAGGAAGTGCAGGAGTTCTTTGCCATTCACCGTGCCGAAGGCACCATCCCCGGCGGTGTGCACTTCGAGATGACCGGTCAGGACGTCACCGAATGTACCGGCGGCGTTCGCGCCGTGACCGAAGAGGACCTCTCGGCCCGCTACCACACAGCCTGTGACCCACGTCTTAATGCCAGCCAGTCGCTTGAGCTGGCCTTCCTGGTGGCCGAAGAACTGTCGGCCCTGCGGGCGGACCGTCCGGCGCAGGCGGTCTAACCAACCCGCCATTGGCCCGATAAATTTGCAAAACAAAAGGCGCTCCGGACGGGGCGCCTTTTCGGTTTTAGGGGACAGGTCAGTCCGTTTTGACAAGACGCAGATGGGCGCTGCGGGTGGGCGGCTTTTCTGGCTTGGCTACAAAGGGCGCCGGTGCTTCAGCAAAACCCGCAGTTTGACGCTGGCGCGTCGCGGAAGTCGCTGACGCCAGCCGTTTCACCCGGCTGGAGGCCACCTGAAATCTGCGCGGGCTGCGTCCCACATCCCCCTTGAACGACAGCCCGCCGAGGATCCGCGTCGGGCGGCCACGATCATCTGCCAATGGCCACAGCGTCATCCGCGCTTCGATCGCGGGTTTGCGCAGGCCACGCTCGGCACTCAGCGCCAACTGAGCAACACCCGGCGCGGCGCAAACCTCCTCACTCAATTCTTCGATCATTTTGCGATATTGCGGCGTAAAAAGGGTGGTGAACGGGGTGCCGCGCACCTCCATCCCCATCAGATCATCCAGCCGCTGCCCGGCCAGACGGATCCGGCCAATCCCCGGCGCAATCCGTTCCAGTATAAAACAATTGGGCAACGCCCCTTTGATGCCACGGGGATCCAGTTCGGCCCGGGCGGGCATCAGGCGGTCACCGCGCAGCGCCTGCCAGTAGGCGTCTACCTCTGCAATCTCAGGGAAACTGCGATCTGTCAGAAAAGGCGAAATCTCCACGATGTTGTCCTTTGTCCCGGCGTCCGCCGCATCCTCACCACCAAACCACATCTCGCGGACCTTTCCTGTTCACAGTGCCTCAAACACGATCCGCCGATGCCCCACATCCCTCTGGACAGGGTTAAAGAAACCTTACCGGCGAAATCGTTACGCAATTGTTAATCTGTCATTAATTGTTGCAAATTTCGTTGCAAAACCGCACGGGTGGTTAACCTCTGCCTGTGTCAGACCCCAGGCCTTACCCGCAGGGCGCTGGCCTTGGCGCGGCTGGCAGGCTAAGACCAAGGGCACAGACCAAAGGAACCCTGAGGGAGAGACGCGACGTGTTGCAATCAATGACAGGCTTTGCTTCTGGCAAAGGAGAGATGGCTCCGTTCAGCTGGACCTGGGAAATCCGTTCGGTCAACGCCAAGGGGCTGGATATGCGGCTGCGGGTGCCAGATTGGATCGAAGGGTTGGAAACCACCCTGCGGGCCCGTCTGAGCAAGGCGCTGGGGCGCGGCAATGTCACCCTGTCGCTGAAGGTGCAGCGGGAAGAAACTGGCGGGGCCTTGCAGCTGAACGCGGCCACGATGGACAGTATGATGCGCGTCGTTGCGCAGGTAAACGCCGCAGCTGAGGCACGCGGCATGGTGTTGGCCCCTGTCACCGCCGTGGATCTGATGGGGCTGCGCGGTGTGATGGAACAGGGTTCCAGCGAAGATGAGAACAAGGCGCTTGGCACCGCTGTGCTGGAGGGGTTTGCACCGGTTCTGGCCCAGTTCCTGGAGATGCGCGGCAACGAAGGCGCGGCCTTGCACGAAGTGCTGACCCGCACGGTGGATGAGATCGAAAGCCTGACCGATCAGGCCGATGCCGCCATTGCAGGCCGCAAAGAAGACATGGAAGAGGCGCTGCGCAACGCCTTGGCGCGGGTGATGCAGAACGTCGAGGCGATGGACGCCGACCGTCTGGCGCAGGAGATGGCGCTGATAGCGGTGAAAACCGATGTCACCGAAGAGTTGGACCGGCTGCGCGCCCATATTACGGCCGCACGGGGACTTTTGCAGGAACGCAAACCGGTGGGGCGCAAGCTGGACTTCCTCATGCAGGAGTTCAACCGCGAGGCCAACACGCTGTGTTCCAAGTCGCAAAACACCGCGCTGACACGGATTGGTCTGGACCTTAAGACCGTGATCGATCAAATGCGTGAACAAGTACAGAATGTGGAGTAACCCCCTAAAATGACGTCCCGCCGTGGCCTTCTGATCATCCTGTCCTCACCTTCGGGTGCGGGCAAATCCACCTTGACGCGCCGGTTGCGGGAATGGGATCCGACCATCCGCTTCTCGGTCTCGGCCACCACGCGCCAACCGCGCCCGGGGGAAGAGGACGGGGTGGATTACCATTTCCTGACCGAGGACCATTTCAAACGAGATGTGACCGAAGGCGAGATGTTGGAACACGCCCATGTGTTCGGCAATTTTTACGGCTCGCCCAAAGGGCCGGTTCAGAAAGCCATTGATGCGGGCGAGGACGTGCTGTTTGACATTGACTGGCAGGGCGCCCAGCAGATCCGTAATTCAGCGCTTGGGGCGCACACGCTGTCGGTCTTCATTCTGCCGCCTTCAATCAAGGAACTGCACCGTCGGCTGGTCAGCCGCGGGCAAGACAGCGAAGAGGTGATCGCCAAACGGATGCAGAAAAGCTGGGACGAAATCAGCCATTGGGGCAGTTATGACTTTGTGCTGGTGAACGACGATCTGGACAAAACCGCAGACGAGCTGCGCACCATCGTCAGCGCCACCCGCCTGCGCCGTTTGCAGCAACCCGCCTTGCTGGATCATGTGCGCACCCTGCAGGCCGAGTTTGAGGACATCCAATGACATTTTACACTCTGGACGGGATCGCCCCGCAAACGCCCGAGGATGGTGATTTCTGGATCGCACCGGATGCCAATGTGATCGGCAATGTGGTGCTGGAGAGCGCCACTTCGGTCTGGTTTGGCTGCACACTGCGCGGAGATAACGAAGAGATCCGCATCGGCGCCGGTAGCAACGTGCAGGAAAACACCGTCATGCACACCGACATGGGCTATCCGCTGGTGATCGGGCAGGGCTGCACCATTGGCCACAAGGCGATGCTGCATGGCTGTACCATTGGCGACAACTCTTTGATCGGCATGGGCGCGACGGTTCTGAACGGTGCGAAGATTGGCAAAAACTGCCTGATCGGGGCAGGGGCCCTGATCACCGAGGGCAAGGAGATCCCGGACGGATCGCTTGTCATGGGGGCGCCGGGCAAGGTGGTGCGGCAGCTGGACGACACAGCCATCGCAGGGCTGCGCCAGTCCGCGCTTGGCTACCAGCTGAACATGCGCCGCTTCCGGGCGGGCCTGAAAGCGCAAGACTAACCGCCAGAAAGAGAGCCCGCCATGGAAGACACGCAAATCCACGGGCTGTTGAGCGCCCTGCCGCAACCAGCGTTGCTGATCACAGGGCGCGAGCGGATTGTTGGCTCCAACGGCAAGGCGGATGCCTTGCTGGCGCATCGCTCTGGCGGCACTGCAAAAACACCTGCGCCCAGCCTTGCCGGGCGGCACCTGATCACGGTGATCCGGCAGCCTTCGGTGATTGAGGCGGTGGAACGGGCTGGGGAAACCGGCCAGAACCAGCGCGCCCGCTATCTGGGCAGCGAAGGGCGGGCAGAGAGCACCTATCAGGTCCATTGTGGCCCGGTGGCGCTGAATGAGTTTCGCGGCGTTCTGGTGACGTTTGAGGACATCTCGGAAGCGGAAGCCAACGACCAGATGCGGCGGGACTTTGTGGCCAATGTCAGCCATGAACTGCGCACGCCCCTGACCGCCCTGATGGGGTTTCTGGAAACCCTGAAAGGCCCCGCCGCCGAAGATCCGGCGGCCCGCGAACGGTTTTTGACCATCATGCTGGATGAGGCCGGCCGGATGAACCGGCTGGTCAGTGACCTCTTGTCGCTGAGCCAGGTGGAAGCGGCCTCGCGCCGCCGCCCGTCGCAGCCGGTGAATATGTTGGATCTGGTGGAGGACACCCTCAGCGGGCTGGGGCCGGTGGCCGAGGCCAGCAATGTGACCGTCGAAACCGTGCTGCCGGATCAACCGGTGTCTTTGCCGGGCGACCGGGATCAGCTGCGCCAGGTTCTGACCAATCTGGTGGAGAACGCCATCAAATACGGCGGCAGGGACAACACCGTCACCCTGCGGATGGAACGGCTCACCCGCGACCCAATGCTGCGTCAGGCGGGGGTTCGGATCGATGTCACCGATCGTGGCCCCGGTATTGACCCGCTGCACCTGCCGCGTTTGACCGAGAGGTTTTACCGGATCGACAGCCACCGATCGCGGGAAATGGGCGGCACCGGACTGGGACTGGCGATTGTGAAGCACATTTTGAACCGCCACCGGGGCCGGTTGAAGATCACCAGCGATCTGGGCGAAGGCAGTACCTTCTCCATTCGCCTGCCTTTACAGCAGTAGCCAGATTTTTCCGTGATTTTATAGGCTTGCCGGCGCATTGATACACGCCGGACGGGCGTTAGCGCCAACAAATCAACGGTTTGGATGGATGATAAATGCACCCCTAAGTGGAGTTACGCATAAACTTTTCGCCAAGCTACTGAAAACACTCACTTTTTCCTAAACTCACCCGGTTTCGCACCGTTCTATCTGTTGTCAGGGGCCGCTCCTCTCCCACTCTTGCGCGCCCCTGTACGTGTATTTGTAAGCTCAAGAAACCGGAGCAGGAGTACCCAATGTTGTTCAGTAAGACCACTGTCGCTGCCGCCGTAGCGACCGCCGTGTCCACCACCGCGGCTTTTGCAGACCCGATCCATGTAAAAGGATCCTCCACTGTCTTTCCCTTTGCCATGATGTCGGCTGATACCTTCACCGAAAACCACGCTGGCTTTGACTACCCGAATGTTGAATCGGGCGGCTCCTCGGCGGGCCTGAAAGCCTTTTGTCAGGGTGTTGGTGCCGACAGCGTGGACATTGCCACCGCATCGCGCAAGATCAAAGCCAAAGAGATCAAGGCCTGCGCTGATAGCGGCGTGACCGACATCATCGAAGTGGTCATCGGCTTTGACGGGCTGGTGTTTGCCGGCGACAAGAAGGGCCCTGACTATAGCTTTACCCCCGCCGACTGGTATGCCGCACTAGGCGCCCGCGTGCTGGTCGATGGCGCCTTGGTTGAGAACACCGCGATGCAGTGGGATGAGATCAACGCAAACCTGCCCGCAAATGCCATCCGCACCTTCATCCCCGCCGCCAAACACGGCACCCGCGAAGTGTTTGATCAGAAGATGCTGGTCAAAGGCTGCAAAGCCACCGGTGCCTATGACGCTTTCCTGGCGGAAAATGGCGGCGACGCCAAAGCGGCCAGCAAATCCTGCATGGTGATCCGCAGCGACAAGGCTGTGACCGAACTGGAAGTGTTCGGCTCGGAAACCGTTGACATGATCCGCGGCACCAAAGGCAGCATCGGCCTGCTGGGTCTGGCCTTCTACGAGGCCAACGCAAGCGATCTGAAAGCGGCAACCATCAACGATGTCTACCCCTCAGCTGACAGCATCGCGACCGGTGAATACCCCGTATCGCGTCCGCTTTTCATGTACATCAAGAAAGCCAACATTGGCGTGACCCCGGGCATCAAGGAATACGTCCAGACCATCCTGTCGGATGAGATGACCGGCCCTGGTGGCTTCCTGACCCTGTTTGGCCTGGTGTCGAACCCTGATGTGGATGCCGTGCGCGCCACCGTCTCCAACGAAGTGACGATGAGCGCCAGCAGCTGAGCCAGCGCAACAGAATTCGCCCCGCGGCAAGCCTGCGCTTGCGGGGTGGATACCCCAGAGGCCGCAGTTCCGGAAACGGAGCTGCGGTTTTTGCGTTCCAAAAGGGCAAAACGGGGCAGGGCGCGATCCCGCCGTTCAGCTGAATCACCGCAGTTGATTCTGGAATCAGCACCGCCGTGTCACATTTCCCGCATATGCGCACGTTTGCACATGGCAACGGTGCAAAACAAACTGTCACAAAGGCAATTTTTCAGCCGGGAAACACCCGTGATTTTCTTGAAATCCAGCGGGCGTAAACCTGTGAAATTTCGATCAATAACGCCAATGATTTAAGGGAAAATGGCGAGTTTCGCGACAAAAGTGTGACAGAAAATTCCTCCGCCACTGCGATCTGTCACACAGCTGTTACACTAGCGTCACAAAAGCATAGCGCAACGGCTTTAGGTCGCCGTTCAGTGGTTCTCACCAACGAGGACCCGGAGACAGAAATCAGGAGAGTTCCTTCAATGTCGATCGTGAAACTGACCGCCTCGACCCTGGCCATTGCGGCCGTATCCGCCACCGCCGCAGCTGCCCGTGACCAGGTGCAGGTTGCCGGTTCCTCCACCGTACTGCCCTACGCCTCGATCGTAGCTGAAGCGTTCGGTGAAAACTTTGACTTCCCGACCCCGGTTGTTGAATCCGGTGGCTCCTCGGCCGGTCTGAAGCGTTTCTGCGAAGGTGTTGGTGAAAACACCGTGGACGTTGCCAACGCTTCGCGCAAAATCAAAGACAAAGAGATCAAGGCCTGCGCCGAAAACGGTGTGACCGACATCATCGAAGTGCGCATTGGTTATGACGGCATCGTGTTTGCTTCGGACATCGAAGGCGAAACCTTTGAATTCACCCCGACCGATTGGTTCCTGGCCCTGTCCGACAAGGTTCTGGTAGACGGCGCACTGGTTGCCAACCCGAACAAAACCTGGGCAGACGTGAACGCCAACTTCCCGGCGCAGGCGCTGGCCGCTTACGTCCCCGGCACCAAACACGGCACCCGTGAAGTGTTCGAAGACAAAGTGATCCTGGCCGGCTGTGAAGCCACCGGCGCCTTTGACGCCTTCCTGGCCACCGCCGAAGGCGACACCGACAAGGCCAAGCACAAAGCAGCCGAGAAAGCCTGTATCGCCCTGCGTACCGATGGCGTTTCGGTCGACATCGACGGCGACTACACTGAAACCCTGGCCTCGATCGAAAGCAACAAAGACGGCATCGGCGTCTTCGGTCTGTCGTTCTACGAGAACAACACCGACAAGCTGAAAGTGGCCACCATGTCCGGCGTAGTGCCTTCGACCGACTCGATCGCAACCGGCGAATATCCGGTATCGCGTCCGCTGTACTTCTACGTGAAGAAAGCCCACATCGGCGTGATCCCCGGCCTGAAAGAATACGCTGAATTCTTCATCGCCGACGAAATCGCAGGCCCCGACGGCCCGCTGGCCGAATACGGCCTGGTGGCAGACCCTGAGCTGGCAGAAACCCAAGCGGTTGTTGCTGACGAGCAGGTTCTGGGCGCCAACATGTAAGACCCTTTGGCAGGGGCGGCGCGCTGCCCCTGCCAGCCAACTCCTCCTCATCACATCGGAGAGACCATGCCCACTTCCTGGCTTGTCTTGATCCTCCTCGGCCTGTCTGTGGTCGGTTATTTCCTTGGACGGCAGCGTGCCCTTGCTTCAGCAGGCGGTGACATTCGCGCCCTCCATTCGCTTCCGAATTTCTACGGGATGAACGTGCTGCTCAGTGCGCTTGTCCCGTCTGCTGTTTTGCTGGGCCTCTGGCTGGTGCTGCAGCCGATGGCGATCAACGCCAATGTGGCCAGCGCCATTCCCGCCAGCGCTATTGCCGAAGGCTCCAGCCGCGATCTGGTGATGAGCGACGTGAAGCGCGTCGCCGAAGGTCTTGAAATTGCGCGCCAAAACAGTGCGATTGACCTCGAGGGCATCGCCGCGCTGGACGCCACCCAAACCGACATCCGCGCCCTGCTGGGTGAGGTTGGCGTGGCCCTTGGCAGCGATGTGACACCTGCCGTTCTGACCGCCGCGCTGGACTACCGCAGCCTGACGCTGACCGGCACAACCGTGATGAGCCTGACCGTTCTGGTGGTGGCGCTGATCGGCTTTGGCATTTCCTACAGCAAGACCCACCATGAATACCGCGCCCGCAATGTGGTGGAGCGTGGCGTGCTGATCCTGTTGATCGGGGCCGCGTCGCTGGCGATCCTGACCACCGTGGGCATCGTGTTTTCGATGCTGTTTGAGACGGTGAACTTCTTTGGTCTGCACGACTGGAAAGACTTCTTCTTCGGCACCGTCTGGGCGCCGAACTTCCGCGGCGATTCCGAATTGGCGATCCTGCCGCTTTTGTGGGGCACGCTCTATATTTCGCTGGTGGCCCTGCTGGTGGCCGTGCCGATCGGCCTGTTTGCCGCCATTTACCTGTCCGAATACGCCTCTCGCGGGATGCGCAGCTTTGCCAAGCCGCTGCTGGAAATTCTCGCAGGGATCCCAACCATTGTTTACGGCCTCTTTGCGCTGATCACTTTTGGGCCGTTTTTGATGCGTCTCTTTGGCGAAGGCGGGGCTTTCGGTGTGGACTGGATGACCGACGCGCGGTCTGTAGCCACGGCCGGGATCGTCATGGGCATCATGCTGATCCCCTTTGTCAGCTCGCTCAGCGACGACATCATCAACGCGGTACCGCAAGCCATGCGCGATGGTTCTTACGGTCTGGGTGCAACCAAATCGGAAACCATCCGCCAGGTGGTGCTGCCTGCCGCGCTGCCCGGCATTGTCGGCGCCATCCTGTTGGCGGCCAGCCGCGCCATTGGGGAGACGATGATTGTGGTACTGGGGGCAGGGGCAATTGCCCGCCTGGCCACCAACCCGCTGGAAGCGCTGACCACTATCACCACCCGCATCGTCAGCCAGCTGACCGGGGATGGCGACTTCGCCTCGCCCGAGACGCTGGTGGCCTTTGCACTGGGTCTGACCCTCTTTGTCCTCACGCTGGGGCTGAACATCCTCGCGCTCTATATCGTGCGCAAATATCGGGAACAGTACGAATGACCGACGCAACGTCCCCCAACATGCCTGCATCGGGTGCGGCGGTGCCGCCGAAAACCTCGATCCACACGCAGAGCGACCGCGTCAAGAAACGCAACGCCGCCGAGCGTCGCTTCAAGATGTACGGTCTGGCCGCCATTGGCGCGGGCCTGCTGATGCTGCTTGTGCTGCTGACCACCATTCTGGGCAACGGTCTGGGCGCGTTCCAGCAAACCTTTGTCACGCTTGAGGTGGAGCTCTTGGAAAGCAAGCTGGACAAGAAGGGCAACCGCAACCTTGAGGATATCAAGAAAGTGTCGACCTTCGGCTATGCGCCGCTGATGAAAACAGCCTTTGAAACCAAGGTCGAAGAGCTGGGTCTGGAAACGGGGCTGAAGTCGAAAGACATGGCCGCGATCCTGTCGAAATCCGCCGCTGCTGAGCTGCGCGATTACGTACTGGAAGACCCCAGCCGCATTGGCACCAAGGTGGAGTTCACCTTCCTCGCTAACAGCCGGGTTGATGGTTACCTGAAAGGCCGGGTGACCCGTGAAAGCATCGCCAACGACAAGAAGATCTCGGCCGCGCAGCTGGATTTCGTCGACATGATGGTTGAGGCAGGTGTGGTCAAGAAAACCTTCAACCCCGATTTCATCTTTGGCGCGGACGCCTCTGACCAACGGCCCGAGGCCGCAGGCATGGGCGTGTCGATGATGGGCAGCCTCTTCATGATGCTGGTGGTTCTGGCGCTGGCACTGCCAATCGGCGTTGCCGCCTCGATCTATCTGGAGGAATTTGCCCCGAAGAACTGGATCACCGATCTGATTGAAGTCAATATCTCGAACCTCGCAGCGGTGCCCTCGATTGTGTTCGGCATTCTGGGTCTGGCCGTCTTCATCAACTACATGCATCTGCCGCAATCGGCCCCGCTGGTGGGCGGGCTGGTGCTGACGCTGATGACCCTGCCAACCATCATCATCTCGACCCGCGCCTCGCTAAAAGCGGTGCCGCCCTCGATCCGCGATGCGGCGCTAGGACTTGGGGCCTCCAAAATGCAGTCCGTGTTCCACCATGTGTTGCCCTTGGCTGCCCCAGGCATCCTGACCGGCACCATCATCGGTCTGGCACAGGCGCTGGGGGAAACCGCCCCCTTGCTGCTGATCGGGATGATTGGCTTCATCGCCTCAAACCCGCCAGAAGGGCTGATCGAAGGCCTGATGTCGCCGAACTCTGCCATGCCGGCCCAGATCTACGAATGGGCCAAACGCGCCGAACCTGCCTTCTACGAACGGGCCTGGGGCGGCATCATCATTCTATTGATTTTCCTCGTGACGATGAACACGATTGCGGTGATCCTGCGCCGCCGGTTCGAACGTCGCTGGTAATACGTGCGAGCAAAGGATCATCGCCATGTATGACACACCCGCTCTGGAGGCCGCTTTGGACCAGAAAGAAACCAAAATCACCGCTGCGGACGTTCAGGTTCACTACGGGGATACCCACGCCATCAAGGATGTCTCCATCGACATTCCGGCCAAGACGGTCACCGCCTTCATCGGCCCTTCTGGCTGCGGTAAGTCGACGTTCTTGCGCTGCCTGAACCGGATGAATGACACCATCGACATCTGCCGCGTCACCGGCAAGATCGAACTGGACGGTGAAGACATCTACGACAAACGTGTTGATCCGGTGCAGCTGCGCGCCAAGGTGGGCATGGTGTTCCAGAAACCAAACCCGTTCCCCAAGTCGATCTATGACAACATCGCCTATGGCCCCCGTATCCACGGGCTGGCCAACACCAAGGCGGATCTGGATGTGATCGTGGAAAAATCCCTGCGCCGCGGTGCGATCTGGGATGAGGTCAAGGACCGACTGCACGCACCGGGCACCGGCCTGTCCGGCGGGCAGCAGCAGCGTCTGTGCATCGCCCGAGCCGTGGCCACTGAACCGGAGGTTCTGTTGATGGATGAACCCTGCTCGGCGCTGGATCCGATTGCCACGGCACAGGTGGAAGAGCTGATCGACGAGCTGCGCAACAAATACGCGGTGGTCATCGTGACCCACTCGATGCAGCAGGCGGCCCGTGTCAGCCAGAAAACCGCCTTCTTCCATCTCGGCAATCTGGTGGAATTTGGCGACACCAGCCAGATTTTCACCAACCCGACCGACCCGCGCACCGAAAGCTACATCACCGGCCGGATTGGCTAAGGAACCAGAACGATGAACAGCGACAGCATTTTGGACGAAAACCATATCGTCACCTCTTTTGACCGCGATCTGGAAACCATTCAGGCGCAGATCATGAAAATGGGCGGCCTGGTGGAAGAGGCCATCCTGAAAGGGGCCAAATCCCTGGAAGAGCGTGACGAAGAAAGCGCCGAAGCGGTGCGCAAGGCCGATAAGGCCATCGACGCGCTGGAAAACCAGATCAACGAAGGCGCCGCCCAGATCATCGCGCTGCGGGCGCCTGCGGCCTCGGATCTGCGGGTGATCCTGTCGGTGATGAAAATCTCCGGCAATCTGGAACGCATCGGCGACTACGCCAAGAACATGGCCAAGCGCACCGGCGTTTTGGTCCAGATGGCGCCGATTGAGGGCTCTCACGTGGCGATCCGCCGGATGGCGCGTGAAGTGCAGCTGATGCTGAAGGACGCTTTGGATGCCTATATCCAGCGTGACGCCGATCTGGCTCGTGACGTGATTGCCCGCGACGAAGACGTGGACCAGATGTACAACGCCCTGTTCCGCGAATTCCTGACCTTCATGATGGAAGACCCGCGCAACATCACCGCCTGTATGCACCTGCATTTCATCGCCAAAAACACCGAGCGCATGGGGGATCATGTGACCTCTATTGCCGAACAGGTGGTCTATCTGGTCGAAGGGGCGCTGCCCGATGAAAGCCGCCCCAAAGGCGACCAGACCTCGATCGACGCCAATCTGGGTGAGGTCTAAGCCATGGCTGCGACACAACCCACCGTGCTGGTGGTGGAAGACGAACCGGCGCAACGTGAAGTGCTGGGCTACAATCTGGAGGCCGAAGGTTTCCGTGTGGTCAAAGCCGCCAGCGGCGATGAGGCACTGATGATGGTGCCGGAGGAAAACCCCGACATCATCGTGCTGGACTGGATGCTGCCCAATGTGTCGGGCATTGAGGTCTGTCGCCAGCTGAAGACCCGCAATGAAACGCGCAACGTGCCGATCATCATGCTCTCTGCCCGCTCGGAAGAGGTGGACAAGGTGCGCGGGCTGGAAACCGGCGCGGATGACTATGTGGTCAAACCCTATTCGGTGGTCGAATTGATGGCCCGTGTGCGCACCCAGTTGCGCCGCACCCGTCCAGCCACCGTGGGCGCACGGCTGGAATATGATGACATCATTCTCGACGCCGAAACCCACCGTGTGACCCGTGATGGCGAGGCGCTGAAGCTGGGGCCAACCGAGTTCCGGCTGCTGTCGACCTTCATGGAAAAGCCCGGTCGTGTCTGGAGCCGGGAACAGCTGCTGGATCGGGTCTGGGGCCGTGACATCTATGTGGACACCCGCACCGTGGATGTCCACATCGGACGGCTGCGCAAGGCGCTGACCCGCAACGGCGGCGGCGATCCGCTACGCACGGTGCGTGGCGCTGGCTACGCCTTAGGCTGATCCTCAAGTAAAAATTATCGAACAGGGAAGGGGACTTGCGCCCCTTTCTTTATGTCCGAACTATCGTGGCAGCGCGTCTTCGTCCTCCGCCTGTGTGGCCAGCCATTCACGGAAGATCTGCAATGACCGGTCGCGCGACCGCTCCACCGGCCAGACCAGAAAATACGATCCTAGCGAACGGGTGGCGCCGCCATAGGCATGGACCAAACGGCCCTTGGCCAATTCCTGCTCCACCAGGTAGTCCGGCAACAACGCCACCCCCAGACCATGCAACGCCGCCTGTGTGATCGTGGAAAACTGATCGTAGAGCGTGCCCGCAACCCCAGTCGCCGCAACCCCGTAGCTTTCAAACCATTCCGACCAGGCATTGGGCCGCGTTTCGATATGCAGCAGGGGCAGCAACAGCAGATCGCGCGGGTGTGCCACCACCGTCTGCGCCATCAGATCTGGCGCACAGACCGGCACCACATGTTCCGGCTTCAGCCGCAACACCTCGGTTCCCGGCCAATCGCCTTTGCCAAAATGTATCGCCGCATCAAAGGGTTCCTGCGCAAAGCTGAACGGCGCCAGCCGCGTGGACATGTTGATTGTGATCTCCGGATGAAGCTTAGCGAACTCCGCCAGTCGCGGCACCAGCCAGCGCATCCCGAAGGTCGGCAGGATCGCCAGGTTCAGCGACCCACTCTCTGGATTGACCTGCACCTTCAACGAGGCCTGGGCAATGCTGTTCAGCGCCTCGCGCACCGCCGTGGCATATTCACTGGCAGCGGGCGTCAGCTTCATCATCTTGCGGTCGCGAATGATCAAAGTGGTGCCCAGCTGCGCCTCAAGCGCCTGCAATTGACGGCTGACCGCGCTTTGGGTCTGGGCCAGCTCTTCGGCCACGGCGGTGGCGCTGCCCAGACGGTCCAGCGCCTCCAGTGCACGGAGCGAGGCAATCGAGGGCAAATAGCGGCGCGGCGTCACCATTATGACTTTTCCTCATGACATGATGCGGAAGAATTGCTGTTTTCACTCCTTCAACTGACGTATCCCTCCACCAAACGCAAGAAAAACTCATGAATTGGAGCCCCTCATGACCGATCGCCCCGCCCTGCGCGCCAAAGACAAACCCGATCTGGGGGCTTTTGACTGGGCTGACCCGTTCAAACTGGACCAGCAGCTCAGCGAAGACGAACGTATGATCCGCGACAGCGCCCATGCCTATTGTCAGGAAAAACTTGAACCTCGGGTTCTGTCAGCTTTTGAAAACGAAGAAACCGACCCTGAGATCTTCCGCGAAATGGGCGACATGGGCCTCTTGGGCGTCACCATCCCCGAGGAATACGGCGGCATCGCGGCGGGTTATGCAGCCTACGGTCTGGTGGCACGCGAGGTGGAGCGTGTCGACTCGGGTTACCGCTCGATGATGTCGGTGCAAAGCTCGCTGGTGATGTACCCAATTTACGCCTATGGCTCAGAAGAACAACGGAAAAAATACCTACCCAAGCTGGCCTCCGGCGAATGGATCGGCTGCTTCGGCCTGACAGAACCTGACGCGGGCTCTGACCCCGCCGGCATGAAAACCCGCGCGGTAAAGACCGAAGGCGGCTACGTTCTGACTGGTTCCAAAATGTGGATCTCCAACAGCCCGATCGCGGATGTGTTTGTGGTCTGGGCCAAATCCGAAGCCCACGGCGGCAAGATCCGCGGCTTTGTGCTGGAAAAGGGCATGAAGGGCCTCAGCGCGCCGAAAATCGGCAACAAAATGTCCCTGCGCGCCTCGATCACCGGTGAGATCGTGCTGGACAACGTGGAAGTGGGCGAAGACGCGCTGCTGCCGCATGTGGAAGGCCTGAAAGGCCCGTTCGGCTGCCTCAACCGCGCCCGCTACGGCATCAGCTGGGGCGCTTTGGGCGCCGCTGAATTCTGCTGGCACGCCGCCCGTCAATACGGTCTGGACCGCCACCAGTTCAAAAAACCGCTGGCACAAACCCAGCTGTTCCAGAAAAAACTGGCCGATATGCAGACCGAAATCTCGCTGGGCCTACAGGCCAGCCTGCAGGTGGGTCGCCTGATGGACAATGCCGAAGCCGCGCCTGAAATGATCTCGATCGTGAAGCGCAACAACTGCGGCAAGGCGCTGGAAATTGCCCGCCACGCCCGCGACATGCACGGCGGCAACGGCATCAGCCTGGAGTTTGGCGTCATCCGTCACATGGTGAACCTGGAGACAGTTAACACCTATGAAGGCGCCCATGACGTACACGCCCTCATTTTGGGTCGCGCTCAGACGGGCTTGCAGGCTTTCTTCTAAGCCACGCAGAATAAACGATAAAGGCGCGGGGCAATGCATCCCGCGCCACTTGCATTTCAGGGGGAATTATGGACCGCGCCGAGATTGTACATCAGAATTTTTTGCGCCGCGTTAAGGAAGGTGACCTGCCGGAAGTGACAGGTCCATCGCTCGCTGGTTCTGGCCTAAGCGCAGACGGGCTGATGGCACTGTTTCGCTCCCAGGTCATGAGCCGTCAGTTGGACCGAATTTCGCGCAAGTTGCAGGCGCGCGGGCAGGGGTTCTACACCATCGGCTCCTCTGGCCATGAAGGCAACGCCGCCATCGCCGCCGCCTTGCGGGTGAGCGACCCTGCCTTCCTGCATTACCGCGATGCCGCCTTTCAAATCGCCCGCTCTGGTCAGGTCAAGGGCCAGGATCCGCTGTGGGATATGCTACTGAGCTTCACCGCCTCCGCCGAAGATCCGATCTCAGGAGGGCGTCATAAAGTTCTGGGATCAAAGGCACTTTCCATCCCACCACAGACCTCAACCATCGCCAGCCATCTGCCCAAAGCCCTTGGCACCGCCTATGCCATCGGTATGTCACGTCGCCTGCCGCCACCGGTGGCAGAGTTTCCCGACGACGCAATTGCGATGTGCAGTTTCGGCGACGCCTCGCTGAACCATTCGACCGCACAAGGGGCGATTAACACTGCCGGCTGGACCGCCTTCCAAGGTGTGCCGCTGCCCTTGATGATGGTTTGCGAGGACAACGGGATCGGCATTTCCGTGCCCACCCCGAAGGGTTGGGTCGAGGCCTCGATGCAGGCACGTCCGGGTATTCGTTATGAGGCGTGCAACGGACTCGATCTGGTGGAAACCTTCGTTAAAGCGCGTGCGCTGGCGGACTGGATCCGCACCCGGCGCAAGCCCGGGTTCCTGCATGTCTCGACGGTCAGGCTCTATGGCCATGCAGGCGCGGACGTGGAGGCGGTCTATCGATCAAAATCCGAAATCCTGGCTCAAGAAGCCAACGACCCATTGCTGCACACAAGCGCCTGGCTGATTGCCGAAGGTGCTGCATCACGAGATGATATTCTGTCTATTTATCAGGATCTTGAAGCAGAAACCGAAAGTCGCGCTGAGGAGGCTGTGAAACGTCCAAAGCTGCACAGCGCCGAACAGGTTGTGGCCTCCCTGATCCCGCCAACACGTGCGCGACCGGCCTCGAACAAGCCGACCATCAAGGACCGTGAAGACTTGTTCGGCAGTTCCGATATGCGCGCCTTGTCCGAGCCGCAGCCGATGAACAAATTGATTAACCTTGGCCTTGCGGACCTGATGCTGAGGCATCCTGAAACGGTGCTTATGGGCGAAGATGTCGGGCGCAAAGGTGGTGTTTACGGAGTCACCAAAGGGTTGCAGAGCAAATTCGGCTCCACACGCGTGATCGACACGCTGCTGGATGAGCAGAGTATTCTGGGACTGGCGATTGGCATGGGGCAGGCGGGCTATGTGCCGATCCCTGAAATTCAGTTTCTGGCCTATCTGCACAATGCAGAGGATCAGATCCGCGGCGAAGCGGCTACTTTGCCGTTTTTCTCCAACGGACAGTTTACCAATCCGATGGTGCTGCGCATTCAAGGGCTTGGCTATCAGAAAGGTTTTGGAGGCCACTTCCACAATGACAACTCGCTTGCGGTTCTACGCGACATTCCGGGCCTTGTGATCGGCTGCCCTTCCAATGGCGCGGATGCTGTCGCCATGTACCGTGCGGCCGTGCGCTTGGCCCGGGAGAATCAGCGCGTTGTTGCCATGATCGATCCCATCGCACTTCTCCCTATGCGCGACCTGCACTCGGCAGGTGACGGCGGCTGGATGCAGCATTACCCGGAAGAAGGGCACGAAATCCTGCCAGGTGACCTGGGTCAAAGCGGTGACGGCACCGACCTGGCCATTGTCAGCTACGGCAACGGCGTTTACCTATCTGAACAAGCGCGCAAGCACTTGGAAGAGCAGGGGGTCCGCACCCGTGTGATTGATCTGCGCTGGCTTGCCCCGCTGGCCAAAGACGCGCTGCTGGAAGCGCTCGCCCCCTGTAAGAACGTGCTGATCGTCGAAGAGTGCCGCACCACCGGATCGCAGTCTGAGGCCCTGATGGCGCTCTTTACCGAAGCTGGCCTGTCCCGCACCGCCCGTGTCGCGGCAACAGATTGCTTCATCGCGACGGGTCCGGCCTATGCCAGCACGATGCCATCGAAAGACAGCATAGTTTCAGCCGCTAAGGAACTGTTTAACAAATGAAAAACCTTTGGGAGGAGAGTTGCGAAGAACATCTAACGACATCCACATTCAGTGGCAGCACCACCGCTGATCTGGTGGTGGTTGGCGGCGGTTTCACCGGATGCTCAGCAGCGCTGGAGGCGGCGAAACGCGGTGCGAAAGTCATCCTTCTGGAAGGCAGAACAATCGGTTACGGCGGCTCTGGGCGCAACGTCGGGCTGGTCAACGCCGGCCTCTGGTTGCCGCCAGACACGGTGGAGGCGCAACTGGGGGAAGAGGCAGGTAGAAAGCTGAACCGATCCCTCGCAGGAGCGCCGGATAAAGTGTTCAAAAACATCGAAGAATACGGAATTTCTTGCGAGGCTACGCGGTCTGGAACCCTGCATTGCGCCCACGCGCCCCGCGGCTTGAAAGATCTGAAAAACCGCTACAGTCAGCAGGTTGCACGTGGGGCTCCGGTAACACTCCTTAACGCCGTGGAGGCGCAAAAAGCGGTTGGAAGTGCAGAGGTTTACGGTGCTTTGCAGGACATGCGCGCCGGCACCATCCAGCCGATGGGGTACGTCAAAGGTCTGGCGCGCGCGGCGCAAGGCCTTGGTGCTCGGATCTATGAAGGCACAAAAGTAACACAAATTCAGCGCGATGGCCAAGGCTGGAAGGTCACCTGCGCAGGAGGTGTCCTCAGCGCAGGTGCCGTGCTGATTGCCGGCAATGCCTACGGCGAAGCAGCGGCGCAGCGTGAGACGCCTAAAACGCCAATTGTACATTATTTCCAACTGGCAACCGCACCGATGACAGACGTGCAGCTGGCGCGCATTCTACCGGGATTGCAGGGCTGTTGGGACACTGGGTTGATCATGAAAAGTTTCCGCCGTGATGCGACGGGCAGGCTGGTGTTTGGCGCCATGGGCAAACCGGATCTACTGGGGCTGCACAAACGTTGGGCCACACGCGCCTTGGGCAAAATGTTCCCAGCGCTACAGGATACTCAGCTCACACATTTCTGGTCGGGGCGCATCGCCATGACCGGAGACCATCTCCCGAAAGTCATGAGGATTGGGCCGCAAGGCTTTGTCATTTTTGGATATTCAGGCCGTGGCATTGGACCTGGCACCGTCTTTGGTGCAGCGGCAGCAGACGCGTTGCTGAATGGTTCGGAAGACGTGTTGCCCGTGGCGCCGGTCGATCAGCACAACGATGCATTCTCAAATCTGCGCAGCGTTTATTACGAAACAGGGGCGCGGGTTATGCACTTGATTTGATGGCAGATCTTCCAACACAAACGGCTCCAGGCTGGCACCGCCATAAATCGTATAATCTGTATTATGGTAAATAATAGCCCAGCAAAGCACAGCGATATCTGACGCCCTGATACAAATGTGTTGAGTGCCAGCAGCGCTTGAACCAAAAACCGCGTTGCAGGCCTCGACAGAACACGCGCATGGGATGTAAGCTGCGGGAAAGTAACCAGTCATGGCGCTTCTGAGGACGACAGAAGTTTGGCCAAGTAGACGATTTCGACGACCGAGGACGGGATGAGCACCAGCAGATATCTTCAGGCTCTGACAAACACGCAGAGCATCGAAGAGCTTTGGGATATGCACACGCGCAAGATGGCGAGCTATGGCTTTGACCGTCTGCTCTATGGCTTCACCCGCTATCGGACTTCCAACTCGCTTGGCGATCCCGATGACTTCATCGTCCTGACCAATCACGATCCGGCTTACACAGATGTGTTCATGGGCCAAGGACTGTATTTTCATGGGCCGATGGTGAAATGGGTTCTGGAAAATGAAGGCGCCGCCAGCTGGAGCATTCTTGGCGAGATGATGTCGCAAGGCGCGCTCACCGAAAGTGAGCGTCGTGTGCTGGAGTTTAACCGCTCTATGCATGTGACCGCCGGCTATTCCATCAGCTTCAAGTCGATCTCACCCCGGGCCAAGGGCGCAATTGCGTTGACCGCACACCCTGAGATGACTCAGGCTGAGGCGGATGACGTCTGGGCGGCGCATGGTGATGAGATCCTGGTGATGAACAACATCTGTCACCTGAAAATCATGACCCTGCCCTATTCCGCGCCCAGCCGAACCCTGACAAAACGGCAGAAAGAAGCGCTGGAATGGGTTGGAGACGGCAAAACCACCCAGGACATTGCACTGCTGATGGGTTTGACCCAGGCAACGGTGGAAAAACATCTGCGGCTTGCGCGAGAATCGCTGAATGTGGAAACAACAGCGCAGGCGGTTTTGAAGGCCGCGCTACAAAACCAGATGTTCGTCATCGAAGCGTAATTGTCAGACGTTTAAGTCTCTGAAATCGTGTGCAGAAATCACCCCAGATTGGCGTGGTTAACAAAAGGTACGGTTTTCCATACTTTCGAATTTGCGCGGAAAAATGCATCTTACAGGTGTTCCGTGAGTGGTGGCTTTGGCCAGGGAACATGCGGAGATAAGCCCTTGTGATTGCGAGGCTCTGATCTTCGTCCGGTTTTCCGGTTTGCCGGTCTGTGCGCTTATTGATCGCGTATGGGCCGGTCGTCGGGCTCATCCCCGCTCATCCCCAATCGTCCAGGGGTGTGCTCGGTTTTATAGAACGGCGTCGTCTTTTTCAGACGGCGCCGTTCGCCTTTCCAGATGCCCGCTATTCAGACACGGTTACCGCTTGAGCGGCCGAGGTTTGCATGCCGTTTGGAAGACGCCCTGCCCCGACATTGTCCTGCGCCCACATAGCGCTGCGCCCAAACAAAAACGCCCCACGTTTGCACGTGAGGCGTTTCTTTTCCGAAGAACCGGAACGAAGGACGCTTAGGCGCCTTTCACTGCGGCCGCAACTTCTGCTGCGAAATCTTCTTCTTTTTTCTCGATGCCTTCGCCCACTTCCAGACGGACAAAGCCAAGAACTTCGGCGCCAGCTTCGGCGGCCGCTTTCTCAACGGTCAGGTCGGGGTTCACAACAAACGCCTGACCCAGCAGGGTGCTTTCGGCGATGTATTTCTTCATGCGGCCAACGATCATTTTCTCGATCACGGCGTCGGGCTTGCCCGATTCCTTGGCGATGTCGATCTGAACCTGACGCTCTTTGGCAACAACGTCGGCGTCCAGGTCTGATTCGCCCAGGGCCAGCGGGTTGGCGGCGGCAATGTGCATTGCAACCTGTTTGCCAAACGCTTCGTCGCCACCTTTCAGCGCAACCAGAACACCGATCTGGCCCAGGCCAGCGGCGGCTGCGTTGTGCACGTAAGAAGCAACAACGTCACCCTCAACCGAGGCCATACGGCGCAGCGACATGTTTTCGCCGATGGTGGCGATTTTGTCGGTGATGGTGTCGGCAACCGACTTACCACCCATGTCTGCAGCGGCCAGCGCTTCAACGTCAGAAACGTTCAGAGCTGCGCCAGCGATGCCTTTAACCATGTCCTGGAAATCAGCGTTTTTCGCAACGAAGTCGGTTTCCGAGTTCACCTCAACGGCAACACCCTTGCCACCTTCAACGGCCAGAGCAACAAGGCCCTCGGCTGCAGTGCGGCCCGATTTCTTGGCGGCTTTCGCCAGACCTTTGGTGCGCAGCCAATCAACCGCAGCGTCCATGTCGCCATCGGTTTCGGTCAGCGCTTTTTTCGCGTCCATCATGCCTGCGCCGGTCGAGTCGCGCAGTTCTTTCACCATCTTTGCAGTGATCGCCATGAGAGGCTCCCTTGGTAGAAAATTGAACTATCGGGGGCGGCCCTAACCGACCCCCGTGTCAGTAACGTGACGAAGCTTAAGCTTCGGCGCCTTCGGCAGCGGCTTCTTCAACCATGCCTTCTTCCAGCGCCCCCAGGTCAACGCCAGCGGCGTCCATCTGAGCCGACATGCCGTCGAGGGCAGCGCGGCTGACCAGGTCGGTGTACAGAGCGATGGCGCGGGCTGCGTCGTCGTTGCCGGGGATGATGTAATCAACACCAGAAGGCGAGCAGTTGGTGTCCACAACAGCCACAACCGGGATACCCAGCTTGTTGGCTTCTGCGATGGCCAGGGCTTCTTTTTTAACGTCGATGACGAACAGCAGATCAGGAACGCCGCCCATTTCACGGATACCGCCCAGCGAAGCCTGCAGCTTGCCCTGGTCACGTTCCATGTTCAGACGCTCTTTCTTGGTCAGGCCTTCTGCGCCCGATGCCAGCTTCTCGTCGATCTCTTTCAGACGGTTGATCGACTGCGAAACGGTCTGCCAGTTGGTCAGCGTGCCGCCCAGCCAACGGTGGTTCATGTAGTACTGTGCGCATTTCTCAGCGGCTTCAGCAACCGGGCCAGCGGCCTGACGCTTGGTGCCAACGAACAGAACACGGCCGCCTTTGGCAACGGTGTCACGTACAGCTTTCAGAGCCTGGTCCAGCAGCGGAACAGTCTGGGTCAGGTCCATGATGTGGATGCCGTTGCGCGAGCCGTAGATATACGGACCCATGCGGGGGTTCCAACGCTGGGTCTGGTGACCAAAGTGAACGCCGGCTTCAAGCAGCTGGCGCAGAGTGAATTCAGGAAGAGCCATTCTCTTATTCCTTTCCGGTTTGTACCTAAGCGGGGCTTTCAAGGGCATGTGCCCAACCGGCGGACCGTTACAGGATGTCTCCCTGCAAGGCCCAACCCCGCCTGTGAAGTGCCGCGCGTATAGACGGGAATTAGAAGGGTGGCAAGGACTATCGGACAGGAAACGCCAAGTTTTCCGCAATGCGCCCGCGCGAGGTGTTTTCCACCACTTGAGCCTGCCGGAAATCTCTCTATGGTGTGACGCTTCGCCTGCTGACTGCTACAACAGATCCAACAGTCAAACCAGCGGAAAGGGAGCGTGGCAAGACCGCGCCGACCCTTAGCTTGAACATCATAGTCTAGGTGACAACAGGCATGGATCAACCAACTGATATGAAACAACAAATCCTGTGCATTGGCTCCGTCCTTTGGGACGTTGTGGGCCGTGCGACAATTGCGATGCGGGCCGGTTCGGATGTGCCGGGTCGGATTGAGCGGATCCCCGGCGGGGTGGCGCTGAACATTGCCATGGCGCTGGGGCGCTTTGGCCTGAACCCTTCGGCACTGACCGCGATTGGCCGCGACCCAGAGGGCGAAGAGCTGATGGCGGCCTGTGGCCGTCTGGGGGTGTCGACCGAACACGCCTATCGCTCCGACGATCTGCCCACTGATCAATATATGGCCATTGAAGGCGCCAACGGGTTGATCGCCGCCATTGCGGATGCCCATTCGCTGGAGGCCGCCGGCCCACGCATTCTGACGCCGCTGATTGAGGGGCCGCTTGGCACCCGTGCGGCGCCGTTTGAAGGGCTGATTGCGCTGGATGGCAACCTGACCCACGCGCTGCTGGAAGAGATTGCCACCGATGCGGCCTTTGCCAAGGCGGACCTGCGGGTTGCCCCCGCCTCACCCGGCAAGGCCGAACGGCTGGCCCCCTTCCTGCGCCATTCCCGTGCGGTGCTTTATGTGAACCTCGAAGAGGCGGGGCTGCTGTGCCAGCGCACCTTTGAAAACTCCGAAGCGGCCGCCGCCGCCCTCATCGAGCGCGGCGCCAAGCGGGCATTGGTCACCAATGGGGCCAAGCCCTGTTCTGATGGCACCGCCGCTGGCGTCATCACCGCCTGCCCGCCCGAAGTGCTGGTCACCCGCATCACCGGCGCAGGTGACACCTTTATGGCCGCTCATATGGCCGCCGAACTGTCTGGCATGACCCGTGAGGCCGCGCTGGAACGCGCCCTGCATGCCGCCGCAATCTACGTCTCCGGAGAACTCCCCGCATGAGCCTGAAACCTGTACTCAGCCCCGAAGTTGCCGCCGCTCAAGCGGAGGGCAAAGCCATTGTGGCGCTGGAAAGCACCATTATCACCCACGGGATGCCCTATCCGCAGAACCTCGAAACCGCCCGCCGGGTGGAGGATGAGGTGCGCAACGCAGGCGCCGTGCCCGCGACCATCGCCGTGCTGGACGGCACGCTGCACGCGGGTCTGACCGATGCCCAGCTGGAAGCACTGGCGCAGGCCAAGGATGTGGCCAAGATCAGCCGCGCCGATATGGCCGTGATCATGGCGCAGGGCCGCACCGGCGCCACCACTGTGGCCGCCACCATGATTGCCGCGCATCTGGCTGGCATCCACGTCTTTGCCACCGGCGGCATTGGCGGCGTGCATAAAGGCGCCGAAGACAGCTTCGACATCTCCGCCGATCTGCTGGAATTGGCCGCCACCCCGGTGACCGTTATCGCGGCGGGCGCCAAGGCGATCCTCGATGTGCCGAAAACGCTGGAAGTGCTGGAAACTCAAGGTGTTCCGGTCATCACCTATGGTCAGGACAGCTTCCCGGCCTTCTGGTCTGCCACCTCGCCGCTGGCCTCGCCCCTGCGGATGGACGCAGCTGCGGAAATGGCGAAAGCCCATCAGATGCGGGGCCAGCTGGGCCTGCCCGGCGGGCAGCTGATTGCCAACCCAATCCCGGCAGCCGCCGAAATCCCGCAGGCAGAGATGAACCCGATCATCGATGCCGCCACCGCAGAGGCCGAGGAAAAAGGCATCAAAGGCAAAGAGGTCACGCCCTTCCTGTTGCAACGCATCTTTGAGCTGACCGAGGGCAAATCGCTGGAGGCCAACATTGCGCTGGTCCTCAACAACGCCCGTCTGGCCAGCGCCATTGCGCGCGAAATGGTCTGATCCAGCCCCAAATCAGCGGTTTTCCCCCTGCATCGTGCTTGCGACACTGCAAGTCATTGTGATGTGGGGGTAAAGCCCCTAGATAGGCTTTAACCTTGTTTTCAGACACCTATCGCCCATGACCACACCTTTTGACGAAGACCTTCCAAAACCGCGCAAGCCGGGGCTGTTTGCACGGCTGCGTTCGTCGTTTCTGACCGGTATTGTGGTGATTGCCCCTGTCGGGCTGACGATCTGGTTCATCTGGAGCGTTGCGGGCTGGGTGGATGGCTTTGTGCTACCGCTGGTGCCGGAACGGTTCAAACCCGAACCCTATATCGGCATCAACCTGCGCGGCGTCGGGATCCTGTTCTTCCTGGTCTTCACGGTGTTGGTTGGCTGGGTGGCCAAAGGGCTGATGGGCCGCTCGTTGATCCGCTTCGCCGAAAGTCTGGTGCGGCGAATGCCGGTGGTTCGCTCGATCTATTCCGGTGTCAAACAGATCGCCGAAACCGTCTTTGCCCAATCCGAACGGTCGTTTGAACGCGCCTGCCTGATCGAATATCCGCGCAAAGGCATCTGGGCGATTGGTTTTGTCTCGACCGAGGCCAAGGGTGAGGTGGCCGCGCGCGCGGGCGGGGATGACAATGACCTGCTCAGCATTTTTGTGCCCACCACGCCAAACCCAACCTCTGGGTTCCTGCTCTACTTCCCACGCAAAGACGTGATGGAGCTGGACATGAGTGTGGAGGATGCGGCGAAACTGGTGATCTCGGCCGGGTTGGTCTACCCCAACGGCAAAGATCCCAGCAAGCCGTCCAAATAACCCCAGATCCTAGTCGTCGAACATCGCCTGCAAATCCACGCTACTGCGTTGATTGAGATCGTCAAAATGGGTGGCAAGGAAAGTTTCCGCCGCCTGACGTCCCGCAGCCTTTAGCCGGGCCAGCACCACCGGGCTTGGCACCAGTTTGGTCATCACCGACAGGTCGTTCATCAAAGCATTGTCAGCAATCATATGCACCCGTGCCCGCGCCAAACCATCCTGCCGATCGGGATCCAGATCCAGCGACTGGGCATAGGCGATCACCCGCAGTTCGCGCAGCAGCGAGGAGTTGAAGCTGATCTCATTGATCCGATTGTTGATCTGCTGCGGGGTCACTGGCAGATCTGCGCGGTCTAGCGGATTGATATTGACCACCACAATATCGTCTGGCAAGCCACTGTAAAACAACGGAAAAAGCGCTGGATTGCCGGAATATCCACCGTCCCAGAACGCCTCTTCTTCGCCGGTTTCGGGATCCCGTAATTGCACCGCCTGGAACATCGTTGGCAGGCAGGCCGAAGCCAGCAGAACCTCTGTCGAAATCTCTGTGCCAGAGAAGATCCGCACCTTGCCGCTGCGCACATTGGTTGCCCCGACAAATAGAGCAGGACCGCAGCTGTCACAGACCTTGTCGTAATCAAAAGCCTCGGCCACCGGGGTCAACGGGTTCTGATAGAACGGTCCAAAACTGTAGGGCGAGGTTAGGCGCGACAGCGATTCCGCAAAAGTGAACGGCAGCGCATATTCCATTGCAGCACTGATTGCGCCGGTGTCAGGGGCAAACCCGGTCAGCCAAGAGGTCAGACGCATATCCTGAACCGCCCCCAACTGTTGCCACAGCCAGTCAAGCCGCTCTTTTGCACCGCGACGCCCCGCCTCAACCCAACCGGATTTCAACGCAGCCCCGTTCATCGCACCCGCAGACGCGCCCGAAATCCCTGCAATCTCCAGCCGCTCATCTTCCAGCAGCCGGTCCAGTACACCCCAGGTAAAGGCGCCATGAGCACCGCCGCCCTGAAGGGCCAAGTTGATCCGTTTGACCGTCATTGCCCTGTCCGCCTGATGTCACTGCCCCATATGCCACAGCCTATGGGCCTGATATTGCGCCGAGGTAAAGAAATCCTTACAGCGCCGTCCAGCCGCCATCGACCGAGATCGAGGTGCCAGTGATCTGGCTGGCCGTCTCCGAGCACAGGAAGACCGTGGTGCCGCCCACCTGTTCAACACTGGCGAACTGTTTGGAGGGCTGGCGTTCCAGCAGGATCTTTTCAACCACATCTTCCCGGCTCATGTTGTACTTCGCCATTGTATCGGGGATCTGCGCCTCGATCAGCGGGGTGGCCACATAGCCGGGACAGATGGCGTTGCAGGTGATGTCTTCCCGCGCGGTTTCCAGTGCCGTCACCTTGGTCAGCCCCACCACACCGTGTTTTGCCGCCACATAGGCCGATTTGAACGGCGACGCCGTCAACCTGTGGGCCGAGGCAATGTTGACCACCCTGCCCCAACCAGCCTTGCGCATCATCGGCAGCGCCGCCGCCGTGGTATGAAACGCCGAGGACATGTTGATCGCGATGATGGCATCCCATTTTTCCGCAGAAAACTCGGGGATCGGGGCAACATGCTGAATACCGGCGTTGTTGACCAGGATGTCACAGGCGCCCGATTTTTCGACCAGGGCGCGACAGGCATCGGCCTTGGACATATCAGCCTGAATGTAGCGTGCAGTGACGCCAAACTCTTCGCCGAGCGCTGCGGCCAGCGCGTGATCCTCATCGCGATCGGTAAAAGAGTTCAGCACCACATCGGCCCCGGCCCGCGCCAGTTCCCGCGCCACACCCAAACCAATCCCCGAATTCGATCCGGTGATTACCGCCGTTTTGCCCTGCAATGTCATCTGCTCTTCCCTTGCCTCGCGTCGAAATATCGTTTTGCAGGCGCAGCATAACCCTCAAACGGGCCCTATGCGAGTCAGCAGAACTACGCAGATGGGGTTCGAAACGGGGATGATTCGCCTTTGAACTGCAACAGGCCGAGACCGGGTAAAATCCAGAAAAACCTGAGAGAAAGCCAAAAAAAAACGCCGGCACAAGGCCGGCGTAAAGTTATTGAGGCAGGTTTCATACAGGCAAGAAACCTATCGAGCAGTAACCCCTTTATAAGCAAAACGCCGCCAGCTTCCAAGCTAAAAAATTGTAATGAGATGAATCGCGTTTTAGGCTAAGTATAAAGAAAATAAGGCAGAGTAGGATTGTTGCCAGAATGCGACCAGTTATTTTCCCCCGATTGAAGCAGGCCACCAGCGCCGCAGCACTTGTTTTGTTGGCCTCCACCGCACAAGCGGAACCACAGCACGGGATCGCAATGTACGGCGATCCAGCGTTGCCGGCAGATTACACCGCACTTCCTTACGCAAACGTCAATGCACCCCAAGGTGGTTCGTTTGTCGAAGGCAACACAGGTGGTTTCGACTCTCTGAACCCGTTTATCCGCAAAGGCACCGTGCCTTGGCAGCTGCGGTTCTTCATTTCCGAATCACTCATGGGGCGCAGCTGGGACGAACCCTTCACCCTTTACGGGCTGCTGGCAGAATCCATCGAAGTGCCCGAAGACCGCTCCTGGGTCGAGTTCACCCTGCGCCCTGAGGCAAAATTCAGCGACGGCAGCCCGGTCACTGTTGAGGATGTGATTTGGTCCTATGAAACGCTTGGTACCGAAGGCCACCCGCGCTACCGCGGCTTCTGGGGCAAGGTCGACAAGATCGAACAGACCGGCGACCGCTCTGTAAAGATCAGCTTTAACGTCGAGGACCGCGAGCTGGCGCTGATCGCCGGCATGCGCCCGATCCTGAAGAAATCCCAATGGGAAGAGATTGGTCTGACCGGCGGTGACCTGAACGACATCCCGCTGACCTCGGCACCCTATGTGGTTGAGGACTATGAGGGCGGCCGCTACGTCTCGCTCAAGCGGAACCCGGATTATTGGGGCAAGGATCTGGCCTTCAAACAAGGCTCATCGAACTTCGACGAGCTGAGGATCGAGTTCTTTGGCGATCAGGCAGTGCTGTTCGAAGCCTTTAAGGCGGGCGAGCTGAACTTCTACCGCGAAGGCAATGCGGAAAAATGGGCCAGCCAATATGATTTCCCCGCTGTGCAATCCGGCGAGATTGTCAAATCCGAAGTGGGTCATGAACGGCCCACCGGCATGGTCGGCTATGTGATGAATTCGCGTTCGCCGGTCTTTGCCGACTGGCGTGTGCGCGAGGCGATGATCACCGCTTTCAACTTCACCTATGTGAATGAAACGGTAACCGGCGGCCGTCAGGAACGCATCGGGTCGTATTTCTCCAACTCACACCTCGGACTGCGCCCCGGCGCCGCTGAAGGCAAAACGCTGGAGCTGCTGCAAGGCTTCGGCGACCAGCTGCTGCCCGGCACCATCGAAGGCCTGACCCTGCCCGAAGGGGATGCCAGCCCGCGCAACCGCACTGACATCAAACGGGCAAGTGACCTGCTGGCCGAGGCCGGCTGGACCGTCACCGATGGCAAGATGATGGACGGTGAAGGCCGCCCGTTCACCTTTGAATCCGTGATCCGTCAGGGCGACAAAGAGGCCCAGACCATCATGGAGATCTACCGTGAAGCCCTCAGCCGTCTGGGCATCACGATGGAAATCACCCAGGTTGACAACGCCCAATTTGCCGAACGCCGCGACAAGCAGGACTTCGACATGATGCCCTATGTGCGCTACCTGTCGCTAAGCCCGGGCAATGAGCAGAACCTCTACTGGGGCACCGCACAGGCCGACATCGAAGGTTCGCGCAACCTGATGGGCGTTAAATCCGAAGCGATCGACGCCACCATCAACGCCATGTTGACCGCCGCCAGCAGCGAAGATTTCACCGCCGCCACCCGCGCCTTGGACCGCCAGTTGATGGCCGGCCGCTACGTCATCCCTCTCTGGGCCGGTGGCCCCAGCCGGATTGCACACGGGAAAGAGTTGCAATTCCCGCAAAACACCCCGATTTATGGGGACCGTATCGGCTGGACGCCGGATCTGTGGTGGTCTGAGGAGTAAACTCCATGAAAAAGCTCTTTGTCATTGCAACGCTCACCCTCCTGGCTGGCTGCGCCACAATAGAGGGCATCGGCCAGGATATCTCCGGCGGCTCACGCCGGGTACAGGGCTGGTTCTGAGCAAATCGTGTAATTGCAGTGCACAGGCGGCCCTTCGGGGCCGCTTTTTGTTACAACCCCTAAGCGGGTTCCGCCTCCGGCGGGGATATTTGACCCAAGAAGAAAGCCGCGTTTCATCTTGCCAAAACTACTCTGGGGGAACGCCAGAGGCGCGGGGGCAACGCCCCCAATTCGATTAAACCAGCGAGGTGACCCAAAGGATGGTGGCATCCTCGGCACTGAGGGAGATCACATTGTGCCCCATGGTGGCATCGTAATAGGCGCTGTCGCCGCGGCGCATTTCAACCGGTTCGTAAAACTCAGTGTAGAGCCGCACCACACCGGTCAGCACATAGAGGAACTCTTCACCGTCATGGCGCACCCAGCCGTCGAACTCGTCCATTGAGCGGGCCCGGACACGGGCGCGGTAGGGCAGCATGTGTTTCTTGGTCAGGCTGCCGCCCAGCATCTCATGTTCATAGGTGGCGGTGGCGTGGCCGGCGCCTTCTTCGTTGCGCGTGAGGGCCATGCGTCCGTTGACCTTTTCACGGCTTGGCGGGGTAAACAGCTGCGGCACCGAGATTTCCAGACCGGTGGCCAGTTTCTTCAGCGCTTCATAGGTGGGCGACATCTGACCGTTTTCGATCTTTGACAGGGTTGAACGCGCCAGCCCCGCCTGACCGGCGGCCTGTTCCAGCGTCAACCCGCGTGATTTGCGCAGCTCACGCACGCGGTTGGGCAGATCCAACGGTTCAGGGCTTTCCTGATTGCCGTTTTCCCGCGCGATCTGAACGATCGATCCTTGAGGCAGATGTTCTGTCATGTCGCTGTCATACGCCGCTGCGTCGCATCTTGCAACGCGGCTTGCCACTGCGTATCCCGAAACCATGCAAGCAGTTTTCGACGAAGGCGCCTTTGCGCCCTGCCCCACGCCCTTTAATCTAGCGGCACATGTGCTGGCCGAGGCCGACCGGCTGGCGGACAAATGCGCCCTTGCCGTGCTGTCCCCCGATCACGTGGAACGCTGGAGCTTCAAAGCGTTGAAACAGGCGGTGCTGGGAACCGGTGCGGGGCTGTTGGCGCGCGGTTATCAGCCCGGCGACATCCTGTTGATGCGGCTGGGCAATACGGTGGATTTCCCGATTGCTTACCTTGGAGCCATTGCTGTGGGGTTGGTGCCGGTGCCAACGTCGGCGATGCTGACCGAGGCTGAGGTGGCCAAAATGGGGACGCAGCTGTCGCCGCGGGCGGTGCTGCGTGACCCTGCCGTGGCCTGTCCGGAGGGGGGTGAGATTGTGACCACCTCCGAGCTTGCGGAAATGCGCACCCTCGCGCCGGCCGCTTATGACATGGGCGATCCCGAGCGGCTTGCCTATATCATCTACACCTCCGGCACCTCTGGCACGCCGCGGGCGGTGATGCATGCCCATCGCGCGATTTGGGCGCGACGGATGATGCATCAGGGCTGGTACGGCCTGCATCAGGAGGACCGGCTGCTCCACGCGGGTGCGTTCAACTGGACCTTCACACTTGGCACCGGGTTGATGGACCCGTGGTCTGTTGGCGCAACCGCCCTGATCCCCGCCGAAGGGGTTGCACTAGATCAGCTGCCCAAGCTTCTGCACGACCACGAAGCGACACTTTTTGCAGCAGCGCCGGGGGTTTACCGCAAGATCTTGCAGCAGCACAGCACGCTAGACCTGCCTGCGTTTCGGCACGGAATGGCAGCCGGTGAAAAACTGTCGGAAAGCCTGCGCGCATCCTGGTGCAAAGCCACCGGCGGCAAGAAAATTTACGAAGCCTACGGCATGTCGGAATGTTCGACCTTCATCTCAGCCAGTCCTTTGCGCCCTGCAATCGAGGGCAGTCTGGGGCGTCCGCAACGCGGGCGACGGGTTGCGATCCGAAATGAACATGGTGCCGTAAAACACGGAGAAGAGGGTGAAATTTGCATTCACTGCACAGACCCGGGTCTGATGTTAGGGTATTTCGGCGCCGCTGAGGCCACCGCGGCACGGTTTACTGGCGACTGGTTCCAGACCGGCGATCACGGCGTTATGCAGCCCGACGGGCAGATCAATTATGCGGGTCGTGGGGACGACATGATGAACGCTGGCGGCTACCGCGTCTCACCACTGGAGGTGGAGGCGGCCTTGGCGGATCTGCCCGGGGTGACCGCCTTGGGGGTGACGGATGTGGAAGTGAAGGCCGACACGCGCCTCATTGCCTGCTTTTATACTGCCGCAGAACCGATTGAAAATGATGTGCTTTCCAACTTCGCCAAAGAACGACTGGCGCAGTATAAACAGCCCCGGATTTGGGTGCATCTTGAGGCCCTGCCCACCAATCCCAATGGCAAGCTGTCGCGCAAAGCCCTGCAGGCGCTCTATCGCAACAACCGCTGAAACAACCGCCCAGCTGAGCCTCGCAAATAAGTGAAGCTGCCTGTGCATTCATGCAGCTTCACTTTCCGAACGAAACAGTTTAGTGACCCACGACTTGCGAATTCAGCACAGCAGAACTGCAGAGGGAGCGCCCGCGATGACTGGTCTTGAAAACATGGAAACCGCGGTAAAGCTCGACATCCTGTCGGATCCGATTTGTCCCTGGTGCTACATTGGCAAAACCTATCTCGACCGCGCCCTGGCGCAGCGTCCCGGCCATCCGTTTGTGATCGAATGGCACCCGTTTCAGCTGAACCCTGAAATGCCCGCTGGTGGCATGGACCGCCGCGCCTATCTGGAAGGCAAGTTTGGTGGGCAGGAAGCGGCGGTGAAGGCCTATCTGCCGGTGCAACAGCACGCCGATCAGGCCGCGCTGGAGATCAATCTGGAAGGTATCTCGGTCACGCCGAACACGCTGGACGCCCATCGTCTGATCCATTGGGCCGGGCTGGAGGGCAAACAGACCGAAGTGGTGAACGCCCTGTTCAAGGCCTATTTCATCGACGGACGCGATATCGGCGATGCCGATGTGCTTTCGGATATTGCTGACGGGGTGGGCATGGATGCCTCGGTTGTGCGGCGCCTGCTTGAAGGCCCATCAGACGTGGAAGAGATCAAGGCGCGGGATGCCTCGGTGCGCCAGATGGGTGTCAACTCGGTGCCGACATTCATCGTCGCCAGCCAGCACGCGGTGCCCGGTGCCCAGCAGACCGATCTGTGGCTCAAGGTGATTGATGAGATCATCGAGACCCACACCCAGGCCGCAAGTGACAAGGCGGTTGATGCCGCTGGTGAACCGCCAAGCTAACGCCAATTAGGCAGGTCCTGCAGTAAACGCTCCGCGGGCCCACCGTAGTTTGCACGTGTCGCGGGTATGCACCCCGACGTGTTAGCCTGCTTTGTGCCTCGCAATTTCGAGGCGAGTTTCGGGGTGCGCCGGTCCTTTCTGACCCGCGCTGCCCTTCATTAGAAAGTATGACGATGTCTGACCCCAAACGACTCTCCCGTGCGGAGTTTATTGCCCTGTTGGCGATGCTTTTTGCCACCATCGCCTTCTCGATCGACTCGATGTTGCCCGCCCTGCCCGAGATCGCCGCCGAGCTGAGCCCCAATGATGTGAACAAGGCACAGCTGGTACTGACCTCCTTTGTGCTGGGCATGGGGCTGGGCACCTTCTTTACCGGCCCGCTGTCGGACACTTTTGGCCGTAAACCGGTCATTTTGGGAGGCGCAGTGATCTATATCGCCGCTGCCGCCTATGCCACCGTGGCCCAGGGCATGGAGATGCTGTTGCTTGCGCGGGTCCTGCAGGGACTGGGCGCAGCCGCGCCGCGGATTGCCGCACTGGCGCTGGTGCGGGACCTATATTCGGGGCGCGATATGGCACGGATCATGAGCTTTGCCATGATGGTGTTCACACTGGTGCCAGCCATTGCGCCGATGCTGGGGGCAGGCATTATCGCCGTTGCTGGCTGGCGCAGCATTTTCCTGGCCTTTGTGGTGTTCTCGCTGATCTCCTGCCTGTGGCTGGGCCTGCGGCAGCCGGAATCACTGGCGCCTGAAAACCGCCGCCCGCTGCGCCTGAAAGCCCTTGGCGAAGCCTTTGGCGAGATGATGCGCCATCCGACGGTGCGCCTGTCCATTCTGGCGCAATCCCTGTGTTTCGGGATGCTGTTCATGGAAATCAGCCTGATCCAGCCGGTGTTTGACAAGGTCTTTGACCGCGCCGACACTTTCCACTTCTGGTTTGCCGCCATGGCGCTGATTTCCGGCGCGGGCAGCCTGCTGAACGCCTGGCTGGTGATGCGGGTGGGCATGCGCCGTCTGGCCACGCTGGCCGTTGGTGCGCAGGTGTTCCTGGCCACCGGCATGACACTCCTGTGGCTGAATGGGCTGCCGGAAGGCACGGGGTTCTACATCTTTGTGGCCTGGAGCACGACAATCTTCCTTCAGATCAGCCTGACGCTGGGCAACCTCAATGCCATCACGATGGAGCCGATGGGCCATATTGCTGGCACGGCGGCCTCAGTGGCGGGCGGCGTCTCCACAGTGATCGGTGCCGGCCTGGCGGCACCAGTGGGCCTGCTGTTCAACGGCACCCCACTGCCGCTGACCATTGGTGTCGGGGTTACGGCTGCCTTTGCCTTGCTGACACTGCTCTGGATGCAACGCGCCGAGGTGCAGATGAATGCGCAGGCAGCAGAGTAAGCGCTTGAGCAAGCGGATGTGCGCCGCCTAAACCAACAGCGCGTCGGGTTAACCTAAATCCGGCGCGCAACAAAGTTGCGGTATACTGTTGCATACCGTAATTGCCATTCTCAGAGTTTTCCTGTATGACAGCGACAGAACATCGCACTCATTCAGGTACGAAAGCTCCTCATATGTCGAAAATCAAGGTTGAAAATCCCATCGTCGAAATGGACGGCGATGAAATGACCCGTATCATCTGGCAGTTTATCAAAGACAAACTGATCCTGCCCTATCTCGATCTCGATCTGCTCTACTACGATCTGGGCATCGAAGAACGCGACCGCACTGACGACCAGATCACCATCGATGCCGCCGAAAAAACCAAAGAGGTTGGCGTGGCGGTGAAATGTGCCACCATCACCCCGGACGAAGCGCGGGTTGAAGAGTTCGGCCTGAAACAGATGTGGCGCAGCCCCAACGGCACCATCCGCAACATTCTGGGCGGCGTTGTCTTCCGCAAACCCATTATCTGCCGCAACGTGCCGCGTCTGGTGCCGGGCTGGACCCAGCCCATCGTCATCGGCCGCCACGCCTTTGGCGACCAGTATAAAGCCACTGACTTCACCTTCCCCGGTGCTGGCAAACTGTCGATGAAATTTGTCGGCGAAGACGGCACCGTGATCGAACGCGAGGTCTATGACGCACCTTCCGCAGGTGTCTATCAGGCAATGTATAACCTCGACAGCTCGATCATGGATTTCGCCCGTGCCTCGTTCAACTACGGTCTGAACCTTGGCTGGCCGGTCTACCTGTCGACTAAGAACACCATCCTGAAAGCCTATGACGGCCGGTTCAAAGACCTGTTCCAGAAGGTCTATGAAGAAGAGTTCGAAGAGCAGTTCAAGAAGGCAGGCATCTGGTACGAACACCGCCTGATCGACGATATGGTTGCCTGCGCCATGAAGTGGAACGGCAAGTTTGTCTGGGCCTGTAAGAACTACGATGGCGACGTGCAGTCCGACACCGTGGCACAGGGCTTTGGCTCGCTTGGGCTGATGACCTCGCAGCTGATGACACCGGATGGACGCATCGTGGAGGCCGAAGCAGCCCACGGCACCGTGACCCGCCACTACCGCCAGCACCAGAAGGGGGAAGCCACCTCGACCAACTCGATCGCTTCAATCTTTGCCTGGACCGGCGGCTTGAAGCACCGCGCCAAACTGGATCAGAACGTCGCCCTGCGCGCCTTTGCAGAAACGCTGGAGCGCGTCATCGTTGAGACCGTGGAGACCGGCCATATGACCAAAGACCTTGCGCTGCTGGTGGGCCCTGATCAGGGCTGGCTGACCACCATGGGCTTCCTTGAGAAGATCGATGAGAACCTGAACAAAGCGCTGGCGGGTTAAACCGTAACGCTACGTGATTAAGACGCGCCTCCGACAACGGGGGCGCGTTTTTCTTTGGCATCAGATTGGGGCGCTGCCCCAAACCCCGGGATATTTGCACCAAGAAGAACCTGCGGGGCTTTGTCGCTCTGGCGTTCTCCGCTGCAATGCGGCATGGAGAGGCATGGCTTTTCTGAACGATCCCGACCCGCACAAACACACATTGCTTGCTGACGCACAGGGGCTGCTTTTTGGCAGTTCCATGGCCGCTTTCGGGCTGGTGATGCTGACCCATCTGGGTTTGGTCACCGGCCAGACTGCCGGGCTGGCGGTGCTGATTTCCTATGTGACGGGGTACAGTTTCGGGCTGGTGTTCTTTGTGGTGAATCTGCCGTTTTATTGGCTGGCGATCCGGCGCATGGGGTGGCGGTTTACGCTCAAGACCTTTGTGGCGGTGGGGCTCTTGTCGGTAATTTCCGAGGTGATGCCTGACCATGTTCGCTTTGATACCTTGGATCCGCTGCTGGGTGTGGTGTTGATCGGGATGATCACCGGCGCGGCGCTGCTGGCGCTGTTCCGACACGGGGCGTCCCTGGGCGGCGTGGGCATTCTGGCGCTTTTTCTGCAGGACAAATCCGGCTTTCGCGCCGGGTACACCCAGCTGATGTTTGACCTCTGTGTCTTTACCGCGGCGCTTTTTGTGATTGACCTGCCGCTTGTGCTCTATTCTCTGTTGGGGGCGGTGGTTATCAACCTGACCATTGCCGTAAACCATCGCAAAGACTGGTATATCGCCACCTGACCCACGGAGCCTCCCCATGCCCAAGACCTATCTGATCCTGTTGCTGGCTGTGGCGGCGGAAACCATTGGCACCTCAGCCCTGCAAGCCAGCCAGCAGTTTTCGCGGCTCTTGCCCTCGGTTGTTGTGGTGCTGGCCTATGGGGTCAGTTTCTGGCTGCTGTCGCTGACATTGAAAACCCTGCCGGTTGGCGTGGTCTATGCGCTCTGGAGCGGGCTGGGCATCGTGTTGATTGCCATCATCGGCTATCTGGTCTTTGGCCAGAAACTCGACTGGCCGGCGGTGCTGGGAATTGCGATGATCCTGGCCGGGATTGTGGTGATCAACCTGTTTTCCAAAACGGCGGGACATTGAGAGGCAAGTAAAAAAGGGGCCCGGTGGCCCCTTTTGGTATCCTCAAACCTGCGCCTGTTCAGGACAGCGCGCGCAGACGTTTGATCAGGCTGCTGGTATCCCAGCGGCCGCCGCCGAGGGCTTGGACGTCCTTGTAGAACTGGTCCACCACAGCAGTGACAGGCAGCGAGGCGCCAATCTCATCTGCCGTGTCGAGGCAAATGCCCAGATCCTTGCGCATCCAGTCAACGGCAAAGCCGTGTTCAAATTCGTCATCCGCCATCGTGCCGACGCGGTTCACCATCTGCCAGCTGCCAGCCGCGCCGCCGCCGATCACCTCGACCACCTCACGGGCGTCAAGACCGGCTTTCTCGGCGAAATTCAGACCTTCGGACAGGGCCTGAACCAGACCGGCAATGCAGATCTGGTTCACCATCTTGGTTTTCTGCCCCGCGCCGCTGTCCCCCAGACGTTTGCACAGTTTGGCATAGGCATCGATCACCGCCTCTGCCTTGTCATAATCAGCCTGGTCGCCGCCGCACATCACCACCAGCTGGCCGTTTTCGGCCCCGGCCTGCCCGCCTGAAACCGGCGCGTCGACAAAGGCAATGCCCTGACCTTTGGCCTCCGCATACAACTCCTCGGTCACTTTGGCGCTGACCGTGGTGTGATCCACAAAGATAGTGTTTTCCGCCATGCCAGCAAAGGCGCCATCCGCCCCCAGACAGACCGAACGCAGGTCGTCGTCATTGCCGACACAGGCCATGACAAACTCAGCATCTTCCGCCGCTGCGCGCGGGGTAAGCCCCATTGCGCCGCCATGTTCGGCCACCCATTTTTCCGCCTTTGCTGCAGTGCGGTTGTAGACCGTGACCTCATGGCCGGCCTTTGCCAGATGCGCGGCCATCGGATAGCCCATCACGCCTAGGCCGAGAAATGCTACTTTTGCCATTTTTACCCCCTCGGTGTTTGTGTTTCTCTTGGTTTGTGGCTAGCTAGCGCGACAAAGGCAAGAGTGAACAGGGTGGCGGAATGGCATTCGTATTCAAATGGTTGATGAGATTGACCGGCGCGCTGATCGCTGTGGCGGTTTTGACCATGCTGGGGATCTATTTCCTCGCTTCACGGTCGCTGCCTGACTATGACAAAGAGCTGCAGGTTGCGGGCCTCTCGGCCCCGCTGGAAATCGTGCGCGACAATGCCAATGTGCCCCATATTCTGGGGGCTTCGGATGCCGATGTTTTCTTCGGCCTCGGCTATGCCCATGCGCAGGACCGGTTGTGGCAGATGATGACCCTGCGCCGGACCGTACAAGGCCGCCTGTCCGAAGTGTTTGGCCCCCGCACCGTCGAGATCGACACGCTGATGCGGCGGCTGGACCTTTACACTTTGGCGCAGGAGTCGGTGGCGCAGCAGGATGCGCGCACACAGATGGCGCTGAAAGCCTACGCCAACGGGGTGAACGCCCGTCTGGATGAGATCAACCAGAGCGCTTTGGGCCGTGGCGCGCCTGAGATGTTCCTGTTCAACATGCCGGTGGCGCCGTGGCAGCCTGCGGACTCGGTTGCGATGGTGAAACTGATGGCGCTGCGCCTCACCGGCCATGTGGACAGCGAGGTGCTGCGGGCACGGACCTCCTTGCTGATCAACGCCCCCCGGCTGCTGGATATCCTTCCTGACGCGCCGGGGGCAGGCATTGCCGCCCTGCCCCGCTACGCCGACCTGCTGGACGCAGAGCTGCCCCGTTTCACCGAGACCTCGCCGCTGCCGCAGCACCCGCTGTCCCCTTTCACCCGTGCGCCTTTCTCGGGCGCTTCCAACGCCTGGGGGGCAGCGGCCAGCCGCTCTGCCGCGGGCGGCACGTTGCTGGCCAGTGATCCGCATATGGGCTTTGCCGCCCCGGGCAGCTGGTATCTGGCGCGGCTGGAACTGCAACAAGGCGGCGTTATCGGCGCAACAATTCCGGGCATCCCAGCGGTCCTGTCGGGCCGGTCAGAGAACTTGGGCTGGGGCATCACCGCGTCTTACCTTGATGATCAGGACGTCTATGTCGAGGCGCTGAATCCCGAAAACCCCGAGGAATACCGCACCCCGGAGGGCTACAAACCCTTCCGCACCCGCAAGACCATCCTCGATGTGGCAGAGGCCAAACCGGTCACCCTGACCCTGCGGTGGAGCGACAATGGCCCGGTGCTGCCCGCCAGTTTTCAGGATCTCGGCACCATCACCCCCAAAGGCCATGTTGCCACCGTGGCCTGGACAGCCCTGTCCACAGAAGACAGGTCGACCAGCGCCGCCGTCAACATCATGTATGCCCAAACCGTGCAGGAAGCGATTGCAGCAGGCCGCGATATGGTAGCCCCATCGCTGAACATGGTGCTGGTGGACGGGGATCAGATTGCGCTGAAAACGTTGGGCAAGATGCCCCGCCGCAACGCCGCCCACCAAAGCAGGGGCCGGATGCCCTCGCCCGGATGGATCCGCGAAAACCGCTGGCAAGGCAGCCACTCCTATGCCGCCAACCCCGAGTTTGTGAACCCGATCGGCGGCATTATCGGCAACACCAACAACAAGGTCGTCGATCGCCCCTTCCCGCTGCACGTCAGCTATGACTGGGGCGATACCCAGCGCATCCAACGCTGGACCCGGCTGATGCAAAGCCGTCAGGTCCACACCCGTGACAGTTTCATTGAAACCCAGCTCGACACCGTCAGCCCCGCCGCCCGCACACTGTTGCCGCTGATCGGCGCCGATCTGTGGTTCACCGGCGAAGCCGCACCTGATGGCACACCGGAACGGCAACGGCAACGGGCGCTGGCGCTGCTGGCTAATTGGAACGGCGAAATGAACGAACACCTGCCCGAACCACTGCTCTATGCAGCTTGGGTCCGTGCCTTGCAGGATCGTCTGATCCGCGACGATCTGGGCCCGCTGGCAGACCAATATACGCAAGTGGAACCACTGTTCATCGAACGGGTCTACAAAGACGTCAACGGCGCCAGCGCATGGTGTGACGTGATCCAGTCCGCACCCGTCGAAAGCTGCACCGATATGGCGCGGCTGGCGCTGGATGATGCGCTTTTGTGGATCGACGAACGCTACGGCCAGGCGCTGGAAAGCCTGCAATGGGGCGATGCCCATCAGGCGGCACATGACCATCCGGTGCTGGGCGAAGTGCCGCTGCTGCGCAGTTTTGTGAACATCCGCCAATCCACCTCGGGGGGCGATCACACCCTGATGCGCGGGTTGGCTGCGGGACGTGGCGCAGATCCGTTCCAGAACATCCACGGCGCGGGCTACCGCGGGGTCTATGACTTTGCCGATCCTGACAGTTCGGTCTTTGTCACCGCCACCGGCCAGTCCGGCCATTTCCTGTCGCGCTACTATGACGACCTGGGCGAGCTGTGGCGACGGGGCGAGTATATCCCGATGTCACTGGACCAGGATCTCGCCCGCGCTGCCGCCGTTGGGGTGACAGTGCTGCGCCCTGCCAACTAAGTGGAGCTGCGCTGTAAGGTTTGGAAAATGAGTATTTTGGGCAAGATGAAAACGGCTTTCGCCTTGCCCAAATACTCAAAAAAAACTGAGGCCGTCAGGCCGAGGCAGGAAGCGCGCGCCGCTGAGGCGCGCACCTTTTGATTCACAGACTTTAAAGATCGCGGAAGCGTTTTTCCTGACGGGCGGTCCAGCGCACGGTGAGGTCAAAACCGGTTTCGGTCTGCTCTTCATGCGCCACTAGATCCTCCTGGAACAGCCAGGCCCGTTTGCGCCCTTCGGCAAAGCTCAGGCTCAGCTGGCTTTCGTGGGTCTCCGAGGCCAGTTTGGCCTGCACCGCCTCCAGCAGTTTACCCTGACCTTCGCCAGTGATGGCAGAGATGGCAAAGATCGCCTCTTCGCGGTCCGCCCGTTCGTGCATCACGGCGCGGGTGTCCTCATCCAGGAGGTCGATCTTGTTCCAGACCTCCAGCACCGGGGTATCTTCGCCCACACCAAGGCTTTCCATAATCGACAGCACGTTTGCGCACTGCCCCTCGGTTTCGGGGTGGGCGATGTCGCGCACATGCAGGATCAGGTTGGCGCTCAGCACCTCTTCCAGTGTGGCGCGGAAGGAGGCGACCAATTCGGTCGGCAGATCCGAGATAAAGCCCACTGTGTCGCTGAGGATCACCTCTGGCCCGTTGTCGGGCAGATCGACCCGCCGCATGGTCGGGTCCAGCGTGGCAAAGAGCATGTCTTTGGCCATCACCTCGGCGCCGGTCAGATGGTTGAACAGGGTGGATTTGCCGGCGTTGGTGTAGCCAACCAGAGCCACCACCGGAAACGGCACTTTGGCGCGGGCAGCCCGGTGCAGCTCGCGGGTTTTTACCACCTTGTCCAGCTGGCGGCGCAGCCGCACCAGCTGTTCGTCGATAGCGCGGCGGTCGGCCTCGATCTGGGTTTCGCCGGGGCCACCGACAAATCCCAAACCACCCCGCTGGCGCTCCAGGTGGGTCCAGGCCCGCACCAGGCGGGTGCGCTGATAGCTCAGCGCCGCCATTTCCACCTGCAACACCCCTTCGCGGGTGCGGGCCCGATCCGAGAAGATCTCGAGGATCAGACCGGTGCGGTCCAGCAGTTTGACCTTCCAGGCCTTTTCAAGATTGCGTTGCTGCACGGGCGTCACCGGCCCGTCGATCAGCACCAACTCGACCTCATTTGCCTTAAGGAGTTGCTTCAATTCCTCGATCTTACCGGAGCCAAACAGATATCCGGGATGCGCGCGGGGCAGCGGCACCTTGGTGGATCCAACCACCTCCAGATCGGGCAAAGCCGCCGCAAGCGAGATCGCCTCTTCCAAGGCGTAGTCTGCTCCACGGCGGTTTTTGTCGGATTTCAGATCGGGATGCAGCACCCAGGCACGGGTCGCGATCCGTTCATGTGTTTCCAATTAGGACTCTTCACCATCGTAAAGGTTGATGGGTTGTGACGGCATGATCGTCGAAATCGCGTGTTTGTAGACAAGCTGCGACTGGCCGTCACGGCGCAGGAGCACACAGAAATTGTCAAACCAGGTAATCACCCCCTGCAGCTTTACGCCGTTGATCAGGAAGATGGTGACTGGAATTTTGGATTTCCGTGTGTGGTTCAGAAAGGCGTCTTGCAGGTTCTGTTTATCGGAAGCCATTTATGGTTACCTTTTTTTATTTTGCCGCTTTTCCGGCGTCCCTGTTCGTCAATAGGTCACACTATGTCGCGGGCTGGAGCGAGTTTCCACCCCAAAAATCAACACCGTATCTTCGCAGAAGCCACTGTGGCCGATGCGCGACCATGTCGGGCGTTTTAGCGACGCCAGATGTCCGAGCTGATCAGCGCAATGATCGCCAGCATCTCCAGCCGGCCCAGCACCATTGCGGCCACAAAGCCAAGTTTGGCCAGCGGCGCAAGGCTGGCAAGGGGGATGGCCTGGTCCGAGGCCAGGGTGATCAGCGGGCCAGTGGTCGACAGCCCCGCAATGGCCAGCACAATCGCCGCCTCCAGATCCGCTCCAAACCCGGCAAAGATCATGGTGAACACCGCCATCGACAGGGCAAACAGCATAAAGAAGATCCAGGCAATAAACGCCCCGTGACGCCGGATCCGACGGCTCATCCCATGGGCCCGCCCCACCGAGGACGGATGCACCAGCTTCTCCATCTCACGCAGACCGTTAAGATACAGTGCCCAGACCCGCAGGAGCTTGACGCCCCCCGCCGTGGTCGCCACCCCGCCGCCGATCAGCGCCAGCCCAAGAAAAATCAGCCCCGGCGTTTCCAGACCGGACCAGCTGCGTGCGGTTTCCCATTCAACACTTTCAAATCCGGTGGTGGTCAGGAAAGACAGCGTGGTGAACAGCCCACCCCAGAGTGCGCGCAGGGCCAGCACCAGATTTTGCTCTTCTTCCATGCTGTAGGACGCCACCCAATGCCGCAGGAACAGGATCAGTGGCACGCTGATGACCAGAACAAGGCCCAGCCGGAACTCCGGATCCTCATGCAGGCCACGCCGTGCTGTGGTGATGGTGTCGGTGGAAAAGGTTAGCCGCGACAGGGCAAACAGCATGAACAGCGCGGTGATCGCTTCGCCTGGCACCCCAGCGCGGGCATCGCCAGCACCATCAAGCGGGGTGATGCCGCTGGTGGCCAGCACCGACATGGCATGGATCAAGGCCACAAGCGGGCGGTCGCCGGTGATTGTCAGCATGACCCAAAGCGCCAGCGTCAGCCCGGCATAGATCGGTAACAACTGCGCCGCAACACGGATGATGCGGCGCTGCGGATCGGCGCGTTCAAAGCGGCCATGCAGCAGGTCGCTTTGGCCAGGCTCAGCGGTGGCGGTGACTTCAAATCCACCAAGGTTCAAGGGCGCCAGGATGGCGGCGGCCGCCACCCAGATCAGCGCCCCGCCCATCCAGCCGACCAGCCCGCGCCACAGATGCAACGTCGCGCTGAGGCGATCGGCATCAAACAGCGCCGCGCCGGTGGTGGTCAGGGCGGACACCATCTCGACATAGGCGTTTAGATAAGAGGTGGTACGCAGCGCCTCGTAAAACGGCAACGCCAGAAACAACGGCAGCAACGCCAGGGCAGCAAACAGCGCCAGCAAGTTCCCCATCTCGCCACGCCGCCGCGGCTTGGCGGCCCGGACCAGCCCGATCAGCACTACAAAGATCAGCCCCAGAAACCCCGATTGCAGAAAGGCCCGCCCCTCCGCATCAGACCCCAGTGCAAAAGCAAAGCTGGCCGGCACCAACATCGACAGCGCCGCGATGCCCGACAGCAGCAGGAACAGAGGTTGTTTCAGGAGGCCCGCCCACATGGCAACGCGCGCTTAGAAGAAATCGATGGAGACCTGCAACAGGCGCTCCACCTCGGGCACATCCGAGGCCAAAGAGAACAGCGCCACAACGTCGCCCTCATCGATGCGGGTGTCGGCCAGCGGTTTGTGAACCTTGTCGCCTTTCAGGACGCCGCCCACCAGCACACCTTCGGGAAACTCAATATCGCGGATTTTGCGGCCCGCGATGGGGGAGGTTGACAGCACCTCCGCCTCGATCATCTCAGCCTCAGCGTCCCCGATGGAGTAAACCGCACGCACTTTGCCGTGGCGGACATGGCGCAGGATCGAACTAACGGTGGTTGAGCGCGGGTTCACATAGGCGTCAATGCCCAGCGGTGCCATCATCGGCACCAGGGTCGGGTCGTTGATCAGCGCAATTGCCATCGGACAGCCTTCGGCCTTGGCGCGCACCGCCGCCAGCATGTTGGTCTTGTCATCATCGGTCACACAAAGCACCGCATCGGCACGGTCGATATTGGCCTCAGCCAACAGCGAAACGTCCAGACCGTCGCCATGCAGAACAATGGTTTTCTCAAGAATATCAGCGGCTTTCTCGGCGATCTTACGGTTGCGCTCTACGACTTTGGCCCGCACCCGTTCGGCCCGTTCCTCCAACGAGCGCGCAACCGCCAGCCCGACATTGCCGCCGCCAACAATCACCACCCGCTCTTGTTTCTTGGTCTCTTTGCCAAAGATCTCCATCGTGCGGTTGATGTCTTCGTTCACGGTGAAAACGTAGCAATCATCGCCCACAAAGATCTGATCGCTTGGTTCAGGCGCAAACAGCCGTCCGTCGCGGCGGATGCCAACCACAATGGCGCGCAGGGTCGAAAACAGATCGTTCAGCTGCCGCAACGGGGTATTCACCACCGGGCAGTCCTCTTCGATGGTGATCCCCAACAGATGCGCTTTGCCGGACAGAAACTTCTCGGTGTCAAAGGCCGCAGGAGAGGCAATCCGCTGCAGCGCCGCCTCGGCAACCTCGCGTTCGGGGCTGATCACCACATCAATTGGCATGTGGTCACGGCGGTAAAGGTCGGAATAGATCGCGGTCAGATAGCTTTGCGAGCGTAGACGGGCGATTTTCCGCGGAATGGCAAACACCGAATGCGCCACCTGACAGGTCACCATATTGACCTCATCGGAGTGGGTCGCGGCGATGATCATATCGGCGTCCCGCGCCCCCGCCTGATCCAGCACATCCGGATAAGAGGCAAAGCCCGCAATCCCCTGTACATCAAGCGTATCTGTGGCGCGGCGCACCAGATCGGCGTTGTTGTCGACCACGGTGACGTCGTTCTTTTCACCCGACAGATGGCGGGCAATTTGCCAACCCACCTGACCTGCCCCGCAGATGATAACCTTCATCCCGATTTCCCCTTAAATCAGGCGCTTTGCATCGCATGGGGCGGGCTGACGGTCAATTGAATTGTCTTCTGCCTCGGCAAGCGACAGCCTATGGGGGATTTAAGGAGACATACATGCAACGATTCGCATTGATCGCCGCCTCATTTTTCATCGCCCTGGCGGGCTGTAACTACACGCTCTACCATCAGGCAGGCAAAAGCTTTGGCGAACGGGACGCCGATATGACCCGCTGTGACGTCATTGCCCTGCGCGAAGCCCCGGTGGAAACCCAGATCCTGTTCACACCACCCCGGCAGGAAAAGCGCACCATCTGCGATCACGCGGGCAATTGCATCACCGAAACCTATTGGACCAAACCAGAACCCTACACCGTAGACCCCAACGAGGAACTGCGTGATCGGGTGGCGCTGCAATGTATGCTGGACAAGGGCTATCAGCAAATTTCACTGCCCAGCTGCGAAGACGGCCAAGCCCTGTCGGTGCCCGCCAAAATGACCAACATCACCCCCAACAGCTGCGTGGTCCGGGTCAAAGGCGGCGCCTTGCGGATTGCCCATCCAGGGTAAGTCCGCAACGGCACAGTGCTGCGCGCGTCATGGCCGGCGCGCAGCATATAGCTGACAGACTGATCAGGCGTTCTCGGGCTCGCTGGCGTCTTTGTCGACCGTCGCCACCCGCGCGCCGGATTTGTTGGAGGTCACAACCCCCAGCGACTTCAGCTTACGGTGCAGCGCTGAACGCTCCATACCCACAAAATTGGCGGTGCGGCTGATATTGCCGCCAAAACGATTGATCTGGGTCAGCAGATATTCGCGTTCAAACACCTCACGTGCTTCGCGCAAGGGCAGCGTGGCCAATGTGCCGGTCAGCACCACCTGATCATCATCACCGCCCTGTTCACCCGAGCCCGGCAGTTCCTTCGCCTCAATCGGCCCGTTGCCATCCCCCAGGATCAACACCCGTTCGATCAGATTGCGCAGCTGGCGCACGTTGCCCGGCCAGCGCATGGTCTGCATCAGGGCAATCGCATCTTCTGACAGCACCCGCAGCGGCAGCCCCTGCGCTTGATTGAACATCTCAATGAAATGTTTCGCCAGTACCGGAATGTCTTCGCGACGCTCCTCCAACGACGGCACCGCAATCGGCACCACGTTCAGACGGTGGTAAAGTTCCTGCCGGAACCGACCGGCGGCAATCTCGGCATCGAGATCACGGCTGGTGGCCGAGATGACCCGCAGATCCACCCGTACCTTGTCGCTGCCGCCGACCCGCTGGAACTGCTGATCGACCAAAACGCGAAGGATCTTGGACTGCGACCCCAGCGGCATATCCGCCACCTCGTCAAAGAACACCACGCCGCCATGTGCCTGTTCCAACAGACCGGGCTCAACCCCGCGTTCAGGGCTTTCGCGGCCAAAGAGCACCTCCTCGATCCGCTCCGGCTCGATGGTGGCGCAGCCGACGGTCACAAAGGGCGCCGATGCCCGGTTGGACTGTGCATGGATGAAACGTGCAGCCACCTCTTTACCGACACCGGACGGGCCAGACAGCATCACACGGCCGTTCGATTTCGTCACCTTCTCCAGCTGGCTGACCAGCGTGCGGAACGAGGCAGTATCACCCACCATCTCGGTTTCATTGCTGTCCTGACGGCGCAGCTGCTGGTTTTCGCGGCGCAGACGCGAGGTCTCCATCGCGCGCCGGATCACCACCAGAAGCTGGTCGATGTTGAAGGGCTTTTCGATGAAGTCATAGGCCCCCTGTTTGATCGCCGCGACGGCAATCTCGATGTTGCCATGGCCCGAGATGATCACCACCGGCACATCCGGATTGTCCCGCTTCACCGTTTTCAGGATATCGATCCCGTCCATCCGACTGTCTTTTAACCAGATATCCAGGATCATCAACGCCGGCGGTTCGCTGTTGATTTCGTTCATCGCCTCGTCAGAGTTTCCTGCAAGACGGGTTGTAAACCCTTCATCCTGAAGGATATCCGAGATCAGCTCACGGATGTCGCGCTCATCATCTACAATCAGAATATCGCTCATGGTCCTCACACCCCTCTATTCGGCCGCGGCAGTGGCAGCACTGTCGTCTTTGTCATTTTGGCCCTGACCCTCGGGGGCACTCAGCCCCAAACGGATCACAGCCATGGCACCGCAATGGGCGCCCTCTTCAAACGGTTCCGCATCATCAAGCAGCAGCGTACCGCCATGTTCTTCAATGATTTTCTTCACAATCGGCAGGCCAAGGCCGGTGCCTTCGCTGCGGGTTGTCACATAGGGCTCAAACAGCCGCGCGCGATCTTCCGGCAGGCCGATGCCGTTGTCGGAAATCCGGATCAATGCCCCTCGCCCGTCTTGCACCATGCCTACGCGGATCTGGCCCAGATGATCCAGGTCGTCTTGTTTTTGGCGATAGGTTTCAATGGCTTCACCGGCGTTCTTGATCAGGTTGGTCAACGCCTGTGAAATCATCGTGGCGTCCAGATCGGCCAAGATTTCCTCAGCTGGCAGATCGGCCACGATGCGCACATCTGGTTGTCCGGCCTGCTGTAGAACGACCGCATCCTGCACCAGCTTCACCAAATTTTCCGAGCGTCGCTCAGGCTCGGGCATCCGCGCAAACTTGGAAAACTCATCAACAATGCGCCGCAAGTCGTTGGTTTGGCGCACAATAACCTCTGTCAGCTGCGCCAGGCTGTCGGCATTATCCGCATCCAGATGCCGGCTGAACTTGCGTTTGATCCGCTCTGCCGACAGTTGAATGGGCGTCAGCGGGTTCTTGATCTCATGAGCAATGCGGCGCGCCACGTCACCCCAGGCCGCCATCCGCTGTGCCGCCACAAGGTCGCTCACATCGTCAAAGGCCACCACGTAGCCTTCGGTCGCACCATCCTCGCCAGCCCGGGTCGCCATACGCACCAGCAGATTTTCCAATCGGCCATTGCGGGTCACCTTGACCTCTTCCTGCACCGTTTCCAGCCCGTCCGCCTTCAGCCGCTCAAACAGCGCGGCAAATTCCGGCACCGCCACCGACAAGGCCAGTGTCGCGCGATCTTCATCCCAATCCAGCAGCCGTTCCGCCGAACGGTTCACAAAGGTGACGCGCCCTTCATCATCCAGACCAACCACGCCAGAGGTCACTGAACTCAGCACCGAGTCAAACAGGCGGCGGCGCTTTTCGATCTGTTCGGTGTTCTCCAGCAATGTGGCGCGCTGCGCCTTCAACTGGCGGGTCATCTGGTTGAAATACCGCCCCAGCATGGCAATCTCATCGTCGCCCTCTTCTTCCAGAACGCGGACATCCAGATCGCCTGCCCCGACGCGCTGCGCGGCGCCGGTTAGACGGCCCACAGGGCGTGACAGCCGTTCGGCAAACTGCAACCCAAGCCAGATCGAGGCCAGGATCAGGATCACCGCAAAGCCTAGATAAATCAGGCCAAATTCAAACAGTACCCGGCCGCGTTCGCTTTCCAGCTGCTGATAGAACTGCGCGGTTTGTTTGGTGTCATCCAGCAGTCCCAAAAGCGCGCCATCAACCTCGCGGCTAATATAGAGATAGCGGTCAACAAATTCCGACAGCCGCACAATCGCGCGAAACTCATTGTTGGCCCAATCTTCGATGACCTGCACACCTTCGTCGCTTGCGGCCTGCAACACCTCAACAGAAGGCTGTTCGAAATCAAACAGATAACTACGCTCGCCACGGGCGCGGATCTGGCCGGTGCCGTCGATCACATAGGCTTCTTTCAGCCCGCGCTGGATCTGCGCCTGCCCCTGCGCCAGCACAATCCGCACATCCCCATCGGTCATGAAAAACGCGCCGCGACGGGACTGATCAATATGGGTCGCCAGCGCCGACAGGTCCAGCGTCAGGTCTCGCCGATGCTCTTCCTGATAGGCCTCGGCCGCTTCCAGAGAGGATCCAACAACCTGGCGCACCCGATCCGAAAACCAACCTTCCAGACCAATATTCACCGTCAAAGCCGCAAAGATCGCCACCGAAACCGTGGGGATCAGCGCCAGAATTGCAAAGACACCGGTCAGCCGCAGGTGCAACCGTGACCCCGCAGACTTGGCCCGCCTTGCCGCTATCAACGCCACGATCCGTTGCAGCACCAAGGCCGCCACCAGCATGGCGTAGACAAAATCCGCCAGCAGGATCATCCGCAGGGCCTGTGACGAGGCGCCCTGGTCCAGCGGACCCAGCACAAGATAGGTCGCAATCACCAAAACCGGCGCCAGAACGACCACACAGAAGGTGGCCATATTCTGCACCTTCCGCTGCCGTCGCAATCGGCTGATTTTCGCCCACGAGCGTTGTTGCTGTGTCCGGGAAGCCACCCGACGCCCTCTTCCTGATGTGTCGCTTGACGCGACTTACCGCATTATTTGGGGGTCAAACCGACGAATTAGGCCGATTTGCCACGCTTCTGTTGCGGTTTTACATCAACTTGCGGCGCCGTGTCACGTTAATATCCAGATCGGTGATCTTCTTACGCAGCGTATTGCGGTTGATGCCCAAAAGGTCCGCGCATTTTGCCTGATTGCCGCCGGTCGCTTCCAGCGCAATTTCAATCAGCGGCAGTTCCACCTCGCGCAGGATCCGGGCATAGAGCCCCGGCGGCGGCAGCATCGCCCCATGCAGGTCAAAGTAGCGACGCAAATGACGCCCGACCGAGGCCGAGAGTTTTTCGGTATCACCACCGCCCAGCACCGGCTCCATCTCGGGCTGGTTTCCCAGCACCATCTCCACCTCAGAACGGCTGATTTCCTCCACCCGACTGGTCAGCACCAGACGGCGCACCGCGTGTTCCAGCTGACGGACATTGCCGGGCCAGCTGTAGGTCCGCATCAGTTCCATCGCCTCCTCCGACAGGCGGCGTGACGGTTGTCCGTCCCGTTCGGCCCGCAACAGGAAATGTTCGGCCAGCAGCGGAATATCCTCCACCCGTTCGCGCAGCGACGGCACCATCAGGGTGGCGCCACTGAGACGGTAATAGAGATCCTGCCGGATGCCGCCACGATCCAGAGCCTCGGTCAGATCGGTCTGGCTGGTCGCCATGAACCGTGGCACGTGGTCGCCGGGGTTGTCGATCATCCGCACAATCCGCGCCTGCACCTCGGCGTCAACATCGCCGATTTCATCAATCAGCAAGGTGCCGCCTTTGACCCGCGCCAAAATCCGTGCCGGCCCTTCGATGTCCTGCAGATCCGTGGCCGTGATGGTCACAAACGGCAAGGTGCGCCGATCCGAGAAGTCGTGAATAGCACGTGCGATCAGAGACTTACCCGTCCCACTTTCACCAGCTATCAGAACCGGCAGATCGGTATTCATCACCCGCGCCACCAGACGGTAAAGCGATTGCATCGCAGGCGTGCGCCCCACCAGCGGCAGTTCGTCGGGGCGTTCCTTCTCCTCGGGCTGGACACTTGGGGTAGCGCGTTGGCGCTGCTCCAGCGCCTTGGCCGTGCGCTTCATCAGGTCAGGCAGATCGAAAGGTTTGGGCAGGTAGTCGTAGGCCTCGGCCTCAGCGGCCTGAATGGCGGTCATGATGGTGTTCTGGGCCGAGATGACAATCACTGGCAGCCCGGGCCGGTCTTCGGCAATTTTTGGAAGCATTTCCAAACCGTTACCGTCCGGCATGACCACATCCGAGATCACAACATCGCCCTTGCCTTCGCCCACCCAGCGCATCAGCGTCGTCAGCGAGGAGGTGGCATGCACCTTACAGCCCGCACGGGTCAGCGCCTGGGTCAGAACGGTGCGGATCGTGCGGTCATCATCCGCGACAAGAACGGTGCCATCCATCGGTTAACTCTCCTTTTTCACACGCCGTTTCGGCGCCTCTGCCAGGGGCAGCGATAGTTTAAAGACCGTCCGGCCGGGGACCGAGTCCACCGAGATCCAGCCGTTGTGGTCGGATATGATTTTGCTGACCAGCGCCAGCCCCAGCCCGGTGCCGTTTTCGCGGCCCGACACAAAGGGGTCAAAGACGTCGCCCTTGATGTCATCCGGCAGGCCCGGCCCGTCGTCGATGATTTCGATCTGCAGCGGCAGCGATTGGCCGGTGCCATCAGCGCGGCGCAGCCGGAAGGAATGCTCATAGAAGGTGTGCAAACGGATGGAACCACCCGCCTTATCAGAGGCTTCCGAGGCGTTCTTCAACAGGTTGAGCACCACCTGCAGCAGCTGATCCGGATCCCCCAGCGCCAGAGGCAGCGAGGGGTCGTAATCTTCCACGATCTTCATATGCGCGCCAAATCCCAGCAGAGCCGAGCGGCGCGCCTTGTCCAGCACATCGTGAATATTGACCTCCAGCCTGTCAGGTTCGGACAGGTTGCCGAACTGCTCGACCTGCTCCAGCAGTTTCACGATGCGACGGCTTTCTTCGACAATCAGGTCGGTCAGCTCCAGGTCTTCTGGCGCAAGGTTCATCGACAACAGCTGCGCGGCGCCGGTGATACCTGCCAGCGGGTTCTTGATCTCATGCGCCAGCATTTCGGCCATGCCAATGGCAGATTTGGCAGCGGATTTCACCGAATTGCTCTGCGTCATCCGCCCCGCCAGCTCACGCGGCGAAATCAAGAAGATCATCTGCCCCGATCCCCCCTGCAACGGAGCAATCTGCAGATTGCAATGCAGCGGCGCGCGGCTACCGGTGCCGACATCCACATCGTTCACAAACAGCGGTGAATTGCTGGCACGGGCACGCTCAAACGCCTCTTCCAGCGGGGCATCCACCATGATGCGGTCCCAGACCGGATCGCCGATGATCGATTTGGCTGAGGCGTTCAGGAACCCTTCGGCAGCCGAGTTGATGTCGGCGATACAATCGTTCTGGTCGATCAGAACGCCGGGGATCGGCAACGAGGACCAGATGTTCAGATCTACACTCATGCCGCCTCCTCGGGGTTGAGGATCGCCTCTGGCAGCAGCGCAATCACGCGGGCGGGGTCTTTTTCGGTCAGCACCGCGCGGCGTTTGGTTGGGCCGGTGCCCGCCTCATCCATATACCAGCCCAGGTGTTTGCGCGCGACACGCAGCCCCAGATCCAGCCCGTAGAACTCCAGCATCGCCTCGTAATGGGCGACAATCATATCGGTCAACGCAGTGCCGGTTGGGGCCTCTGGCGCTTCGGTGCCATAAAGCTCGGCGGCAACCTGCGCCAGCAGCCAAGGCCGGCCCTGCGCACCTCGGCCGATCATTACCCCGTCCGCGCCTGACAGTTTCAACGCCTGCCGTGCGTCGGCAGCCGAACAGATGTCGCCATTGGCAATCACCGGAATGTCCACCGCCTGTTTCACCCGGTTGATCGCTGCCCAATCTGCGCGGCCTTTGTAGAACTGACAGCGGGTGCGCCCGTGGATGGTGATCATCTGGATGCCCGCCGCCTCGGCCCGTTTGGCCAGCTCTGGCGCGTTCAACAGGTGGTCATCCCAGCCCAACCGCGTTTTGAGCGTCACCGGCAGGTCCACCGCCTCCACCACCGCTTCGATCAGTGTCAGCGCGTGATCGAGATCTTTCAGCAACGCCGAGCCCGAGTAGCCGTTGACCACTTTCTTGGCGGGACAGCCCATGTTGATGTCGATGATCTGGGCACCGTTGTCCTCAACAATTTTGGCGGCCAGCGCCATCCATGAGGCCTCGCGCCCTGCCAGCTGCACAGCCGTGTTGACCTTGTCAAAGCCCAGCTCGGCCTTTTCGCGCACGCCGGGTTTGGCCTGCACCATTTCCTGAGAGGCCACCATTTCACTGACCACCAGCCCCGCCCCAAAGCGCGACACCAGATCGCGGAACGGCAGGTCGGTAATCCCGGCCAGCGGGGCCAGAAAGACAGGAGAGGTGATGGTTTTATCTGCAAGCCGCAATGGCATGGCTGCTTAATCCTTGTGCGTTACTCTCTGGCTAGACCAGAGTTTGTGGGGTCATCAATGAATGCCGCTACGTTTTTAACCGCCCCAATGTCAATTGCCTATTTTTTAGGCATTCGCCTTCGAAGCGGGCGGGGCGTTGCCCTTACCCGCTGCACGGCCTAAGGAAGTAGGCAAGTGAACCGCTGTTTCCCCTAGTCCCCAGACGGAGAGGCCCATGACCACAGCCGCCCTGATTGTTGCCGCCGGACGTGGCACCCGCGCCGGTGCCGGTGCGCCGAAGCAATGGCGCCCCTTGGCAGGTCGTCGGGTGGCGGATTGGACGCTCACCGCGCTGGTCGAGCATCCAGAGGTGGATCAGGTGATGGTGGTTGTGCATCCCGATGATGTGGCGCAATTGGCCGACTGGTCCAGCCACCCCAAAGTTCGACACTGTTTTGGCGGTGCAACGCGGGATCAATCGGTGCAAAACGGGTTGCAGGCTTTGGAAGGCTTCGGTCCGCGCAAGGTGCTGGTGCATGACGTGGCCCGCCCGTGCCTATCGGCAAGTCTAATCAGCGATTTGATTGCCACGCTCGACAGCTATGCGGGGGCTGCGCCGGGGGTGGAGGTTGTGGACGCTCTGTGGCGCGGGCAGGATGGCTCCGTTGCCGGTGTGCAGGACCGCAGCGCGCTTTATCGCGCCCAGACACCGCAGGCCTTCCGATTTGATGCCCTGCTGGCCGCCCACCGCGCTCATATCGGCGGGGCTGCCGATGACGTGGAGGTGGCGCGCGCCCACGGGCTTGACGTTGCCATCATTGCAGGAGAGGAAACGAACCTGAAAATCACCCGGCCCGGCGATTTTGCCCGCGCCGAAGAAATCCTGCAAAAGCAGAGCAAGAAGGAAGAGCATATGGATATCCGTCTGGGCAATGGCTACGACGTGCACCGGTTCGGCGACGGCGATCACGTGATCCTGTGCGGCGTAAAGATCCCGCACGGGCGCGGGCTGCAGGGCCATTCGGATGCGGATGTGGGCATGCATGCGGTGACCGATGCGCTTTATGGCGCCATGGCTGAAGGCGACATTGGCCGTCACTTCCCGCCGTCGGACCCGCAATGGAAAGGTGCAGCCAGCGAGATTTTCCTGAAACACGCGGCTGATTTGGCCCAATCCAAAGGCTACACCATCTCCAACGTCGACTGCACATTGGTCTGCGAATACCCCAAGGTCGGCCCTCATGCCGAGGCAATGATGACGGAAATGGCGCGGATCATGGGGATGGCGCGGGACCGCGTGTCGATCAAGGCCACCACCTCGGAACGGCTGGGGTTCACCGGCCGCGAAGAAGGCATCGCCGCCATTGCCACCGCAACCCTGATCAAGGTGTGAGACCATGACCAAGCTGATCGCAACCTTCTTCTATTCCGGCCTAATGCGCCCGGCCCCCGGCACCTGGGGATCACTGGCCGCCCTACCCGCTGCCGCATTGCTGTTCTGGCTGGGCGGCTTGACCCTGTTCCTGATCGCCATTCCCACGGTGTTCCTGCTGGGCTGGTGGGCCACGGCGGAGGAAACCCGGGGCAAAGACGATCATGACCCCTCAGAAATTGTGATTGATGAGGTTGCGGGCCAGTGGATTGCCCTGGTGCCGGTGCTGATCGGCGTCACCCATTCCGGTACAGGCATGCTGGCGCTCTGGCCCGGTTGGCTCACGGCCTTTGTGTTCTTCCGCCTGTTTGACATCACCAAACTCGGCCCCATCGGCTGGGCTGACCGGCGCGGCGATGCGCTGGGGGTGATGCTGGACGATGTGATTGCGGGTGTCTTTGCAGCCATTGTTGTCCTGAATGCCGCATGGGTCAGCCACGGGATGCTGGGCCTGTGATCGCCGAGGCCGCATCCCACGCCGCGCTGGACGCGCTGAAGGCGCGCGGCTGGATGGCCTCCGCGGCCGAGAGCTGTACAGGTGGCATGGTAATGGCGGCGCTGACTGACATCGCTGGCTCCTCAGCCGTCGTGGACCGCGGTTTTGTCACCTACACAAATGCCGCCAAGATGCAGATGCTGGGCGTCGCCTCAGAAACGCTCGCAAACCACGGCGCTGTGTCAGAACAGGTGGCCCGCGAAATGGCCGAAGGGGCGCTCGCCAACTCTGACGCGCAAGTGGCGGTTGCCATCACCGGTATCGCAGGCCCTGGCGGCTCCGAACACAAACCCGAAGGCCGCGTCTGTTTTGGACTGGCTGTTGAGGGCCGCGAAACTCAGACGGAAACCATCGAGTTTGGCGCGCGGGGCCGTGCGCAGGTCCGCCAGGCCGCCGCCCTGAAAGCGATCAATCTGCTGCAAATTGCGGCAAATACGGTGTGACCGCAATTTAGGCATACGCCCAAATTTTCCGCATAAATTTTACGCACTTTACAAAACGGGTGTTTTTTCACCAGTTTTTTGACCCTCTGCTGTTTTCTTTTGCGCCCGTTCTGAAATGCCTGCCCCTCAAATGGGAACGGAAGGAACGGAAACATGAACGGAGCGGATACCGCCTGGATCATCGTCGCAACAGCTCTGGTGCTGTTCATGACACTGCCCGGACTGGCGCTGTTTTACGGCGGTTTGGTGCGGGCACGAAATGTGCTGAGCGTCTTTATGCATTGCTACGCCATCGCTTGTTTGATGAGCGTTTTGTGGTTTGTCGCAGGCTACTCGATCGCCTTTGGCGACGGTGGCGCCTATTGGGGCGGGCTGGGCAAGATGTTCCTCGGCGGCATCACCGCCGACACCCTGTCCGGCAACCTGCCCGAAGTGCTGTTCTTCGCCTTCCAGATGACCTTTGCCATCATCACCCCGGCGCTGATCGTCGGTGCATATGTAGAGCGGATCGGCTTTGCCTTTGTGCTGATCTTCTCAGCGCTTTGGATGCTGTTTGTCTATGCGCCTGTCACCCATTGGATCTGGGGCGGCGGCTTCCTGGCGGATGGCGGAATTTTTGGCGAAACCGGTGTAAAAGATTTTGCTGGCGGCATCGTGGTGCACGAAACCGCAGGGATCGCGGCGCTGGTGCTGGCCGTCATGCTGGGTGCACGCAAAAACCAGACCACCCCGCCGCACAACCCCGGTTACGTGATGATCGGTGCCTCGATGCTGTGGGTCGGCTGGTTCGGCTTCAACGGCGGCTCGCAGCTGGCCGCAGATGGCGGTGCGGCCATGGCGCTGACCGTGACGCATATCTCGGCCGCCACTGCTTCGCTGACCTGGGCCGCCTGGGAATGGGTCAAATACGGCAAGGCCTCGCTGGTGGGCCTGGTCACCGGCACCATTGCGGGCCTCGCTTCGATCACCCCGGCTTCCGGCTTTGTCGGCCCGGTCGAAGCGCTGATCATCGGCGCGGTTGCTGGGATCCTGTGCCAGGAAGCGGTCAACCTGATCCGCAACAAGGTCAAGATCGACGACACGCTGGATGTCTTTGCGGTGCACGGCGTCGGCGGCATCTTCGGCACCATCATGATCGCCGCCTTTGGCGCTGGCTCCTGGGCCGCACAGCTGGGCAGCCTGGTGATCGTGGGTGTCTTCACACTGGTGATGTCGGTGGTAATTGCCAAGCTTGTCGCGCTGATCACCCCGCTGAGGGTAGACGCCGAGACCGAGGTCAACGGGCTGGACCTGATGGCCCACGGCGAACGCGCCTACGACCACTCGTCCTAACGCATCCACGAACGGATCTAGCTTCCACTCGCCTACGGTGCTGCCCGGTTTCTCTCGCAGCACCTCCCCGGGGCGAAGCACCTGAGCGGGCCTTTCGAGGCCCGCTTTTTTGAGAATGATGGTGAGCTTGGAACAGGCAAAATGTGCGGAGGCGTGGAGTTCGCAGGCGAACACACCATTCGAAACAACGAACTTCGTTGTCGAAGCCGCACTCAAACCTAACATTAAAAATTTGCAAGCCTATCAGGACACTGAGTTTTGCTACAGTCACTCTGAGCCGTGTTAGAACCCCTTCAACTGTTAGGTATTGCACTACAGGTTTGTGAAAGCTCTTCAATTAGCGCTGCAAACTCATTTGCTTCACTAGGCTCAACGTAAAAACTAAATTTAAGGCCGACAAAAGGTTTTGTGAATTCAACGCCAGAACAGAACCGCGTGGTTTCAGCTGATCGCGAGTAGGATTTGGGATCGATTTCTTCCCTGTAACGCCTGCTTAAGACCTTGTGTCTTGAAGCCACATCCGTCGGAAAATTCGCATATTCCTCGTTACTGATTTTTCGCTCTGTGTCGCTCGCAACGAGCAACTCACGAAAATACTGCGAGCGGTATCGATAGCTCACCGCTCCCTTCAAGCTCTCATACCGAGTACCCGAAAAGTCTTTGAATTCAGCAGACCCCAGATCCGCAACGAGAGCCTGAACATCGATGTATTTCGTCATGGAGAAGAAGCTTGCTCCCGCCTCGCAAGCACCCGGTTTTTCCAATTCGAGGCGAATTACACATCCCTCTACATGTGCACGGTTCTCAGAAACCAGAACGTCCCCATTCGCACCATAAGTTTTCAGGCGTAGAATATCCTCAATGCGATTTACCTCTTCAGAGTGACCCAAATGTGGCAGGCAGGCGAGGCACAACGCCATAATGATTTTCGATCAGAACGCACGCAATTCACTAACTCCCTACTCAGGCTCACTCGAACTTGTCTCGGATATGCCATTTGCTTTTTTGTGCAAAAAATTAGCCAACACTCTGAACTTTGCAAGCCCGCGACCTCACCCCTTCAATACGGCTGCCAATTCCGCGGCATCGGCATACGAGCCAACCAGTTCTTCAACCACCTTTGCCCTCTCCACCCCCAAAAGGCTCTCGGCTTTACGCAGCACTTTGGCTTTGCGTTTCTGCAGGTCCTGCGGGGCGATCAGATCATGCGACCCTTCCAAAATGCCTGAGCGGGTCTGCACCCGCAGTTTGGTCGCGGTTTCGCTGACGCCCTCATCCGCCCGCACCCGCACCTTTTGGCGCAGCGCCTGCAGCGCGGGGTCGGCGCAGACCGCATCCGCGTAGCTGTCGAGCCGCGCCGTGTCATGGCCCAGCAGCGCCATCGCCAGAACCGTGGTGTAAGAGAACTTCGCCCCCAATCCGGTCATCGGGGCGGGCTGATTGCAGACCGTCATCCAGCGCGGGTGGGTGGTGACCTCAATGGCGGTAACGTTTTCAGGCCGTAGTGGCGGTAGGTCGGCCAGAGCCTCCAGCGCGGCGTGCAGCCCGTGGCAACAGACGTGGAACTTGTGGCTGACATCCTCGAACATCCAGACCTGTCCCAGCCCGGCCAAGGCCAGCGGGTCATTTTCCCCCATATGGGTCGGGCCAAAACCCTGCGCGGCCTCCAGCGCCTGCGGGTTGGCCACAAAGCCACGCGCCACCAGATCCGCGGCCTCTACGCCGTTGGCCGCCGCAAGGCCGGCGTTATAGGGTTTGCCCATCGTGCCAAACTGGCTTTTGAGGCCAGAGGCGCGGGTGGCCACCAGCCCCAGCACCATTTCGCATTGCGCAGCGTCCAGCCCCAACAGACTTGCCGCCGCCAGCGCCGCCCCAAAGGCCCCGGCCGTGCCGGTCTGATGGAAGCCACCCTGATAGTGATCGCGCCCCAGCCAGACGCCCACACGGGTTGCGGCCTCCACCCCGATCAGACAGGCAGCCTGAAATTCCGCGCCAGAGGCCCCCAACCGTTCCGCCACTGCCAAAGCGGCAGAGACAACCGCCACCGAGGGGTGACCGATATGGGCAAAATGGGTGTCGTCATAGTCCAGCGCATGGCTGATGGTGCCATTGGCCAAGGCTGCCGCCCGTGCTGGCACCTTACCGCCGCCCACCACCGTGGCCTGGGCTGCGCCGCCTTCTTCGGTGACCATGTCACGCAGGATGCGCGAAACCGGCTCCTGCCGCCCCGCAATGGCGCAGGCAGTCCAGTCGATCAGCGACAACTGCATCACTGCCCGCGCGGCCGCTGGCATGGCGTCGGGGCGGGTCTCCGCTGCAAAACGGGCAAGGGATTGGGTGATCGACATGAAAGCCCTCCGGTTTGTCGCAGAGCCTAGCTGTTTGCCGCTGAGGAGACGAGCGAAAACACATGCCGCCGCTTGACCTTATGCACCGTGGCGTTCGGGCCATCCACCTCAGTAATAATCCACCCTCAAGTCGGCTTGCGACAGGCCGGTGGTGCCTTGCAAAACGGCCACCCGTTCGCCCTGAATGATGACTTCGGTGTTACCGTCCACTTCGCGGAGCACCGGGGTGACGTCGCCGCTAAATACGGCTTGGTCCACGGAAATCCGCAGATTATCTTCGCTGGGGTCAAAGTCGGTGATCACGGTGGCGGTTTCCACCAGCGTGTCGCTGTCGGACCAAATCACCTGCATCACATCTGCGCCGGTGCCACCGGCCAAGATATCACCGGTACTGCCAATCAACGTGTCATTGCCCGCACCACCTTCGAGCGTGTCCGCGGCATCATCAAGGTAGCGGCTGATGTATGTGAACCCTCTCCCATTGTCCAAGTAACTGACATCGTACCCAGAAATGGCATCATTGCCGTCCCCGCCGATCACGCTTGCGGATCCCCGGTTGCCGTTAATCACATCATCTCCTGCGCCGCCATCGAAGAGTTCTACGCCCTCAGCAGCATCACCGTCGTCGATGAAGTAGTCCGCCCCGGCGCTGCCGTAAAACGTGTCTGTGCCATCTCCTCCCACAACGGCGATCCTGGTATCCTCACCTGCATTGCGCATATCGATCAGATCATCCCCAGCGCCACCCAGAAGGTAACCTGTGGCATCCGTGCTTGCGGTTAGGGTGTCATTGCCCGCACCGGCGTCAATCTGCACGGCACGTTCGCCCAGCAGGATATTGTCGTTGCCCGCTTCGGTGTCGATTGCATCAACCTCCAGATAGGGGGAGCGTACCCCGTCGCGCAATTCCTGAAACCACCACTCCGTCACCTCCAAGTCGTCGTCAAAGTGCATAGAAACCTCAGCGCCTTCGGGGCCCGTGCCGCCGCTGAGATCAACACTGTCATCGCCTTCGCCGAGGGAAGCCGCCAGCATCACATCGCCAACCTGCTCCAGCGTGTCATTGCCACCTTCACCAAGGATCAGCGCAAGATCCAACGTAGGATCATCCACAACGATACGTTCGGCGCTGTCATCGCCGATGTCGAGCAAAACATTTTCAAGGCTGAGGTCGACAAAATCCACATCCGCGGTGCCGCCCCCGGCCTGAACCTGATGGATTTCCAATAGACTTTGGGATTCAGCCGGAAGGCCTGAAAGCACAAAATGCTCATATATCTCTGGTTGCTCCGACCCCAGAGGCGCCTCTGAAATGAGCAAACTTCCATCTTCCGTCAACGACAGGTCCAGACGCAGCGGCAGCGTATCTTGCGGATCAGAGAAATGTAGACTGGAAAAGCCTAAAGCAATTCGGTCCTGCCCGTCTTCGACGCCCGTCACGTCCAAGGTAATACCGTCAGCCGTGCGGTCGGCCGGATTGACAAGCGTGTCATTCACGACGGCAAAATGTTGACCTGTGGGCTCTAACCCGTCCAGCTCGATATCAGGCGCTGCGCTGTCATCTTCAGAGCTATCAAATACGCCCAAAAGCGCGGCAAGGCCGGACATGCCCAGCAGCAGCAAAACCATTTCCATAACTAAACCCCTGAATGAATTACATTCAGGCTACCCCCCCATAAGTGATGGCTCAATCCCAGAATTAGAAACAGCGACAAGGGTCGTTGCATAGAAAGCAACAATCAGCCGTAGAGCGCAGCCGCCCGTTGTTCAAAGGCGCGCACAATGCGGTGCATGGCTTCGTTGAAGACCACACCGATGATGCCCTGCAGCACCGCGTTTTTGAACTCGAAATCAACAAAGAAAGACACGTCGCAACCGCCGTCTTCACGGTCAGCAAACTGCCAGTGACTTTTCATGTATTTGAACGGACCGTCGAGGTATTCCGTGTCGATGCGTTTGATGTCCGGCGCCAGCACCACGCGGCTGCCGAAGCGTTCACGAAACACCTTGAAAGAGATCACCAGATCCGCCTCCATCACATCGGTGCCATCGCCCTGCGGCGTGACCTTGCGGATCCGTGCGGCGGCGCACCAAGGCAGGAATTTCGGATAGTTGGCCACATCCGCCACCAGATCATACATCTGCTGGGCCGTGTAGGGCAGCGGGCGGGTCTCAGCGTGGGTTGGCATTCAGATCTTCTTTCGACGTTTCTTCCACCTCGGCCAGCGCGAGGCGTCTTTTCGCATGGCATCTTGCAGGCTCATTTCGTAGAGTAGCGACGAAATTGCAAGAGGGTCTCATGTCCAAGCGTCCTTATGTCATCGATGAAATGATCTCAGCCAAGCAAATTGCGGCCCGGATCGAGTCTTTGGCCCGTGAAATCGAGTTCGAGTTTGGCTCCACCGACAAGCTGATCGTTGTGGGCCTGCTGCGGGGCAGCTTCGTGTTTATCGCCGACATCGTGCGTGAATTGGGCCTGCCGGTGGAGGTCGACTTTCTGGAAGCCTCTTCTTACGGCAACTCGATGGAAAGCTCTCGCGAGGTGCGGATCCTGAAAGACATCCGTGGCGAAATTGAAGGCCGCGATGTTCTGGTGGTTGAGGACATTGTCGACACCGGCTTCACCCTCCAGCACGTGCTGCGTTTGCTGAACGGCCGCAACCCCAACAAACTGCGCACCATTGCTTTGTTGGACAAGCCGTCACGCCGCGAAGCGGATGTGAAGGCAAACTGGACCGGTTTTGAGATCCCCGACGAATTTGTGGTGGGCTATGGTATCGATTATGCGCAGCGCAACCGCAACCTGCCCTTCATCGGCAAAGTCCGCTTTGTAGAAGAGGATGAGGTTTAACCTCGCCTACCCTTCAAAAACGCCAAACGCCGCCCGTTGAGGTGGCGTTTTCTTTGCAGGGATGCTCCGCAGATCAGGGCAGCGGCGCCAGATCCTGCGCGTGCCGCAGCCCGTGCAGGATGGAACGTTTCAGCTGCGTCAAACGCCGCGATCCACTGAGATCGGGGTGATTGCCAACGCTCAGCGGAATCATATCGCCGCTCAGGTCCATCTCATACCGTTTGAGCGCTGGGAAGCGGTTGCCGACATAGCTTGGCAGCAGCACCCGCCCCAGCCCGGCCTCAGCCATGGCGGCGAGGGTCAGGAAACTGTCGGAACTCAGCGAGATGTCGGAGGGATCCACACGGTCTTTGTACCACTGCGCGGCGGGTGAGCGCAGCAACACCCCGGAATGTCCCAGCCAGGCATTGCGCCCACCGCTGCGTTCATAAACCGCGAAGTCAAAATACCCTGCCACGTCGGCATCCAGATCATCCGCCATGCCCTTGCCCGGTCGGACCACCAGCTCATTGGCCAGATGATCCAGCTGCCGCACCTCCTGGGCATTGCCAAGGGTGACCACCGGCAGCGGCATATCTGCAGGCAGGCCCTGAAACACCTGCACCAGCAGCAGATGGTTCACGCAATCCATCGTCGAGATGCTCATCGGGGCGACGCCGCGCGCGGCAAGGTTTGTTGTGGCGGGGGCGGATTGCTCGACCGAGTGCATCACCTCCCGCGCAGCCATGACAATACGCCTCCCCGAAGTGGTCAGCGCAAAACGATCCCCGTCCCGGTCAAACAGCACCTGCCCGACCGAGGCCTCATAGGCCTCAACAGCCTGCAACACCTCCGCAGCCTCGCGCCGGAGGGTGCGCGCCGCGCGGTTCAGGCTGGCAAATTCCACCAGGGTCAGAACTATTCGTAGGTCATCCCAATTGCTGGGCACGGCTCGTTCCTTTTGATCAAATCAAACGTTGGCGGCGCATAGCGTGGTTTCAGAAACTACGCAAACTACGGTACGACCTTTTGCCTATGGATGGATCAAAAATAGTGTATTTTTGTCGCATGTTTATTAACTTTCGCAACTAGGACGTTACTCGCTGCGCACCCCTTCAAATAAAGGCTGATCCAGCATATCCACGGCTCTAACAGAGTTGTGAACACTGGTAACACGCTTTGCGCCTATCCTGAGCAGGTGAAGTCTATTCCCTTCCCACATTTCAGGAGAGCCAGACCATGTCTCTAGCCACTCGAATTGCCCTCACCACCGCCTTTGTCACCGCTTTTGCCGCGCCGAGCTTTGCGCAGGACGCCAAAGCCATTCAGGCCGCCATTGAGGCACGCAAAGCGCAGATGACGCTCTATGCCTTCAACCTCGGCCTGCTGGGCGGCATGGCCAAGGGCGAGATTGATTACAACGCAGACTCGGCGCAGGCCGCGGCTTCGGGCATTTTGATGCTGACCAAACTGGACGCCGCGCGCATGTGGCCTGCCGGCAGTGACGAGATGTCGGTCGACGGCACCCGTGCCAAGGCAGAGATGTGGGACAATATGCAGGATGTGTTCAGCAAAGCGATGATGATGCAATCCGCCGCTGAAGCCATGGACGGCGCGGCCGGTCAGGGCGTTGATGCGCTGCGTGGCGCGATGGGGGGCCTAGGCGGCGCCTGCGGGGCCTGCCACAAAGCTTACCGTGCTCCGAAAAACTAAGGAACGCCCATGCGCTTTGTAAAATTCCTGCTGCTGCTGGCGGCTCTGGGTGGCGGGATCGGCTGGCTATTGACCGCCCCCGACAAGCTGGATCCGCTGGCGATGGACGGGCTGACCGGGGATCCTGAAAACGGTGCGCTGGTGTTTGCGGCGGGGGGCTGTGCCTCCTGCCACGCGGCACCGGGGACCGAAGGTGAGGCCAAGTTAACCTTGGCCGGGGGGCACGCTTTTGCCAGCGATTTCGGCACGTTCTACGCGCCCAACATCTCCCCCGACCCCACCCATGGGATCGGCCGCTGGCAACCTGTCGATCTGGCCAATGCGATGATCTATGGCACCAGCCCCGATGGTGCCCATTACTATCCCGCCTTCCCCTACACCTCTTACAAGGGCACAGCGCTTGACGATGTGGCAGACCTCTGGGCCTATATGGCCACCCTGCCCGCCTCCGATATGCCAAGCCGTGCCCATGATGTGGGCTTCCCCTTCTCGATCCGCCGGTCTTTGGGCGGGTGGAAGCTGCTGTTTTTCAATAAGGCCGCAGACGCCATGCAGCCCGCCACGGCGCAGCTGCAACGCGGGCAGTATCTGGTCGAGGTTCTGGGCCATTGCGGCGAATGCCACACCGCCCGTAATGCCTTGGGCGGATTGGATTATGCCAACTGGCTGGGCGGCGCACCAAACCCGTCGGGCAAGGGGCGCATTCCCAATATCACCCCAGCCAAATTGGACTGGTCAGAACCGGATCTGGTGGAATATTTCACCTCTGGCTTCACACCCGAGTTTGACAGCGCCGGTGGGGAAATGGCCAATGTGGTGGAAAACCTTGCCAAGCTGCCGCGCACGGACCGCGAGGCGATTGCCGCCTATCTGAAAACCGTGCCCCCCGTACAGCAAACCTGTACTGTAAGCCTGTGCAGTTAGGCGCGCGCGGGTCAGGTCAGCACGTCGATGATGATCTGTTGAAACACCGCTTTCCCGATCGGCAGCGCCGCATCGGGGAAGTCGTAATCCGGGTTGTGCAGCTGCGGCTGATCTTCGCCGGAGCCCAGCCAGAACATGGCCGCCTGTGCCCCTGCCACAGTGGCGGAGCCTTTGCGGAACTGGCCGAAATCCTCGGACCATTTTTGCGGTTGCACCTGCATTTGCGCAGGATATCCGGTGCTGGACAGGGCGGATTTCAACACATCCCGCGCGGCAGGGCTATTTTCACAGGCGTCAAAAATATCATCATAGTCAACGCTGTAGCCAAGCCCTTGGGCCTCAGCCGCCCGCACGACCAGCGCCTCGGCCTCTGTTACCAGTCGCTGCATCCGCGCGTCAGAGACAGCCCGCAATGTGACCCAGATCTCGCCCGCCCCGGGCGCAATGCCAAAGGTCGCCTCACCAAGCTGGCAATGGGTCACTGTTGTAAGGGCGAAATCCGCGTCCAACGCACCGCCCGGCCCCAAGACGGCCAATTGCGGCAACAGCTGCGCGATTGCGCCAGCGGGTGACACCCCATCCTGCGGTTCCGCTGCGTGGGACGTCTTTCCGGTCAACCGGATCCGCATCCCCCGAGAGGCACAGTTCGCCGCCCCCTTACACAGCGCCACCGCGCCGATAGGCAGGCCGGGCATATTGTGCAGGGAAAAGGCAAAATCCGGTGCAATTTCCTGATAGCGCGGATCGGCAATCACCGCCGCAGAGCCTTTGCCGGTTTCCTCGGCTGGTTGGAACATCAGCACCACCCGCCCACGTTGCAGGACCCGCGTTGCCAGCCAGGGCGCCAGTGCCGCAACCATCACCATATGGCCGTCATGCCCGCAAAGGTGGCCGTTGCCCATAATGGTGGAGCGGTAGGGATGGTCGGACAGTTCCTCGATCGGCAGCCCGTCCAATTCACAGCGGATCAGCACGGTGGGGCCAGCAGTGCCGCTGTCATAGACCGCAGCAACGCCGTGACCGCCCAAACCTGTAAGCAGTTGATCCGGCGCGTGTTCCTGCAAAAACGCAGCAATAAACGCAGCCGTCTGCACCTCTGCCCCCGAAACCTCTGGGATCCGGTGCAGCCGGTGGCGCAGCGCGGCCATGTCTTGCGGCGTCATCTCAGACATAGAAGGTTAGGCCTGTCCCAACTTCTCCATCCGCGCCTGACGCAGGCGGGCGAAGTCGTCCCCCGCATGGTAGGACGAGCGGGTCAGTGGCGTCGCCGAGACCATATGGAACCCTTTGCCATAAGCGGCGGTTTCATAGGCCTTAAACTCATCGGGATGCACAAAACGATCCACCGCATGGTGTTTCGGTGTGGGCTGCAGATACTGACCGATGGTCAGGAAATCGATGTCAGCCGCGCGCATGTCGTCCATGACCTGCAACACGGACTGCTTGTCCTCGCCCAAGCCCACCATAATACCGGATTTGGTGAACATGGTCGGATCCATCTCTTTCACCCGCTGCAACAAACGCAGCGAATGGAAGTAGCGGGCACCGGCGCGTACTTCGGGATAGAGGCCCGGCACGGTTTCAAGATTGTGGTTGAACACGTCAGGACGGGCCTCAACCACAACTTCCAGCACCTTGGGATCACAGCGCAGGAAATCCGGCGTCAGAATCTCGATTGTGGTGCCGGGGCTGCGGTGCCGGATGGCGCGAATGGTCTGGGCAAAATGCTCTGCCCCGCCGTCTTCGATATCGTCCCGGTCCACCGAGGTCACCACCACATGGTTCAGCCCTAGTTTCGCAACAGCATCCGCAACGCGGCCCGGTTCAAACACATCCAGCGCTTCCGGCGGCTTGCCGGTGGCGATGTTGCAGAAAGAACAGGCGCGGGTGCAGACCTCACCCATAATCATCATGGTGGCGTGGCCCTGCGACCAGCATTCCCCTGCGTTGGGGCATCCGGCCTCTTCACACACCGTGACCAGCTTATGCTCGCGCATGATCTTGTGGGTCTTCTTATACCCGTCCGAAACCGGCGCTTTTACGCGGATCCAGTCGGGTTTCTTTGGCTGGGCATTGTCGGGGCGATGTGCCTTTTCGGGATGCCGTTGCTCGGGAATTTTGAGGTCACGCACGAGTTTGATCCTGATTTCAACCTGATGGTCTGTTTGGAACTACTATAACCGTCCCCGGAGGGAAGTGCCATCGCTGCATAGGAGATATGCAACGCGCACATAGTTTCATGCTGCAACGCAACAGATACGACGGGTTGCGACGCCAAGCGCCTCACTTTGCGTCAATTTCCATCACATCGGGCAATTCTGCACCGCAGCGGCATTCCACTCTGGAAGCCAGTTTGGAATCGTTATAAACAGCGCCGGAACCAGATTTACCAAAGGACGAATCCATGCAAACCGGCCAGAAACTGCCCAACGTCACCTTCCGCACCCGTGTTCGCGACGAGTCGATCGAAGGTCCGAACCCCTTCCGCTGGCAGAACATGTCTTCGGACGACTATTTTGCTGGCAAACGTGTGATCCTGTTCTCGCTGCCCGGCGCTTTCACCCCGACTTGCTCGACCTACCAGCTGCCCGGTTTTGAAGACAACTTCGCCAAGTTCAACGAGCTGGGCATCGAAGAAATCTACTGCATGTCGGTGAACGACAGCTTTGTAATGAACAAATGGGCCGAAGCCCAGGGCATCAAAAACGTCAAAGTGATCCCCGATGGTTCGGGCGAATTCACCCGCAAGACCGGCATGCTGGTGGCCAAGGACAACCTCGGCTTCGGCATGCGCTCCTGGCGCTATGCTGCCATCATCAACAACGGTGTTGTGGAAGCCTGGTTCGAAGAGCCCGGCCTCAGCGACAACCACGGCGAAGACCCCTACGGCGAAAGCTCGCCCGAGAACCTGCTGAAGTACCTGGAAACCGCAGGTGCCGAGGTTGCGGCGGAGTAAGTCGCCCCTTCATTGAGAATTTTGGAAACCCCGTGGCCCAGCCGCGGGTTTTCGTTTGTGGGGCGGTTGGATTTGGATATTTGCACCAAGAAGAAGGTCCAGTTGCGCCCCTGCGGCGCCCTTGCGCTGGATCATGGCAAGGTGTGCTGCGGGGTGGCAAAGTTGAGGCTGGAGGGCCCCATGCAGCTGTCGCTACACACATCCCTGAAACAGATCATTTATGGCGGCAATGACGGCATTGTCACCACTTTTGCCATTGTGGCCGGTTTTGCCGGTGCGCAGGTCGATGGCATGGCCGAGATCGGCGCTGCGGCGGTGGTGTTGTTTGGTCTGGCAAACCTGATGGCAGACGCATTGTCGATGGGGATGGGAGAGTTTCTATCGGCCCGCTCGCAGCATCAACTCTACTGGCGCGATCTGCGCGAAGCGGAAGATGGCGTGCACGATAACCCGGCTGCGGCAACCCGCAGCTTGGCGCGGAGATTTGAGCAACAGGGATTGGATCCTGAGGCCGCACGGACAGCCGCAACGGCGTTCAGCCACCATCCGCCACTGGTGGCGCGCCATCTGCTAGAGGCGCGGGGCGCATCGATGCCGGATCAGGAGCACCCGGCCCTGAACGGGGCGGTCACCTTTCTGGCCTTTGTCATTTTTGGTCTGCTACCGATCCTGCCCTACCTTCTGGCGCTGCCTGCACCGTTGCAATGGCCGCTGGCGATCAGCAACACCGCCTTGGCCCTTTTGCTGTTGGGGATGTTGCGGGTGAAAGCCACGGCCGAGCCTTTTCGGCGCGCTGTGGGGGAAACGCTTGGGGTTGGTGGGCTCTGTGCTTTTGTGGCCTTTGGCGTTGGCTGGATGGTTGGCGGCTAGTAGATCATGGCCGTGGTTGTGCCGGCCTCTTCGTAATGGCGTTTCAACCGTTGCAATGCGATCCGCAAGACAATCTTGCCCGAGCGTGCTGACCAGCCCATGCGTTTTTCCGCGGTCTCCAGCCCTTCCAGATAACAACAGCAGCGCAGGCAGACATCGGCCAGACCGGGGCCAAGATCCTGCAGGGCCGCCGCCATCCGCTGTTGCGCTGCACTGGAGCCCAGCACCGGCGCTTGCAACAAGGATTGCAGGTCAAAATGTACAACACTGTCTGGCCCGGCCTGCCCGGCGATCCGCGCCAATTCAAAATCTTCTCGCAGCCTCTCGCCTGCGCGCACCAGATCCGGATGCAGGAACAGATGCCCCGATTTGTCCCGCCGTCTGGCCAGCAGCGCCAAGGGGGTTTCGCCCACGGGCGGGCGTTTCTGCGCGCTTTCGGCGTAGCTGAAGCCGGCAGCGGCTTCTGCAAAGCCTGTGACGCTGCCGTCGCCTGTGGGCCGCAGAACAGCGCGGCCACTGTCGCTGATCTGATAGCGCGAGATGCGTCCGGGCCGGTCACAGCCAATCCAGCCCTGCAGGGCCAGGGCTTCGGCAAGCGCGCGGTCCACCACCGCCTGACGTTTTGCGCCCCCCCCGGTTTCGACCACAACAACGGCCTTTTCCATATCCACCGCCACGGCCAGAACCGCGCCTTCGGCCTCAAGATCCCGCAGCACAGGCAGCGCTCGTGTTTCCAAACTGTTGTCGGCAGGCTCCGAGCGAACAAAGGCGGACTGGGTCATGGTTGGGCGCTCCTTCTGTGTCTGGCACAAGGTCCCGTCCGCGGACAGCGCATGTCGCCCCAGCCGTCGCAGAGCCAGATCCACAAGCTGATCATCGCGCCGCCTCTCCAGTTTGCGGATCCGCCGCATCACCATGGAGGCATGGCAGCCCATCTGCTGCGCCAGATGCCGCATCGAGACCCCGTGTTCGATATGGGCCAGATAGAGCTGTGCATCCTGTGGCACCCAGCCGGGCATTGGCGCGGGCGGCGACGCTGTCTGGGTTGCTGTGGCCTGCGCTGCTGTCACCGATTCATCCTGTGTCACTGTTCTTTACACGTCAGGGCGTCCTCCCTGGCTCCACGACCACCCCCGAAAGCATCCACAACCTAGGAGGGACTTCGTTAAGCATGGGTTAACGATCACCTTGCCCGTTCATCTTTGTCTCCAAATCGTAAACAGCGATGCAATCCTCCGTACGGTGCATTGCGGCAACGCAACACCCTTCTGAGCTGTGATAGCGAAGGGTCGGTTCAAGCAGGTCAATCTGCAATCAAAATGCCCAAGAAGGAGAGATAAGCGGCTGATATATTGGAGACATTGCAAAATCTGAAACGGCCCGGCCTGTTGCTGAGGGCAGCGCGTCATGGGCTGGCAGACTATCGACGTGAGGTGCATTTGCGCCGTCTGCTGATCGATGCGCCACAACATCCCTCTGCCTGTCTGGCGCAACTGTTGCGGCTGGAGGCCCGGCAAGATGATGCCCGCCGCTGTGCCGGTGCAGATTACCGGGTGGCCGAACATGTCCAGACCCTGATCGCGATCATGGCGGAGGCCCGTCACCTGCGGCTGACGCAGCGCCCAGCCGCGGCTGGTGCTCTGGCGCAGACAAAACGGGCGCATGCCTTGCAGCACACGCTCGCTTAGACTGAACTGGCCAAACCGATTTAGCCGATTTCGTCCGGCATCGAGGCTTTGCGTTCGGTGACAAAGGCCGCCAGCGCTTCGTTGACAGACGGGTCCATCACCGGTTGCTGGTAATCCGCCAGCAGCTTCTCCACCCGGGCGCCCGCCAACGCCATTGTGTCGCGGCTGCCTTCTTCGGCCCAGGTTTCAAACGGTTTGTAATCCAACAGATCCGAACGCCAGAAAGCGGTTTTGAAGTTGGCCTGGGTATGGGCGCAGCCAAGGTAGTGCCCGCCTGGGCCCACTTCGCGGATCGCATCCATCGCCTGCGCGTTGGCATCGATCGAGACCCCTTCGGCCATCTTGTGCAGGGTGCCCAGCTGGTCGGCGTCCATGACAAACTTCTCGTACGAAGCGGCCAGACCACCCTCCATCCAGCCACAGGCGTGCAGCATGAAGTTCACACCCGACAGCAGGCCCATGTTCAGGCTGTTGGCGGTTTCATATGCGGCCTGCGCGTCCGGCAGTTTGGAGCCGTTGAACGAGCCGGCCGAACGATACGGCAGGCCCAGACGTCGGGCCAGCTGGCCGGCGCCATAGGTGATCTGGCTGGCCTCGGGTGTGCCAAAGGTCGGCGCGCCCGAGTTCATGTCGATCGAAGTCACAAAAGCCCCCATGATCACCGGGGCCCCTTTGCGGATCAGCTGGCTATAGGCGATGCCGGCCAAGGCTTCGGCCAGAACCTGCGTCAGCGTGCCCGCCACGGAAACCGGCGCCATCGCGCCGCCCACGATGAAGGGTGAAATGATACAGGCCTGATTGTTCTGCGCATAAACCTCTAGCGCGCCCATCATCACATCGTCGAAGGTCATCGGCGAGTTGATGTTGATGAGTGAGGTCATCACGGTGTTTTCCTGCACGAAATCCTTGCCGAACAGGATGTTACACATGTCCACACTGTCCTGCGCCCGGCTGGGTTCAGTGACCGACCCCATGAAAGGCTTGTCCGACAGGGTCATATGAGCGTGCAGCATGTCGAGGTGACGTTTGTTGACCGCCACATCGGTCGGCTCGCAAACGGTGCCGCCGGAATGGTGCAGCCATTTGGACATATAGCCCAGCTTCACGAAGTTGCGGAAATCCTCCATCGTGGCGTAGCGACGGCCACCTTTCATGTCATGCACAAAGGGCGGGCCGTAGACCGGAGCCAGCACCAGATTTTTGCCACCAATCACCACGTTGCGTTCGGGATTGCGCGCGTGCTGGGTAAACTCCGACGGCGCGGTTGCACAGAGCTGTCGCGCCAAACCTTTGGGGATGCGGACCCGTTCGCCCTGCACATCTGCGCCCGCCTCGCGCCAGCGGTCCAGTGCGGCGGGGTTGTTGACGAAGTTGACGCCAACCTCTTCCAGAATGATCTCGGCGTTGGTCTCGATGATCTCCAGAGCTTCTTCGGTCAGGATCTCAAAATTGGGAATATTACGCTCGATGTATTTGGCGGTCTCAAAAGACACGGCCGACCGTTCGGCCCGGCGCGCGGCCCCACCGCCACCACGGCCACGACGGCCCCGTTTTGCTTCGGCTGCTCCGGTTTCAGACATGTTCAATCCTCCTGTCGCGGCAATGGACGCGCTGTTTGTCTGATATTTACCCCAGCGCCAAGGGTCACCGCGTGGGTTTTGCGGCCTTTGAGGGGCAATTGCGACATTTGGTGTCGCGGCAGGCAGGCTGTGGCGGCTTTCAGGAGGCCGCACCAAACTGGCCCGCAAAGTTGGACAGAGAAATTGGACAGCAATATTGGACAGTGGCCCCACCCCATGCAATGCTGGGCAACACAGAGAAGGCGGAGGTGTTTGATGGCACAGGAAATTCCGAAATCTCCCGAGGCCGATCCGGCGGTTCTGTCGCCAACCTCCCCTGACGGCGCAGAGCGCAAATCCCTGACGCCCTGCGAAATCACCGCCGTGGCGCATCTCTACCGGGCCGAGGTTTACCGTTCGACAATCTGGCGCACCCGTCTGGACACCACCACAAACTGGGCCGTTGTGACCCTTGGTGTGGCGCTTTCGATCACCTTTTCCTCGCCCGAAGCCTCGCCGCTGCCGCTGGTTTTGGTTGGAGTGTTGATCATCCTGTTTCTGGCGCTGGCGGCCCGTCGCTACCGCTATTTCAACGTCTGGCGCGCCCGCGCCCGCTGGCTGGAAACCCATTTCTACGCACCGATGCTGGATGAAGGTGACTTGCATCTGGAAGAGAACTGGCAGAAAACCCTGGCCAAAGACTACATCACACCCGCCTATCACATCCCCTTCATCACTGCGGTCGGGCGCCGGATCCGGCACAATTATCTGTGGATCCTGCTGATCCAGAGCCTCGCCTACGCTGGCAAGGTGATGGTGCATCCCTTCCCGATCACCCGGTGGGAACAGGCCACCAAACGCACCGACATCGGCCCCATTCCGGGCGAGCTGGTGATGCTGATGGGGGTGCTTTATGTGCTGTCCTGGGTGGCGATTTCTTTCTGGTCTTATCAAGATGACATCAACCGCGGCGAGCGGCGCGGCTCGCCCAAGTCGGATTCCATGGGGTGAAACGCAGATCCCCTCTTGCCACTTTGGATTTGCTTGCCTACTAGGCGACCATGACCCAGACATCTCATGACCGCCTTCTCATCATCGACTTCGGCAGCCAGGTCACGCAGCTGATTGCACGGCGCCTGCGCGAGTTGAACGTCTATTGCGAAATCCACCCCTACCAGAATGTCACCATTGACTTTGTGCGCGACATGGCGCCGAAGGCTGTGATCTTCTCGGGCGGGCCCGACAGCGTCACCCGCGAGGGCAGCCCACGTGCGCCTGAAGGGATCTTTGACCTTGGCGTGCCAATCCTTGGCATCTGCTATGGCCAGCAGGTGATGATGCACCAGCTGGGCGGCAAGGTCGAAAGTGGCCACGGTACCGCCGAATTTGGCCGCGCCTTTGTCACCCCTGCGGGCAAGCTGGACATCCTGGACGGCTGGTTTGCGGACGGCGACGAACAGGTCTGGATGAGCCACGGCGATCACGTCAGCGAAATTGCTCCGGGGTTTGAGGTCTACGGCACCTCCCCCAACGCACCTTACGCCATCACCGCCGACACCAGCCGCCATTTCTACGCGGTTCAGTTCCACCCCGAGGTGCACCACACCCCGAAAGGCGCGAAACTGTACGAGAACTTCGTAAAACTGGCGGGTTTCGCAGGCGACTGGACGATGGGCGCCTACCGCGAAGAGATGATTGCCAAGATCCGTGAACAGGTGGGTGACAAACAGGTCATCTGCGGCCTGTCGGGCGGCGTTGACAGCTCGGTCACCGCGATCCTGCTGCATGAGGCGATTGGTGATCAGCTGACCTGTGTGTTTGTTGACCACGGTCTGCTGCGCAAGAATGAGGCCGCCGAAGTGGTGGCCATGTTCCGCGACAACTACAACATCAACCTGATTGCCGCCGATGAGAGCGATCTGTTCCTTGGCGAGCTGGAAGGTGTTAGCGACCCTGAGGTCAAACGCAAAACCATCGGCAAGCTGTTTATCGATGTGTTCCAGAAATACGCCGACACCATCGAAGGGGCTGAATTCCTGGCGCAGGGCACCCTGTACCCGGACGTGATTGAATCGGTTTCCTTCTCGGGCGGGCCTTCGGTCACCATCAAATCGCACCACAACGTGGGTGGCCTGCCAGAAAAGATGGGCCTGAAACTGGTGGAGCCGCTGCGCGAGCTGTTCAAGGATGAGGTCCGCGCATTGGGCCGTGAACTGGGTCTGCCGGCGAGTTTCATTGGCCGCCACCCCTTCCCCGGACCGGGTCTGGCAATCCGTTGCCCAGGTGAGATCACCCGCGAAAAGCTGGCGATCCTGCAAGAGGCTGATGCGGTTTACATCGATCAGATCCGCAAACACGGGCTCTACGATGAGATCTGGCAAGCCTTTGCAGCCATCCTGCCGATGCGCACCGTTGGTGTGATGGGCGATGGCCGCACCTACGACTATGCCGTGGGTCTGCGGGCGGTGACCTCGGTGGATGGGATGACGGCGGATTACTATCCGTTCAGCCACGAATTCCTTGGCGAAACCATGACCCGTATCATCAATGAGGTGAAGGGCGTGAACCGCGTGTTCTACGACGTCACCTCTAAGCCGCCGGGCACCATCGAATTGGAATAATTTCTCGCTCATTGAGGCGGGTTTCAGCGGCGGCTCCCCACGGGGCCGCCGTTTTCTTTTGTCTGGACATTGGACGAGCGTCTTTGGGCTTGTGGCGCCGCGCATTTCCGTCAAAGCTCCGGCAAAAGGGAGAGAGATATGAGCCACCGCATCCGCCTGACCGGCGCCATGATCTGCACCGCGGACCGTCTGGCGGCTGTGCGTGCCGCCCTGCCCGAACATGTCCGACTGACCCGGCTGGAACCCGGCTGCCTCTCCTTTGAAGTGACCGAAGCCCCAGGTGGCCGGTTTGAGGTGAATGAACTGTTTGCTGATCGCGCCGCATTTGACGCCCATCAGGCCCGCGGTGGCGCCAGCGTCTGGGCCGAGGTGACCCGGGGCCTGCCCCGCGACTACCAGATCACCGAAGAGGCCACCCCGTCATGAACCAGACCTTTTTGGCGGCGCTCTGGATGACCGGGGCGATTGTCTCGTTCACCTCGATGGCGATTGCCGGACGCGCGATTTCCTTTGAGCTCGACACCTTTGAAATCATGATGTTCCGCAGCTTTATCGGGCTGGCAGTTGTGGTCACGGTGGCGACCGTCACCGGTCACCTGAAAGAGGTCAACACCCGCAATCTGGGGCTGCATGGAATCCGCAACCTCAGCCATTTCGCGGGGCAAAACCTGTGGTTCTATGCCCTCACCGTGATCCCGCTGGCGCAGGTCTTTGCGCTGGAATTTACCTCGCCGCTCTGGGCGATTGCGCTTTCGGCGCTTGTGCTGGGCGAGCGGATCACCCGCACCCGCGGGCTGGCAGCGCTCTTGGGGTTCATTGGCATCCTGATTGTGGCCCGTCCCACACCCGACTCCGTCAACATCGGCCAGCTGACCGCCGCCTTGGCGGCGATCGGATTTGCCGGTTCCGCCATCTTCACCCGCAAGTTGACGCGCACGGAAACCATCACCTGCATCCTCTTCTATCTCACGCTGATGCAAGCTGCCTTTGGCATCATTGCGGCTGGTTATGACGGGGACATCACCCTGCCCTCAACCAGTTCACTGCCCTGGCTGGTGCTCATTGCTCTGGCCGGGCTGGTGGCCCATTTCTGCCTGACCACAGCGCTGAAACTGGCCCCAGCCACGGTGGTGATGCCCATCGACTTTGTCCGCCTGCCGCTGATCGCTGTTGTCGGGATGCTGCTTTATGCCGAGCCTCTAGACCCATGGGTTTTGCTGGGCGCCGGTGTCATCTTTGCCGCCAACTACCTGAACATCCGTGCAGAAGTGCCACGCAACCAACAATAGATTCGCTGCCCCCTTCCCAGCACAAATGCGACAAGTTTACGCTGGGGCGGCGTTGACAGGCGAAAACCCGCTTGGATATGCCAAAGACAGACACAAGAATGTGAAGGGGAGGACTTCATGCAGCGTTATTTGGTAGGGGCCGCTGTTCTGGCTCTGACGGCAGGAACTGCACAGGCGGGCGGCATTGACCGTTCGGGCCAAGGCATTGGCTTTATGTTTGAAGAAGGCAACGTGGTTGAGCTGACCTTTGGCTCGGTCAGCCCGAGCGTTTCGGGTGTGGCAGCACCTGCCCTTGGCAGCACGCTGTCGGGCGACATGTCGCCGACTTACTCGCTGTTCAGCGTGGCCTATAAGCAGCAATTCACCGATCAGTTCTCGTTCGGCATCATGATGGATCAGCCTTTCGGCGCTGATGTGAACTATGCGACCGGTACAGGCTACCCCTTTGCAGGCGCCACCGCTTCGGTTGACTCCAACGCTCTGACCGCCATTGGTCGCTATGAGATCAACGAGAACTTCAGCGTCCATGCCGGTCTGCGGGCTGTGCAGACCAAAGGTCAGGTGAACAACCTGCCGATTTCGCTGCCCGGCATCTACAACATGAGCACCGACACCCAGACCGACTACGGTTATCTGGTTGGTGTGGCCTATGAGATCCCGGACATCGCGCTGCGTGCGGCGCTGACCTACAACTCCGAGGTCACCCATAACCTGAACCTCACCGAAGCGATTACCACGGGTCTGGGCACCTCGACCTTCTCGACCCAGATGACCACCGTGATGCCGCAATCGGTGAACCTGGACTTCCAGACCGGTATTGCAGCCGATACCCTACTGATGGCGTCGGTCCGCTGGGTTGACTGGGGTGTCTTCGACATCACCCCCGCCGCACTGGGTGCCGCGCTGGTTGATTATGACAGCTCTACCACCACCTACTCGCTGGGTGTGGGACGCAAGTTCAACGACATGCTGTCCGGCTCGGTCTCTGTTGGCTATGAGAAACCCGGCGGCGATCCGGTTGGCAACCTGGGCCCGACCGACGGCAACACCTCGCTGGGCGTCGCCATGAAGTACAGCCTGAATGACAGTACCTCGGTGTCCGCAGGTGTGCGCCATATCTGGATCGGTGACGCAACCACCTCGACCATCGGTTCGACCTTTGCCGACAACACCGGCTGGGCCGCTGGGCTGAAGCTGAGCCACAGCTTCTAAAGACTGGTGAAGAAACAGGAAACGCTGGGCAGTTCTGCAAAACTGCCCGGCTTTTCTATGCCCGCCCGTCAGAGGATCAGAGCAGACACAGAGTGGACACAGGCCGCTAGATCTTCTCCGACATTTTCAGCCGCGCATTCAGCGCCTGCTGATAGGCCTGTTTGGAGGCCACATCCTCACGCGCACGTTTGGCGTAGTAAATAAAGCCCAATGCGCGGCGCGATCGGGTTTTCGAGGTATTGGCGCCTGCCCAATGAACGGTCTTGGCGTGATGCATCAGGAAGGTGCCCGCCGGCCCCGGAAAACTGACCGTCGCGGCCTGATCCTCGGGTGTTCCAAAATCTCGCATCCCTTGCGAAAATCCTAACACTCCGCTTTGCCCATGGTCGCGAAACCCTACCTTGTGGGAGCCGCGCAGATAGTGGATGCAGCCGTTTTCATGATCGACATCTTCTAGCGCCAACCAACCGGTTACCGCCTCGCACGGGTCGAGATGAAAAAACACGCCATCCTGATGCGGTGGCGTCGGCTGACCAATCCCCGCCGGCTTGTTGAAGTACTGCATATTCACCGGCACCACCTCATCCTGCAGCACCTCTTCGGCGATGCGACGTGCCGGGCCGTGCAGCATCATATCCTGGAAGTAACTGTCGTATTGATAGATTTTCTGCAGCTGTTTCAGCGTGTTGGGGTCGTTCTTGTCTTCGTAGTACACCTCAGAGGGCGGCATTGACGGAACCTGCTCCACGATAAAGTCTGTCAGCTTGTGGGTGATCTCATCGATCTCATCAGCGCTATAAAACGCATCGACATGAACATAGCCATCCCGATTGAAATCGTTCCGAAGGGTGGCGCTGTGTGGATTGGGATCAAAAGGCATTTTCGGCGGCTCCGTCAGCTGTGTGTGAGGCTTCTGACGATACTTTTCACGGGCAGACCCCATTTTCCAATTGCCCAAATCGGTCCAAAAATATGAATATCGATTTCATGGTGCAATCCAATCTTCACATCCTTCGGCTCGACCGTGGCCGCTTCGATCACCGTTTCGCGGTCGGGCCTGCCCGTTGGCCGTTCTGGGATCTGCTCTGGGTCCATAGCGGCACCCTAACGCTAGAAATCGCCGGTATTTCGCAGGAGATTACAGCTCCTGCTGGCATCTTGATCGCGCCAAACACAGCTTTTCACGGGCAGGCAAAACCCACCGCAGAGGCTTCAATTTGCCACTTCACATGGCATCATCCGGACATTTCTGCAGCACAAAGCTACGCCCTGCCCAACCTTTTGCACGGCGCGGATCTACAAAGCCTGGTGACGCTTCTGCAGACGTACGGCAAGCGCGGTGTGGACCACGGAATGCGGGCCAATCTGTTGCAGGTCATACTGGACGGTTTCCAACCTGCGCCGGATCCAGCACCAGTAAGCCGCATTGATCAGGCCTGGCATGAGGCGGCAGAAAAACTGCAAGGGATACGCGGCTTGGTCGATGTTGCCGCCCTTGTCGGACTGTCTGAAAGCACCTTTCGGGCCGAACACCGCGCGCAGCATCAACGCCCAGCGGGCCAACATTTACAAAGGTTAAGGCTGCGGCGAGCAGAACAGCTGCTGCTCACCAGTGGCATGACGCTGCCCGAAGTGGCGGAAGCCGTCGGGTTCGCCCATGCCGAGAGCCTCTCGGCTGCCTTTTCCAAACGCTACGGGCTGCCCCCGGGTCGCTATCGCCGCCGCAAGCAAAGGATGGCGTAGAGGCCTGTGTCGACGCCGAACATTATGCAGCTCCGGCGGTGCGCAAGACACAGCGAAATCCAAGGTGATTTGTTGCCGATCGCGCTTCTTGCGGGCTGCGCGCGGTCGCACGGTAGCGGCGACAATAACTGGGTGCGCAGAGGAAAGAGCCACCTTTAACCACATAGGTTTCCCCCGCTGCAACAGCGCGCGCGGGGGTGCAGCAGGCATGGTTTTCAGCATGAGAGCCAAAGCGCGAAGCCGTCCACTCCCAAACGTTCCCGATCATATTGTAAAGCCCATAGGCATTGGCGCGCCCTGCGCGTGCGGACCAGCTCAGAACGTCACCTTTGTGATTGTTTAAAAAGGGAAAGTCTCCCTGCCAGGTATTTGCAATCACCTGACCCTCAGGCATCAATTCATCCCCCCAAGGCCAGGCAGTTGCCACCCCGGATCGGGCCGCAAACTCCCATTCCTTTTCTGTCGGTAGCGCCTTGCCTGCCCACTGGGCATAGGCCGATGCATCAGCGTGGGAGACCTGTACAACAGGGTGATCCCACCGCCCCCGCAAGGTCGAACCAGATCCTTCGGGGGCGGCCCAATACGCACCGGGCACAAACCGCCACCATTGGCGAAAATCATGCAATGGCACGGGCCCGTCGGTCTTGGTAAAGACTAATCCGCCAGGCAAATACGCCTCTGGCGGTAGGTCTGGTGCGAGGGCTGGATCAAGCGATCGTTCTGCTTCGGTGACATAGCCCGTGGCCCGCACAAATGCTGCGAATTCGGCATTGGTGACGGTGCCTACATCCATCGCAAAGGGCCGGACCGAGGTGGTAAACGCGGGCGCCTCTTCCGGGTAATGATGGTTACTGCCCATCACAAATTCGCCGCCACGCAGCGGCACCATTCCAGCAATTTCAACGCCAGCGTCGTTCATTCCCACCCCTGGACAAAGCCACGATCACCTTCGATCACCCCCAGGTCAGACTTCAGGTTCGCGCAGTCTTCCACAAAGGCCTCAAGCTTGGCTTTTAAGGCCTCGAACTCCGTGTCGAGGGGCGGCATACCTTCATTGGTGAGGTTGTGCAGCTCTTTAGGGTCACAGGCCAGATCATAGGCTTCATCACCATTGTCGGGATCACAGATATAGGCCCGATCCTTGGTGCGAACAGTGTGGGTGAGGCTGGCATGGCGGCCGGATTCTGGCATGCCTGAGGGCCAGCTAGTGCCGATAAAACCGTGGTAGTCGCCGATCTGTGCAAAGACCGAATCCCGCAATGGCTCGGCGTGACCGCCACGGACCCAGGGCAGCAGCGAATGCCCCTGATTGCGCGGCGCGGTGACACCGGCCATGTCAAGGATGGTCGGGAACAGATCCACGGTGCTGACCAGATCCTCAATCCGCCGTGGCCCGGGCTCCCCCGCGCCTTTCGGCGGCACAATCACCATCGGGACATGCAGCAGGCAGCCATATAGGGATTCCGATTTGTTAAAGAGCCCCTTCTCACCGGTATAGTCACCATGATCCGAGCCGAGGATGATCCAGGTGTTCTCAAGCAGCCCTTTTTCTTCCAAAGCGCTGTGCAGGCGGGACATCTCATCGTCGATATAGCGGATCATGCCGTAGTAGACCGCCAGCACTTTGCGAAAATCCGCCTCCGAGCCCAGTGCGGTGCCAACATCTTTGCGCGCTTTGGCCTGCCACGCCGGCAGATCATTCGGATCCCCCGCCTCAGGCAGGGTCAGACTGTCGGGATCATACATCGTGTCATAGGGGCGCGGCACAAAATAGGGCGGGTGCGGATCGTCATAGGCCAGATGCAGAAAAAACGGGCGGCCCGAGGCCTCGGCCTGGTCGAGCATACGCAGGGCGCGGTCGGTCAGCAGCGCTGAGTTGCCCTCGGGTGCGTCGCACTCAATGGTGCCGGAGGACCAGGCAACGTCTTTGCGGCCGGATTTGATATGCGCGATCCAACTGTCAAACAGGGGGCCGCGTTCATGCATCGGGGCCTGTTCATGCCAGCCGCGGCAAAGGTTACGTTCGGGCTCATAATGTCCTAGCGCAGCGGTGTAGTACCCAGCCTGCTGCAACAGTTCCGCCAACTGCGGCACGTTGAAGGCCACGCGATTCTGGTGGCAGGTTGCCCCGTGGACCTGCGGAAACAGTCCGGTATGGACGGAGGCGCGCGATGGTGTGCAGATCGGGGCAGCGGAATAGGCGTGATCAAACACCCAGCCTGCGGCGGCCAGCTGATCGCAATAGGGCATTTCGATCTCATCATTGCCCATAAACGACATGGCCGCAGCTTTGGCCTGATCAAACATCAGGTAAACGATATTGGGCGCCGTTTCAGGCGCCCCTTTGGTCTGGTTGTTCTGTGGGGTCGAAGCGGTCATGGGGTCAGTCCAGCGCCTTGGCTGCACCGTTGCCCAGCGACAGGTTCACCGACTCCATCCATGCGTCGAGCTCCTTAGCCCCTGCGGCTGAAACAGGCGAGAACGGCGCGCGCACTGACCCAACCGGCACGCCCAGACGGTTCAGGCAGTGTTTCAGGCCCGGAACAACACCGGCCCGCAGCAGAATCGCGATGAAGTCATTGGCCATACGCTGTGCCCGGCGGGCACGGTCGACATCCCCGGCTGCAATCGCGGTTTCAACGGCCAAGTAAAGATCGCCGATCAGGTTATAGGTGGATCCGATGCCGCCATCTGCCCCGGCGGCGGCTGCGCCGATAAACATCTCATCGGTGCCGAAATAGAGCTTTTTCTCGGGCGCGGCCTTCTTCAACTCGCCAAACTGGAACAGATCCTGGGCGGTGTATTTCACCCCAGCGATGCGGGGATCTTCCATCAATTCCAACAGTTTCTCTGTCGACAGATCGGTGCCCGACAGCGCCGGAATATTGTAGATAATCAGCGGCAGACCGGAGGCATCGGCAATTGCGGTGTAATAGGCAACGATGTCCTCATAGCGGTGTTTATAGTAGTAGGGCGGCACGGCGGATACGGCGTCATAGCCTTTTTCACCTGCCAGTTCTGCCAGAGCCACAGCTTCGCGGGTCGAGGCGGCGCCAACATGGGCAATCAAGGTGGTTTTGCCCGCCGCATGGTCGGCCAGCGCGGTCAGAACCTCGGCCCGTTCTTCACGCGATTGCAGAACACTTTCGCCTGTAGAACCAGACGCATAGAGCCCGTGGACACCACGCGACAGGATATGGTCAACCAAAACGCCGACATTTTCCGGCGCCACATCCCCTTGGTCATTCATGGGGGTAAGCATGGCTGCAAAGACTGAACCGTTGATATTCATAGATTTTCCTTAGTTTTCACGGGGCCTTGGTTGCGAAACCCCCTTGGGATTCGCACCAAAATGCGTCATCATCTCCTTATTGGTGGGCCACAAATTATTTTTGGTCAACCAAAAAGAAAAAAGTAGACACCAAAATAGAATCGCGGCTAACCTTTGGCCACGAGGAGGACACAATGGCTGAAGACATGACGGCTACTGACATCGCAAATCACATTGCATCGGATGTGCATTCCGGCACCTATGCGGCCGGGGCCATGCTGCCCGCTGAAAGAGATTTGTGTGAACGCTTCGGCGTTGGCCGCAATGTTGTGCGTGAGGCCCTGACCATCCTGCATGGTCGTGGTCTTACCACTCAGGAAAAGGGCAAACGCCCCCGTGTTGTTGTTCCATCCCTGACGAAAGTCATGGAAGGGGTTGGCGAGACGGCTCAGTTCTTCTTCTCGGGGAGTGAAGGTTTGGCACATCTGGAACAGGCCCGCCTGTTTCTGGAAACCAGCATGCTGCGCTACACAACGGTCCATGCAACCAATGCGCAGATTGCAAAAATGCTCGAAGCGATCGAGGCCTGTGAGGCAAATCTCGATAACGTCGAGGCCTTCCGCGATGCAGATGTTCAGTTTCACCGGGTCCTCGCTGAGGTGCCGGGAAACCCCATCTTTATCGCCCTGCACGACACTTTCGTTGAGAAATTGATGAAAAACCGTGCGGTTCTGCCGGACTTCCCCGACCGAAACCGCGCCAGCAACGCAGAACACCGGGCCATTGTCTCGGCGATTCTGGACAAGGACGCCGACAAGGCGGTCGAAACGCTGACGCGACATCTGACACGGAACTACGGCACCTACTTCCGGATCGCACTTGATGTCGGTCCTGAGGCAGGCGCCCGTCTGAAGTCTGCTATCCAGGAGGAGGAAGCATAATGAACAAGTTGTTTGGTATGGCCATTGCAGCCGCGGTCGGGATGACCTCGACCTTTGCCTATGCGGAACGGGCCAACCAGCTGTCCGACGAACGTGTGCGTCAGGCGATTGCCTATGCAATCGACATGGACACCATCGTCGACACCCTTTTTGAGGGCAAAGCGATTGTTGCGGATTCGATGATCCCCAACGGCAGCTTCAAGGCCGAAGGCCTGAACGCCTACGCCTATGACCCTGAAAAGGCCCGCGCGCTGCTGAAAGACGCAGGCTGGGATGACAGCCAGGTTCTGGACGTTGTTTATTACTACGGGGACCAGCTGACCGCTGACCTGATGGTCGCGATGCAGGCCTACCTGGGTGACGTGGGCATTCAGATGACCTACCGCAAGCTGGAAGGTGACGTGGGTGGCCAGCTGAGCGTTCTGCCAACCGCCGAAGACACTTCGGGCATCGAATGGGACATTGCCTATGGTGCAAAAGCGGCGCTGGCGCTGCAGGAGTACTATAATGGCTATAAATCCGGCTCCAGCTCCTACGTGCCCGGCGACGCGGATCGGGATGCGCTGATCCAGCGGATCAACGCCTCGGCGGATCCAGCCGTTCAGGCCGATGCGTTCAAAGACTTCGAGCGTTTTGAAAACACCAAACTGTCGGACATCCCGCTCTATTATCAGCAGCTGTTCATCTATGAATCAGCCCGCATGAGCCGCAACGGCGGCCAGTATGGCAACGACCAGTTCAACTACGACTGGGGCATTGCAAACTGGACAGTAGAACCGGACGCCAACGGCAAAGAGGTGCTTTACACCAACACCGCGCCGGCACAGTTCTTTGAACATCCCTGGTTGAACCCTGGCATCTATGTTTTCTCGAAAATCGGCCTAGACCGCCTGCTGACCGCAAATGGGTCGCTTGCGCCGACCGAAGGCCAGCTGGCCGAGGACTTCTCGGTGTCTGACGATGGTCTGACCATCACCTTCGATCTGAAGGACGGCCTGACCTGGCATGACGGTGCGCCGCTGACCTCTGAGGACGTGCTGTGGTCGATCGAGACCGCCAAAACCGTGCCCGGCATCAACGCTGTGTTCCAGTCGACCTTCGACGCGATCGAGAGCATGTCGGCAGAGGGTGACGTAATCACGCTGAACATGAGCCAGCTGGACCCGAACGTCTTCTTGACCTTCAGCCAGTTTGCGCCGCTGCCCAAGCACCTTCTGGACGGTGTGAACCCGGCCGAATTCCAGCAGCACCCCTACTGGCAGAACCCTGTTGGTTCCGGCCCGTATAAGATCGCCGAAGTGCAAATGAACGACTATGTGCGTTTTGTACCCTTCGCCGAGCACCATGGTGGTGAAGCCAACATCGACGAAATCGTCGCCTTCCCCAGCGGTGAAAACGACGGCAACGTTGTGACCAATGCCGCTTCGGGGCGTCTGGACTTTGGTTTCACCAAATCGGTGGCGGATGTGGCCTCGCTGGAAGCAATGGATCACATGAAGATCGTTCCGGCAGACATCCCCTACACCCGCTCGCTGCGCATCAACGCCTTCCCGAAGGCCGCCAGCAAGTAAGCACGCCTAAACGGACCCCACCTCGCAGCCCCTCACGGGGGGCTGCGAGACACTCTGACCAAGAGCACCCCTCATGCTGACATTTATTATCCGCAGGTTGCTGATCACCATCCCGATGATGCTGGTCATCAGTTTTCTTGTGTATCTGGGCCTTGAACTGACGCCCGGAGACGCCGTTTCCCATATGATCGATCCCGAAGCCGCTGCGCGGATGACGGAAGAACAATTTGCCGCCATGCGTGAAGCGCTGGGGCTGAACAAATCCTTCCTGGAACGTTACTGGATCTGGGTTACCAATGTTGTGCAGGGCAACTTCGGCCACTCGCTGTCGGGCGGTGTTGCGATCTCCACAATTGTGCTGGACCGCCTGCCCGCCACGCTGGAACTGTCGGTCTTTGCCTTGATCTTCTCGACCCTGATCGGCTGCGTATTGGGCACAAGCTCGGCCCTGCGTCGTGGCTCGGGCACGGACAACGCGCTCACCGTTGTTGGGATGCTGGGCGTGTCGATCCCCGAGTTCTTCTTTGGCCTTGTGGCCATCCTGATTTTCGCCCTGAACCTGGGCTGGCTGCCCGCCGGTGGCCGATTGCTGCCGGGCTATGAAACCATTTTCGACCGCCTGCCCCACATCGTGCTGCCGGGCATTGTGCTGTCGCTGATGATGACGGCGGGTGTAATGCGCTATGCGCGCTCGTCGATGCTGGACAGCCTCAGCCGAGAATTCATCCGCACCGCCCGCGCCAAAGGTCTGCCGGCCTGGCGCATCAACCTGATCCACGGTTTCCGTGTGGCCCTGACCCCGGTGGTGGTGCTGATCGGTTTCCGCCTGCCCACCCTGATCGGCGGCTCGGTCATCATTGAACAGGTCTTCCAATGGCCTGGCATCGGATCCGAGTTCATCGGCGCGGTGCGCGGATCGGACTACCCGCTGGTGATGATGATCGCGCTGCTATCGGTCTTTGCTGTGCTGATGGCCAGCCTGATCGTCGACGTGCTGACCGCCCTGATTGACCCACGTGTGCGACTGGGCTGAGGCGGAGGATAGAGACATGAAACAAACCGCTCTTGATAAGAAATTCGACAAGATCCGCGCGATGGAAGAGGCCGGGCAGCTGAAGCCCGCCAAAGGCAGCCGCGCCCTGCGCAAACTGATGGCGAACCGTCTGGCGATGGTGGGTCTGGTGATCTTCTCGGTGATCCTGCTGATGTCGATCTTTGCGCCCTTGCTGACCGCACATGATCCGCAGAAAATCAACCTGCGTGCCATGTTGCAGCCGCCCAGCTGGGACCATCTGATGGGCACCGACCGCACCGGCCGGGATGTCTTTGCCCGTATCCTTTACGGCGGCCGCATCTCGATCCTTGTCGGTCTTGGCTCTGCCCTGATGGCGGCGGTGATCGGCGTCGGGATTGGCTGTTACACCGGCTACAAAGGCGGCTGGATTGACACCGTTGCGTTGCGGATTTCCGAAATCTTCATGTCCTTCCCGCAGATCATTCTGGTGCTGCTCTTGGTGTCGATCGCGGGTCAAAGCCTGATGAACCTGATCATTATCTTTGTACTGACCGGCTGGGCGCCGATGTACCGAATGGCAAGGGCCAAGATGCTGTCCTTACGCGAAGAGGAATACGTGCAGGCGCTGCGCAGCTTCGGCGTGCCGACGGTCAAGATCTGCTACAAACATATCCTGCCCAACGCGCTAGGCCCGATCATGGTGAACATCACCTTGTCGACCGCCATGTTCATTCTGGCCGAAGCGGGACTCAGCTTCCTTGGGCTTGGCGTGCCGCTGTCGGTGCCGACCTGGGGCAACATCTTGAACGTGGCGCAGGATCTGCGTGTGCTGCAGAACAACTGGTGGCTCTGGCTGCCGGTGGGGAGCGTGATCTCGCTCTTTGTTCTGAGTGTGAATTTCATTGGTGACGGTCTGCGCGACTCCACCGATCCGACCTTGCAAGGGTAAGCGACATGACTGATCTCGCCCTCTCCGTGAAGGATCTTCAGACCTTCTTTTATACTAACAACCGCTGCAACAAGGCGCTCAACGGGGTGTCCTTTGACATCCGCAAAGGCAAGACGCTGGGCATCGTGGGCGAAAGCGGCTGCGGCAAGTCCGTCACCGCCTCCTCGATCATGCAGCTATTGCCGCGGCTCAGCCGGATCGAACAGGGATCGATCACCTACCACACTGAGGCCGAAGGCGAAATTCGCATCGATCAGCTGGAACGTGACGGTGCAGACATGCGGCGGCTGCGTGGTGACGACATCGCGATGATCTTTCAGGATCCGATGACGGCGCTGAACCCGGTCTACACCGTCGGTTTCCAGATCGCCGAGGCGCTGCAATACCACACCGACCTCAGCCCCAAAGCGCGGGGCGAAAAGGTGGTGGATCTGCTGAAAGACATGGGTATCCCGATGCCGGAAAAACGCGCCAAGGAGTTTCCGCACAACTATTCGGGCGGGATGCGGCAGCGGGCGATGATTGCCATGGCCATGTCATGCGCCCCGAAAATCCTGATCGCGGATGAGCCAACAACAGCGCTGGACGTGACCATTCAGGCGCAGATCTTTTGGCTGATGAACCAGCTGAAAGAGGACCACGGCACCGCCATCATGCTGATCACCCACGATATGGGGGTGATCGCCGAATTGGCGGATGATGTGGCCGTTATGTACATGGGCAACATCGTCGAAGCGGGCACCGTGGATGAGGTGCTGCGCGCACCGCGCCATCCCTACACCCGCGCCCTGCTGGATTCTGTGCCCGTCTTGGGCCGCGGCAAGGACCAGGACATCAAGTCCATCCGTGGCGCCACACCGGATCCTTATGAACGCCCCCCCGGCTGCCAGTTTGAACCGCGCTGTGACTATGCCACCGCCGCCTGCCAGCAGCCCCAATCCGAAGACTATATCACCGACACCCACCGGGTTATGTGCCATCGTTACAAGGAGATCTTTGACAATGTCTGAGGCTCAGGAAATTCAGGACAACATCCTGTCGCTGCGCGGTGTGCAAACCTGGTTTGACGTCCGCTCGGGGATCTTCAAACGGGTCACCGGCCATGTGAAGGCCGTGGATGGCATCAATCTCGATGTGAAACGCGGAGAGGTGCTGGGGCTGGTGGGCGAATCCGGTTGTGGAAAGACCACGCTGGGCAAGTCGATCCTGCAGCTGGTGAAACCAACGGGCGGCGAAATCACCTACCACGGGGCTGAGGGCGACGTGCAGATGCGCGGGTTGCCTGACAGAGAAATGATTAACTATCGCAAGAAGTTACAGATCGTTTTTCAGGACCCGCATTCGTCGCTTAACCCCGCGTTCACCATCTTTGGATCGCTGGAAGATCCGCTGAAACGCTACGGGGTGAAATCCAAAGCAGAGCGGCGCAAGATCATTGGCGATCTGTTGGAGGCCGTTAACCTCAGGCGCGACTATATGGACCGCTATCCGCATGAGTTCTCTGGCGGTCAACGGCAGCGGATCGGCATTGCCCGGGCGCTCTGTATTGATCCGGAACTGGTGGTCTGTGACGAAGCGGTTTCGGCGCTGGATGTGTCCATTCAGGCGCAGGTGCTGAAGCTGCTCATGGACCTCAAGAAGGAACGCAACCTCACCTATATCTTCATCACCCATGACCTCAGCGTAACCGAATACATCTGTGACCGGATCGCGGTGATGTACCTGGGCCGCATTGTGGAACTGGCCCGCACCGAAGACATCTATGCCGACACGCTGCACCCCTACACGCAGGCGCTGCTCTCGGCGATTCCGGTGGCGGATCTGGACAAGAAGACCGAGCGGATCGTGCTGGAAGGCGACGTACCGTCGCCGATGAACCCACCCAAGGGCTGCCCATTCAACCCGCGCTGCCGTTTTGCCACGGACCGTTGCCGCAATGAGGTGCCGGAATTGAAGGAATATGATCGGGGCGGCACCCCACATTTCGCCGCCTGCCACTACGCCGGAGAGTTGCCGGAGGCCTAGCGCCCATTTCACTGGCAGCGCAATGGCGCAAGACAAAATTGGAAGGACACTCAAGGCACCCGCTGGCGGGGGCGCGGCTTGTTGCGGCCGCATACTCCCGACCCCAGAACGTCAGCGGGGGCCAATATGAAGGATCTTTACACGGATCCAAATAGATTTGAATTACGAGATAACCACTTGCAAACAGAGGAGGAAATTATGTTTGCAATCTTGAGGAGCGGGGCCGCTGCAACGGCCATCGCACTGATCGCCAGCAGCGCCACAGCAGGCAGCTGGCCCGATCTGCCCACGGCGATCAAAAACGGCGTCTCCGGTCAGTCCGGTGACACGGCTGTGATTGGTCTGGGCACCGGTGGGGACGCTATGTTCTCGCTCAATCTGGTGGCCCCGGCCACCGGTTGGCAGGCGCTGGCCAGCTTCCCCGGTCCGGTGCCTTCGGGCGCGGCCTCGGCCCTTGCGGGGGGCAAACTGTTTGTTTTCTCCGGTTCTGGCAAGGTCAATGCGGATGACGTCGCCCCGATTATTTTCACCGATGTACATGCTTATGATCTGGCCTCCAACAGCTGGGAAAAGCTGGACACCCAGACCCCTGCGGGCCTGCTTGGGGCTTCGGCCTATGCGCTGGACGACGACCGGATCGCGATCTTCGGCGGCTATAACAAAGAGCTGTTTGACCAGTATCTGAACGACGTTCTGACCACCGATAAGGAGGCAGAGCCCGAGAAGTGGCAGAAAATCGTCGATGACTACATGGGCATGGAGCCCAGTGATTATCGCTGGAATACCAAGACCTTGGTCTACACTGTTTCCACCAATTCCTGGTCCGATCTGGGGGACAACCCTTACCTGCCCAACACCGGTGCAGCTGTAGTGAAAACCGGCGACGACATCCTGCTGATCAACGGCGAAGTCAAGCCCGGCTTGCGCACCCCGCAGATCAAACAGGTGTCCTTCAGCGGCGATGCCGCCAGCTGGACACAGGTCGCGCCGATCCCGACCAAAGCGGGTGATGACCTGTCCGAAGGTCTGGCTGCGCCCTATGCGGGCTGGTCCAACGGGGCGTTGATTGTGGCCGGTGGCGCCAACTTCCCCGGCGCCCGCGCCAATGCCTTTGCCGGTCAGTGGTTCACCCATCAAGGCCTGTCGAAAACCTGGAATGACGATGTTTATGTGCGTCTCAATGGGGCCTGGAAACAGGTTAATGACCTGCCCGAAGGCCTGGCCTATGGCGCAACCTTCACCACCTCCGAGGGCCTCTTGGTTGTCGGCGGCGAAGGTGGCGATCGCAAACCCCGCGCCGGTAGCTTCCTAATGAGCTGGGATGGCGAAAAGGTGAAGTTCACCGACTAACCTTTTGTCTCAAATACACTCTCCGGCCAAATCGCTTGGCCGGAGACCCCACAAGAACCACCGGAAATCGCCATGCCTCCGCCCAATGTTCTGTTCATCATGACCGATCAACAACGGCCGGACACCTTGGGCTACCGTGGCGAAACACCCTGCCGAACCCCGCATATCGACCGGCTGGCGGCAGAGGCGATCTGCTATGACAACACCATCACGCCCAGCCCCCTGTGCCTGCCGTCCCGCGCCGCCCTGTTTACCGGCCGCTACCCAACCCAGAACAACATGATGAGCAATGCCACAGGGTCTCTGCAAACCTGTGAGATGCTCGACCAGTTTCGCGCCGGTGGTTACCAGGTCAGCTATGCGGGCAAATGGCATATGGGGGAAGACAATATTGCCCAGTTCACCGACCGGCACGCTGGTGACAGCACTGCGGTCTATTCGCAATGGTGTCTGGATCAGGGGCTGATCGATGGCTGGATGTTCAACGATCCCGCCACCCGCACCAATCGCACACCGTCGATGTCGACGCCCAAGGTGCATTGCCAAGCCCTGCCGGTGGACAAGACCAATGAGGCCTATGTCTCCGGCCTTGCCCGCGACATGCTGCGCAGCCGGGACCGCGACAGGCCGTTCTTTCAGGTCTGTTCCTTCAACGGGCCGCACCCGCCGTTCATGATCCCTGAGCCGTGGTTTTCCATGTATGCGCCCGAGGAGGTGCCGATCCCGGCAAACTTCGGCCCGCAAACAGGCGAGCATCCCGCGCATACAGAAAGCTATTGCCGCGACCTGTTCCACGATCACGGCACAGATTTTGACCACTGGCGGGCCTCTTACGCCGTTTACTGGGGGTTTGTCAGCATGATCGACCACTTTGTTGGTCAACTGTTGGAGGAACTGACGGCCCACGGCGTAATGGACAACACCATCGTGGTGTTCACCTCGGACCACGGCGAAAATCTGGGAGCGCACGGGCTATGGCAGAAAATGGTGGCCTTTGAAGAAAGCCTAAAAGTGCCGCTGCTGATCCGTTTCCCTGCGGGTAAAGCGCAGCGGGTTGATACCCCCGCAAGCCTGATCGACGTGGCCCCAACGCTTGCTGCCGCCTGTGGCCTGCCGGATCGCCCTTGGGAGGGTCGTGATCTGAGAGCCACGCCCCCAAACACCCCGGACCGTTTTGCCATGCATCAGCCGCTAGGCGACTGGATGAAGGTCACCGATTGGCGCATGGTCCAGCGGGGGGATTTGAAATACATCTGGCATCGCGGCATGGCAGAAGAACTGTTTGATCTGGCCACAGGCGCCGCAGAATGCCACAACTTGGTACGAGACCCCGCAAGGCAGGCGCAAATGCACAGCCTGCGCAAGGGGTTGGACGAATTCTTCCAGCGGACAGCAGATCCTTTGCTGTCAGACTGGCGCCAGCATTTGGAGGCTGTGGATGCGGCAGATTGAACGTGTGGACCCGGCGCTACGGGGGCTGTTGGACCCGGATGATGTGATCATCCCGATCACCCGAGAATCGCTGCCATTGATCCGGGAACGTTCCACCGAACGGTGGGAGAACGGGCCGCAATGGGGCCAGACGCAGCCACGCAAAGAGGTTATTGAGGGGCCTGACGGGGCTGTGGACCTCTATGTCTTTGAACCTGCCAGCACCGTTAACACAGACGACTCTCCGCGCCCCTGCCTGCTGTGGCTGCATGGCGGCGGCTATATCATGGGCAAGGGGCGCGACATGTGGAACGGCCCTTTCTATGCCGAAGAGGCGGGCTGCGTAGTGATCTCGGTCGACTATCGCCTGGCGCCGGAACATCCACATCCGGCCGCGATCAACGACAGTTTTGCGGCCCTGCACTGGGTCCATGCCCATGCGCTAGCGCTGAATATCGATCCGGACCGCGTTGCCATCGGTGGCGCCAGTGCCGGTGGTGGGCTGGCGGCGGGGCTATGCCTGCACAACCGCGACAATGGCAACCTGCCGGTCTGTTTCCAGCTGCTGCTCTATCCGATGCTCGACAACCTGCACGAAACGCCTTCGGGGCAGATCGTTGACCACCCGATCTGGTGCCGCGCTGACAGCTTCGCTGCCTGGGAAATGTACCTGAATGGTCGTCCCCTTGCCGAAGCCCCTGCCGCCGCTGCCCCTGCCCGCGCGCGCGACCTCAGCGGCCTGCCGCCGGCGTTTATCCCTGTGGGCGACGTTGACCTTTTTGTGGATGAGAACCGCCGTTATGCCGAACGGCTGCGCGCTGCCGGTGTCGTGGCCGAGTTTGCCAGCTACCCCGGCATGATCCACGGCGGCGAGAAACTGGGCGGCACCGATACCGCCATCGGCAAACGGATGCTCCACGACTTTGCCGAGGCGCTACGCCGCGCCTATCAGTAAGGCGCTGTGGCCACTTCCCTTTTTGAACCTCGCTGACTACCGTTGGCGGGGTTTGCATAAGAGACGGGCATGGAGGCCACGATGGGACTTGAGAACAGTACGGATGGGGCGTCAGCCGCAGGCGGATGCCTTTGCGGCGCTATCCGCTACCAGCTTGCGCAGCAGCCCGCGCGCGTGACGCTGTGCCATTGCCGGTTTTGTCAGCGTTCCACCGGGGCTGCTTATATGGTGCAACCGGCCTGTGATGGGGCGGATTTCACCGTGACCCAAGGCCGGACCAAGCCCTATCGCCATATCTCTGCGGGCAGCGGCGAGGCGATCGAGATTCATTTTTGTGACACCTGCGGCACCAAGATCTATCAGACCTTTGAACGCTTCCCCGGCGCGGTTGGGCTTTACAGTGGCACGCTGGATGATCCGAACTGGCTGCAGGTGACGCCGGAGGCGAGCAAGCACATCTTCTTGGAGACCGCCCGCACAGACACGTTACTGCCTGCCGAGACGCCCTTGTTCAAGGAGCATGCGATGGCGGCGGACGGCGAGGCGATCACGCCACTGGTGCTGGACAACCCCATACCTGCAAGTGAGCTTTAAACACTAAGCCTCTGTCAAGACACCAAAATGCGCCGCATCCGGTCCTAAGGAAACAGGCACGAGGTCCGGCTGGAAAATCACTGGCTCGTCCGCCAGGTGCTTCCGCACCCGCTCCAAATACCCCTCGGCCATGCCGATGCTGCCGCCAAGGGCAATGCGCTCCAGATCCAACAGCGCGGTCAGATTGCCGATCATCTCGGCCACGGCGCGGGCGCTTTGATCAATCAGACCCGTGGCCCACGCCGCGCCGTTCAATTGCGTCTCATAGACGTCTTTTGCACTGAGGCCGTTATGGCCCAAAGCTGCTGCGTAATGTGCGATGGCCCGGCCAGAGGCGATGCTTTCCACGGTGTTAATCCGCCCAGACCCGCAGCGCCGATTTGCCAGTGTTGAGGTGGTAAAGCCGACATGCCCGGCCAGCCCCTGCGATGAAATCACCGGATGCCCGTTCAGGATCAGACCGCCGCCCACACCGGTGGACACAGTGACAAAGGCAAAATCCGAACAGCCGCGCCCTGCGCCGTGATGAAATTCGCCAATTGCAGCCGCAATCGCATCGTTTTCCACCACCACTGGCCGGTTCAGCCGCTCCGACAGCATGGCACGCAACGGTACCTCAGCAACGCCGGTCAGGGTTTCGGTGTTCAGCGCATGCCAGCATCCGTCGCGGTCCACGCGGCCTGCAAGGGCCACCCCCACAGGTTCGGCGGGCTGTAAGGCCAGGCCTTGTAGCAGGTCGCAAATTGCGGCCACCTGTTGATCCGCCAAGGCGGTGCCGTCCGTGGCCACCTTCAGGCTGTCCACCGCCACGCCGTCCTGCAGCCGGGTGGCCGAGATCTTGGTGCCGCCGAAATCGACTGCCACACCTGAGGGCGCGCGCGCCTCAGTCATTTTGGCTCCGTTTGACAGCGTCGGCGAACCATCCGGTGATATGTTCGATGCGGGTGATGGCGCTGCCTACGGTGACACAATCCGCGCCCTGCCGGATCGCCCCTTCTGCCCGTTCAGGGGTGTTCAGACGCCCTTCTGCCATCACAAATGCGCCCAGTTCTTTATAGGCCCGGATCAACGCGTAATCCGGTCCGGCCTCCGCTGGGGCAATGTCATAGGCGTAGCCCGAAAGCGTGGTGCCAAGGATATCCACCCCCTCAGCCAAAGCCTGCTGGCCATCCGCCAGGGTCGCGGCATCGGCCATTGCCAGTTTCCCTGCTGCCTTGATCGCAGCGACGATATCAGCTGTGGGCACAGGGCGCAGGCGCTGGGTGGCGTCATAGGCAATCACATCGGCGCCCAGATCGGCCAGCCCCTTCACATCCTCGAGGAACGGGGTGATCCGCACTTCAGAGTCCGGCAGATCCCGCTTCACAATCCCGATGATCGGCAGCTTGGTCACAGGGCGCGTGGCGGCCAGATTATCCAACCCCTCAATCCGCAGTCCTTGGGCGCCGCCGGCCTCCGCCGCCAGCGCCATCGCGGCGGTGATACGGGGATCATCCATTGGACCGTCATCGACCGGCTGGCACGAGGCCACCAGGACGTTTTGCAACAATTTCAAGGTGTTCATGGGTCTTCTCAATTTAAGGGGTCAACCGTGCAGGCTTGGCCAAACGATTGCGATAGGCGCGGGCCAGATGACGGTCCATGATGTCCATTGCGGCCTGCGGGTCGCTGGCGGCAATGGCCTCATAGATCTGGCGGTGTTCTTCGTAGCTTTGGCGGTTCATCTCCACCCGCTCAGGCGAAGTGGGGCGGCTGGCAACCATGTCGAAAACAAACCGGTCATGCAGTTCCAGAATGATAGGGTTTTGCACCACGGCCACAATGGCGCGGTGAAAATCGGCGTCAGCACGGGCAAAACGGGTGTCGTCACTGAGTGCCGCGTAACAACGTTCCAGCGCCCGGTGGATTTGCGCCAACTGTAGGTTCGAAGCCTCCTGCGCAGCCTGCCGCACCGCACCAACCTCAATGAACTGGCGCAGCTGGTCCATATAGGCCGTGGCCTCTACCAGCCCCAGCACATCGCTGAGCCCGGCCCCGGCGGCCTGAAACACCCGCCCGATGGTGGGCTTATGGGCCCGTGGCCTGCGGTTGGCCTCCTGCGAGAGATAGCCGCGCGCCTGCAACTGCATCAACGCCGCCCGCACGGTGGGGCGGGACACGGTGAACCGCTTGCACAGGTCACGCTCGGACGGCATCGGTGCGTCGTCGGCAATCAAACCATTGCGGATCTCTTCCATCAAGGCATCGGCCAGACGTTCGGCGTTGGTCTGACCAACCTGCGCGGCTGATGGCGTGTCTGCGGGGAGATCAGTCATTTGGACCCTCATATTTGCGACACTGGATATACCAAATGCGAAAATTCGGTCAATAGAGAAAGAAATCTCTTTTCCATTTCACTATCCACCTCGTATAGACAGTCAGTTTTGATCCATGAAGCGGACTTTGGTAATACCAAATGAAAATCCTGATTTTCAACACCCCGGAAGAGGCTGCCGCTCGCGTTGCGGCGCAGATCACCACCACGGTGCAGCAAAACCCAGAGGCCCGTCTCGGGCTGGCGACAGGTGGCACCATGCCACCGGTCTATTGCCATCTGGTGCAGGCCCATGAGCGGGGTGAGGTCTCCTTTGCCCGCGCGGTGAGCTTTAACCTTGATGAATACGTTGGTCTGGCCCCCACACATCCGTGTTCGTATCACAGCTTCATGCAGGCAGAGCTTTTTGGGCAGACGGATTTCGCCCCACAGAACACCCACCTGCCTCACGGCGATGCCCCCGACCCTACGGCAGAAAGCCTGCGGTATGAGGCATTGATCGCGGATCAGGGCGGCGTTGACCTGCAGCTCCTTGGGATTGGACCAAACGGGCATATCGGCTTTAACGAGCCCAGCTCATCGCTGGCGTCGCGCACGCGGGTGAAAACCCTGACGCAGGCCACGCTGCAGGCGAACCGGCCCTACTTTGACCACGGCGAGAAGCCGCCACAGTATGCGATTACTATGGGCATCGGCACCATCCTTGAGGCGCGCGCCGTGGTGTTGTTGGCCACCGGTGCAGGCAAGGCCCAAGTCGTGGCCGAGATGATCGAAGGCCCGCTCAGCGCCGCCTGCCCCGCCTCCAGCCTGCAAATGCACCCGCAGGTGACCGTGGTGCTGGATCAGGCCGCTGCCGCCGCGCTGAAACACCGCGCCTACTATCACACCGTACATCCGGAGGGCCGCGAAGATGCTGCATAAGGAACCTGATCTCACCATCCGGGCCGCCAAACTCTATCCCGGCGACGGCGCTGCGGCGCTGGAGGATCAAGTGCTGGACATCCGCGATGGCCAGATCACCGCGATCACCCAGCGCCGTGGCCCAGTGGATCAGGAGGTTGCGATTGCCGCGCCGGGCTTCATCGATATCCAGATCAACGGCGCCAATGATGTGCAGTTCAACAACAAGCCCAGCGCCGATGGCATTGCCCAGATGGCCGAAGGGGCACGTCGCGGTGGCACGGCCCATCTGCTGCCGACCTTCATTACCGATGAGGGCAGACGTTATCAGCAAGCCGTCACCGCCGTCGCGGAAGCCCGCGCCGCAGGGGTGGCGGGGATCGCTGGCGTGCATCTGGAAGGCCCTTTCCTGTCTCCCAACCGCCCTGGCATCCATCCACCGGATTGCATCCGCCCGCTGGACGCGACGGATATCGCCTTTCTGAGCGCTGCCAACTGCGGAACCTGCCTTCTGACCCTTGCGCCGGAATGCGCACCTGAAGGGGCAATTCGTCAGTTAAGTGAGGCGGGCCACACCGTCTTTGCCGGCCATTCCGCCGCCAGTTTTGCCGAGATGCAAAAGGCCCAGCGCGAAGGTCTGTCCGGTGCCACCCATCTGTGGAACGCCATGTCGCCGCTGACCAGTCGGGAGCCCGGTGTGGTAGGGGCGGTGCTGGCGTCCGAGATGCTCTATGCAGGGATTATTGCGGATGGGGTGCATGTCGACTTTGCCAATGTCGGGATTGCGGCGCGGTTGAAGCCCGATCACCTGTGTCTGGTGACCGACGCGATGCTGACGCTTGCGGGCAAAACCGACCGTTTTGATATTCACGGGGTAGAGATCCGGCGCGATGGCAACCGTCTGTCCGATGCTGGCGGCACGCTGGCGGGCGCACATCTGGCAATGGACGAAGCCATTCGCAATATGGTGCAACAGGTCGGCCTTTCGTTGCCAAAAGCGCTGCAAATGGCGTCAGGCAATCCTGCCCGTGCGATCCGCCGTCCTGATCTGGCGCAAATTCAGGTCGGTTTGCCGGCCTCTCTATCTTTCCTGTCCCACGACCTACAAGCTCTGGGCAGCTACGCGGACCGTCACCTTCATATGAACGCCATCCATACGCCAGAGGCACAACATGTCCCCGCTTAAGGATCAGTTCATTGGTGACGGCTATGTCGTTGTTCCCCAGTTCCTCTCATCCAAGGTTCTGTCCACCCTGCGTCAGACCAGTGAAACCGTTCTAAACGGTCTGGATCCCGCGCATCGTGCCAAGTTCAAGGCCACGGGGTCTTTGTGTAACTTCGGGGATCATCCCGCCTATGCAGAGATTGTGGCACATCCCGATATCTTACCGCTCTTGCAGACCTTCGGCTATGCGGACATTCGTTGGCTGGCGGGATATCTGATCTCCAAACCCGGCAAGGCGCCACCTTTGTTCTGGCATCAGGACTGGTGGGGCTGGTCCGAGGCGATTTCCTATCGTCCGGCGCCAATGGGGATCGGGGCCATGTACTACCTGTCTGACACCACCCCTGAAAATGGCTGCCTGCGGGTTATTCCCGGCTCGCACCGGCGTTGGCATCCGTTGCATGACCTGCCAGAAGCCCATGGCGACGCGCTCAGCCGGGCTGAGGCGCTGGACAGCCCAGCCTTTGCCGCGCACCCTGATGAAGTGGCGGTAGAGGTCCAGGCGGGCGATCTGGTGCTGATGGACAGCCGGTTGTTGCATTCGGCTTATGCCAATACCTCTGGCGCAGAGCGTAGCTTGCTGACGCTCTGGTATCTGCCCGACTATGGCGACTTGCCAGATGGCATTCGCAACCAGCTCCATCAGATCTTTGCCCGCACCGATCTGGACATTGACGCAGGCGAGGCGCATCCGCCCTCCTCCCTCGATTGGCCCGAGGCGGCAAGGTCACAGGTGGCCCCGCTGTTTCCTGCGCCAGCCAACCACCAAACCGACCGGATCTTCCAACGATCCCCTGACAAGGCACGGATGGGTCCCTGATCCCTTCTGTACCGCCCTCCCGAACGCCGAACCCTCCCGGTGCGCGTTCGGGAGGCTTATTCAACACGCCCGTAGCCCTACGCCCTTTGAAACATTGACCCTTTGTCACGTGAAAGCTAGGAACCTAGCAACAAGACGAGGAAGACAATGATCTATCAAAGCGCAGAGGCTTGGCGGAACGCGCCACAGAAACGGGTGCTGTTCTTTGGGATGTCAGGTTTGGGCAAGACCTACCTGTCCAATATCCTGCGCGATCAGGGGGATTGGTTCCACTACTCCATCGATTACCGCATTGGCACCCGCTACATGGGGGAATACATCGCCGACAACGCCAAACGCGAAGCGATGAAAGTGCCGTTCCTGCGGGATCTGCTGATGTCGGATTCAATCCACATCAGTTCAAACATCACCTTTGAAAACCTGACCCCTGTCTCCTCTTACCTTGGCAAACCAGGTTCGGAGGCGAAAGGGGGGCTGCCCTATGCAGAATACACCCGCCGTCAGGAACAGTTCCGTCAGGCCGAGGTGAAGGCGTTGATGGACACCACCTATTTCATCGAACGGGCCGAAGCGCTCTACAGCTACCCGCATTTCATCTGCGACACCGGCGGGTCGATCTGTGAATGGGTCAACCCCGAGGATCCCAATGATCCGATCCTGAAGACGCTGGCCAACAACACCCTGCTGATCTGGCTCAAAGGCGACGAGGCCCATACCGAAGAGCTGATCCGCCGCTTTGACCGCGCGCCCAAGCCTATGTCCTATCAGGCGGCGTTTCTGGACCGGGTGTGGAATGAATACCTGACCCTGTTCCAGAAAGAGGAATCTCAGGTTGATCCCGATGACTTCATCCGCTGGACCTATGCCCAGGCGTTGGCCCATCGTCAGCCTCGCTATGAGGCGATGGCCCGGAACTGGGGCATCACATTGACGGCAGATGAGGTCTCAACCGTGAAATCTGCCGAAGATTTCGACATGTTGATCGCAAAGGCCCTTGAGCAGCCCTGAAACCCTGCCTAGGTTTCGATCTTCAGACCGGCTACCCGCAGTGGCCTTAACCTATTTCAAACTCAACCGTATGACTTCCTGAAGGAGCCCGGATCCAATGCCGATCAAACTGCCCGCCGACCTGCCTGCCTATGACGTGCTTTCGCGCGAAGGCGTTATGGTGATGTCGGACGACCGGGCCATGCGGCAGGACATCCGGCCTTTGAAAATCGGGTTGCTGAACCTGATGCCCAAGAAGATCCAGACGGAGAACCAGTTTGCCCGTCTGATCGGCGCCACGCCGTTGCAGATCGAACTGACCCTGATCCGCATGAGCGAGCATCAGACCAAAAACACGGCTGCCGAACATATGGCCAGCTTCTACAAACCCTTTGCCGAGGTGAAAGCCAGCGGTGAGCGGTTTGACGGCCTCTTGATCACCGGCGCCCCGATCGAACATCTGCCGTTTGAAGAGGTCACTTACTGGCAAGAACTGACCGAGGTCTTTGACTGGACCCAGACCCATGTGCATTCCACCTTCGGCATTTGCTGGGGCGGCATGGCGATGATCCATTACTTCAATGACGTCGCTAAACATATGCTGGACCACAAGGCCTTTGGCTGTTTCCGCCACCAGAACCGCGCGCCGGCCTCGCCTTACTTGCGCGGTTTCTCGGATGACTGTGTGATCCCGGTCAGCCGCTGGACAGAAATCCAGCAGGATGAGGTGGACACCAAGGACAACCTGGTCACCCTGTTGGGCAGTGATGAGGTCGGGCCCTGTTTGATCGAAGATCAGGCCCACAAGGCGCTCTATATTTTTAACCACTTTGAATATGACAGTGGCACGCTGAAAGAAGAATTCGACCGCGATGTAGAAGCGGGCACCGAAATCAATGTGCCAATGAATTATTACCCCGAGGATGATCCGAAAAACACGCCGCAGAACCGGTGGCGCAGCCATGCGCATTTGCTCTACGGCAACTGGATCAACCAAATTTATCAGACAACTCCTTTTAACATGGCGGATATTGGTGGCTGACCCTTTAACAACTCTTCTGGTTCTTCTGACTGGCATCGGGGGCTATACCCACTTCCGGGCCAGTGCGATTGAAAAACAGGCGGAAAAGGATTTTCCGCCTGAGGGAGAGTTGCTCGATGTGGACGGGCGCAAGGTCCATGTTGTGGTAAAAGGCGACTCCGGTCCCGATCTGGTGCTGATCCACGGATTGTCCGGAAATACCCGCGATTTCACCCATGCTTTGGCAGATCGGTTGGCGACAAACTACCGCGTGCTGGTGATGGACCGCCCTGGCATGGGCTACACCGATGTTCTGCCCTCGGACAATTCCATCGTGGAACAGGCAAGGGTGCTGAAAAAGGCCGCTGGTGCCTTGGGGGCCCATCTGCCCATTGTGGTTGGGCAATCTTACGGCGGGTCCGTTGCGCTGGCCTGGGCGGCACGGTTTCCCAACCGTCTGGCGGCGCTGGTCACCCTTGGCGCGCCCTCCCATCCGGTAGAACTGGGGATGCCGCTGCACTACTGGCTGAACTCTAACCCGGTGCTCAGCCAATTTTCCGCCCCGCTGATGACCGCCTTTGTGCCCGACAGCAAAGTTCAAAGCGAACTGGCCGAGGTGTTCCGGCCGCAGAAACCGCCATTGGGCTATGCCTCCCACATCGGCGTGCCCCTGACCCTGCGCCGCGAGGCGTTGCGCATCAACGCGCTGCATCGCGCCAATCTGATTGGCGAACTGGCCGCGCTGGAGCCACTCTATGCCTCGATCACCACCCCGACCGAGATATTGCATGGCGACAAGGACAAAACCGTTTCGGTCGACATCCATTCCATCCCACTGTCCAAAAAGATCGCCGAGTCCAACCTGACCGTGCTGCCCGGTGTGGGACATATGCCGCACCATGTTGCCCGCGAGGATGTCTTGCGTGTCATTCATCGCGCCGCTGAACGCGCCGGATTGCGCTAGGCCGCCCAAGCCCCCATATTGAAACAGAAACCCGTGGAGTTGCGGGACCTTAAGGAGGCGAAACGGAGGCGGATATGAGCTTGCCCTTTGACGGTGCGATCAGCGCCTTTCATCAGTCTGACGCTGCTACCGCGCTGCGCGACCAACTGGCCAAGGCGGGCAAGGATGACATGCTCAGCCCAAGCTACCCCTATGCCGAGGAAATGGGCCGCAAGGACTATGAGCGCCAGATGGACGCGCTGCAGGTGGAGCTGGTGAAGCTGCAGGCCTGGGCCAAGGAAACCGGCGCCCGCATCGCCATTGTGTTTGAAGGCCGCGATGCCGCCGGCAAGGGCGGCACCATCAAACGGTTTCGCGAAAACCTGAACCCGCGCGGAGCCCGTGTGGTGGCGCTCTCCAAACCCAGCGAGGCGGAACAGAGCCAGTGGTATTTCCAGCGTTACATCGACCACCTGCCAAGCGCCGGTGAAATCACCTTCTTTGATCGCAGCTGGTACAATCGCGGCGTGGTCGAGAAGGTCTTTGGTTTCTGCACCGAGGCGCAGCGCGAACATTTCTTCCATCAGGTCAATGATTTTGAGCGGATGCTGGTCGAGGACGGGGTGCATCTGGTGAAATTCTGGCTGAACGTTGGACGTGGCGAACAGCTGCGGCGTTTTCTGAAACGCGAAAGAGATCCGCTGAAGCAGTGGAAACTCAGCTGGATCGACGTTGAGGGGCTGAAACGTTGGGATGATTACAGCGCCGCGATCAGTGACACGCTGAACCGCAGCCATAGCGCAACCGCCCCGTGGACAATTGTGCGTTCGGATGACAAAAAGCGCGCCAGACTGGCCGCCATCCGCCATGTCCTAAGCGGCATTGACTATGCCCATAAGGACGCCAGCGCGATCGGCCCCAATGACAGCAAAATTTGCGGAGGCCCGGACATCTGGGATGCCTAAACGCGGTTATCATCACGGCAATCTGCGTCAGGCCCTTGTAGAGGCCGCGCTGCAACTGATCGAGGAGAAAGGCCCCACCGGCTTCACCCTCTCGGAGGCGGCGAAAACCGCAGGTGTAACCCCGGCAGCGGTTTACCGGCATTTTGCTGGCCGCGAAGACCTGATCGCCGAGGCGGCGCGTCAGGGCTATGAGATTTTTGCCGATGTGATGCAATTTGCCTATGAGAAGGGCCAGCCTTCGGCCTTGGCCGCCTTTGAGGCCACGGGACGCGCCTATCTGGCATTTGCGCGCAAATACCCCGGCCATTACATCGCCATGTTCGAAAGTGGCATCTCGATCAACAAAACCGCCGAGCTGGCCGCTGTGGCGCAACGCGCCCGCGATGTGATGGAAAAGGCCGCAACAGAGCTTTCTGAACATATCCCACCGGAAAAACGCCCGCCACCTGCGATGTTCTCGGCCCACATCTGGGCGATGAGCCACGGGGTGGTGGAGCTGTTCGCCCGAAACTCCCCCGGCACCCAGTCGCCCTTCCCGCCGGATTCCCTGCTGGAAACCGGTATCGGCATCTACCTGCGCGGCCTTGGGTTGCTGGATCGAGATTATTAAAAGACAGCGGGGGCATAATTTGCTATGAATTATCATAAAGCTTCAATGCGCCCCATAATAATTTCGAGAGAATATTGCCATATTTCGAAATCACGACAAAGCAACGCTTGGCAGTGCTCAGAAGCCGAGAAAAGGGCTATTTCGACCTTGAGTTCATAAAGGCTCTACCGGAAGCTGCGCGGCCTGATGCTCTCAACGCCCTGAATGCGTCCCGCGCGCAATTGCGTCAGGATTTACTGGCGCTTGCGTTGAACGGCTTTAAATCCGGCGGTTTCTTTGTGGAATTCGGCGCGACCAATGGCGTCGAGTTAAGTAACAGCTGGCTCCTGGAAAACGAATACGGCTGGCAGGGCATTCTGGCAGAACCCGCGCAAGCCTGGCATGCGGACCTCAAGCGCAATCGGAACTGCACGATTGAAACCAAATGCGTTTGGATCAAATCAGGGGAAACGCTTAAATTCACCGAAGCCCCCAGAGGCGAGAATTCGGGCATTTCTGCCTTCGTTCCGACGCGTCGCCAAATGCGTGGCCACAGCTACGGCGTGGAGACCATTTCCCTGAATGACCTACTTGAAACGCATAACGCCCCCGGGGTGATCGATTATATGTCGGTCGATACCGAAGGCAGCGAATTTGACATCCTTAACGCCTTTGACTTCGACCGTTGGCAAATGCGTTTGCTGACGATCGAGCACAACTTCGCGCCCCAACGAGATGACATTTTCAAGCTTTTGACCAGTAAAGGCTACAGACGCATCATGCAGGAACAGTCCCGCTTTGACGACTGGTATGTGAAAGACATCTGAGGCCATCAGGACGGGGTGAACGCCCCGTCCAGCCAGGCCAACCGCCCCTTTGGCACCAGACCGTAATTGTAAAGGTTCACGCCGGTTGCCCCGTGTTGGCGCAGCAAGGCCAAACGGTGCTGAAACGCCGTTGCATCAGCATATTCCGGCACCGCGAGCCGCAGGCCAATCTGGCCGCCACGTCCCGCAGGCAATGTGGCTGCATAGTGCATCAGCGCCTCGGCCTCTGCATCCGACTGGTCGTAGGAACATAGCAGCAATCCGATCCCCATCTCGGTGATGGCCCGATGATTGGCGCCGCCGATCCATCCCGCTTGGCCGTCGATCATCAGCAGCTCCACATCCGTGTGGCAAGCCGTCTGAACCCGCTGCAAAAGCTTGGTCACATGGTCCTCGCGCAGCGTCAGATAACTCCGCAGCGGTTCAGGGAAGGCGTCCAAGCCAGCTGAGGGGAAGTCCGGCGCGACCCGTTCGGGCACAGCACCGCTGCACATCTGATCCAGCAGACCCCGCACCTGTGCCTGCACCTCATCCACTGACACCCCCTGCCCTTCGCCGTAGCTGCGACAATGGTCACAGAAACAGAGCGACATCAGAAAATCCCCCTCCGGTGGCAGGCCGACCATGTCCTTTTCGTGATGGTGCTCGTGGGCAAACCCTAGGAAATTTGGGCTTTCCAGCTCAATTCGGTCGGGCCGCACGTTGTGAGACAGATCCCGCACCAGCGTTTCAACATAGCTCTGTGATGCCTCTGAGGCGGGGCAGAGATTGTAGAAATTCGGATCCCCCCAGGCATTGCGTGTCACGTGTTCGGGATGCCGCTCCCCCTGAGCGGTGTTGTGCAGGCAGACCGTCCAGGCCGAGACCTGCAGCCCCCCCGCCTGTCGCGCCGCCACCAGATCGCGCAGCACATCCTGTTCCTGCACCAGATCCGACACAATCGGCTGGATCACCTGATCCGCCCAAAGCGCCGGATCGGGACGGAAATATAATGCGCCATCCTGCGGGAAATAGGCCCGGCGCTTGGGGCTGCGCACCTGCAGGAACCGACCGGCATGATAGGCGGCGGCCACACTGATCATGTCAAAGCCAAGGTCGCGGATTTCCCCCGTCACCTCTGCCAGTCCCATATCGGCAATGTCCCACGGATAGGTCCAAAACGCATTTGCCATCTCTCTGCCCTCTCTCAACGACTTGGGGGCAAGGTAGCCTTGCGCCCTGCGCCGCGGCAGCGGGCAAAATCGGCAATTTCGCCAAAATCTTAACGGCGGTTACTGATAGGCCAACGCGACCCAGATATGCACCGCGATCAGGGGTACCATGGCCGCCGACAGGCCGATGTGCAGCGCCAACCAGATCAGGTAGAGCAGATTGGACCGGTAGCCCAGCACCTCGCGGTTCAAAACGCCTGTGAGGGCAACCAGAAAGAATACCGCGCTGAGCAAAGTCATCCAAACATGACCCACCCGCACCGCATGCACCGCAAACAACAGTGTGGCTGAGACCCCAACCCAACGGTGCAGCTTCACATGGCTGCGCATGCCGCGTGCATCCTTCAGCACACGTTTTGCAAAAAGCACCCATTGGTAGCTCAGACAGGTCAGCAGCAGCGCACCGGTCACCACCTGAAAGCTGAGCCGGGCGAAAGGCTGCAATTCCAGCGCCGAGACCTCAACTGACAGGGCGGCAATGACCAGTGCAAGGCCCAGGAAAACGGCACCCGCATAAGGCACACGGCGAAAGGTGGTCAGGACAATGCGCATTTCAAATCTCCACTCTCAATTAGGCCGCGCTGCGTGGGCAACATCACCCGCAATAATTCGGGTCCAGTCTCGAAGCGAACTTTATAAATAAATTCATAAACTTGCGGCAAGGTCTTCACCTGTTTCGGCCAGCCCTCCAGTGGCACCGGCTCCGCAAATCCGGCGGTTTTGGTGAGGTAATCCTGATAGGCCAGCGCCACCGCATCGAACATGGCTTCTAACACTGTCAAATATGCCTCGGACCCGACCTAGGCCGCCGGCCAGGTCCATGTGGTTGCCCCCATCACATCCCCCAGTTGCCAGTCCACCTTGGGGCTGTCGGGTTGTTCATTGTGACAGGTCACACAAGGGGCCACAGCGGCGATATCAGGATACATGGCGATCCGTCCGATCCCCGCATTACTGGAAAACACTGGGGCGCGGGTCGTCTTGACCTCAGCGAACTGAGTGGCTTGTGCCCCGCTGAACAGGTTTGAGGCGTTGATCGGTGCATCTGAGCCAAGGTAAAGCCCCAGTTGCGGCGGCATGGCCTCCAGCTTCTCGGCCATAAGGCGCAGAAACAGGGCCGGCAGCGGTCCCGCCTCGACATCCGGTTCCTGCCAGTCTTCGTCAAACTTCAGGCCGGCCTTCAGCCCCGCCCCAACAATTTCACGGGTATAGACATTGCGGGCGGCCTGATTGATCGCATTGGCACTGTCAAACAGCACCTGCACCGGCCGTTCACATTGCGCCTTGTTCTGCACAGCAGCCTCGGCCAGCGGCGGCGGCGCTGTCACAAATAGGTAGACCCCAAGGCAGGATAGCCCGCCGATCAAAGCAATTCGGAAAGACGTGAGCGGGATCATGGCTGTTTCCCTTCATAGGATTTGAATGCGCCAAATGGATCCGCGCCGCCCTGTAAATAGGGCCGAATGTCCTGCGCCGACAGGCCCTCGGCCAGTTTGGTCGGCACCGTATAGCGATGATTGCCGTGATAATCATGGCAGGTCAGGCAGCTTTCCCATTGCGCGGCCGCGATCAGGGAATGATGCGGCACCTCCACCGGATCGGACTTCAGTCTCAAGTCCTCATGGCAGGCGGCGCAAAATCCCACCTCGGCGGTCACCATCTGGCGTTTGTGTTCGGCGTGACAGCCCAGACAATCCTCTGCCGCCACATGTTCCAATGCGGCGCGAAACCGGGGTTCGCGGAACCTGTAGATCGGGTGGCGTTCATTGGGACGGGCGTGGCAGTCCAGACATTGCGCCGAGGCCACGGCGCGATAGCCGAAATCCACCGGCGTGTCGCGCCGTCCCATCCAGTAGCGCAGCTGCGCCTGCAGCTGCTGCCGCACCGTGCCAGCGGCCTGCTGATGGCAGTCGCGACACTGCAACCCTGCGTGTTGGGACAGCGTGGGCCCATGGGCCAGCATCTTCTGGCTGTCCGGTCCCGTCAGGGCAATGCCCGCCATTACCATCGAGGGCATAATCGCAAGAAAAGCAAAGAGTCGAATGTTATGCGCTTTGGGCAGAGGCATGTTGATCCTCCATAATCAGGACAATCAATTCATCCGAAATTTCGCCTCAAAGTTTCAATAAAGACCTTAACAATTGGTTAACGTGCGCAATTTGATTCAAGCAAAATACACCTTTGTCTTTGCGCCAAAGAAAAAGGGCCGCCCGAAGGCGACCCTTTGAATTCTGTCCTGCAATGCAGGAAGCGAATTAACGCTTCGAGAACTGGAACGAACGACGTGCTTTGCGGCGGCCGAACTTCTTACGTTCAACAACACGCGAGTCGCGGGTCAGGAAGCCAGCGGCTTTCAGGGCGCCACGCAGCGAGGGTTCGTACAGCTGCAGGGCTTTCGAAATACCGTGCTTAACCGCACCGGCCTGACCGGTCAGACCGCCGCCTTTAACGGTGGCGTATACGTCGAACTCACCTTCAACGCCGGCAACCTGGAACGGCTGGCGCAGGATCAGCTGCAGAACGGGACGTGCAAAGTAGACGTCCTGGTCTTTGCCGTTCACGATGACCTTGCCGGAACCCGGCTTGATCCATACGCGGGCAACAGCGTCTTTACGCTTGCCGGTGGCGTAGGCGCGGCCCAGTTCGTCACGAACAGGCTCACGGTTTACTTCAACTTCAACGGCTGCTTCGGCAACGTCGCCAGCAACTGCGCCCAGCTCTTCGAGCGAATTGATTTGATCAGTCATCGATTAGCTCCGGGTGTTCTTCGAGTTCATGGACTTCACGTCCAGAACTTCGGGGGCTTGGGCTTCGTGCGGGTGCTCTGCACCAGCGTAGACGCGCAGGTTGGTCATCTGCTTGCGGCTCAGGCGGTTGCCCGGCAGCATGCGCTTGACGGCTGCGGTCACAACACGCTCAGGATAGGCGCCTTCCAGGATCTGACCCGCGGTGCGGTGCTTGATGCCGCCCGGGTGACCGGTGTGCCAGTAGTATTTCTTGTCCGAGCGTTTTTTGCCCGACAGCTGGATCTTGTCAGCGTTGATGACAATCACGTTGTCGCCCATGTCCATGTGAGGAGTGAAGGACGGCTTGTGCTTGCCACGCAGACGCATGGCGACGATCGAGGCAAGACGGCCCAGCACCACGCCTTCGGCGTCGATGATGATCCATTTCTTCTCGATGTCTGCCGGAGTAGCAGAGAAGGTTTTCATCGCGGGAGTACCCTTGTTCAGTGATGGAAATAGGGCAAACCCCGATTTCCGAATTCGATTGCGGGGTTATACAGCGCCTATTTTCACGGTCAACAGCACTTAAGCGGTTTTAATCGTTTAAAATCAGACGCTTGCAAATTAGGTATTAAAATACCCCACAAAACACACCCCGAAAAACCGCCGCTAGACCCCAATCTCTTCGCGCGGATTGTCCAGCAGCTCGGCCAGCCGCACAATGCCGTCTTCAAACCGCGCCGGATCCACCATGCCGTTGACACCGATCCGCACCGCATGCGGCGCACGGCCATCGCGCAGGATAAAATCCTCGGCGCTGCGCACCAACACACCCCGGCTTTCGGCGGCATGCACAAAGCTGGAGGTGCGCCAGCCATAGGGCAGTTTCAGCCATAGAAGCGGCACATCTTCGTTCCAGGACACGTCATGGCCGCCCAGATGGTTCACCGCCGTGCGCACCAATTCATTGATCCGCACCCGCACCTTGGCCGCAACGCTGCGCAACCGGGGATCTTCGAGGAAACGGTACGCCAGGTCGCTCAGCGGTGGGGCCAGACCAAAAGAGTTGAAATGCGCCGTCCGCTCCAGATCCGGTACAAAGGCCTTGGGGGCCACTACATAGCCCACCCGCAACGCCGGCGACAGCGCCTTCGAAAGCGATGAGATATACCAGCCGCGATCCGGCAGCAGGGTGTAATAGCTCTCGGCCCGATGGGTGCCGATGGCGTAGCAGTCATCATCGACAATATGCAGATCCAGACGGCGCGCCATTTTGGCAATCTCGCGCCGCCGCCGGTCCGAAGTGAAACGCACCGTGGGATTGTTGACCTCGGATGAGGTGCAAAACAGCTGCACCCCCTCTTCGCGCACCAGCCGCTCCAGATGTTCGACCACGGGGCCTTCTTCGTCTGTGTCCACCGCAACAACCCGCGCCCGACACAGGGCCGCTGCGCGTCGGAAGCCCGTGTAGGTAAGGTCCTCAACTGCCACCACGGGCTCCGGTCCTTTCAGCACCGTCTGCATCACAAGGATCAGCGCATGCTGCGCCCCGTGGGTCAGCACCAGCTCCTCTGCCGTGAAAGCCCCAATCGGCAGGTCCGACATCCAGCGCCGCATCGCGCGACGCAGCGGCAGATCCATCGCCCGGCTGGGATAGCTGAGAAGATCGCGGGAATTGATCTGATCCGCCGTCTTCTGCATTGCGTCGCGGATCATGTCGCTTTGCCCCATATCAGGCAGCAAGGGGCTGCGCAGACTCAGCATCTGCGGCCAGTCATGTGAGGGATCACTCTGCGCACCGCCTTCGGCCACAAAGGTGCCACGGCCCACACCGGCACTCAGCACCCCCTCTTCGGTCAGCAGCGAATAGGCCCGTGCCACCGTGCCCGGCGTCACCGACAGCTGATAGGCCAGCTCTCGCACCGGCAGCAGCTTCTGCCCCGATTCCAGTGCGCCGGTCGCAACCCCGTCACGAATGGCGTTTGCCAGCGCTTTGTACTTGGAACGCCCCGCTTCCGCGAGGTCGGGTAGCCAATTTGTATCCATTACAATGTTTCCCTAGACGCATTGTGTCGAGAATTGTATCACTCCACTCATAGGTAAATCGCCTAATTGTGTCAATACAATCACAACACATTCGGAGTTACATACGAGGATAGCCCCATGATTCAGCAAAGCAGACCAACGATCTCTGATGTCATTTCCTATGAGCTGGGCCGCGGCACCCCGATCGCGGCTCAAGTGGCACTTGGCTTTGCTGTGGTGGTGACCAAATGGCATTGCCGATATCGCACGCGCAAGGCGTTGAAAACGCTGCCCGATCACTTGCTTGCAGATGTCGGTTTGTCACGTGACGTGGCTTATACGGAGGCCCGTCGCCCGTTCTGGCGTGTATGACATTCCCCGTCCGCGCCTGGACGTTACTGGGGCCGAGGAGCAATCCTCGGCCTTTTTTCGTGTATCAGGCCTGAGACGATGTCGGTTTGACCCGCCGATACCGCAGCGCCAGAAAACGCGCCTCATAGAAGCGGAAGCTGAACTCGGCCATTGCCATCGATATTGCCGCATAGGCACCCAGCACCAGCCAGGGGCTCGACATTCCCAAAGCCGTCAGCCCGGTGACCGCGATGTGCAACCCGATGAGATGATAGAGGTAGAGCCCGTAACTCACCTGCCCCACCCGCACCATCGGTGCGGCCCGCAAGAGCGGCGTCAGAACTGTCTTTTCCTGCTGCACCAGGGCACTGAGAAACAGGGTCATGCTGAGATGCAGCAGCAGGTTGGGCCCTCCCAACAGATCTCGTGGCAGCACAAATAGCGCCAGAATCACCCCGCACCCCCAGACCAAAGCCGCACCGCGCGCACCGGTCAGACGCCAAAGCGCCGCAAAGCCAGCCCGCCGGTCCAGCACCAGCGCCAGAGCCGCCCCCATCAGAATAGGCGCATAGGTGGCATTGGGCAGCGCAATCCAGAGATCCCCCAAAGCAAAGGCCGCAATACCCAAAGGCGCCAACAGCCCCATTGCGCCCGCGACATTCAACGCAATCAGCGCACACAACACAGGCAAAACCCAACGACGTGGCAGCACAAGTAGCGCCGCCGGCCAAAGCAGGTAGAACTGCTCCTCCACCGCCAAGGACCAGGTGGGGTCCAGCAGCGGCACATGTTCGGGCAGGAAATTGGCCATGAAAAACAGATAGTAGGGTAACAGGCCTAACAGGTCATAGTTGCCTTGCAGCCCCCCGAAATAGCCCACCGCAAAGCCAACAACCAACAGATAGACCGGCAGGATCCGCAAGGCCCGCCGCCAGTAAAAGCCTCTCAGCGAAAACCGCCCCTTGGCGCGCTCTTCCCGCAGCAACAACGTGGTGATCAGAAACCCGCTGAGGACAAAAAACAGATCCACCCCCACAAAACCGCGGCTGGCAATCAGAAACCGGTCAGACAGCAGGGGCATCAGCGGCGAGTGGTGCCAAAGCACAGCCAGGATCGCCAGCGCCCGCACCCCGTCCAGATTGCCGAAATGCCGCCGCGTGCGATACGCCTCAAACGCCTGTGGTGCCTGCAAATTCTCTCTGCCCATGCCTGCCTGCCCTTTTGGCGCAAGACTGGCACGGGGGCCGGATCGGATCAACCACCGCTCAGCGAGGCGGAATCGAATAGGTCATCGAGGCCCGCGCCACCGGCTGCGCCATCCCTTCCGAGAACAGCAGGACGTCGCCCACAGCCAAAACCTTGCCCAGCTTCAGCAACCGGCATTCGCCGATCAGATCCACTCCCGAAGCGGGTTTGCGCATGAAATCGAGGGAAGAGTTGGTGGTCACCGCCAGCGCTTTGGGGCCAATCATCGCCATCACCGCCAGATAGACCGAAACATCCGCCAAGGCGAACATCGAAGGCCCGGACACCGTGCCGCCGGGACGCAGATGCTGCTCGCCAATGCGCATCCGCACTTTGACCCGCATGTCCGCCAGCTCTTCGATGACAAAATCATCTTTGACCTGCGGAAACACCTCCCCAACAAAGGCCTGCAACTCTTCTGCGGTCATTTTCAACGGCATATCTTCCCTCCCGGCCCCTTGCGGCCTTCCCTCTGACGGTCTTGCCGCCTAGAGTTGCCGCGACCGGGTGAGGAGAACAAGATGGCGATTTTGGAACGTAGCGACACAAATGCGGTGGCGCATCTGCAATTGAACCATCCCGAGAAGCTCAATCCCCTAAGCGATGAGATGCTGGCGGCGTTACAAGGGGAGTTTGACGCCCTGCGCGAAGACCAGACCATCCGCGCCATTGTGATTTCCGGGGCGGGCAAAGCATTTTGTGCTGGTCATGACCTGAAACAGATGACCGCCGCCCGTCAGGCAGAGGACGGCGGACAGGCCTATTTTGCCGACCTGTTTGGCCGTTGCGCCACCATGATGCAGTCGATCAAGACCCTGCCCCAGCCGGTGATCGCCCAGGTCCACGGCATCGCCACTGCGGCGGGCTGCCAGCTGGTGGCCAGCTGTGACATGGCGGTGGCGGCCGAAGGCACGCGATTTGGCGTGAACGGGGTCAACATCGGCCTGTTCTGCTCGACCCCGATGGTGGCGCTCAGCCGCAACATTCCGCGCAAACAAGCTTTTGAAATGCTGACCACCGGTCGGTTTCTTTCCGCCGAACGGGCTGAGGCGCTGGGGCTGGTGAACCGCGTGGTGCCTGCCGCAGATCTGGCCACGGAAACCAAAGCCCTGGCCGAGATTGTGGCGGCCAAACTGGGGGCGGCGGTGAAAATTGGCAAAGAGGCCTTTTACCAGCAACTCGAAATGGGTCTGGCCGAGGCCTATGCCTATACCGGCGACGTGATGGTGCAGAATATGCTCTACCGTGACACCGAAGAAGGCATTGCCGCCTTCCTGGAAAAACGTGACCCTGACTGGTCGCAATAACCTTGCCGCTGACGCCCCGCCGTTAACCAATGTTTCCAAAAACGATCCAGACTTTTTCACAGTGACCACTTTCCTGCCGCATTTTCGCCTGCTATCACCTGAATTGAGGCCAGACTTTGGCCTCTTGATCATGCGAGCATGGGTCGCCGTCGGCGTCTACTCTCTCACAGCTGGGTTCTCTCCGGCTGCCGATCTGCCAGAGCGAGACCTTTTGGATCTCCCGGCGCAGGCGACCCACGCAACCTTCCCTGAACCAAATCTAAGCGAAGTGCTGCTGGGGCAGAAACTGTTCTATGACCCGATCCTGTCGGGCAACCAGACCATTGCCTGCGCCACCTGCCATCATCCCAGCCTTGGCACATCGGATGGGATGTCCCTGCCGATCGGCGACGGCGGCATTGGCCTCGGCCCCGACCGCACCCTGCGCCCGGGCGAAACCGTGGCCGCCCGTATTCCCCGCAATGCGCCAGCCCTGTGGAACCTTGGTGCCGACAGCTTTGAGGTGATGTTTCACGATGGTCGGCTGGCGCGCGATGCATCCGCGCCTTACGGGTTTACCATGCCGGAAGGGCGTGATTTGCCCGGTCCTGTCGACTCGCTCCTTGCAGCGCAGGCGTTGCTGCCGGTGCTCTCAGCGGATGAAATGGCGGGACATCCCGACGAAAACCCGGTGGCAGATGCAGTGGCCGCCGATGATCCTGCCAAGGCCTGGGGTCAGCTGGCGGGCCGGATCAACGGGAACACCGAATATCGCATTCTTTTCAATGCAGTAAACGGCGAAGAAAAGGTGGAAATCACCGACATTGCCAACGCCCTCGCCGCCTTCATTGCCTATGAGTTCCGCGCCATCAACAGCCCGTTTGACCGCTATCTGGCGGGCGACGACACAGCGATGAGCCCTGCTGCGCAACAGGGCATGGCGCTGTTTTACGGCAAGGCGGGCTGCGCCGGATGCCATGCCGGGCTGCTGCAAAGCGACCAGCAATTTCACGCCATCGGCATGCCCCAGATCGGCCCCGGCAAAGGCGGTGAGATTGCCTATGCCGACACCGGCCGCCACCTTGTGACAGGCGAAACCGTGGATTTTTACCGTTTCCGTACACCTTCGCTGCGCAATGTTGCGCTGACAGCACCTTATGGGCACGCCGGTGCCTATCCTGACCTGGTGTCCGTCATCCTGCACCATATGGCACCGGTCGACAGCCTGATGACCTATGACCGCAGCCGCGCCCGTCTGCATCCCCTGCCGCTGAATGATTTCGCCGCCCTGGACGATGAGGTCGAACTGTTCGACATTGCCGCCGGGATCGAACTGGCCACGATTGATCTGCAAGAGGCAGAGATCCGCCAGATCCTTACGTTCCTGAACGCGCTGACGGATGCGAATGCCGCCAAAGGCCGCCTTGGCGTGCCCGACAGTGTGCCCTCCGGCCTACCGGTTGAGCGTTAACAGCCACGCAACCTTGCTGAATACAGGTTAACATCAAGGCATCCCGACGCCTTCCCGCCGATCCCCCTTCCCAAAGTCCGCATTCTGCCCTACATCGCCCCCATGGATAAGAGATTGCATATCGTTGGCGGCGGCATGGCCGGGTCCGAGGCGGCCTGGCAGGCTGCAAACATGGGTGTTGAGGTGGTGCTGCATGAGATGCGCCCAGAGGTGGGAACCTTTGCGCATCAAACCGGCAACCTGGGGGAAATGGTCTGTTCGAACTCCTTCCGTTCGGATGACCATGAACAAAACGCTGTTGGCCTCTTGCATTGGGAAATGCGCGCCGCAAACGGGTTGATCATGCAGATGGCGCAAAAACACCGTCTGCCCGCCGGTGGTGCATTGGCTGTGGACCGCGATCCCTTTGCCGAAAGCGTCACCGAGGCGCTGACGGAGCACCCGAATATCTCGGTCGAATATGGTGAAATCACCGAACTGCCCGACGATGGCACCTGGATCTTTGCCACCGGCCCTCTGACCTCCGCCAAACTGGGCGAAGCGATTCAAGCCGAAACCGGATCGGAACGCCTGGCGTTTTTTGATGCAATTGCCCCCATCGTCTATGCCGAGTCGATCAATATGGACGTGGCCTGGATGCAATCGCGCTACGACAAAGGCGAAACCGAGGAAGAGCAGAAAGCCTACCTCAATTGCCCGATGACCAAGGACCAGTATGAGGCGTTCATCGACGCGCTGATGGCGGCCGACAAAACCGAATTCCACGAAGGCGAAACCGCCGGCTATTTCGACGGCTGCCTGCCGATCGAGGTCATGGCGGAACGCGGCCGTGAAACCCTGCGCTTTGGCCCGATGAAGCCAGTTGGCCTGACCAACCCGCATGATCCGGACAACAAACCCTACGCCGTGGTGCAGCTGCGCCGCGACAACGCTTTGGGCACGCTGTTCAACATCGTTGGCTTCCAGACCAAGATGAAATACGGCGCCCAGACCGAAGTGTTCAAGATGATCCCGGGCCTGCAGGACGCCAGCTTTGCCCGCCTTGGTGGCATCCACCGCAACACCTTCCTGAATTCGCCGACGTTGCTGGATGACCAGATGCGGCTGAAATCCCGCCCCAACATCCGTTTCGCCGGTCAGGTCACCGGGGTTGAGGGCTATGTGGAAAGCGCCGCCATGGGCCTCTTGGCCGGTCGTCTGGCCGCGGCAGAACTCCTTGGCAAAAACCTGCAAACCGCGCCGCAGGACAGCGCCATGGGCGCGCTGATCCACCACATCACCGGCGGAGCCGAGGCCAAGACCTTCCAACCGATGAATGTGAACTTCGGCCTGTTCCGCCCTGTTGAAGGGTTGAAAGGCGGGCGTCGCGGTCGCAAGGATCGTTACAAAGCCTACACCGACCGCGCCAAAGTCGTTTTCCAGGAATGGCTTGACGGCCAAAGCTAAGGTTTCCCCATGCCCTTCGTGACCCGGTTCGCCCCCAGCCCAACAGGGCCGCTGCATCTGGGTCACGCCTATTCTGCGCTGCTGGCCTCGGACCGGGCGCAGGCCGCTGGCGGGCAGTTCCTCTTGCGGATCGAAGACATCGATCAAAGCCGCGCCCGCCCCGCGTGGGAGACGCAGATCTATGAGGATCTGCATTGGTTTGGCCTCCGCTGGCCCACACCTGTGATGCGCCAGTCAGATCGCCTACCACAGTATCGCGCGGCCCTGCAAAACCTCTGGGAACGCGGGCTGCTCTACCCCTGCCAATGCAATCGGCGCGATATCCTCGCGGCCGTCTCCGCCCCGCAAGAAGGCGCAGACCCCGCCTATGGTCCCGACGGCCTAATCTATCCCGGCACCTGCCGCCACCTCAATCGCCCGCAGGACATGCCCGCTCAGGCACTACGCCTCAACATCGCCAGTGCGGCCGAGGCCATCGGCCCCGCCCCCCTGTGCTTCACCGAAACCGGGGAACACCCCGCCACACATGAGATTCCCGCGCAGCAGCTGATCGAAACCGTGGGGGACATCGTGCTGGCGCGGCGTGACATGGGCACCTCCTACCACCTCTCGGTGGTGCTGGACGATGCCGCGCAAGGCATCACCGAAGTCACCCGCGGCGCCGATCTGTTTGACGCCACCCAAATCCATGTGCTGCTGCAACGCCTCTTGGACTTGCCAACGCCCCGCTACCACCATCACCGACTGATCCGCGACGACGTTGGCAAACGGTTGGCCAAACGCGACGACGCCCGCGCCATCGCCAAATACCGCGCAGACGGCGCCAGCCCCGGCGACATTCGCCAGATGGTCGGGCTCTGAGCGCGTTTCTTCTTGGTCACAATATCCTGGGGTGAGCCGCAGCGCGGCGAGGGGCAAAGCCCCTTATGCCTCACCAGTTGCCACAGATCACACCATCGGCGTCATCAGCTCCACCGTTTCCCCTTCGCGCACGGCTGTGTAAAAACAGCTGCGGCGGTTGGTGTGGCAGGCCGGGCCCGTCTGTTTGACCAGCACCAGAATGCAGTCCTGATCGCAGTCATAGCGAAAATCCACCAGCTCCTGCACATGGCCCGAGCTTTCCCCCTTCACCCAGAAACCTTGGCGCGACCGTGACCAATAGGTCACCTTGCCGCTCTCCAACGTGCGGGCGACCGATTCTGCGTTCATCCAGGCCATCATCAGCACCTCATGGGTCTCGGCATCCTGCGCGATGGCGGGGATCAGCCCGTTGGTGTCATACTTTAGTGTCGCGGCATCAAAACCCATGGTAAAAACCTTTTGCATCTCCGGTTCAGCCCCCTATCTATGGGGAACGCAAGCAAAGGAAAAGCCATGTCCGGTGAGACCGACCTCATCAAGCTCTATTCTGCCCGCATTCTGGAACTGGCCGCCGATATTCCGCATATCGATGAGCTGGACAGTCCCGATGCCACGGCCAAACGCCGCTCGCCGCTTTGTGGGTCCACGGTGACGGTGGAGATTGCCCTAAATGACGGCAAGATTGCTGCGTTTGGTCAGGACGTGAAGGCCTGCGCCCTGGGTCAGGCGGCGGCCTCGGTTGTGGGGGCGGCGGTGATTGGCACCGACCGCGCCACCATTGAACGTGGTCGGGACCAGTTGAAAGAGATGCTGAAGAACGAAGGCCCGGTGCCGGACGCGCCTTTTGACGGGCTGGAGGTGCTGATCCCGGCGCGGGAATACAAAAACCGCCATGCCTCAATCATGCTGGTGCTGGAGGCCACGCTGGAAGCCTTCGACCAAGCGTTGGAACGCAGCTGCGCCTAAGCAATTTCTCCATTGACCAAACAGAAGCGCCCCAACGGGCGCTTTTCTTTTGCCATCGACATTCCCCGCACAAAAAAAGCCGCCGCACATCCAAAGGGATGGCGGCGGGTAAAGTCGCTTGATCGTGGCAGTTCCGGCACCTCAGAGGGAGAGGCAACTCCCTAAAGACCCTATTGGGACAGGCAGGTCAGCGGCGCCCTGAATGGGGATAAAGAACGCAGCAAGGCACCGGCACGAACAGGCAGGCAGAAACAGAAAATGAGGGCAGGCCTAGGCCAGAAGTGGCAGATGCAGACCGATCACAAACATCACAACCAGCGCAGCAGCACCGATAGTGTCTGCCAACAGAGTGTCCTGAGACCGTTGGATCGTGGCTTTGATATCGCGGATCATGTCGTGTTCTCCCTTCCCTCACCTTTGTTGCCGCTTTGTTCTCATATCGAGCGAGTCGGGTAAAGAACTTTTTGAGAACATTTGTGAACAAAATGTTCTCATCTCCGTGAGCGAGAGCTTAACCCACTGAAATCAAACGAATTGCCTGATCCTGTTCCATCAGCCACAACAGAACACGGGCCGCCTTGCCCCGGTCGCTTTCCAGTGTCGGGTCATCATTCAACAGTTTGCGCGCATCGCTTTGCGCCACCGCCATCAAGGGGGCCTGCCGTTCCAGATCAGCCACGCGGAACCGTGGCAAACCGGACTGAGCCGTTCCGATCAGATCGCCCGAGCCGCGCATTTCCAGATCCACCTCCGCAATGCGGAAACCGTCCTCCGTCTCGCGCAGCGAGGTCAGGCGTTTCTCACCGGTCTCATTCAACGGCGCCTGGTAGAGTAGCAGACAGGTCGATTCCGCCGCGCCACGGCCAACACGGCCCCGCAGCTGGTGCAACTGCGCCAGACCAAAGCTTTCGGCGCGCTCAATCACCATGATCGTTGCATTAGGCACATTCACCCCAACCTCGATCACCGTGGTTGCCACCAGCACATTGGTCTTGCCGGCAACAAAATCTGCCATCGCCGCGTCTTTGTCTGCCGGGGGCATCTGGCCATGCACCAGCCCCACCACACCTTCGCCCAGCACGGCGCGCAGGTGTTTGAACCGTTCATCCGCAGCGGTGAGATCCATGACCTCACTTTCCTCGACCAAAGGACAGACCCAATAGGCCTGTTTCCCTTCTTGCACCGCTTTGTGCAGGTGGTTCACCACCTCGTCCATACGTCCGGTAGAGACCATCGCCGTCTTGATCGGCTTGCGCCCCGGCGGTTTCTCATCCAGCACTGACACATCCATGTCACCATATTGCGCCAGTGCCAGCGAGCGTGGGATCGGCGTTGCGGTCATCACCAGAACATCCGCGCCTGCGCCCTTCTTGCCGAGCTCCAACCGTTGCCGCACCCCAAAGCGATGCTGTTCATCCACCACGGCAAGGCGCAGGTCCTGAAATTCCACGTCCTTCTGGAACACCGCATGGGTGCCGACCAACATTTGAATGTCGCCACGCGCCAATGCTGCAAGTTTGGCGGTGCGTTCTTTGCCCTTGTCTCGCCCGGTCAGCAGTTCCAGCACCACGCCCGCATCTTCCGCCAGCGGCTGGAGCCCCTCCATATGCTGACGGGCCAGAATTTCGGTCGGGGCCATCATCACCCCCTGCCCACCCGCCTCTACAGCGGTCAAAAGCGCCATGAAGGCCACCAGCGTTTTACCGGCGCCCACGTCACCCTGTAGCAGCCTGTTCATCTTGGTGGGTGCCGCCATATCGGCCTGAATCTCGGCAATGGCGCGGCTTTGCGCCCCTGTCGGCGTATAGGGTAAGGCGGCCAGAACCTGCGCCTGTTTTGCGCCCGTGCCACGTGTCACCATACCCTGCGCCCGCCGCAACTGCGACCGCGCCAGCGCCAGGGTCAACTGATGCGCCATCAACTCATCATAGGCCAACCGTTCCCGCGCCGGCGCAGTGGCCTGCAAATCCTCCGGCGCTTCGGGCTGATGCGCGGCCTGCACAGCAGCGGCCCAATCCGGCCAACCCGCCTGTTTTTTCTGCTCTGGATCGATCCACTCCGGCAGATCCGGCACCCGCGTCAGGGCCGAGGTCACCGCCTTGCCCATCTGTTTCAGACTGACGCCTGCGGTCAGCGGGTAAACCGGCTCAAAACTCGGGATGTCACTGGCCTCTTCCAGCGGCAACATGTGATCGGGATGGACCATCTGCGCCACCCCGTCAAACAGCTCTACCTTGCCCGATACCACCCGCCGCGCGCCTTCCGGCAACACAGATTGCAGGTAGTTGCTGCGGCCATGGAAAAACACCAGCTGGAACGTGGTCTCAGCATCCTCCACCGTGATCCGGTAGGCGCCGCCGCGATTGCGCGCCGGCTTATGTGCCCCCACCGAGACCTCTACCGTGATCACCTCGGGCAGGATTGCGCCCTGTACCGTAGGCCGTGCCGTGCGATCTATCCCGCTGTGAGGCATGTTAAAAATCAGATCACGCGGCCGCGATACATGCAGCCCCGCAAAGTTCTGTGCGGTCTTCGGGCCAACGCCTTCCAGCGTCTCCAGATCCGCAAACAGCGGATAAAGCTGTTCGGGACGGCCGCTCATAACCCTGCGATCAGCTCCAGCCAGCCATCTTCATCGATGGTCTCAATGCCCAGATCCGCCGCCTTCTTGGCCTTGGAGCCCGCGCCGGGTCCCGCGACCAGAAGGTCGGTTTTCTTGCTCACAGAACCGGCCACCTTTGCCCCCAGTTTTTCGGCGGTCGCCTTGGCCTCATCCCGGCTCATCTTTTCCAACTTGCCGGTGAAGACCACGGTTTTGCCTGCGACCGGGCTCTCGGCAGAGGGCGCTTCGGGCGGGATGATGGTGAGCGACGCCACCAGCCGGTCAATCGCAGCGCGTTCTTCGGGGTTGGCAAATGCATCCGTCAGCGACAGGCCAACCGTGGCGCCAATGCCGTCGATGGCAATCAGATCCTCCCACGCAGCAGCGGCATTTGCTGGGACCTCACAGTCGGTAATGGCCAGATCGCGGGTTTCCTTGATCTTGGCACGACGGCCTGCGGTCTTGGCTGCCAGACGCTCCTCTTCTTCGGCCAGATCGGCCTGCCGGAACGCCAGCGCCGCCGGACGGGCGCGATCTGCGGTCTCCGCCAGCTTGTCCCACTCGAGGAAGTGCAGCGCCAGATCTTTGGCTGCGGTTTCCCCAACATGTCGGATGCCCAAAGCAAAAAGCATTTTGCCAAAGGGAATTGTGCGTTTTTCTTCAATCGCCTGGAACAGGTTGCCCGCGCTTTGCTCGCCCCATCCGTCGCGATTTTTCAGACGCGCCAGGGTCTCACCATCACGCACCTGCAAAGAGAAAATATCGGCAGGTTCCCGGATCGGCAGCACCGCATCATTGTAAAACATCTCAATCTGTTTGGCGCCCAGACCTTCGATATCGAATGCCTTGCGCGCAACAAAATGTTTCAGTTTCTCAACCGCTTGCGCCGCACAGATCATGCCGCCGGTACAGTAGCGCACCGCGTCACCCTCTTCCCGGATGGCCGGAGACTGACAGATCGGGCAGGCTTCGGGGAACTCATAGGGGGCGGCATCCTCGGGCCGCTTGGTGAGATCCACATCCGCCAGTTTCGGGATCACATCGCCCGCGCGGTAAACCTGCACCCAATCGCCAATGCGGAAATCCTTGCCGTCGCGGATCTGCTCGCCCTTGGAATCGCGGCCGCGGATGTAATCCTCATTGTGCAGCGTTGCATTGGACACCACCACGCCGCCCACGGTGACGGGGGCAAGCCGTGCCACCGGCGACAGGGCGCCGGTGCGCCCGACTTGGATGTCGATCGCCTCAAGCCGGGTCCAGGCCAGCTCGGCCGGGAATTTATGCGCGATGGCCCACCGCGGCGTGGTTGAGCGGAAGCCTAGCCGCGCCTGCAGATCAAGGTCATCGACCTTGTAAACCACCCCGTCAATGTCATAGCCCAGACCCGCCCGCTGCTGTTCGATGCTGCGGTAATGGTCAATCAGCTCTGCCGTGCTGTTGCAAAGTTTGGTGAGCGGATTGGTTTGAAACCCAAGGTCCGCCAGCCGGTTGATCGCCCCCATCTGCGTTTCTGCCAGCGGCGTCGACAGGTCCCCCCAGGCATAGGCAAAGAACCTGAGCGGCCTGTCGCGAGTGATCTCGGCATTCAACTGACGCAGGGAGCCTGCGGCCGCGTTGCGTGGGTTGGCAAAGGGTTTGCCGCCGCGTTCCGCCTGCCGCTGGTTCAGCGTCTCAAAATCGGTGTGGCTCATGTAAACCTCACCGCGTACCTCCAGCACCTCCGGCGCATCGGTCAGCTGCTGCGGGATGTCGGCAATGGTCAGCGCATTGGCCGTGACGTTTTCGCCAACTTCCCCGTCACCGCGGGTGGCGGCCTGCACCAGCCGCCCCTGTTCGTAACGCAGCGAGAGCGACAGACCGTCAATCTTGGGCTCTGCGGTGAAGCGGATCGCGCGGGCGTCCTGGCCCAGAAACTTGCCGATCTGGGTGGCGAAATCCGCCACATCCTGATCCTCAAAAGCATTGCCAAGGGAGAGCATGCGGACCACATGGGTGATCTTGCCAAAGCCTTCTGCTGCGACGGCGCCAACCTGATCACTGGGCGAGTCGGCCCGTTTCAGCGCAGGAAACCGAGCCTCTATCGCGGCGTTCCGCCGCTTCAGCGCATCAAAATCCGCATCCGATATCTCTGGCGCGTCCGCCCCGTGATAGGCCGCATTTGCAGCGGCCAGAACCTCTGCCAGCCGCGCCAGTTCTGCGCGCGCCTCCCCCTCGGTCAAATCTTCCACCGCGGTTGTCGCCTGCGTTTTCGCCTGATGATCGGTCACATTCCCACCCTCTGGACGGCGCGACGTTCGCGCCTTGTTCACCTTTTCCAAGTGATAAGACGCAGACCGCCCAAGGTCCAGAGGTCCCGTTCATCGAACGGGCGGCTAAGCCTCCAACGCCAGGGTTTCCGGCCCCATCAAAGCAGGATCAGGATCGCGCAGAACATAGCCACGGCCCCAGACCGTTTCGATATAGTTGTCGCCGCCCGTCGCCTTACTGAGTTTCTTGCGCAACTTGCAGATAAACACATCGATGATTTTCAGTTCCGGCTCATCCATGCCGCCATAGAGATGGTTCAGGAACATCTCTTTGGTCAGCGTGGTGCCTTTGCGCAGCGAGAGCAGTTCGAACATTTGATATTCCTTGCCGGTCAGATGCACGGTCTTGCCGCCCACCTCAACGGTTTTGGCATCCAGGTTCACATGCACCTTGCCGGTGCGGATCACCGATTGCGAATGGCCTTTGGAGCGCCGGATGATAGCATGGATCCGCGCCACCAATTCATCCCGATGAAACGGTTTCGTCAGATAGTCATCCGCCCCGAATCCAAAGCCTTTGATCTTGCTTTCCGCATCGTCGGAGCCGGACAGGATGAGGATCGGGGTTTCCACCCGTGCCAGCCGCAGCTGGCGCAGCACCTCATGGCCGTTCATATCCGGCAGGCCGAGGTCCAGCAAAATCAGGTCATAGTCATAAAGTTTGGCAAGATCGATCCCCTCCTCCCCGAGGTCCGTCGTATAGACGTTCAGGTTGGCATGGGTCAGCATTAATTCGATACTTTTCGAGGTCGAGGGATCGTCTTCCACCAGCAGGATGCGCATATCCGTTCTCCGAAAATCAGTACAATAAAACCAACTTGGCTGAAAAAGGTTAATCACGCGTTATCAACGCAAGAAAAAGATAGATCACCACTCAAGGTTGTCGATACTTTTTTATCTTGGTGGTTTTCAACGCCCCGATCCCGTGCTTGCCCATAGCAACCAGCCACTCCTGAAATTCCGCCTCGCTCAACCCGTAGGTTTCCAGCGCCTCTTCCTGTGTGAGCAGGCCATAGAGCACCCCCCGCACCACCGCCGCCTTGCGACTGGCGACCCAACGTGTGGTGCCAGAAGGAGGCAAATCCGCGCGGGTCATATGGGTGCCATCCGGCAGGGTAACGGTGCGCGGCCCGTCGAGTTTTTTCAGATACATCTTGCGGCTCCTCGGTGCTGGACCGACAGAATTGCGCAAGTCACTTAATAAGCGGTGAAACGCCCCCTTGAGAGTATCTGCAATTTTCCTATATTCTCGCAGTCTTTCCTAAGGAGTCGTGAACGATGCTGGATGAAAACAGCGGCCTGAACTCATTGGGCTTTGCCAAGCCCCCGTCTGATACCCGCGTGGTCGTCGCCATGTCGGGTGGTGTGGATTCCTCGGTCGTTGCAGCGCAGCTGGCAGAGGAAGGCTATGACGTGGTCGGCGTGACCCTGCAGCTCTATGATCATGGCGCGGCCCTGGCAAAAAAAGGGGCCTGTTGTGCCGGCATCGATATTCATGACGCGCGTCGCGTGGCGGAAGAGATGAACTTCCCCCACTATGTACTTGATTATGAAAACATCTTCCAGGAAGCAGTGATCGATGAATTTGCCGACAGCTACCTGGGTGGCGCCACGCCGGTGCCCTGTATTCGCTGTAATGAACGGGTGAAGTTCAAAGACCTCTTGGAAACGGCCAAGGATCTTGAGGCCGACTGTATGGCCACCGGCCACTACATTCAGCGCAAGATGGGCGCCAACGGCCCCGAGCTGCACAGCGCCGAAGATGCCAACCGTGATCAGAGCTATTTCCTGTTTTCGACCACACCGGAACAGCTGTCTTACCTGCGTTTTCCGCTGGGTCATCTGCCTTCCAAGGACGCCACCCGCGAGCTGGCCGCGAAATACGGGCTGGCTGTTGCGGACAAACCAGACAGTCAGGATATCTGCTTCGTTCCAAACGGAAATTACGCCTCGGTGATTGAAAAGCTGCGCCCCGGTGCTGCGGAACCGGGGGAGATTGTGCATGCCGACGGGCGGGTGCTGGGCACACACGATGGCGTGATCCACTACACCATTGGTCAGCGCCGCGGCCTTGGCATCGGGGGCTTGAGCGAGCCCCTTTATGTGGTGAAACTGGACGTGGACAACAAACATGTGGTTGTCGGCCCCAAAGAGATGCTGGCGACCCGGACCATACCTGTCAGGGAAATCAACTGGTTGGGCGACGAAGCTTTCACCTCGCGTGAGGAATGGCACCTACAGGTTAAGGTGCGGTCCACCCGGCCACCGCGTGATGCGATCCTCCGTCCGATCTCGGAAACCGAGGCCGAAGTCGAATTGCTGACCCCCGAAGAAGGCGTCAGCCCCGGTCAGGCCTGCGTGTTCTACGCGGGCGAAGGCAGCCGGATTTTCGGCGGCGGCTGGATTTGGCGCGGCGTCTAAGGCGATGATCTGAAAAGAAAAGGCCGGGGGTATTTCCCGGCCTTTTTCACTTCGGGCCAGACAGCCCCTGACGCTCAGGAGGCATGCCAGAGCGCACCACCTGTTCCACATGCGCCGCCAGACTTTTGCGGTTGGGGAAATCGTCCACCCGAACCGGATCGTGGTAAATCACCTCAACCGACCCCTGCCGGCGTGCGGCCAGCGTCTTTAGCAGATGGGTGCCAAAATCCATGTCACCCCACCAGCCATAGAACCGCGGATCCTCACCCTCAGGGGCGCGGTAGATCACCGTCACCGGCTGAATGTGCATCTCATGCCGCAAGTGATCATGAAAGAACGCCTGAAAGAGCGTTGATTTAAAAGGCAAAACCTGAAGGCCATCCGTCGATGTTCCTTCTGGGAAAAACAAGAGCTTATGCCCCGCCAGCAGCCGTTCTTCGAACACCTGTTGTTGGAGTTTGGCGTCTTTGGGATCGCGGCGAATAAACACGGTGCCGGTTGCCCGCGCCAGCCAGCCAATACCGGGCCAACCCGCCACTTCGGCCTTAGAGACAAAATACACCCGCTTGCGGGAGTTCAACGTGAAAATATCCAGCCAGGAGGCATGATTGGCGACCACAGCGCCCTTTTCCGCCATGCGCGCGCCATGGGCCCGATGAGGCATTTGCAGGATGCGGAACGCATTGCGGCAGACAAACTGGGTGATATGCGGCGTCACCGGCCGATGCAGCCCGTAAAACGGCCGCTCCATCATCCGCACCAGCAATAGGATCAGCAACCCGCCAAACACCAGCGCGCCCAGCGTCAGCCCGCGCAACGCAGCCCGCAGCCAACCCGCCAGAGAGATCCGTTCTGCAGCGGGTTCTTCGGGCTTCTCCCACTTTACACTCACCGCGCAACCTCTTTGGTATAAATGTTTTTCTGCTTTGCGTTCATCCGCTCAGTGTCCATGATCAGGCACACATCTGTGGTGTTAAACGCGTGATCCACATAGGCGCCTTCGCCCACGAAACCACCAAGCCGCAGATAGGCTTTGATCAACGAGGGCACCTGCACCATAGCGGCGCGCCGGTCCAGCGCTTCGGGGGCCACACGATCCATCGCCGCAAAATGCGCCGGTTGCGCGATGACGCGCAAATCGGTTGGCGCCAGATGGTTGTGATGCAACATCGACAATGGCTGGGCCAGGGCCTCCAGATCGGTGCCGTGGAAACTGGCAACGCCAAACAGGATCTCAATCTCATGCTCCAACACATAAGCCGCCAGGGCATTCCACAGATGATACATCGCCGCCCCACCGCGATACTCTGCATCCAGACAGGAACGACCTAATTCCAAAAGCTTACGACCCGAAGCTTTCAACGGCGAGAGGTCGTATTCATCCTCGGAATAGAACTGACCGGCGGCCTCTGCCTGATCATCGCGCAGCAGGCGGTAAACGCCGACAACCTGATCGCGGATGTCATCGCCGCGGGCATGGTCCAGCAAAATCAGGTGGTCAAAATACGGATCAAACCGATCCTGCTCCAACCGGGCAGTATGATCCACCATTGTGCCACCACCGCCCAGTTCTTCGACAAAAACGCGATACCTGAGGTGCTGCGCCGCGCGCAGCTCCGCCTCTGTCTCCACCAGTTTTGCCGAAAATTCCGGCTGCCCCATCCCTTTGCCCCCGAGATCGCCTGTATTTACAGCGGTTTTATCAGGCAGAGGACCTAATGCAAGCTTGGCTCGAAAACTTGTTTTCACAACCCAAAAAACGATCTAGGGTTGTAAATCGTTGGGTTTACCAATTTCTAACCAGTCTCAATCAATAAAATACAAAGCAATCAGATCTACTCAAACACGGGCATCAATTCGATTCGGTTACCATCAATCACCACTTTACCGGCGTCGGGGAAGTTCACCGTAACCTTGCCACCGATGTTGGATTGCACCTGCCCCACGCCCCAGTCGGGCTGACCGGGGTGGCGCACGCGCATGCCGGGTTCGAGATAGGAATTCAGATTTGTCATGACACGTCCAATCAGGGGGGGGGAATCAAAGATGGACCATAACCAAGAGCTGGCGCAGCTGATAGGGTCGCGCATCTGCCACGATCTGGTCAGCCCGATTGGCGCCATAGGCAACGGGCTGGAACTGATGCAAATGACCTCGGGGGCGTTAAGCCCGGAGATGAGCCTTATTCAGGAGAGCCTCGATCATGCCAATGCACGGATCCGGTTGTTTCGTCTGGCTTTCGGTCGTGCAACGGCGATGCAGCAGATTGGCGCGTCAGAGATTTCCGGCCTGTTGGCGGATATCGGTCGTACCGGGCGGGTGAGCTACCACTGGAACGGGCCAAACGCCGCACCGCGCACCGAGGTACAGGCGGTCTGTCTGGCAGCTATGTGTCTGGAACGGTGCCTGCCCTACGGCGGGCGCATCCAGATCACCAACGAAGGCAGCTGTTGGCACCTCACGGCGGACGGGCGCAAACTGCTCTGGGATGCGGAGACCTGGCAGGCATTGATCGCGATGGAGACCGTACCGGAAGCGGCCAATGAGGTGGAATTTGCGCTGTTGCAAAATGCCCTGCATCGGCTGGGGCGCAGGCCGGTGGCAGAATGTTTCGCCACATTGGTCAGCCTGCGCTTCTGATCTGTCTGGGATTACGGGCGGGTGGTGCCGTCGCCAACCACCAGATATTTGAAGCTGGTCAGCTGCGCCGCCCCCACCGGGCCTCGGGCGTGCATTTTTCCGGTGGCGATGCCAATCTCAGCCCCCATGCCAAATTCGCCGCCATCGGCGAACTGGGTTGAAGCGTTGCGCATCAGGATCGCACTGTCGAGACGTTCAAAGAACCGATCGGCCACTGCGTCGTCTTCGGTCAGCACACAATCGGTGTGGCTGGAGGAATAGGCGCGGATATGGGCGATGGCCCCATCGACATCCTCGACCACTTTGGCGGCAATGATACTGTCGAGGAACTCCTTGCCCCAATCCTCATCGGTTGCCGCCAAGGTGCCTTCCAGTTGCAGACCTGCGCCCGCGTGCACCTCAACCCCGGCCTCAACAAGCGCGCGGATCAGATCAGCGCCCAGCCCATCGGCAATATCGCGGTGGATCAGCAGACATTCCGCAGCGCCACAGATACCGGTGCGGCGGGTCTTGGCGTTCAGCACAACATCCAGCGCCTTTTGCGGATCTGCAGCCTTATCGACGTAGATGTGCACGATCCCTTCCAGATGCGCAAAGACCGGCACGCGGGCTTCGCGCTGCACCAGCCCCACCAGACCTTTGCCGCCACGGGGCACGATCACGTCCACATGGTCCGTCATGGTCAGCAATTCCTGTACCGCCGCCCGGTCACGGGTCGGCACCAGTTGGATGGCGTCTGCGGGCAGGCCTGCGGCCTTCAGGCCTTCGACCAGACAGGAATGGATCATACCGGAGGAATGGAAGCTTTCCGAGCCCCCCCGCAGGATCACCGCATTGCCCGATTTCAGGCAAAGCGCCCCAGCATCCGCGGTCACATTGGGACGGCTTTCGTAGATCACACCGATCACACCCAGAGGCGTGCGCACGCGGCGAATGTTCAGACCCGAGGGCCGGTCCCATTCGGCCAGCACCTCGCCCACGGGATCATCCTGCCCGGCCACATTGCGCAGACCGTCCACGATGCCCTGAATACGCGCCTCATCCAGCATCAACCGGTCCATCATCGCGTCCGACAGGCCTTTATTGCGGCCAAACTCCAGATCTTCGGCATTGGCGGCAATGATCTCGGCCCGCTTGGCCCAGACAGCATCGGCGGCGGCTTCCAGCGCCTGCTGGCGCTGTGCGGTTGGCGCGAAACCCAGCTCTGCTGCGGCGGCCTTGGCGCGCTGGCCAAGCTCTTGCATCATTGCGGGGATGTTATCGCTGTCTTTCATGAGATCATTCCGTTTTTGCAAAACAGGGTTTCGGTTATTTCAAGCTAACGTCTGCGCCGTCAAAGCGCCATATCATCGCGGTGGATCAGCGCCGCCCGGCCTGGATAGCCCAGCAATGCTTCAATGTCTTCGGAGCGGTGGCCTTTGATCTTGCCGGCCTCAGCCGCAGTGTAGCGCGCCAACCCTTGGCCCAGTTTATGGCCCTTGCTGTCCAGGATCGCCACTGGATCCCCACGCCCGAAGGCGCCCGAGACCAGAGAAACACCGGCCGGAAGCAGGCTTTTGCCGGTGGCCAGCGCATGCGCGGCGCCGTCATCCACCATGATGTCGCCTTTGGGCTTCATCGAAGCAATCCAGCGTTTGCGCGCCTGCTGCGGGTCAACCAACGCAGTGAACCAGGTGGCATTTGCCCCCTGTTCCAACGCTTGCAACGGTCGGATGACCGAGCCTTCGGTGATCGCCATGGCGCAGCCCGCCTTGGTGGCGGTTTTTGCCGCCATCAGCTTGGTGATCATGCCACCTTTGGACAGGCCGGAAACGCCGTCGCCCGCCATCGCCTCGATCTCGGGCGTGATGGTGTCGATCACGTCATAGCGGTGGGCCGAGGGATCAACCTGCGGGTTGGCGGAATAGAAGCCGTCCACGTCGGACAGCAAGATCAGCTGATCCGCGCCCACGGTCACGGCGACCTGCGCGGCCAGACGGTCATTGTCCCCGTAGCGGATTTCATCAGTGGCGACGGTATCGTTTTCATTCACGATCGGCACCACGCCAAGGCTGACCAGCTGTTCCAAGGTGGCGCGGCTGTTGAGGTAACGGCGGCGGTCGGCGCTGTCTTCCAGCGTCACCAAAACCTGCGCGGTGGTGATGCCAAAGGGCGCCAGCACCTCTTCATAGGCGCGGGCCAGACGGATCTGGCCAACTGCTGCAGCGGCCTGCGATTGCTCCAGCGCCAAATCGCGGGCTGGCAGGCCCAGCACGCCACGCCCCAAAGCAATGGAGCCGGAGGAGACCAGAACCACGTCGATCCCCTGCCCTTTGAGCCAGGCCACATCTTCGGCCAGTCCCTGCACCCAATCGGCGCGCAGCTGGCCCGTCTTGCGATCAACCAGAAGCGCTGATCCAATCTTGATGACCAGCCGCTTCGCCTGTTTTAGGGATGCCACTGCTCTTCCTCACCCTCTTGGGCCAGTTTTTCCTGTTTGATCCGCAGCCGGTTGTCATCGATCTGCGCCCGCAGTGCCCGCAGCACATCTTCGGTGCCTTCCTGAGACACACCGGACATCAGCATCACAGGCCCGCCAACAACGGCCTCCAGCTCTTCCTTGAGGAAGGCGCGTTCTTCGTCATCCAGCGTGTCGATCTTGTTCAGCACGGTGATACGAGGCTTATCCGCCAGACCTTCGCCGTAGGCCTCAATCTCGCCAATGATGGTTTTGTAATCTTCCAGCAATGTGCCCGAAGACCCGTCCACCAGATGCAGAAGCGCGGCGCAGCGTTCAACGTGGCCCAGGAACAGATCGCCCAGACCACGGCCTTCCGAGGCGCCTTCGATCAGGCCGGGAATATCCGCGACCACAAATTCGGCCCCATCCACGCCCACAACACCCAGGTTCGGGTGCAAAGTGGTGAAGGGATAATCCGCCACCTTGGGGCGCGCGTTCGAGGTAGCCGACAGGAAGGTAGACTTGCCTGCATTGGGCAGGCCCAGCAGGCCCACATCCGCAATCAGCTTCAGTCGCAGCCAAAGCGTCCGATCCACCCCTTCCAGACCGGGGTTTGACCGCCGCGGTGCCTGGTTGGTGGAGGATTTGAAGTGCAGGTTGCCCCAGCCGCCGTTGCCGCCTTTTGCCAGCAGAAAACGCTGCCCCAATTCGGTCATGTCGGCAATCACAGTTTCCTGATCTTCATCAAGGATTTCAGTCCCGACAGGCACCCTCAGGATAATATCGCCGCCATCGGCACCGGTGCGCTGGTTGCCCATGCCCGGCCGACCGTTGTCTGCGAAGAAGTGCTGCTGATAGCGAAAGTCAATCAGCGTGTTCAAACCATCCACGGTTTCAGCCCAGACGGAACCGCCCGTGCCACCATCGCCACCATCGGGGCCGCCATATTCGATGTATTTCTCACGGCGAAAGCTGACACAGCCATTGCCGCCGGAACCCGAACGAATATAGACCTTTGCGAGATCAAGAAATTTCATATGTGTCTCCTATCGCAAAGGCCAGTGGATGTTCAACATGATGCGTCGAACATCCGCCCCTGCTCAGCCCTGTTTCTGGCTGTCGAATTTTTTCAGGTAGGTCCAGGTGGCCATATTGGCCCCGCGCGCGACCGAAAAGGTCTCGGCGTCCCCCAGATATTCAAAACCGCAGTTGGTCAGGACACGGGCCGAGGCCGGATTGTCCTGAAACACTTCGGCAAACATGGTTTCTGCCTGTTGCGGGTTGGCTTCGAGGATTGCGGCCACCGCAGCCGAGGCAATCCCGTTGTTCCAATGCGGCGGTGCCACCCAGAAGCTGATCTGGCTCTGGTTGCGGTCCATCTGTTCCAGCCCGATGAGGCCCATCACCTCGCAGCCGCCCACTTTGGTGCCATCAATGGCCCAAAGATCCTCGCTGCGTTCGTCATCGATGGCGCGATCGACAAAGGCGTCGATGGCCCCCGGCGGCAGCGGGTGCGGAATGGTGCGAGTGTTGCGCGCGACCCGCAGATCGGCGCTGTTCATCTCAATCAAACCTTTGTCCGACTTGCGCAAAGGGCGCAGGTCAAACCGTTCTGTTTCAATTGCCGCCTCCAGCGGCTGTACGTCGAGCATCATCGCGAATACTCCTCCGGTAATTTTGCGTCAGGCGGGGCATCCTTGGGTCTCCCCGTCCGGCCTCCTCAAACCTAGGTGGGGCAGATTATCCCCCTGACGTGTCAAACAGATGGCAATCCCCATATTCAAAACAAGCGGGGTCGCCATAACTCTTTCTTGCAAAGAACCGATCGGCAAAAACTTGCGCCTGAAATTGGCAGCGCAAATGAGAAAGGGGACCGGCTTTCGCCGATCCCCCATTTTGCATAAAGCGAAACCGATCGGCTTACTCTGCAGCCTCCGCCACTGGCAGGACAGAAACGAAGGTGCGTTTCTTCAGGCCTTTGTGGAAGGTGACTTTGCCTTCGACAGTTGCAAAGATGGTGTGATCTTTGCCCATGCCGACGCCTTCACCCGGCCACATCTTGGTACCGCGCTGACGCACGATGATGTTGCCCGGAATGGCGGCCTGGCCACCGTAGAGTTTTACGCCAAGGCGGCGACCAGCTGAGTCGCGACCGTTACGGGATGAACCGCCAGCTTTTTTATGTGCCATGAGGTGTCTCCTTCAACTCTACTTATTTCGCCAGCTCAGCGGCTTGCTCAACCCATTCGGGTTTCACTTTGACATCAACGGCGTCGACGTCAACAGCAGCCAGCTGTGCGAAGGTGGTGATACCGGCTTCGGCCAGTTTCTTTGCAGCGGCGGGGCCAACACCGGTGATCTGGGTCAGATCATCAGCGGCGGCGGCCGGAGCTGCGGCTTTTTTGGCGGCGGGTTTGGCAGCGGCGGCGGGTGCAGCAGCAACCGAACCGGAACCAATGGCAGCTTTCACGCCCGACTTGCCTGCGCCCGAGGCCAGGATGTCGGTGATTTTGATCAGGGTCAGTTTCTGACGGTGACCTTTGGTGCGTTTGGAGCTGTGCTTACGACGACGCTTCACGAAGTGGATCAGCTTTTCGCCTTTGATCTGGTCAACAACTTCGGCCTGAACAGCCGCGTCGTCTACCAGCGGAGCACCAACAACCATGTTGTCGCCGCCCAGCATCAGAATCTCGTTGAATTGGATAGTTTCACCTGCGTCGGCAGCCAATTTTTCAACGCGGAGCACGTCGCCCGCCTGAACTTTGTACTGCTTGCCGCCGGTTTTCAGAACCGCAAACATTTGCATTTCCTTCAGTTTCCCGCGTTCTAAGGTCTCTGTTTCCAGATGTTTCCGGCCTTGCGCCACCGCGAACTGCGTGCCCTTTCGGGACTGTATTACAACAAAACAGGGCAGAGTTCCCCCTGCCCTAGAACCGCGCTTATTGTCGGGTCAAAGGGATAAGTCAAGCGTTATCGCCGCCACATCCCTATTTTATAGGCTTTCGCCGCCTTCCACGCCCCTCAACTTAGCGGGTCACAGTGACTCGCCCTGCATCTGTCGCGCCAGCGCCAGCCCCAAAGACAAAGAGATGGTGCCATACATCCGGTCAAAGCCGGCAAACAGCGCCCGGTTCAACGCCGCCCCTTCCGGTGTCTCTGACAGGGTGACATAGGCCTGGACCTCTTCGGTCGAAAGCGGCTCATAGGCCAGCATCAGGAAGGAGTAGACCCATTCATGGGTGTCCATACGGGTGGTGCCCTCCTGTCCCCAGACATCGGACAGCACCTCCTCCTCGCTCATCTCCACAGCGCCGCCCTGCATCAGCCCCCGCATAAACATGTAGTTGGCATTGAGGGCGCCAACGACGTTCATATCAATCAGCTCATTCACCTCAATGAATCGCTGGATCGCGGTCAGATGGGCGTCATAGGGTTCCTGGGTTTCGCGAAACAGGTCGCGGGCGGCCTCTTCGGTGTCCTCATCCATAAAGGCACGGCGCGCGGCCAGCTCCATTTCGATGATGCGCTGCCCGGTCTCACTGCCGAAGAAGGCAATCAGCGGCGCCAGTTCCACATCACCGATGCTCTCGTCAAAACCGGCGCGGACCAGCTCTTCCAGGCTTTCGGGATCATGCAGCCGCGCCACCACCGCCTGCCAGCTGGGACCGGTGCCGCCGGGCAGCATCTGATCCGCCAGATCGTCGCCATAAGAAAGCCCCTCTTCACGCAGGACCTCAAACATGGCTTCCATACCAAGGGCTTCAAACAGCGCATCCACTTCGGCAGGTTTCGGCGCAGCAAAGGCAGTTGTGGCCGTGACCACAAGCGCAAACCCCCAGCCTGCAAGTGTTTTGGCAGCATTCATATGGTGGCGCAAAATATACCCTTTCTTCCGGATCTGCGTCAGCGGGCCAAGGCCCGGGCGTGGCCCGCATCTGTGAGGAACCTAACTCAAGCCATGCACCCGCCTCAAGCGTCGCAGCCTATCATGACTTATAACGTCTTGAATCCCTGTTGATTTGAGCGCTTTTCTCAAGGTTTCAAGCGGCTTGCCGCCAAACCGCCGCAGGCGTTGCAGAAAAACTTTCACAATTCTTGCAAATCGCCCTTGCCACCCCCTGCAGGTTTCTTTAAATCGCCCCCACGACCCCCGCGGAGAGGTGCCGGAGTGGTCGAACGGGGCGGTCTCGAAAACCGTTGTGGGTGCAAGCCCACCCAGGGTTCGAATCCCTGTCTCTCCGCCATAAAAAGCCCGCCTGATCGGCGGGCTTTTTTGCGTCTAGATCATCGCCGAAACGGGTTCAGAAATAGCGGTAGATCTCTGCAGCACTTAAAATGGGTTTATGCGGGGAAGATGCGCTGTTCCCGGAGCTTGCCATTTCTGAAACAGGCACGGTTGTTACGGCCACCCTAGCGCCTTCAACTAGAGCCGTCGGTGTTCAAAGACGCATTCGCAAAATCGATTTCACCGGCATGTCATAAAAGTAAGACCATGCACCATCCACACATTGGTAAAGACACGCTTAGTGAGAGACTTGCGCCCCGCTGAACGCGATCAGCGCCCACTCATCAAGTTGCAGCGCAATGCCTTGTTCGATGACATAGGCCACGGTGCCCCGAGGACCACCGAAATCCATTAGGGGAAGTTCGCCAAAACAGAGTGTTTTGACCAATTGGAAGACATAGTTCAGGGGAAGCAGGATACCGGCATTGCCATCCTCTTGCCCGGCAAAACAAGGCTGAGCAACAGCAAAAACAATCCGGTTTTTCTCCGCAGGAACAAATCACCAAGCTGTTTCGTCAGGCCGTGCAAACAGCGGCCTGACGCAAATTATTCTGCCTTAAAACTGCAAGCCGACACCAACTTCTAACCCTAGCGTCTGGGAGTTGCGCCCTAGGCCGTCAATGAAGCCCGAGATATCAAAGCTGCCGCCGCGCCCATTGTGTTGCGCTAGTCCCAGATCGATCCGCCCACGCAGGCTGTCGCTGTCGGTTGACACACCGCCCGAGTTGCGGGTTGAGGCTTTGCGAAGCCCGAAGCCGCCCGTCAATTCCAGCGTTCCACGGGCACGCGGCAGCGCCTTTTCGAAGTGCAGACCCAGCGAGATTTCGGTCATCTCCAATGTGCTTGCTGCAATGCTATTTCCAAGGCCATCGACATAGGCCTCCTGACTGTCCTTCAGATAAGACACGCCAAGAACAGGCAGCCATGTGATCTGCGCGTGATGCAGTTCTCCGGTCACGTTCACTTGGGCAAGCAAACGCGAAGTCTCAAACTCATCTTCATAGGTGCCGAAGGGGCTCACCGTGTTGCTTGATTTGCCGGCCAACAAACGCCCATCTACATAAAGCGGCTGATCATTGACCTTCATCGCGAAGTAAGGCCCGGCCAGCCAGCCGGTGCCGCTGGTTTTCAGTGCGCCGTCAACCTGGTTGACGCGGTCAAACTGCAGCATGCCGCCGATCAGAAAATCCTCGTTAATCTTGCGGTGACTGCCGACCACACCAAAGACGTAGTCAGATCTGCTGGTGTCAGTTTCGGTTACCGAAGCCGTAAGTTTGGACCAGACATCGCCGTCCATCCGGCTGTCAAAAGACAGATTGGTCCCGCTGACCTGACGGGTGACAGACAGTGACCCACCGGCTGGGCCGCCACGCAGGAAGCCAACCACATCCGGTTGATGCGCCATCAATTGGCGGGCACGGGTTAGAAGGAATTGTGCAATCGCTTCTTCCGTGTCCTCCACTGTGGCATTGACCAATGACAAAACATTGGAGGCGTTGTTCAGATTACCCGCGCCATCCTGCGACACCTCTGCGGGCACAGAAATGGTAACATCCCCTGCCCCTGTCGTTGTGATCCCGACCTGATAGCTGGCGCCAGATCCACTGAAGCTGTCGACCGTTGCATTGGTGACAACGACATCCGTTGCGGCAAAAGTGCAAGAGATCCTACCAGCCACCAACGCGGTTGTGCGCGAAAACTGCCCCATTTCGGAATTGACCATCGGCCTGCAATGTGGCGCCTCTGATGGGTTTTCCTGCATCACTGCCAACCCAGCCTTGGGATATGCCTCCGATCTGCTTGTGTCGATGAGGGGCACCAGCCTGCTGTCCGAAACCCCTGAGATCTATGGCGCAGAACAGCTACTGCTCACCCGAGCATCGTCTGTTGCGGTCGCAGATAAATTGCGCGAACGAATAGAGTGGTGGGAGAAATATGCCGCCCAGCACGGTGCAGCGCTCAACAACAACCCATCCCCTGGCAACAAAGCTGGGGGGCTCACAACAATTTTCGAGAAAAGCTTGGGAGCGGTTGCCAAGTCAGGAACAGCCCAACTGTCCGATGTGGTGCACTACGGTGAAAAGCCCCAAAAGAAGGGGCTCGTTTTTATGGACTCGCCCGGCTTTGACCCGGTTTCGGTCACCGGTCAAATTGCTGCGGGTGCCCAGTTAATCCTGTTTACCACCGGCCGTGGATCAACCTTTGGCTCCAAGCCAGCGCCAACCCTTAAAATCGCCAGCAACGATTTGCTCTTTTCAAAAATGCACGACGATATGGATCTTGGGTGCGGTGACATTCTTTCCAAAGGCACCGCGTTGGCACAAAAGGGCGAAGAGATCCTGGCAGCCATAATCGCGACGGCGTCTGGCAGGCAAACCAAAAGCGAAGCGCAGGGCCTCGGGGACCACGAGAATGTGCCCTGGCATATCGGAGCAGTTCTTTAACAAGAACATTAGCTCGTGAGGCCTGCGAGCAGCGTAATCTCTGGTGCCAAAAGCTTCGTGGCAGCCAACTCGAAAACAATGACTGAGACGCGCCTGGTATTCTTCAGAAACAACTGGAATATGATCCTGCCCCCAAGGACTTCGCAACTCAAATTCGAGCACAAGCCATCCGTGCCGTGTTGGATCAAACCATTGTCAAAGCCACTAACACGGATGTTTATGGCACGAAGTTCCCACAATTCCAGCATAGGCTTTTGACTCGAAACATCATTTCTCAATGAAGAAAAAACATGGCCCGTTCTGTGACACACCGGGCATTGCTTAAGCCATTGAAATTTGATCGCTTGGCTCGACGTTGCGGGCACCGCTAAGCAACATCTTTAACATGGTCTGCCGCTTCTGTGCCCCCTTGCGGATGCGGATCAGGTTGGACGCCGGGCATCCTGCTTTGAGCAGACGCTCGTTCGAATTGACATGTAGAACTCCTCGCATGGCGCGGCCTGAAATCTCAACTGCCTTATCTTAGTGTTGAATGATTTTTGGCGCTTGTTAAGGTTTCACTGTGGTAACTAGACTTTGTGTTTGCCCGCCGTTTGGTCCGTCTTCGGCGGAAACAGACAGACCACAAGTATCGAATTCAATTCTGGGGAGATGTAATGCCCATCGCGGAACTGGCCTGACAGAACTTCATACAAACCTGTCACCTTTGTCGTGTGGACTACCTTCACCTGGAATTTGCGCCGTATTTGGATGTTGAGATTGCGGGCAAGACGAGGGAGATCGAAGTTGTTGACAAGAAAGTGTTTCAATCTGTTGACCCGTATCTTTGCCGGGTTCGTGGTCTTTGCAATTGCCGACCTATCCGTCGCACAAACCGGATATCGCTGGACCGTTGAACCACAATACGACGCTGCTGGATCTGCTTTCGATGGCGTCGTGCCGTTACTTTCCGGCAAGGAATGGGGGTTAATGGGCGCCGATGGCACTTGGCGTGTACCGCCCAGCTATGATGCTCTTGGCCGAGCGAGCGATGGGCACATCGCCGTGAAGATCGGCGGCAGCTGGGGCATCATCGATATCGATGGCCAAGAGATCATCCCGCCAATCTATCAGGACATCGGTCAGTGGGCAGATCGCATCCCCGCCAAATTGAACAATGTCTGGACCGTGCTTGACCGCAAAGGCCGCGAAGTCTACGGCCCTTTGCCCATCGATAAATTGAGCGGCAACGAAGGGCATTGCATCGCCGGTCAGATCGGTGACCGAGCTTTTGTCTATGATGGTCGCCCCAGTGTCGCACGAAGCTTCGATGAGCCCTTCGTAACTTCAAAAGGGTCAATGCGGGTATTTGGCCCGACGGCGGGAATGGTCAGGTACAGCACAGATGATGGTTTTGGCTTCATCACCTGCAGATGGCTCAGAAAAACCGGTGAGCCTCGCTTTGAAACCGCCCGACGCGTCATGCCATCGAACGAACTTGCGGCGGCGCGCGTTAACGGAAAGTGGGGGTTGTTTTCGGTCCGGGACAATCAAATCTCGGAAGTCTTTTCCGCTCAGTTCGCCGGGATGCGGGACTACACAGAAAACCGGCTGCCGATAAAGTTCGCTTCTGGGAAATGGGGGTATTTGAACCCAAGCGAAACGATTGAAATCGAGGCTCTATTTGATCAGGCCTACAGTTTTTCTGACGGCATTGCCGGAGTGCAGGTGGGGGACAAGCGTGGGTTTATCCTGCCAGATGGGACCTACGCCGCCGAGCCGATTTTCGAAGACTTCTGGCGACACGCAAAGGGCATTGCGCCAGTCAAGCTGAACGGCAAATGGGGGGTCATCGCTTTTGATGCGACCTCAGAGACCGAAACGCTCGATTTCGACCCCAATCTGCTAAGTCTGGCAACCGATCAAACACGTGGCAGGGTTCAAATTTCCGCGCCGCACAAGTATTTCCGACAAGATTTCTTCAACGTGCAATCCATCATTCTTTCGGACGATGCACGGGTTATGGCGACAATCTTGGATGAAACCGAAGGCGAAGAGCCCAGTTGGCGCGGTGAAATTGCTCTTTGGGATACACAGACGAAAATGGCGCTAGGGCGGCTCCTCGCCCCAGGCGCGGTTCAGGCACGTTTCGTTGGGCAGGGCGACATCATCGCAGTGGGTGAAGTCACCGGACACCTGTCCCTATGGTCGACATCAGGCACGCGCCAATTGCTGCGCCTACGGCCCAGCCTTCGACCGCTGATCCACCTGGCTGTTTCGGGCGACGCCAAATTATTGGCCGCAAGCGATGGTGAAAAATCCTGGCTATGGAACCTTAAGAGCGGCAAACAAGTTGGCCACGCTGACCTGAGCGCGCGCGCCCTTGGCGCGGCACAGGACGGCAAGAACATCCTGGCCCTGGACGACCGGGCGGCACTCTACCGATGGTCTGGCGACGGTGCGTCCCCTGAGCGATTGGCCGGTGCAATGTTTGAAAATGCGATCACTGAAACCGGATACGGCGACGCCCCGATGATCCACCAGGCTGCGATTGCGGCCGGCCCCACGGGTGCTGTTGTGACCAATTCGACGGGATCAGGGAAACCGCGCACGTTATATACTTTTCAGAACGGCACATGGCAGAACGCAGACCTGCCTGACAGCTATTACGCGGTCTTTGACCTTGCGATTTCACCAGATCAAAGCAGGGTTCTGGTTGGAGAAGCCAGCTCATTCTCCCTCTATGGCATGTCAGATCTCTCGCAAGTCACTCACTACGGGCTGTTTGGCGGAGAAATCGAAGGCAGCACAGCTTTGACCCTCGGGCAGCTTTCCTCGGTCGACACCCTGACCTTCCTAGGCCAACGTGATCACTTGGTAGCGATTGGCAGCGAAGGGTTTCCGATCGTATCAATTGATCTGGATGGAGCGGCCATTTCAGCGCCGTTCGGGGCGGAAATGGATTTGCCCGTTTTTGGAGCCTCCGCAACAATCGCAGGCCACAAGGTGTTCCATCTGACCGGCGCAGGCCACATCGCAGTGTTTGACCTTGCCACAGGCAAACCTGCGCGCCCAATCCCTGCAAGCGCGCTGCCAACGGTGGAATATGAACCCCACGGCTATCTCTTTTCCGGCACCGACGGGCAGGCTTACTATGAGTTCTATGACGGGCCAGGGCTTCGGATCGATCCGGCAACAATGCAAACCACAGAGTTGGCGCCGCGCGCGGCCGCAAAATTTGCCAGCCGCGAAAGAAACGAAACCGTCGTCTCGACTTTGGAAAAGGCAGGGCTGAGCGAGGTACTTCATGCAATAGTGTCAAAGCCCGCTGGTGTCGTCATGTTGTCTTCGTCAAGTGGCCTCTTGTCCTTTCTGGATACGCAATCGGGCGAAAGGCTTGCCACCCTTGCGTTCTTCAAAGAGGACGATTGGGCGATTGCTACCGAACTTGGCTTCTTCGACGGCACGTTGCGGGGCATGCAATCCCTGTCAGCCGTGGACGGCGTGACCGCGCGTCCTGTGATCGAGGCAATGCCGCGCTTTCATCGGCCAGATATGGTGCAAGCCATACTGGCGGGAGACCCAGAGGGCATCGCTGCCAGAGAAGCAGCGCGGTTGTGGGCCAACGCCCCCGTGGTAACAACACCTGCCCCAAAAGCGGTGACCCCAGAGAAACCGGTCGCAATTATTGTGTCCGAGGAAACCGAACCTGCAAAACCCGCTCCCGCCCTTCCGGGATTAGACCTGACCACAGAAACCGAAATCGACACGGCCGTGCCCGAAGAAACTGCCGCGCCAAAACTCGAAGCGCCAAGTCTGCCGGGGCTATCGATCAGCACAGAGGGAACAGACTGACCAATGCGATTTCTGATCCTGTTGGCCTGGGGCCTTTTTGCCACCGCTGCCAGTTCTCAAACCACGCCACAGACACCAGTGACCGAGCAAGTCACGGTAACGGTTTATGGTCCTTGGACACATGGGTTTAGAACCAGCGATAACGCTGAAGCCCATTTGAGGGAGCACCCCAATGTCTATGTCAAGTCAGCAGCCACCGCAGTTGGCAGCGAAATGGACGGGCGCCCGATCTCCACGAAGCTGGTTTCGGTCGAATTCAAATCAAAAGGTGACGCAAGTCACTTCCCGTTCAAGGCGCGCGCCAAGGTTGAGGTGACCCTCGCACCTTGGAAGATCAACATTCCGAAAGATGTCGCTAAAGCCGAAGCTGCCGCAGAAGCCAGCGGTGCAAAACCGATCGAGAACGAGTTGGACCAACGCATCGCCGAGTTGGAGGCGCTGGACGCAGAAATGAGTGACGCAGTTGTCGACAAGCTGACCACGGACCTGCTGGACAAAATCAACGACATCGACGTGATGCGCAACACGCTGGTTTCGGTCATCGCTCGTTTGACCAGCAAAGGTCCGGCCCTTGGGTTGTGGAAAGGGGGAAAGACCGCACATCGCTATATCTCTCGCTTGGAAGAAACAGTCGCGCGGGTTCAGCAGGTCGAGGCCAGCCTGACCGGTTTGCACGACCATTCGATGCGAAAGGCGTCCTCCTTATTCGATGGTCTGCTGCGGGACCTTGATGCGCTTGATGATGAAATCGGTGTCCAAGGCACTTGGGGCGACGGCGATCCCGACGTGGCGGCTTTTTGGGCGGCGAAAGACGCGCTCCGCGACGCGGTCACAACCGCGGAGAAAGAGGCTCTGAACTATGACATCGGGATGTCAAACGAACAGTACGCCCATACGTTCCGCGCATTGAAACGTCAGGACAAAATCAACGAATTGCGTAAGAATGACTTCTTGAGACGGGAATACGGTATCGATCCGAGCGCGGAAACCGACGCAACCCCGGTAACAGAAGAAGCACTGGAAGCAGATCAGGCCGACAAGGCGCGGGATAGGTTGAAGTCCCAACTATCACCGGCGCTCGCGCCCGAAGCGCTGCAGGGTGATCCGACAGGGGATCAGCCACAGGCCGCGCCAATGCGCGAAGCCAAGAAACAATCCCCGCTCCGGGCATCTTCTCAATCCGGTGCGGTTTCGGAAATACGCAGCCAAGCGGGGGCAGCCACGGACGCCAGAACGATGGATGCCGAAGGCGCAGGGCCCATCCAAGCCCGCCGAGACAAGGAAACCGCCCCCCGCGTTGAAACGCCAAGGGTGACGTCGCCTTTCGACCTGGCACGGCAAGAGAAAGAGCGGGCGGCGCAGAAGGAAGAACACAATACCGCCACACTCAGATTCAACGAGCTGGCGTGGTTAGAGATCGATGGGCAGATAGATAAACAAAAGGAATTGGAACTCGAGCTGTTTGTACTCGTCACTCACGAAGTTCGCGGCCCAGGCTACGAGGCTGCCCGGCAATGCGGCCGCGCACGCAGCGATGAAATTGATCGCCGAAGAGAAGCGCACCGAACCGCTTGTTACATTCGCGGCACTCCTCCGAAGGACACCTCGGAATACCTTGCATATCGGCAGTCTTGTAAGGGAAACTGGTACGCATTGCATTACAACTGGACGCATATTGATCGTAGAGATCCGGCTTTCGACCTGATCCCCTATGGCACCTGGTACAACGGCCGGCTTGCGGCAATCCCGGATGAGGTTCGCGCGGAATGGCCCTGTCCCGATGCTGGCCCAAACACCAAAGTTCAAGCAGGCTCGCCGCTTCATATTGTTGGTCAAGCAAACTCTCCGGAAACAATTCGATCAATGATTCGAAGATGGCTTGATGATCTTGGGCTTAAGAGTGTCGAAGTGCGTTTGTCCCAAAACCTGAACGAATTGCCATCACCAAGCGTCGACCGAATTGACAACTGGCCCGACCTCACAAACGCCCCCTTCACACTCTACGATGACAGCGCGCTGAAAGAGCTGCGCGATATGCAGCAGGAGTACCGATATTGACGCATTCATTACTATTGCGCTGGGCTGCTGCCCTTTGGATCGCGTTGACGGGCGCTGCGACGGCGCAGTCTTTTAGCGAACAGGTCGCAGGGATCTACACCACCGCGCCTGATTTTGACTTTGCCGTGCAACTCACCCTTTGGCCTGATGGGGATGGATTTGCCGGTGACGCGCTCATCGCCGCCGCCCGCTACCCGGTTTACGGCGAACAGGACGGCCCGGCCCTGCGCGGTGTGTTCGATGTGGATGGGACCTTGCAACGCTTTACCTTTCTGCCTTCGAAATCGGGACAGGTCGCGATGCAGTTTTCCGGCGAACCCGCGCCGATCCTGATGACCCGCGCCGCCCTGCCCGGTTTTACCGGCCGGTTTGCCGGTGAATTCGGCGTCGTAACGGTACGAAATCGTGATGGCCGTTTGGTTGCCGACTGGATCGACACATCGGGTGACGCCCACGTCGGAACGGGGACTTCGCAGGGCCTGCGGATTGCCTTCCCCGATCTGCCAGCCTCGATCTATTTCGAACCACAGAAGGCTGCCTACTACCTTGATCTGCCCAACTATTTTGGCACCGTCTCTCGCAGGGCTGTCCCGCTACGGCTTGGTCCGGACGAGAGCGCAGATTTCAAAACGCTCGCGTCAGCCTTAGACGCAGCACCTAAGGGAAGCACGATCGAGATCATGCCAGGCACCTATAGCGGTGCCGCACAGGCCAGCAAACAGGTGAAATTGGAGGGGTTTGGCCAACTTGGCGACGTAGTCCTCACCGCTGACAGCGGCACAGTCCTGCATTGGACGGCCAACGGCGGTAGCCTGCGGAACGTCGCAATCCGGGTGCCGGAGAATGGCATAGGTGTCGATCTGAACGATGGAACAATGTCTGTGCTCGGCGCCACAGTCACGTCGGCAACTGGGGCCGTCGGCATCGCGGCCACAGGTAGCGGGGCGCTATCGGTAAAAACAACGACCCTGTCAGGGGGCGATCACGGTATTAAGGCGACAGATTTTACAGGTCAACTGACTGTGGCCGACATCACGGCCAGCGATACAGCGAAATCCATCCTGTCCGTCGAGAACACCCCACCGACCACTGAAATCAAAATCGAAGGCAGCCGTTTTTCCAACAGCGCGTCCAATGCCCTGCGGCTCAAGGATGTGGGCAAGGTTTTGGTGTCGAACAACACGATCTCGGATGTGCGGGTGGGTCTTCATCATTCGGGTGGTAACTATGCACACATAGAGGCCAACACACTCTCGAACATTGGCGCGCATGGAATTTGGTTCGAGGGCCAGCATGCAGACTCCATCCATCTAAGTGACAACAAGATTGACGAGGTGGCACAAGCCTGCCTGTTGCTGAACAGCCTGACCTTTCCGGAACGGGGCGTTGGCCTTCGTGGGAACCAGTTTCACAACTGCAATCGGATCGCAGTAGCGGTCGTTGGAGAGGACACCGTAGCAAACTCAGCCGGGCTGGTTTTGCAAGACGAAGCCCATCACGGCAGCGCCACTCATCTGGCGGTCTACGCGCCGGTCCCGGTTAAACTGGAAAGGGTACAGTTCAAAACATCAAGTGGTCCTGGCGTGGTACTGGGAGACGGCGCAACTCTAACCGCGAAGGAGACAAAGGTGCTCGGAAGCGGCGAAGCTGGGATTGTCGCGGTTGGCAAAGAAATCAACGTCATCCTCGACAACACGCAAGTCAGTGCATCAGGCAAATCTGGGATTGTGCTCTCAGGCAGTGTGATCGCGCAGATAAACGATGCCGTGGTGTCCAACAACCAAAGCCATGGGATAGAACTTCATCAGGGCACTCAAATCGGCGGCTTCGCGAATAACGCTGTAAGCAACAACCAAGGGGCCGGTATCTTGGTCTCGGGTGTGGTTTTTGCGCCGGATGGCGGGAACGAGATTTCCGGAAACGTCGAGGGCGATATCAAACGACAGTAAACGGAGCGCAGTGGTTTTCGCGTTTTGAAGGCATTCACAGGAAGTGCCAAAACTCATATCCAGTTTCAGACTGGATCATCACCGAAACGGGTTCAGAAATGGGACCAGATCCGTTGCCCGACCACGCCCAGGTTGAACCCGGCCCGTTTGGTCAGGCAGATCGGTAGCGTCACGTCGCCCATCACCTCCAGGTCCACCAGCGCGCCGCGAGCGATGTCTGCTGCCACCATGTGGTCCGGCAACCGGCCCCAGCCAAGCCCTGCGAGGATCAGCGCTTTTTTCGTCGACATATCGGTGACAAACCACTTGGGCGCCTGCTGCAGCAAGCCGACATCCGGCGATTTCTCATCAGTGGATTTCACGACGACTTGCGGGTGGCGCGCCAGATCTTCTTTGTTCATTTCCGACGCAGGCTGGTCCAGCAGTTCCGGAGCCACCACCAGCGGAAAGCGCATCTGGGTGATTTCGCGGTAGTCGATAAAGGGGCTGCGACTGGGGGCGGCAAAGATCGCAATATCCACCTTTTCTTCCATCAGCTGGCGCTCGCCTGAGGCGGTCTCGACCTCCAGATGCAGGGTGGTTGTGGGAAACTCGGATTTTAACGTCTGCAACAGGTCTGCCAGACGGGGGATCGGAAAGTTGCTGCTGACGCCGATGCGCAGTTCGGTTTCCACATCTCCCTTCAGGTCACGGACAAAATCTTCGAACTGCTGGGCCTGCGCCAGCAGATGCCGGATCTGTCCTAGCAGCACTTTGCCATCGCGGGTCAGGGAGGGACGGTAGGTGGAGCGGTCGAAAATCTCGACCTGATAGAGCATCTCCACCTGTTTCACCGAATAGGACACCGCCGAACGGGCTTTGTTCAGCTTTTCACTGGCCAATTGGAAACTGCCGGTTTCCGCAACCGTATGCACAACATGGAGATGGTCGAGATTTGTCATCGTCTAATTATGTGACGGAGACGGGCGAAAAGCTATGCTTTTTATTGACGCTCGGCACCGTTAGCTCTGGGACAACGGACAAGAGAGTAGAGCAAATGACCCAAGCTGAGATTTCTGCCGATTTCCCTTTCACTTCGCGCTTTGTGGAGGTGAAGGGCAGCAAAATTCACTACATTGACGAGGGCACGGGCGATCCGGTGCTGTTTTTGCACGGCAACCCGGCCTCCAATTATATCTGGCGCAATATCATCCCTCATATCACGCCAGAAGCCCGCGCCATTGCGCCTGACCTGATTGGCTTTGGCAAATCCGATAAGCCCGACATCGCTTATGGGTTTGACGACAGCTATGCCTATCTGGAAGGCTTCATCGAAGCGCTTGATCTGCAAAATATCACCCTGGTGGCGCAGGATTGGGGGTCGGGGCTGGGATTTCACTTTGCCAACACCCACCGCGACCGGATCAAGGGCATTGTATTTATGGAGGCGATGCACCGCGAGATCGATTTTGACACAATGGCCAAGGCGGACAAGTTTCTGATGCGGCTGATCCGGGCCCCTTTTGCCAGCTGGCTGATGCTGGGGGTGATGAACAGTTTTGTAAAACAAATGTTGCCCGATTGGATCGAGCGTGATCTGAGCAAAGCCGAGATGGAAGCCTACCTGGCCCCTTTCCCCACCATCAAAAGCCGCAAACCGATCTATGTCTTTCCGCGGGACGTGCCGGTGCAAGGCAAGCCGCCGCACATCTCAAGGGCGGTGGCGGCCTATTCGCAATGGCTGCGTGAGACCGATCTGCCAAAGCTGTTCTTCCATGCTGATCCCGGCGTGCTGATCCGGCAAAAGGACGTGGTCTGGATCAAGGAGAACTTCCCCAATCTGACCACCGTGGATCTGGGCAGCGGTCTGCATTTCCTGCAAGAAGACTACCCCCATGAAATCGGTGCTGCTTTGGCGCAATGGTATCGTGGCCTGAACGCCGCTCCGGCCCCAATCGAAGGAGATCTGTCACATGCCGTATGAGTTTCCCAGCGCCACCCCGCATGGCGAGATCCAAGAGATCTTCCAAGATGTGTTCCACCTGACCGGCAGCGTCGAAATGGTGCCCGGCATGCAGATCAGCCGGGCCATGACCATCCTGCGTCGCAGCGGTAAACTGACGCTGATCAGCCCGATCCGGCTGTCGGATGCAGGCTTGCGCCAGTTGGAAGCTTTGGGAGAGGTCACCAATATTGTGCAGCTAGGTGGCTACCACCTCGGCGCGCGCAACGGGTTGGACGATCAGTTCTATGTTGATCGCTACGGGGCAACGCTTTGGGCCCTGCCGGGGATGGAACATAAAGGCGGATTGCGACCTGACCGGATCCTCCGCAAAGGGGGGGACATGCCGCAGCTGGGCCTCTCCCTGCATGTTTATGAAAGCTCCAAATTGCCCGAAGGTCTGTTGCTGCTGGAACGCGAGGGCGGCATTCTGATTGCTGCCGACAGTCTGCAGAACTGGACCCAGCCGGATGCCTTCTTCAGCCCCATCGCGGCAGATCGAATGGGGGCGGCCGGTTTCTTTACCCCTGCCAATATCGGGCCAGAGTGGCTGCGGTTCTGTACGCCTGAGGTTGCCGATTTTGACCAGATCCGCGCCCTGCCCTTCAGGCACCTGCTGCCTTCGCACGGCACGCCCCTGCTGGACAGCGCCAAAGAGGCGTTGATCAAACGGATCGACACGCTTTTCGTCACCTAAGGGATGTGAACCCGCCCCTGCCAATCGCCTGGGGCGGGTTCGCTGTTTATTCCGCCGCGAGGGCCGGCGAAAACTCATAGTCCCGCAGGCTGTCCGGCTTCATCTCGATGGAAAATCCTGCCGCGCTGGGCGCCATATAAGCGCCGTTTTGCACCACGCAGGGATCCACAAAATGTTCGTGAAGGTGGTCGACAAATTCGATCCGTTTGTCGTCTTTTTCACCGGTGATGGCGACATAGTCGATCATCGACAGATGCTGCACATATTCACACAGGCCCACGCCCCCGGCATGTGGCCAGACCGGCAGGCCAAACTTGGCCGCCATCAGCTGCACCGCCAGCACCTCGTTCAACCCACCCAGACGGCAGCTGTCGATCTGCACAAAGTCGATCGCCTCATGGGCAATGAACTGTTTGAACAGAATGCGGTTCTGACACATTTCGCCGGTGGCCACTTTGATCGGCGCCACGCCATCGCGAATTTTACGGTGCCCCAGCACGTCATCGGGGCTGGTCGGTTCTTCGATGAACAACGGTCTGGCAAAGGCCAGGGCTTTGACCCAGTCGATGGCCTGATCCACCTCCCAGACTTGATTGGCGTCGATCATGATGTTCATCGCCTCCCCCAGCTCTTCGCGGGCAATGGTCAGGCGGCGGATATCATCCTGCAGGTTTTGGCCCACTTTGAACTTGGTGTGGGTGAATCCTGCGTCGCGGGCCTCCCGGCACAGACGACGCAGTTTGTCGTCGGAATAGCCCAGCCACCCCGCGGAGGTGGTGTAGCAGGGATAGCCCTCGGCCTTCAGCTTGGCGATGCGATCGGCCTTGCCCGGTTCTGCCTGACGCAGGATCTCCAGCGCCTCCTCGCGGGTCAACACGTCGCTCATGTAGCGGAAATCCACCAATGAGACGATTTCTTCCGGGCTCATTTCGCCCACCAGCTGCCAGACCGGTTTACCGGCCTCTTTCGCCAGCAGATCCCAGACCGCGTTAACCACCGCCCCGGTGGCTAGGTGGATTGCGCCCTTGTCCGGCCCGATCCAGCGCAGCTGGCTGTCGCCGGTGACATGACGCCAGAACCGCCCCATGTCTTCACGGATCCAGTCCAGGTCAACCCCCACCAGAAGGTGCTCCATCGCCCTGATGGCGGCCACACAGATGTCATTGCCCCGCCCGATGGTGAAGGTCAGCCCGTGGCCCTGATGCGCCCCATCGGTGTCCAGCACCACATAAGCGGCCGAGTAATCCGGATCCGGGTTCATCGCATCCGAGCCATCCAGCGACTCTGAGGTTGGGAAGCGCAGATCATGGGTGTGCAATGCGGTGATCTGAACCATCAGCCCGCCACCACGTTCTGTGACTGCACGCCCAGCCCGGCAATGCCCAGCTCGATCTTGTCGCCAGGTTTCAGGTAGGTCTCGGGGGTTTGACCCATGCCCACGCCCGGCGGGGTCCCAGTCGAGATCACATCCCCCGGCTGCAGTGACATGAACTGGCTGAGATGCGAAATCACGGTGGCCACGTCAAAGTGCATCGTCTGGGTCGAGCCGTCCTGATAGCGGTGGCCGTTGACCTCCAGATACATCGCCAGATCCTGCGGATTTGCCACCTCATCACGGGTCACCAGCCAAGGGCCGATGGGGCCGAAGGTGTCACAGCTTTTGCCCTTCACCCATTGACCGGAACGGTGCAGCTGAAAGTCACGTTCAGACAGGTCGTTGACCACGCAATAACCCGCAACGTGGTCCAGCGCGTCCCCTTTGCTGACGTATTTGGTGTGTTTACCGATCACCACACCCAGTTCCACCTCCCAGTCGGATTTGACCGAAGTGCGGGGGATTTCCACGTCATCATTGGGGCCACCGATCGCCGAGGTGGCCTTGAAGAAAATCACCGGCTCCTCGGGCAGTGCCATGCCGCTTTCTGCGGCGTGGTCGGCGTAGTTCAGGCCGATGCAGATGAACTTGCCCACCTGCCCGACGCAAGGCCCGAGGCGTGGATCGCCTTCAACCAGCGGCAAATCGGTGGCGTCCAGTTCCCGCAGTTTCGCAAGGCTCTCATCGCTCAGCGCCTCACCCGCCACATCGCCAATCACGCCGGACAGGTCACGCAGCGCGCCGTCCTGATCCAGCAGGCCGGGTTTTTCGGCGCCGGGGGCGCCATATCGCAACAGTTTCATCTCTTGTTCTCCTTAAGTCTTATACCGACCAGCCGCCGTCGATGGCGTGGGTCTGTCCTGTGGTGAAGGCGCTGTCATCAGAGCCGAGGTAAAGCGCCAAAGCGGCGATTTCTTCGGCTGTGCCAATGCGGCCCATGGGTTGGCGGGCGATGAAATCTTTCAGCGCCTGTTCATAATTGCCGGTGGCCTTGAGGCGGCCATGCATCGAGGGGCTGTCAACGGTGCCCGGGCAGATCGCATTGCAGCGAATGCCTTTGGTGACAAAATCGGCCGCCACCGCTTTGGTCAGGCCGATCACCGCGCCCTTGGAGGCGCAATAGGCAAAGCGGTTTGGCACCCCTTTGATCGAGGAGGCCACCGAAGACATGTTGATGATCGAGCCGCCGCCATTGTCCAGCATCGCCGGCAGGCACAGCTGGATCAGCCGGTACATCGCCTTAACGTTCAGATCAAAACTGAAGTCCCAGTCCTTTTCCTCACACTCCAGAATGGAACCATTTGCGACATAGCCTGCACAGTTGAACAAAATGTCCAGCGGCGGCAGTTCGGCTGCGGCGGCGGCCACGGCGTCGCCGTCGGTCACGTCCAGTTTCAATGCGGTGACGCCTTCAATCGTATCCAGTTCCCCCAGCAAGGCATCGTTGATGTCGCTTGCAATCACCTCTGCGCCCTCTGCGGCAAACAGCTCTGCGGTGGCGCGGCCAATGCCCTGCCCGGCTGCGGTGATCAGCGCGGTTTTTCCAGCCAGACGGCCTTGTGTGTTTTTTGTTTCAGTCATCATCTCAATCCGTGTGAAAGACCTCTGCCATCATCGCCCATTGCTCGCCGTCCTTGCGGCTGGTCAGGGGCGATTGGCAGGGATCGGTGTGCTGCCACCACGCTTGGGTGCGGGGATCTTGGGCCATCTTGGTCATATCGGCGGCAAAGTCGCTGCCGTGATATTCCCAATAGCCAAACAGCAGGTTTTCCGGCTCCCGCAGGAAAATGGTGTAGTTGCGAATGTTGCTGCTGCGGATCTGCGCCAGAACATCTGGCCAGACAGCGGCGTGCAGCTGTTTGTATGCAGCGATTTTGTCAGGCTTTATCCCGATCACCATGCCCATCCTTTGCATTACACCACCTCCTTGATCGTTATGGGATCCGCCAGCGCATCCAGACGCGCCCAGTCCCACTTGATGCCCAGACCGGGGTCCTGGCTGACATGTGCCCTGCCATCTTTGATCTCGATCCCCTGTTCAGTAATGCTATCGAGCTGCGGGATGTATTCCAGCCATTTGGCATTTGGCACGGCGCAGACCAGCGGCAGATGTAGTTCCATCAGGAAATGCGGGCAGACCATCACGTTGAAGGCTTCGGCCAGATGCGCCACTTTCAACCACGGGGTGATGCCACCAATACGGGCCAAATCGACCTGCACGATTGAGGCTGCGCCGGCCTGCAGATAGTCTTTGAACTGGCTCAGCGAATAGAGGCTTTCCCCCACCGCAACTGGCACCGAGGTCCGGCGCGCCAGCTCCCGATGGGCCGCAACATCATCTGCCTTCAACGGCTCCTCGAACCAGCCAATGCCGTGGTCTTCCAGCATCTGCGCCCGGCGGATTGCTTCGGACAGGGTGAAGCCCTGATTGCCATCAGTCAGGATCTCATAGCCCGGCCCCACGGCAGCGCGCACGGCCTCCAGACGGGCCGCATCCTCCGAGATATGGGGCCGCCCGATTTTAATCTTGGAGCCTTTGAAGCCCTGCGCCTGCATCGCCAGCGCATCCTCAACCAAAGCCTCAGAGCTGAGGTGCAGCCAGCCGCCCTCGGTCGAGTAGAGCGGAATGCTTTCCCGACTGCCGCCCGCCAGTTTCCACAACGGCAGCCCCAGTTTGCGGCAGCGCAGATCCCAAAGCGCGGTGTCAATCGCTGCCAAAGCCAGCGAGGTGATTGCCCCCACGGCGGTGGCATGGGTGGCATAAAGCAATTCGCGCCAGATGCCGTCGATCCGGTCGCCATCCTGCCCGATCAGGCGCGGCAACAGCGTGTGCTGCAACAGCGCCATAACCGAAGGGCCGCCGGTGCCAATAGTGTAGCTGTAGCCAGTTCCCGAAGCCCCGTCGCTGTCATAAATCGTCAGCACCGGGGTCTCTTGCGAGACAAAGCTCTGGATCGCGTCGACCCGCTCGACCTTAGGCGCCAGATCCACCATCCGCAGCTCGACATGTGTGATGCGCGCCATGTCAGCCCCGCACAGCCGCGCCAGTGGCGGCGTCAAAAACGTGGCATTTGTCCAGCATCAGACGGAACCGCATCTGTTCACCGGGCTGCACAGGACGGGGGTTGAACATCTTGGCCTGCACCTCCGTGCCTGCCAGTTCTGTGAAGAGGAGGGTTTCAGTGCCCAAAGGCTCCGTGAGGGTGACCGGCAGGTCCAGCTCATGCACCGCGCCCTCCTCTTCAACGGCGTGACCCGCAGGCATCAGGTTGTCGGCGCGGAAGCCAAACGTCACCGCCTGGCCTTGGCTAAGCGGCCCGGCAGTGGCAGGCACCGGCACCGTGAGCCCACCGTCCAACACGATCGTACCAGCCTGTACCACACCTGCCACAAGGTTCATCGGCGGAGAGCCAATGAAGGTGGCCACAAAGGTGTTCACCGGCGTGTTGAACAGCTCCAACGGGGTGCCAACCTGCACGATATGGCCGTCGCGCATCAGCACAATCCGGTCCGCCAATGTCATCGCCTCAACCTGATCATGGGTCACATAGATGATGGTGCTTTGCACTTTCTGATGCAGTTTCTTGATTTCCACCCGCATCTGGGTGCGCAGCTTGGCGTCCAAATTGGACAGCGGCTCATCAAACAGGAAGACATCGGGATGGCGCACAATGGCACGCCCCATCGCCACCCGCTGACGTTGACCGCCAGACAGGGCGGCCGGTTTGCGCTCCATCAACTCATCTAGCCCCAGGATCAGCGCCGCCTCATCGACAGCTTTGGAGATCTCGGCCTCAGGCCGTTTGGCGATCTTCAGGCTGAAGCCCAGATTTTCGCGCACCGTCATATGCGGGTAGAGCGCGTAGTTCTGGAACACCATCGAGATGTTGCGTTCCCGTGGCGGCAGGTCATTCACAACCCGCCCGCCAATGGCAATCTCACCGCCCGAGATGTCCTCAAGCCCGGCAATCATCCGCAGGGTGGTCGACTTGCCACAGCCCGAAGGGCCAACCAGCACAACAAACTCGCCGTCCTGAATATCAAGGTCAATGCCGTGCACAGCCTGATGCTGGCCGTATTTTTTCACGACTTTGGAAAGGGTTACTTCGGTCATTTCCGTTATCCTTTGACGCCGCCGAAGGTCAGGCCGGCGATCAAGTGTTTCTGAACGATGAAAGTGAGGATCAGGGCGGGGACAATCATCAGGACCGCAAGCGCACACATGCCGCCCCAGTTGATGGTGAACTCCGCCGTGAAGTCGAGCAGGCCAACCGGCATGGTTTTGCTGCCAACCGAACGGGTCAACTGCGAGGCCAGGGCAAATTCATTCCACGAGGTGAGGAAGGCAAAGATGCCTGCCGAGGCGACGCCAGAGCGGGCCACCGGAAATTCAACCTTCCAGAACGCCTGCCAGCGGGTGCAGCCGTCAATCTCGGCCGCTTCATGCAGTTCCTTCGGGATCTGCCGAAAGAACCCATCGGTCAGCCAGATCGTAAACGGCACGTTCATGGCGACATAGGCCAGGATCAGCCCGAAATGGGTGTCGATGATGCCAACCTTGGCAAAGACAATGAACAGCGGCAGCGACAGGGCCACGCCGGGCACCGCGCGGAACAGCATCAGGCCCACGAAGTAGCCGTTTTTGCCTTTGAACCGGTAGCGCGCAAAGGCGTAGCCGCCGGACATGCCGATCAGGATCGCGATGAAAGTTGAGGTGACCGAAACGATCAGCGAATTACGGAAGTAGCTGAACACCGGCACGCCGCCTTCACCTGCGCCTGCAAACATGGCGCGGTAGTGCTCCAGCGTGAAGCTTGGCACCCAGACGGGCGGTTTGGCCATGATCTCGACCGTTGGCCGGAACGAGTTCAGCACGATCCAAAGGCCCGGTGTGCAGATGATCAACATGGTCAGGAACAGACCGGCAAAATGCAGCGCCTTCAGCGCGCGGCGGCGGGAGCGGTGGGTTTGATTACGGTCCATAAGCCTTACTCCGCCATGCCCAGCTCGGCCCGTGCGGCACTGAGTTTGCGGAAGAAATAGATGGTGAAGAGGATCGACAGCAGGATCGAGACATAGCCCATCGCATTGGCCAGCCCCATGCGGGCGTCGACGTACCCGGTGCGGCTCATCAGCGTCCATAGCAGTTCGGTGCGCCGTGCAGGCCCCCCGCCCGTCATGATCTGCACAATGTCATAGGCGCGGGCCACATCGAGGCTGCGGATGGTCATGGCGATGTAGATAAACGGCATCAGGAACGGCAGCGTGATATGACGGAAGCTCTGCCACGGCGTGCAGCCATCCACCTTGGCCGCCTCCAGCGGGTCACGCGGCATGGCAAAGAGCCCAGCCAGAATGAGGATCGCAAAAACCGAGGTGCTCATCCAGATTTCGGCAAACATGATCGAAAACATCGCCAGTTTGCCATCTACCAGCCAGGGCAATGCAGCGTTAAAGCCCATTGATTGCAGGGCGTTGTTCACCAGGCCGATGTTGTCGTTAAAGATGAACTTGAACTGGAAACCAACAAGAATGGGCGAAAACATCATCGGGAACATCAGGATCGTCCGCAGCGTGCGCTGGCCCCAGGTCACCTTGTTCATCATCAGGGCAATGCCAAGCCCCAGCAGCAGTTCAAGGTTCAGCACAATGGTCAGGAACAACACGGTGCGGCCAAAGGCGGCCCAGAACTTCGCGTCGCTCAGGATTTTTTCATAGTTGTAGCTGCCGACCCATTTCCACAGGGTCGAAGGGCGGGTCAGCTTGTAAGGGGTGAAGCTGGAATAGAGCGAGAAGAGGAGTGGGATCAGCACCACTGCGGCGATCACAATGATCGCAGGCAACAGCAGGACAAACCACTCGGGCAAGCGGCGACGGGTCATTTCGCACCTTTGTCTGAGTTAAGGGTCGGTTCAAAGGCAGCGTAAACCCGCCTTTGAACCTGTGAGAAGGGGGAACCTGCTCTTAGTAGTAGCCGGACTCGCGCATCAGCTCGTCCACGGCCTCCGCGGCATCATCCAGCGCTTCCTTGACGGTTTTGTCGCCGACAATCGCGGCCTGTAGCTCGGGGAAGACGATATTGGTGCTCTCGCCCCACTCCGGGATCGGCGGCACTGCGAACGCATATTGCGCGCCTTCAGCAAAAGCGTTCAAGGCTTCGGCGCGGAATACATCATCAGAGGCATAGGCCGCCTCCACATTGGCTTCCCAGACTTTGGTCCGTGTCGGCAGCGAGCCACCAGCGCTTTCGGCCAGCTGGCTGTCTTCGCTGGTCAGGAACATCACCAGCGACGCCGCAGCGTCTTTGTTGGCGCAGTTGTCCGTGACCGAGAAGCCATGATGGCCAGACCAGCCGGTCCGGGTGACTGACCCCATCGGTTGCACCGCCACACCAACATTGCCCGCCGCTTTCGACGACGCCGGATCGTTAAAGAAACCCGCCCAGCCCGGCCAGTCCAGGTTCAGCGCCACAGTACCAGAGGCAAAGCCCTGCCCCAGATCATCCCAGACATAAGAGGTCGTGCCCGCCGGAACCGCCTGCGCCGCATAAAGGTCGACAAACCATTGCAGCGCCCGCTGACCGGCATCCGAGTTGAAGATCGGTTTTTTGTTTTCATCCAGATAGTTGCCGCCCTCAGCCACAACCATTTCATAGAACCTGCCAACAATGGCTTCGTCTTTGCCGGCGTATTGGGTGCCATAGAAATTGGGAGGATCCGCAAAGAAGATCGCCTGATCCTTCACCTGCGCCCAGGTGTCCGGCACGGCCAAGTCATAGCCATACTCTGCCTTGAAAGCGGCGGCTTTTTCTGCGTCTTCATAGTTTGATTTGAGGTAGTAAAGCACCGAGACGTCAAACTGGGCGCGCGGCAGCATCAATAGCTCTCCGCCAATGGTGGAAGCACCGATATTGCCCGGCACAAATTCGGCAATCATCTCGGCCGGGACCAGATCGTTCAGATCCACATAGAGACCTTCATACTGCGCCGCAAAGGACGAGTGGTTGGAGCCAACACACCACTTGGTGGTGCCCGCCGCCATATCCGATTTGATCTCCTTGTCGATCTCAAAGTGGCTTTTCTTCGAGATGATTTTGACCGTCGCACCGGTGGCCGCTTCCCAGTCGGCAATACGGCCATACAGACCTTCATATTGCTGACCACCGATCAGTTTGGCCTCGATGGTGACGCCAGCATGGTTGCCCCAATCAGCCGCAGCAGCCGATTCGACCGCCGCAACCAATGCGGAGCAGGCCATCAAACCCTTAAAAAGTTGAGATTTTTGCATCAGTTCCTCCCTTTGATGCAGGACGTTTTCACCACCGGATCGGTAGCTAATGTTCGTATGTAAAACATTTATTTAAATACAAATCAAGCTTGACTTGCGCTGCCCTTCCAAGGAAACTCCCCTATAAGGACGACAGATCCAGCCGCCTTCACAGACCGTGAAACCCGCGCATGTCGCAGCGGACACAGGGCAAAGGCGTGGAAGAAAACAGGACAGGATATGGCCGAAAAAGACGATAAATACCGCGCCCCGGCGTTGGAAAAAGGATTGGACATCATCGAGTTACTGGCCAGCCACGGCGAAGGGTTGACCCAGGGCGAAGTGGCCAAGGCGCTGGAGCGTTCGCCAAGCGAGATCTACCGGATGCTGTCAACGCTGGTGCGGCGTGGCTATGTGATCCGCTCACTTTCGGGGGACCGCTATGCGCTCAGCCTCAAAATGTTCTCGATCAGCCAGCGTCACCCGCCGATTGGCCGGGTGATCGAAGCCGCCCTGCCCCGGATGCGCGCCATCACCCGCAAGGCTTGGCAATCCTGCCATATGGGTATGGAAAGCAATGGAGATGTTGTCATCGTTGCCTCAGCCGAGTCCCCCGGCAACTGGGGGTTGGCGCTGAAAACCGGCACTGTGGTTGGTTTGTGGAACACCGGCACCGGTCGGGTTCTGGCGGCCTTTCGCCCCGATGACGAACTTGAGGATCTGATCGCCCAGCACAGACAGGCGGTGGGCGAGCCCGCGTTGGATCGCAGCGCATTCGACGATCACATCCAGCGCATTCGGTCGATAGGCTATGAAAAGATGCCCTCGGCGACCGCGATCGGCGTGACCAACGTGGCCTTCCCGATCTTCGGCCCATCTGGCAACGCGGCCGCCGTACTGTCCTGCCCCTATCTGGAACGGGTGGATGATCTTGCGGTGCCCAGTCTGGACGAGATTGTCGAAATGTATGGCGCTCTGGCCCAGGAGCTGACCGGCATCTACGGCGGCACCGCCCCGGATTTCGCGGGGCTGGCATGACCAGCGCCCCCATGTTTCCCCGCCGCAAACTGCCCCGTGCAGATCTGAGCCTGCCCACGCTCGGCTTTGGCGGGGCGCCTTTGGGCGGTCTGTTTGACGCAGTGGACAAGGAAGAGGCCAGCGCAGCCTTGGCTTCGGCCCTGAACAACGGCCTAAGCTACGTCGACACCGCGCCTTTCTATGGTTTTGGCAAATCGGAGCGGCGGGTGGGCGACATCCTGCGCGGTCGCAGTTACCAGCTCTCGACCAAAGTTGGCCGTCTGCTGCGCCCCGGCGCTGTGGCGGGCCCGGCGGCCATGGGCTGGCCCGATGCGCTGCCCTTCACGCCGGTCTATGACTACAGCTACGACGGCACTATGCGCTCTTACGATGCGTCGCTGCACCGTCTGGGGCTGGACCGGATCGACATTCTCTATGTGCATGACATTGGCGAAACCACCCACGGGGCCAAAAACGCCGGACATTTGCAGGACCTGAAGGACGGGGGCTACCGCGCGTTGGCCGAGTTGCGTGAGACAGGTCAGATCAAAGCCATCGGACTGGGTGTCAACGAAAGCGCCGCCTGTCTTCAGGCTTTGGATATCGGGGATTGGGACCTGTTTCTGCTGGCGGGGCGTTATACCCTGCTGGAGCAAGACCCGCTGGCAGATCTGCTGCCTGCATGCGAAGCCCGTGGCACCGGCATTGTGATCGGGGGGCCGTTCAATTCGGGCATTCTGGTGGGCGGCGCGACGTGGAACTATGGCTCAGCACCGGCAGAGGTGGTGGCCCGCGTCGAGGCATTGAAAGCGATTTGCGCCGAATACAACGTTCCCCTGCCCGCCGCTGCGCTGCAGTTCCCGCTGGGCCATCCGGCTGTGATCTCGGTCATTCCCGGATTGAGGGATCGCCGTGAACTTCAGGCCACATTGGACTGGGCTGCAACTGATATCCCTGCAACGTTCTGGACGGCGCTGCGTGAGGCCGAACTGCTTCACCCGGATGCGCCGCTGCCCCAAGGCAACCCATTCAAGGAATAGACGCCATGCGGATCGACACCCATCAGCACTTCTGGAAACTGGCACGGGGCGATTACAGCTGGCTCAGCCCTGACCTGGAACCGCTCTACCGCGATTTCCTGCCATCCGATCTGAAACCGCTGTTGGAGGCCGCAGGGCTGGATGGCACAATTGCGGTGCAGGCGGCTGATCGTGAGGCCGAGACGGACTATCTGCTGTCCTTGGCCGCGCGGCATGACTGGATCAAAGGTGTGGTTGGCTGGGTCGATCTTGAGGCCGGCACTGCGGTGGCTTCGATCCAACGTCTGGCACAGGATCCGAAGTTTCTGGGGCTGCGCCCAATGCTACAGGATATCGCCGATGATGCCTGGATGCTGCGCCCCGCGCTTGGGCCCGCCCTTGCGACAATGGCGCGGCTGAAACTGACCTTTGACGCACTGGTCCTGCCGCGGCATCTGCCGCATCTGCAGACATTTGTAACCCGCTACTCTGATCTTAACGTGGTGATTGATCACGGCGCCAAACCAGAGATCCACTGCGGCAAGTTCCAGCCCTGGGCCGATTACATGCAGGCCTTTGCCGATCATCCGCAGGTGTTCTGCAAGATCTCTGGCCTTGTGACCGAAGCGGGCGCGGATTGGACCCCAGCCGATCTGGCCCTCTACCTGCAGCATCTGTTGCAGGTGTTCGGCCCTGACCGATTGCTGTTTGGCAGTGATTGGCCGGTGCTGAACTTGGCGGGCCAGTATTCCGGTTGGGCAGATCTGGTCCGTCACGCCCTTGGGACGGATGCGGAAACCGTGCTGGCCCGCAACCCGTTCCATGCCTATCCGCGCCTATCCGCGTCTGGCCAAGACCTAACCGGGCACCGGGGCGCAGTCCGATCTGCGGGTGCAAAAGTATAGCCGTAGTCCCCGGGGGTTGAACGCATGTCGCAAATGTTTCTTTTGGACCTTCTGATTGAAACACTGAGAATCTTAACAAGTGATCGACTTTCCCGCAAAACGGTTTGAGGACAGCGGTTTATCCGAAAATGACTGGGCTTTGCTGGCTCAACATCTGCCGCTTTATGACGGGATTGCACGTGGGTTGCGGGCCCCGACCACGGCGGCGGAAAAAGCCTTCTTTGCGGCTTTGCAATCCACGGATCTGGCGTCTGAGCCGTCTTCTGAAGCAGACATCTGCGACCATGTCATGGCCTATCGGCGTTATCAGGCATTGACCGTCCCTTTGGCAAAGGCCACCACAGGATCCACTTCTGTGGCCAAGCGGCTGCGGACCCTGCTGTTGCACCGGTTGGCGCATTGGCGCGGTGGGATGGCCCCCAAAGTACCGCTGGAACCGCGTCCCTTTGAACCAAGCCACACGGTGCCACGGAACACGGTCCCTCAGCCCCCTTCCTCGGACACGCCTCCGTCGCCTGACAGAGCAGAGATCGTAACAGCACTCACCACCCTTGCGCCGGAATACAGCGCACCGCTGGACACCGCCTTCACCCGCAGTTTCCGCGAAGACCTGTCTGTAGTCGCCGCCGAAGGGGTCGCGCGCAGGCGCATCGGCGCGGTGTTCGACGCCATTGACCGCGCCATCAGTTCAAACCGGAACGACCCGCTGGCCGAGGTTTTTGCAACCTGGCAACTGGTGCATCGCAACGCTTTGGGGCCGGCAGAGCCGCTGCCCGATCTGCCCCGCATGATCTCGCACTATTCAGAAATCCTGATTGCAGCGGGACTGAGCAGCCAATGGTCGCTGAACGCTGTGCATATCCCAGTCGAAGACACGATGAGCGCTTCGATCCGGGGCTTTGCGCAGTTGCTGGGATGGGACGTGCAAACGGCGGTGTCATTTTTCACAATTGCCCGTGGATTGGAACGCACCACCGCCGCAACAGCCAACCCTGTGGGGCTGTTGCTGTTGCTTGCGGTTGCGGCCCACCGGGTAAGGGGTATTGGCACAGATGCGGACAGTCTCTGCCACTCAACCGCGCCTTTGGCTCCGTTGCAGGGATCGGCCCTATCAGCATTGGATCCTGCCCTCTGGTCTGGAGTCTTGGCGGGCGTTCATTCGGTGATGATGGCACGGCACGCCGGGGCTGCGGTGTCGATCAAGGGCCTCGCGGAGTGGATCACCCGCCGTGTTGCCTGCTCTGCCCCGCAGGAGGCCACCGACAGCGTCCCGTCACCGCCATCTAGCACCGCCTGTTAAGACGCCCCTTCTGCCTTCTGCAGATCGCTCAGACCATTTCGGGTTTCGTCCCAGACCTGACGCAATTCACCGCGCCAATGGTTCAGATTGGCCACCCGGGGTGCGCCCGAACGTTGCGACTGCAACAGTTCCGATTCAAAGCTGTTCAGCCGTTCCCGCATCCGCTGCGCACCAATCATGGCGCAGGATCCGGCGATGGAATGCACCTCGGTGCTCAGCTCAGTAGAGGGGGCCAGAACCTTTGGGTCGGCCTGTTCCAAACGGGATAACAGCGCCTCGGTTTCTTTCTCAAAACCTTCGCGCAGCTTCTGTGCTTTGTCAGCGCCCAGAGCCGCCAAAACCTGCCGCAGATGGGGCAGATCAAACAGGCTGTCCTGTTTGGCTTCTGTTGTGCGCACCCGGCTGCGCCCCGCCAGAACCCGTCGCAGATCGCCCCGCTCCAGCGGTTTCGACAAAACACCGTCCAGACCAACACGGGCATAAAGACTGTCGTCCCGTTCCAGCACATGCGCCGTCAATGCCACAATCCGGCTTTGGGTGTTCTGGCCGGACTTCCGGATCAGCCGGCAGGCTTCGAGCCCGCCCATAACAGGCATGTTCAGGTCCATCAGGATCAGGTCAAACCGCTCGGCTGCGGCCTTGTCGACACCGATCTTGCCATTGATTGCCTCGGCAACCGTATGGCCGTCACGTTCCAGCATTTCGCGCACCACCAGGCGGTTGGTCGCATTGTCTTCGACCACCAACACCCGAAGCGCCCCTACGGGATCAACCACCTCGGCACCCGCAGATTGGGCTGGGTCTTGCGACGCTTTCGGCACCGCAGAGCACACCGGAAGGGTGACGGTGATCCAGAAGCTGGAGCCTTCACCTTCGATGCTGTCGACCCCGATCTTGCCGCCCATTGCTTCGATGATCCGCTTGGCGATGCCAAGACCCAGACCGGTGCCTTCTGCCAGATGTTTGCCATCCCGTTCGAGCCGGACAAAATCATCAAAGATCCGCGCGACATCCTCTTCGGAGATGCCGGCGCCGGTGTCGGTGATCTGGAACTCTAACCGGTTGGACAGACCCAGATCCGCCGGGGACACTGAAACACTGACCGCGACCTGACCCGCATCGGTGAATTTGACCGCATTGCCGATCAGGTTCGTCAACACCTGCCGCAACCGGCCCGCGTCGCCTTCGTAGCAGCCAAGTGTTTCAGGGGTCGTCTCAAAATGGAAGCCAAGCCCGCGCGCCTTGGCGGCAACCTCCAGAGGGCCGACCAAATCGTGCATCATCTGGTCCAGATCAAAAGGCGCCGGATTGAGCCGCACGCCATCAGCCTCCAGCTGGGCGATGTCCAACACGTCATTGACGTGGTCCAGCAGGATCTGCCCAGATGACCGCAGCAGGTTCAGATAACGTTCCCGCTCCATCTCATCGGTTGTTTCATTGCCGCGCAGCAGCTCCACCAAGCCAAGGATTCCATTCAACGGCGTGCGCATCTCATGGCTCATCACCGCAAGGAAACGTGACTTGGCCCGTTCCCCGGAAAGCGCACGGTCGCGCGACGCCATCAAGGCCCGATCCGCAGCGCGCCGATCCGAGATGTCGCGCAGGAAATAGACGAAGAACCCCTGCGTCTCCCACTCAGCGACCCCTTGTGACACCTCCACTGGCACCTTGGTGCCATCTGCGGTCAACAAGGTCAGCTCTACCCCAGCCACCCGTTCTTTGCGGGTCAATGGCAGGGTGGCCAATTGGCCGTCCTGATCCAACAGATAGCGGATAAACCCTTTGCCGATGGCATGCTCGCGTTCGATGCGGAACAGCTCCTCGGCGGCGCGGTTGAACTCGACAATCACACCCTGACCATCGGTCACAATCAGCGCATCTGGCGAAGTAGAAATAACGGTGGAAAACCGCACGCTTGACCGTTTGTGTTCCCCTGCCCGCCGCCGGTTCATCACCGATTGGCGGAAGAACAATGCCGACGCAAGACCCAGCGCCACCAGCAGCACCAGAACCACAATGGACAGGCGCCACAGCAGGCGACTGATCTCATCCCGCGCCGCCTTCCCGGCCACACCGACATATTGATTGCCTTTGGAAATGATACGGCGCACGTCACGCTGGCGGCCTTCGGTGGTTTTGGCAATTTCCGGCAGACGGGCGTAGAGCGTTGCATCATCGCTGTCGATGAAGGCCTCAACTTCGGCGATTTCCATTCGCAGCTTGGTCAGGATCCGCAAGGTACGATACTGGCGAAAGGCCTCCTGATAAAGCGCCCCGCCGTTCAACGTTTCCAAACGGTTGTAATAGTTGTTGAAATGCCGCCGCAGCTCATTCAGCGCCGCCGCATCCTCCGCTGTGCTGTCACGCGCTGCATGGGTTGCCGCCCGATATTTCAGGAACTCAACTTCAAGCTGGGTCAGGTTCCAGATCACATTGTCGGTGGCCGAACTGCGCAACTCATCCAGCTTGCGATCCACCTCGCCCCAGATCTGCACAGCCCAAGGCAGGCTGACCAGAATAACCGCCGCCAGTGACACTGCCTGCACCCAGCCGGATGCTATGCCCAAACTGCGCATCAAGCGCATGGGCACCTCCTTCCACTCTCATCCCCTTGAAGTGATGTCACGGCAGAACAAGGATCCTGTCAAGCTGCCAGATGCTGAGCATATAGGTCAGCTCGGTCTGGAACTCGGGGCCTTCATCGTAGGGAAACACCACCCAAAGCGGCCCCTTGCTGCGCGCAGACATAGGCTCGCCATTGTGCAGATATGCGACCAATGCTTTGCTTTCAGGAATTTCCGGCACGTTGAACTCAACCAGATATTCGTTGAGCGCGCTCAACTCCAGCAGGCCTTCACTGATCTCGAGTGAATTCACAAGATCGGTCAGCCAAACGCCGTCAAACCGCTGCACCCCTTCGGTCCAAACGGTTTCGGTTTCAAACCCATTGCGCGGCAACGCCATCAGATCGCCCAGCGTCAGAACCTTTTCTGCCTTCTCCGAGCCGTCGTCATAGGTGACAGTGATCACCTCCAACGCAGGTTCCAGCGCCGCCTCATCCGCGGCGACGGCGGATGTGGTCCCAAAAGAGGCTGCAAACACGGCCCCCGCCACTGCCAGCCCTGCTGTCAGATCTTTGAAGTTGTATGTCATTTACCTGACCCTGTATCTTTGGTGTATTCAGATTGAGGAAATTGACACGACCCGTCCATAGCCCTATCCCTCGGTATAGGTGGATTTATCTGCGCGGTGCGATCAAGACCCTGTTTTCTGCGCTGATAATAGTGATGTAATAAATTAACTGACGCACCATTAGGCGTTTTGATGACGGGCTGAGTTTGGAATGACGAGAATCTTGATTGCAGACGATCACGACCTGGTCCGTGAAACCCTGGCAAATTACATCCGCGACATGGGCGAGCTGGAGGTAGATCAAGCCGCCAACCTACAAGAGTCCCTGTCGATGATCGATCGCTCTGGCGCTTATGATCTGGTGCTGCTGGATTACACCATGCCCGGCATGAAGCTGCCTGAGGGCCTGCTGAAAACCATGGACGCCAATGATGACATGCCGGTGGCGATCATTTCCGGCACCGCTTCGCCCGATGTGGCGCGCCGCGCGCTTTCGGCGGGGGCGGCTGGGTTCCTGCCCAAAACCATTGCGCCAGAGACGCTGATTTCCGCCGTCCAACACCTGCTGAAAGGCGGCACCTACACGCCGCAGCATTTTCTGGATTCCGAACCGGGTGCTGAAGGGGATATTCACCTGACCCCACGTGAAATGGACGTGCTGCGCGGCATTTGTGAGGGCAAGGCGAACAAGGAAATCGCCCGCGACCTGGATGTGCAGGAGGTCACCATCAAACTACATGTCAAAACCCTCAGCCGCAAACTGCAGGCGCGCAACCGCACCCATGCGGCAATGATCGCCCGCGACAAGGATCTGGTCTGATCCTCTTTTGGGGCTGATCCATGCCCCTGCCCGCTGGCTACCGCGACCGCCAACTGTCCCCCCGCCTGACCCGCTCGGTCGAGGCCTTCTGGACCCACCGCGCCACCCGTTCCGGCACTTCTCTGGTGTTGCCGGACGGGCGCTGCGACATCATCCTGCGTTACAATGAACTGGACAACACACCGCCGCATCTGGTCCTGACCGGCCCGGCGACACGTGCCTTTGCTGTGCCAGAAAACCCCGGGGACTGCTGGCTGGGCCTGCGCCTGCGGCCCTCTTATGGCCGCCTCCTCTGGGGCGAGAGGGTTGCACAGATGCAGGACAAGACCCTTCGAGGGGCCGAAGCGCAGGTGGTTTTGCCCACGCTGACCCTTCCGTCATCGCCGCAGACACCGCGCCAACTGGCCCGTCTGTTGCAACAGGCGCTGCGCCAACACCTCGGTGAACCAAAGCCCCAGCACCTCACCGAAGCGCTTGATCTCCTGCACCTCACCGGTGGACGGCTGCCAGTCACGACCCTCGCCGATCACCTGTCCCTCAGCCCGCGCCAGCTGCAGCGCCGTTTTGTAAACGCGGTTGGGCTCTCCCCCAAGATCTACGCCCAGTTGATCCAGTTCCACCGCGCCCTGCGGCTGATCCGCAATGCCGGGTTGCCGCTCAGCGCCGCCGGATTTGAGGCGGGCTACAACGATCAAAGCCACATGACCCGTGCCTTCAAACAATTCGGCGGTTTTACACCCGCGGTTCTGCCCCCAAACCTCACCCTGCCCCAGCTGCATGTGGCGATTTCCGATCTCGATGTCTGATTTATCCAAGAGCGCCGAAGCGCAGCCCTGCTAGAACGCCACTATGAAACTTGGACACACCATCATTTACGTCGCCGATGTGCCGCAAACGGTCACATTTTACGAAACCGCCTTTGGCCTCTCCTGCCGCTTCCTGCATGACAGTCAAACCTACGCCGAGATGGAGACCGGCGCCACCGCGCTGGCCTTTGCCGCGCTCGATGCCATTGAGTTGAACGGGCTGGCCGTCACCCCCAACAGCGCCAAATCCCTCGCCGCCGCCTGGGAAATCTGCCTTGTCACGCAGGACGTCGCTGCCGCTTACCAGACCGCGCTCAACGCCGGATGCAGCCCCGTTGTGCCGCCCACGGAAAAACCCTGGGGCCAGACGGTCGCTTACCTACGTGACCTGAACGGCTGCCTGGTCGAACTGGCCACCCCGATCGCTTAACCAAAAGGCGACCCCGCGGGGCCGCCCTTTCATCTTGCCAAAAATACTCCGGAGCGCGAGGCAGCGCCTCGCTCCTTCCCTTCACTTTAGGCGCGGCGACGGCGGCCGCCACCGCGGCGGCCACGGGCGCCTTCACCCGCCTCACCGGCAGGTTTGTTGAACCGGATCCATTCTGCCCCGCCTTCGTCATTGTTGGTGAGGAAGTTGGCCGCGCGGATCGCCTCCATCTCTTTGCCCGCACGCGGCTTGGTCGACCCAAGGCCAAACATCTGGCAGAACGCCTCATCCTCCATATCGGCGGGCAGGATGATGCCTGCCGCCTCGACTTCGGCCTTTTTCTCCGCCAGTTTCTTCGGCCCAACAGGCAGCGCCACAGGATTCATGATTGCCGAGGTCATGCCGGTCGCCATCGCCATCGGCAGGAAGGCGTTGTTGATGCCATGACGGTTTGGCAAGCCGAAGGAGATGTTGGAGGCGCCGCAGGTGGTGTTCACACCCAGCTCATTGCGCAGACGTTTGTTCAGCTCAAACACCTGCAAACCGGCAGACCCCATGGCCCCCACCGGCATCACCAGCGGATCGACCACGATGTCATAGGCTGGAATGCCGAAATCGGCGGCGCGTTCTACAATCTTCTTGGCCACGGCGAAGCGCACTTCGGGATCTTCAGAAATCCCCGTGTCATCGTTGGAAATCGCCACCACCGGCACGTTGTATTTCTTGACCAGCGGCAGCACCAGCTCCAGCCGCTCCTCTTCACCCGTGACCGAGTTCAGCAACGGGCGGCCTTTGGCGGCGGCAAGGCCAGCTTCCAGCGCGCCGGGCACGGAACTGTCGATGCAGAGCGGGCAATCGGTAACTTCCTGCACCTTTTCGACCAGTTGGCGCATCAGGTCCGGTTCAACAAAGTTGTTGTCGGCGTAGCGCGGGTCTTCGGCCATTTTGTTGGAAAACACTGCGCCCGAGTTGATGTCGAGGATGGTGGCGCCAGCGGCAACCTGCGCCAGGGCATCTGCCTGCACGCGGGAAAAATCGCCCGCTTCCAGTTCCGTGTTCAGGATCTTGCGGCCGGTGGGGTTGATCCGCTCACCAATCACAGTGAAGGGTTGATCGAAACCAATGATCGCGGTCTTGGTCGGGGATTCTACGATGGTGCGCGTCATGGCTCTTCCTTACTGCGACACTGCGGCTTGGGCCGCGAGGTTGGCGGGCACGGCAGCAGCGCCGCCGTTGTCGATCGCCCAATTGGCGTTGGTCTTGATCCCGCCCAGCGGGAAGAAGTGCACATTGGTGATGTTGAAATCAGGGTTGGCCGCTTTGTGTGCCGCTAGTTTGGTCAACACGTCGGTCGGCTCATAGGGCAGCAACAGTTTGGTCACATCCATCGCGCGTTTTTGCAAAACCGACAGGGACGGACCTACGCCACAGGCAATGGCAAACTTGATCAGAGTCTGCAGTTTTGCAGGACCAGCGATGCCAATGTGGATCGGCAGGGTAATGCCCTCTGCGGTCAGGCGGTTGGCCCAATCGATGATCGGATCGGCATCAAAAGCAAACTGGGTGGCCAGCGCGATGGAGGCATCGGTGCGCTCATTAAAAGCCTGTTTCCAGCGCAGCGCCTCCATCACCATTTTGTCGGACCCATCCGGGTCGATGTCTTTGTTGCCCTCAGGGTGGCCCGCCACATGCAGATGGGTGAAGCCCGCCTTGTCAAACAGGCCGGTTTCCATCAGCTGCATGGAGGAGTGGAACTCCCCCACAGGGTTCGCAACACCCCCCGCCAGCAGCAGCGCCTGTTTGACACCGGCCTCGGACTGATAGCGGTTGATCCAGTCTTCCAGCGTGGCGGCATCTTTGATGATCCGCGCCGGGAAATGCGGCATGACGTTGTAGCCGTCATCGCTGAGGCGTGCGGCGGTTTCCACCATGTCCTCAATCGGGGTTCCATCGATATGGGCGATGTAAACCCGGGTGCCTTCGGGCAGCAGATCGCGGAAATTGTCGATCTTGGCGGCGGTGCGCGGCATCACCTCAATCGAATAGCCTTGCAGGAAGGCCTCCATCTGAGGGTTGACCGGTGTTGTCGGGCGCTCCTCCCGTTTGCGGAAATTCAGCAATGCCATCACGGCCTCCCTAATCTGTGTGATATATGGGCTGCGCGGGCTCACCCGCGATCCCACCCCTCATTTGCGATCAGCGCTTTCAGACGTTCCTGATCGTATTCCTGTTCCAGCCGCGCCGCTTCCGCCGCGACAATGTCAGCCGGATCACCGGCCATTTCATAAGGATCCGCCTTGCGCCATTCGGCCAGATAGGCGTCCGTATCTGAGGCACCGATTTTCATCGCGGCACGGTCGATCGCCTGTTCAAAACGTTCGGCCAAAGGCTGTTTGGAGCCACGACGCCCCTTGCCCACAATGACCTGCGCCGGAATATCGCGCCAATATACGATGGTGACGTCAGGCATCTTTCTGCGGTCCTTTCGGTGATTCCTCTGTCTCTCCCTTCCTTGCTTAAACCGCGCCATTTGCGACACGACGCCAAATTTCGACATTCAAAGGCGGCTCTGCGACCTCTGATGAAATTAGCCATGCTGCTTCGCGACGGCTTGCGCCGGAACGGCATTGGCTCTACCTTGGGGGTAACTCGAAATGGAGGGCGTGACTGATGGCGCCCAAGCGTCCCAAAGGTGCGGGCGCATTCCCGAAACCGGTTGAGAGCCCCGCGCCCAAACCGCCAGATCCGGCTGAGCTTTATGCCGCCTTGGATTTGGGGACAAATAGCTGTCGCATGTTGATTGCCCAGCCAAAGGGCAGTCAGTTTCATGTGGTGGACAGTTTTTCCAAGTCGGTGCAACTGGGCGCCGGTCTGGAAAGCACCGGACGGCTGAGCCGTGCCTCCATGGGGCGCACGGTCCAGGCGCTCAGGATCTGTCAGCAGAAGTTGAAGCGCCACAAGGTGCGCCGGATGCGTCTGGTTGCCACCGAGGCCTGCCGTCGTGCTAAAAACTCGCGCGAATTTATCCGGCAGGTGCGGCGCGAAACTGGCCTGCAGCTGGAAATCATCCAGCCCGAGGAAGAAGCCCGCCTTGCCGTGATCTCCTGCGCGCCGCTGGTGTCGACCAAGACCGACCAGTTGCTGGTAGTGGATATTGGGGGCGGCTCAACCGAACTGGTCTGGATTGACCTGACTTCGGTGCCGAAACGCGACCGTCCGCGGGCGATCATGCGGCTGCACTCGGGTTTTCACAACACCGACAACCCCTTCCCCGCCGCCAAGGTGGTGGATTGGATTTCGGTGCCCCTCGGTGTGGCAACCCTGCGCGATCAATTCAGCGATGTGGACGATGACTCCGCCCGTTTTGCGCTGATGAGCTGGTTTTTTGAAGAAAACCTGTCAGAGTTTTCGCCCTACGCCGATGAACAGACCCGCGAAGGGTTCCAGATTGTCGGCACCTCCGGCACCGTAACCACCGTTGCGGCCAGCCATCTGGGGCTGAAACGCTACGATCGCACCAAGGTGGACGGGCTGCGCATGACCTCGGATCAGATCGACAAGGTAATCCGCAATTACCTGTCGCTTGGCCCTCAGGGGCGTCGCCGCGATCCCCGCATCGGGCAAGACCGGCAGGCGCTGATCATGTCCGGCTCCGCCATCCTGCAGGCGCTGCTACGCTGCTGGCCAACGGATCGCCTGTCGGTCGCCGACCGCGGCCTGCGCGAGGGTCTGCTCTATGCACAGATGAGCGCCGATGGGGTGCTGGAAGACGGGCCGTTTTAGCACCTGGATTGGCATCGACGCGCCAAACCGGTTGAAAACGGTCGATTCAGGCGCATTTTGCACCTGAAAGGAGCCAACTGGGCTTGGCTTTTGCACCACATTGCGCCAAACCCGCGCAGATCAATGACAGCAGCCCAATGGGCACATAGGGAAGACGATGGCCAAGAAACCCGGCAAGAAAAAATACGGCGTTGGCAAACCCGGTGCGAACAAGAACACGTCGGGTCGTGGTCAGCGCGACCTGACGGTCAAGGTGAAATCAGCCCGCGGCCGCAAACTGTCCTCGACGCTCTGGCTGCAACGTCAGCTGAACGACCCCTATGTGAAACGGGCGCAGACCGACGGGTATCGTGGTCGCGCCGCCTATAAGATCCTGGAGCTGGACGACAAATACCGTTTCCTCGTGCCCGGCGCACGCGTGGTGGATCTGGGCTGCGCCCCTGGGGGCTGGTGTCAGGTGGCCGTACCGCGCATCAATGCGCTGGGTGAGAAAAAGGGCAAAGCCGTTGGGCGCATTATCGGCGTCGACCTGCAAGAGGTGGAGCCGATTTCCGGCGCCGAGGTCTATCAGTTGGACTTTATGGAAGATGACGCCGACCTGAAGGTCAAAGACTGGCTGGGTGGTCAGGCGGATGTGGTGATGTCGGATATGGCCGCAGCCTCTTCAGGGCATAAACAGACCGACCACCTGCGCATCATTGCCCTGTGCGAAGCAGCCGCCTATTTGGCGTTCGACGTGCTGGACGAAGGCGGCACCTTTGTTGCCAAAGTGCTGGCCGGTGGCGCCGAGGGCGAGTTGCAGAAGCTGCTGAAAACCAAGTTCCAGAAAGTGATGAACGTCAAACCACCAGCCTCACGGGCAGACAGCTCGGAGAAGTTTGTGGTGGCAACAGGGTTCTATGGCAACAAAGGTCCGGATCACGACGACGACCCTGACAATCCGCTGGGGTGATGTGAAGCGGTGGTTCTGGGTGGGGCTTCGCCGCAGACCAAGGTTTTTGGGGGCTTCGCCGCAGACTAAGATTTTGGGGGCTTTGCCCCCGGGCCTACGGCCCTCCCCCAGAGTATTTTTGGCAAGATGAAAGGCGGCCGCGATGGTCGCCTTTTGCATTGCGGAGGGGGGGTCAGAGCGCCGTTTTCTGCCAGCCGGGCGCCGGCAGGATCGAGGCGCTGGCGGCGCGGATCAAACTTTCGGCGGTCATATCCGCAATCGGCGCGTCGCTGTGGCGGCGGCGGCGGTCCTGCAGGTTTTGCTGACGGATCAGTTCAAACAGGCGCATGTGGCGCGGTTGGAAACTTGTAGGGGCAAACTGGAACATGGGTCGTCCTCGTCACTATCTGACAGTCATTAGAACGACCAAATGTGGCGCCATTTCAGCGCGGATGGGTCATTTGCGGGGAGTTTTTATCAATCTCCCCGCAAAACCCGTGATTTAGTTGAGGTCTTTCAGGATCCGGCCGTGTTTGCGCGTGTGGGTCAGCAGATCGCCGAAGGTGGCAATGCCGAGCGCCTCAAGCATCGGGATCAGGCGCACCAAGATTTCCGCCGTGGCGCGTGCATCCCCAATTGCGGTGTGCCGCAAGGCCGTCGGCACCACCACGCCCAACCGTTCACAAAGCGCATCCACCGTGTGGGTTTCGCTGGCCCCAAACACCACCGCCGAGGCCAGAACCGTATCCAGCACCGGATTGGGCCAGTCGATATTGGCGCGTTTGCCGTAGCGGTGCATGAAGGCCATGTCGAAGGGCGCGTTATGGGCCACCAGAACGGTAGAACGGGCAAACTCGTGGAACTCGCGGGTTGCATCCTCGATAGAGGGGGCATTGGCTACCATCTTGTCGGTGATGCCATGCACATTGGTCGAGGTGGCGGGGATCGGGATCAGCGGGTTGACCAGGCTCTCCATCTCCTCACCTTCGACAATCTTGTTGCGCACCACCCGGACCGCGCCGATCTGCACCACTTCGTCTTTGTGCGGCAACAGGCCGGTGGTTTCGGTGTCAAAGACGCAATAGGTCAGCTCGGACAGTTTCAGGTCATCGACCGAGGTGCCGTCCATCTGTTCCAGCAGCTCAAAATCGTAGATCAGCGGGCGTGAGGCATCCGGCGCAATCACCACTTCGGAGCTTTCGATGATGAGCATATAGCCGGTGCCGCTATCGAGCGGTTTCATCCGGATTTCAAAGTTCTGCCGTTTCGCTGATCCAAGCGCGCGGAAGGTGACCTCTTGGCCGGTTTGCATCAGGGTTTCCCAAGCGGCCTCCACCGCTTTGCGGTCAAAGTAGTCAAAAATATCCGAGTTCAGCCGAGGCGCCTGAATTTGCGCCAGAACCGCGGCCGCCTGACCGTCATAGAGCACAATCTGGTGGTTGGAATTCACCAGGATCATCGCCAGTGGAATTTCAGTGAGCAGCTTGGTCAGACGCTCTTTTTCCAGTTCCAGCTTCTGGGTTTTATTGGCAATGGCCCCGGCAGTGTTCATCGAGGCTTCGATCAACTGGCGGGTCACCGCCTCTGCGGCTGGGCCCAGATCGCCAAGGTATTTGGCGGTTTCCATGTCCATATGGTGGTTCACACCAGCATGGGCCCCGGCCCGCATCCGCGCCGCCACCCGTTCCACCGGTTTGGCGACGTTTTCGTCAAACAGCATCCAGATGCCCATGACCATGCCCATGAGGCCAAAGCCGCCAATAATGGCCGCCTGCGAGAAGGCACTGACGAGATCGCCGTCCTGCGCCGCCTCAAATCCAAAATAAAGCGCCGCGCCGAAGATCGTGATCCCGCCCAGCCCGATCAGGGCAAAGAACAGGAAGATCCGCAAGCGCAGGCTGAGGTTGGTCAACATCACGCTGTCCCCTCACATATAATTTGATAAAGACCTTCCTCTTGCGCCAGAGGGGTCCATTTTGCATCTGTCACTTCGCCGTTCTCCCCGAAGGTTACGCCGCCGCCCAGTTGAGCCTGTCTATTGTTGGCGCAGTCAATCAGAACGGGCAAGAGTTGCACCGCGCTCCAGCGTCCAAAAAACGCTACATCCACCATATATTGTCCCTCAAATGCATCATTTTCTCGAATGGATAGGGTGTCCACAGCCATAAAACGGCTGACATACGGAAAAGCATAGGTCCACGGACGATAAATTGCGCGATTGTCTACAGTTTTTGCCACTTTGAACCCATCGGGCAACTGTGCAGAGGTGCGGTCATACCAGCCATATTCGCTGCTGATGGTGGCGGTCAGCATGGCCAGGCCCGCCACAACCGGCACCAGCCAACGCGGCAAGCGGCCCCGCAACACCTTGTTGAGCAGCATGACGCCCCCCGCCGCTGCAATCCCCGCCACAAAGGTTGCGATCAGTTCCAGAAACATATGTCGTCCTCCCTGCCCGCGCGGGTCTGCGCAGGCTGTCTTTGTTCTCTACCAGACCGCGTAGGTCTAGCCAAAATTGTGCCCCAGTGCGGATTGCAGCGATTTGATCACCACAAAGGCGTTGCGCAAATGGCTGCGTTCCAGATCCGACAGTTCTGATGGGGCCATATAGTTGTCTGGCGCCTCGCCGCGCTGAATTTGGCGGGCCTGATGGGCCAGACGGTTTTCTGCGATCAGGTCATAGGCATCCAAGAGATCGCGCGCGCCAGAGGGCGACAGCGCGCCGGTGTTGGCGGCTTCTTTCAGACGGGCGCGCGTGTTCACTGGTTCGATCCGCCCCTGCAGAGCATAGACCCTGCCCAGATCCACCACCGGCACCACGCCGTTGTGCTTCATGTCCAGAGTGTTCTTATGTTCCCCCGACCGGATGGTCGCAAATCCCCGCAGCAGCCCCAGCGGCGGGGTGTGTTTCAGCGAATTGCCGACCATATGGGCCACAAAGATCGAGTTTTCGCTGGCCCGCCCTAGGGTTTCTTCCTGAAGGTTGTCAAACAGGGCCTTGCTGCCACCGATGGGGCGCAGGTCAAACATGACCGAGGCCAGCATCTGCGCCTCAGGGTCCGGCGTTTTGATCCAACGGCTGAAGTAGTCTCGCCAGATCCGCTGCGGCTGACACCATTGCGGGTTGGTCGCCAGCATGTCGCCGGGGCAATAGACATAGCCACAGGTGTTCAGCCCGTCACAGACAAAACCCGCCAGATCGGCGAAATAGCCCATTTGTTCCGCGGTGACATCATCGTGCAGGATCAGGCAATTGTCCTGATCGCTGACGCCGGTTTGTTCCTGCCGTCCCTGCGAACCGCAGGCCAGCCAGAGGTAGGGCACTGGCGGCGGGCCCAGCTTTTCCTCGGCCAGGGCCAGCAGGCGGCGGGTGGCCGTGTCGGCCACATCGGTGATCAGGCGGGTCACCACCTCATGGCGGTTGCCGGCGCCGACCAATTGCACCAGCAGCTGCGGGATGCGGGCGGTCACCTCCGCCATCTCCTCGGCGGTGGCGGCCTGGGCAATCTCGGACACCAGTTCGGCCGAGCTGACAGCCTGAAAACGGGTCAGGTCGGTTTGGCTGACCATCCCCACCAGACGTGGGCCTTCACAGATTGGGATGTGGCTGATCCGGTGTTCCATCATCATATGCAGCACGTCGGACCCAATCGCCGAGGGCGCAAGCGTCAGGGGATCCGGCGTCATGATTTGTGCTACAGGCGTATCAAGCGGCAGCGCTTCGGCCAGGGCTCCCGCCAGGTCACGTACAGAGACAATGCCGCGCAGCGCGTCTTGTTCGGCCACACAGAGCGAAGAAATCCGCCGGTCGCGGATCATCTGGGCGGCGGCCTGAATCGAGATATCCGGCGCGCAGGCCATCGGCGCGCGGGTCATCAGATCCTCCACCTTGGTGGAGGCCAGGTCATGCTTCTTGGCGCGGGTGCGGGACCGGTCAAAGAAACGACGCGCCTGCTCATTCTCCTCCAGAAGGGTCTTGAACGCCGCGGCGGGCAGCAGCAGGCAGGTGGTTTCCTCCACCGCGCGGGCCGAGGTTACGGCAAAGCCATCACGCACCAGTCCTCTTTCGCCAAGCGAATTTCGCACCCCCAAGAGCGACAAAGGCACATCGTTTTCATCGCGCACTTCCACCTGACCCTGGTGGATCACATAGAGCCCTTCCTGCACCTCACCCAGATCATAGATATGCTGCCCCTTGCCGTATTGGCGCAGTTGGAAGGCGTCGATCAGCCGGTCCAGTTCCGCAGCCGTCATCGCGTCATAGGGATGCAGCGAGGTCAGGAAACGATGCAGATCAGGCAGGCGTGCAGGCATTGGGCGGCTCCGGGTCTTGGGGGGCTTCTAACGTAGTCATCGCCCCCAAGCCTATCTGTGGTTGATGCGGCAGACTTTGACGCAAAACAAAAAAATTTACCCCAATCAGGGGTTTGAGACAAAAACATCCCGCCCAGGTGCCTGGGCGGGATGCAGGGATGAACAGGGCGCGGAGGGAGGGTGCGCCCGGTTCACGGGGATCAGTGATCCTGTGCAGCACCAGCACCACGGGGGATGCGGACGCTTTCGACCAGATCTTTGATCTCTTCCGGGGTCTCCTTGGTCATGCCGGCAACAACGTAGGCAACACCAAAGTTGATGACCGCGCCGATGACACCAAAGGAGGTGGACTTCACGGTGCCCAGCAGCGGATCAGCGTCGGTGAAGCTGTTCGTGCCGGGAATGAAGAGCCAACCCTTGTGCAGGAAGATGTAGATCAGAGTGACCGAGATACCTGCGATCATGCCCGCAACTGCACCGGTGTTGTTAATCTTCTTGGAGAAGATGCCCATCATCAGTGCCGGGAAGATCGAGGCCGCAGCCAGACCAAAGGCCAGTGCCACGGTTTGTGCCGCAAAGCCCGGAGGATTGAGACCCAGGTAGGTCGCCACCAGGATGGCCACGGCCATTGCGATACGCGCCGACAGAAGCTCGCCTTTTTCCGAGATGTTCGGGTTGATCGAGCCTTTGATCAGGTCGTGCGATACCGCCGAGGAAATCGCCAGCAACAGACCCGCAGCGGTCGACAGAGCGGCCGCCAGACCACCTGCAGCCACCAGACCGATGACCCAACCCGGCAGGTTGGCAATCTCGGGGTTGGCCAGAACCAGAATGTCACGGTTGAACTTGGTCAGCTCGTTCCCGGTCCAGCCTTTGTCAGCGGCAACCGCCTGCAGATCAGCAGATTTGTCGTTGTAATACTGGATCTTGCCATCGCCGTTCTTGTCTTCCCAAGCCAGCAGGCCGGTTTTTTCCCAGGTCGACATCCAAGCATACTGCGGATCGGTTTCGATCTGCTCGACGCTGACAGCTTCGCCGTTGATGCCACCGTTCGGCCACATCATTTCGGTGATGTTCAGACGCGCCATCGCACCAACAGCCGGAGCGGTCAGATACAGCAGCGCGATGAACACCAGCGTCCAGCCAGCAGACCAACGGGCGTCGGACACTTTGGGCACGGTGAAGAAGCGCATAATGACGTGCGGCAGACCGGCGGTACCGATCATCAGCGACAGTGTGAAAAGAACCATGTTCAGCGTGTCGGCATGGTGGGCGGTATATTCGTTAAAGCCCAGTTCCTTCACAATCGCATCCAGCTTCGCCAAGAGCGGCTCACCCGATGCGGCGTGATCGCCAAACAGACCCAGTGCAGGCACCGGGTTGCCGGTCAGCTGCAGCGAGATGAAGATGGCCGGAATGGTGTAGGCCATGATCAGAACACAGTACTGCGCTACCTGAGTGTAGGTCACACCCTTCATGCCGCCGAACACGGCATAGGCAAACACAACGCCCGCACCGATGAACAGGCCCATTTCGTTGGACACTTCCAGGAAGCGGCCAAAGGCCACGCCCACACCGGTCATCTGACCGATCACATAGGTGGTCGAGGCAACGATCAGACAGACAACGGCCACAACACGGGCGGTCTGGCTGTAGAAACGATCGCCGATGAACTCGGACACAGTGAACTTGCCGAATTTACGCAGGTAAGGTGCAAGCAGCAGAGCCAGCAGAACGTAGCCGCCGGTCCAGCCCATCAGGAAGGACGAGTTGTCATAGCCGGTAAAGGCAATCAGACCCGCCATCGAGATGAAGGAGGCCGCCGACATCCAGTCAGCTGCGGTCGCCATACCGTTGGTCACGGGGTGGACGCCACGGCCCGCCGCGTAGAACTCCGAGGTTGAACCCGCGCGGGCCCAGATTGCGATGCCGATGTAGAGCGCGAAAGACGCGCCAACAAACAGCAGGTTGATAGTAAACTGATCCATGGCGCTTATTCCTCTTCCACGCCGTATTCACGGTCCAGTTTGTTCATGCGCCAGGCGTAGTTAAAGATCAGCGCCAGGAACACGATGATGCTGCCCTGCTGGGCAAACCAGAAGCCCAGATCGGTGCCGCCCACGCTGATACCGGCCAGAGCCGGGCGCAGCAGGATGCCGAAACCGAACGAGACAAGCGCCCAGATAATCAGACTGATGAAAATGATACGCAGGTTGGCAGACCAGTATGTCTGGTCCGAGGCCTGCGCAGCATTTGCTGTTTGTTGATCCGCCATTGCGGGTCCTCCTCTTCCTCCGAAATGGCACCGGGCCCCAACCCGATGCCGGGATGCTTACGACATTGCCCCTTTGACAATGCCCGCAAGTTCTTGTGCGATCACGTCGATTTCGCCCATTGCATCAATGCGTTGCAGGACGTTCTTGCCATCGTAATAGGTGATCAGCGGTGCCGTCTGGGCGTGGTAGGCCTCCAGGCGGGCGCCCACGGTTTCTGCGTTGTCATCGGCGCGACGTTTAAACTCTGTCCCGCCGCAATTGTCACAGATGCCCGCTTGGGCCGGCTGTTTGAAATCGTCGTGATAACCTTCCCCGCAGCCGCCACAGGTGTAGCGACCGGCCACACGGGCCACCATGGCGGCATCGTCCACTTCCAGACTGACAGCCGCGTTGATGCGCTGACGGCTTTCGGACAGCAGGCCGTCCAGCGCCTCGGCCTGAACCGTGGTGCGTGGGAAACCGTCCAGGATAACGCCCTTGGCGCAATCCGGCGCAGCCAGACGGTCCCGCAGGATGGCAATCACAATGGCATCGCTGACCAGACCGCCACTGTCCATCGCGGCTTTGGCCTGCTTGCCTGCCTCGGTCCCCTTGGCCACCGCGTCCCGCAACAGGTCACCGGTGGACAGTTGCACGAGGCCAAACTGCTCTTCCAACTTGCGGGCCTGCGTGCCCTTCCCGGCGCCCGGAGGGCCAAGAAGGATCAGAACCGCAGGGGTGGTTTCAACAGCTACATCCATGGCGCTTACCCCTTATTCATGCGGTTTTTGATGAGGTCATCGACTACCGATGGATCCGCCAACGTCGATGTATCGCCGAGACTGCCATAGTCGTTTTCGGCAATCTTGCGCAGGATGCGGCGCATGATTTTGCCCGACCGGGTTTTCGGCAGACCGGGGGCCCACTGGATCAGATCGGGGCTGGCGATCGGGCCAATCTCGGTCCGCACCCAGGTGCGCAGCTCTTTGTAAAGCGCATCCGAGGGCTCTTCGCCGTTCATCAGGGTCACGTAGCAATAGATGCCCTGCCCCTTGACGTCATGCGGGTAGCCCACCACCGCGGCCTCAGCCACTTTGGCATGAGCGACCAGCGCACTTTCGACCTCTGCCGTGCCCATACGGTGGCCAGAGACGTTGATCACATCGTCCACACGGCCAGTGATCCAGTAATCGCCATCGGCGTCGCGACGGCAGCCATCACCGGCAAAGTAGTAGTCTTTGTAATCGCTGAAGTAGGTCTTCTCGAACCGCTCATGATCGCCCCAAACGGTGCGCATCTGCGCGGGCCAGCTGTCAGCGATACACAGCACGCCTTCGGTCGGCACATCATGGATTTCTTCACCCGACTGCGGGTCCAGAACCACCGGCTTCACACCAAAGAAAGGTTTCATGGCAGCACCCGGCTTGGTCGCATGGGCGCCGGGCAGTGGGGTCATCATGTGACCGCCAGTTTCCGTCTGCCACCAGGTGTCAACGATGGGACAGTTCCCCTTGCCAACATTGTTGTTGTACCAGTTCCAAGCTTCGGGGTTGATCGGCTCACCCACCGACCCCAGCACCTTCAGCGACGACAGGTCGTAGTTTTCAACAAACTCGGTGCCCTGCCCCATCAGCGCGCGGATCGCGGTTGGTGCGGTGTAGAACTGGTTCACCTTGTGCTTTTCGCAAACCGCCCAGAACCGGCCAGCGTCCGGATAGGTGGGAACCCCTTCGAACATCAGCGTGGTCGCGCCATTGGCCAGCGGCCCATAGATGATATAGCTGTGACCGGTGACCCAGCCCACATCCGCAGTACACCAGAAGATGTCACCGTCCTGATAGTCAAAGACATACTCATGGGTCATCGCCGCATAGGCCAGATAGCCGCCCGAGCAATGCACCACACCCTTGGGCTGACCGGTGGAGCCGGAGGTGTAGAGGATGAACAGCGGATCTTCGGCGTTCATCTCGGCCGGACGGCAATAGTCGTCCGCTTCCAGCGCCATTTCATTGTAGTCAAAATCGCGCCCATCGATCCAAGTTGTCTGATCGCCGGTGCGTTTGACCACCAGACATTTCACCGTGTCCTTGGTGTGCAACAGCGCTGCGTCCGCATTGGATTTGAGGGGCGTCTTACGGCCACCACGCGGAGCGCTGTCAGCGGTGATGATGACCTTGGCATCACAACCGTTGATGCGCGCTGCTAGCGCGTCGGGGGAGAAGCCCGCAAAGACAATCGAATGAATGGCGCCGATCCGGGCGCAGGCCAGCATGGCATAGGCCGCCTCGGGGATCATTGGCAGGTAGATGACAACACGGTCCCCTTTGCGCACACCCAGCTCTTCCAACACGTTGGCCATGCGGCACACGCTGGTGTGCAGCTGCTTGTAGGTGATGTGCTGCGCAGCCTCATCGGGGTTGTCAGGTTCAAAGATGATCGCGGTCTGATCGCCACGGGTTTCCAGATGGCGATCGATGCAGTTGGCGGCAACGTTCAGGGTGCCGTCCTCGAACCATTTGATGTCGATCTTGCCCGGCTCGAAGCTGGTGTTCTTCACCTTGGAGTAGGGTTTGATCCAGTCCAGACGTTTGCCATGCTCGCCCCAGAAGGCTTCGGGATCAGCGATCGAGGCGGCGTACATTTCTTCGTATTTCGCGGCATCAATATGCGCGTTCTCAGCGAAACCGGCCGGAATTGCGACAACAGACGGGGTCTGGGTTTCGGTAGCTTGGTCAAGCGACATGCGAGGCTCCTCCCTTGAGCTATGTGACACAGCCGGGTCGGGCCTCCGTTCCCTCCCCGACAAACTGCGCGTTGACGGTGAGAATACGTAAAAATGAAAAGAAATAAATAAGACGCTATTTTTTATACATAATTCTGTAAACAAAATTTCCAGAAGTTATAAATTTTGTAAACAAATCTGATCAAACCGCCGGAAAGCACCACTTTCCAAGGCGCTAGCCTGTCAATTCCCTTGCGGCAGAGCAGCAAAAGATGCCGCAACGGCACCCCGTAGAATTTCGGATATCGCTAACATAACCCCACGCTGTGACAATCCGCCCCAGTTCTGGCACCTCCTGTGCACCCCCACTGTCAGAAGGCAAGCCCAAATGAAGACGGGCAAAACAGGTCAGATAACGAAAAGGTGACCTTAGGTAAGCGAGAAGAGGATTAGCTCACAGCCCCAAGCTGTGCTACCCTAAGTGTTAATTGTTACACCGCGACACAGCGCGACCTCCATCTGATCCCCCCACCGGTGTCTCCTGCCCCAAGGCATGAGTTGCCCCGTAAAGGATGGAAGACATGAACCAGACCCGCACGGCCTCTATTGCTTCCACGATGGAGGAGTTTTCCACCGACTGGAACAAATCTCCGATACGTTGGCACGGCGCCGCTCTCGGCACCGAAGCCTCTGTCACCATCTCGGCCCCTAAACTGGTGGCCGAGGCTGCCCTGAATGATGTAGTGACCCTGCTGGACCGGGTTGAACGGCTGTTCAACCTTTATGATCCCGACTCGGTCCTACGCCAGTTGAACCGCCACAGCGCATTGGACCTGCCGGCGCCCGAGTTTCTGGACCTGTGCCAGCTGACCACCCGCGTACATGTGGCGACCCACGGCAGTTTTGACCCCACCATTCAGCCGCTCTGGCGCAGTCTTGCCACCGGCGAAGACGCCACAGAAGCCCGCAATAAAATCGGCTGGCGCCATGTAGAAATCCGCCAGAACCGGATCGTAATGGTCAAAGGACAACAGCTGAGCTTCAACGGCGTGGCGCAGGGGTTTGCCACGGACCTGGTCACCAAAGCGTTGCGGCAACTGGGGGTGAAAAAGGCGCTGGTCAATATCGGCGAATACCGCGCCATAGGCGGCCCCTTTCAACTGGGATTAACCACCCCGGGGCTGGGCCTGTTGCGTACGGTGACCCTGCAGGACGCAGCCATTTCGCTCAGCCATGCCAGCGCCCAGCAGGTTGGTGGCAGCAGCCATATTCTGGACCCCAAAGCCAACTCCACCCCGCAATGGAGCACGGTTGCCGTTCACGCCAAATCGGCCGCCATCGCCGATGCCTGTTCCACCGCTTTTGCACTGATGTCGCAGGCAGACATCGCGGCCTGCCTGCCAAAATTGTCAGAAATCACCCATGTGACTCTGGTGGATCTGGAGGGGAAGGTCATCGAGCTTCCGTCCGAGTGACCCGCCCCTCGCAATCAGCTTGTCGCCTCAGACAAAGCGGTTCACGTAGTTTTCCAGGATCTCCTGCCGGCCCGAACGGGGCTCTGGGTTGATCCCTTCCGACAGCACCCGCGCTGCGATGGCCTCAAGGTCGCTTGACAGCATGTCCTGCGCCGCATCGCCTTGCCAACCGCTGTAGCGATCCGCCAAAGCCTGCTCCAGTCCGCCATCTTCCAGCATCGCAGCTGCCGCTTTCAAACCCCGTGCACAGATGTCCATCCCGCCCACATGGGCCGCAATCAGATCTTCGGCATCCAAGGACTGACGGCGCAGCTTGGCATCAAAGTTGGTGCCGCCCTGAGTAAAGCCACCCGCCTTCAGAATATGGTAATAACACAGCGCCACTTCGGGCGTGTTGTTGGGGAACTGGTCCGTGTCCCAGCCCGACTGGTAGTCGTTCCGGTTCATGTCGATCGACCCCAACATGCCTTCGGCGGCTGCCGTGGCAATCTCATGCTCGAAGCTGTGACCGGCCAGAATGGCGTGGCCCTGCTCAAGGTTCAGCTTCACCTCATCCTCCAGCCCATATTTGCGCAGGAAGCCAATGCAGGTGGCGGCGTCGAAATCATACTGGTGTTTGGATGGTTCCTGCGGTTTGGGCTCCACCAGGATTTGCCCCTTGAAGCCAATCTTGTGTTTGTACTCGACCACCATGTTCAGGAAGCGGCCCATATGGTCGAGCTCTTGATTGAGGTCCGTGTTCAGCAGCGTCTCATAGCCCTCGCGCCCGCCCCAGAGCACGTAGTTTTCGCCGCCCAGCTTGTGGGTTGCATCCATGCAGGATTTCACCGTTGCCGCCGCAAAGGCAAAGACGTCGGGATCCGGATTGGTCGACGCACCGGACATCCAGCGGCGGTGGCTGAACATATTGGCCGTGCCCCACAGCAGCTTGGTCTTGCTGGTGGTCATTTTCTCACCGATGTAGTCGGTGATCTCATTCAAAGTTGCCAGATTGTCGGCAAAATTACCCTGCTCGGGCCGGATATCGGCGTCATGCCAGCAGAAATAGGGTGCACCCAGTAGATCAAACATCTCAAAGGCAACATCCGCTTTCATCTTGGCACGCCCCATGTCGTCCTGCGGGTGCCAGGGGCGAATAAAGGTCTGGCCACCGAAGGGATCGCCGCCCTCCCAGGCAAAGCTGTGCCAATAAGCAACGGCAAAGCGCAGATGCTCTTCCATCCGTTTACCCAGAACAATCTCATCTGGGTTGTAATGGCGAAACGCCATCGGGTTGGTGCTGTCCGCACCTTCATATTGGACGGCATCAATGCCGTCGAAAAAACCTGTGCTCATAGCATCTTACCTTGTGAATTTCGCGCATCCCGCGCCTTGTGGGATGCGTCTTTTCTATCAAAATGTTAGGCTACGCTGTCCGACATCTCACCGGTTTTCTCACCCGGGTTCTTGCCCAGAATGATCATCGACAGCAGGTCATCATCGGTGACATCTTCGATGTTCACCGTGCCAACCAGTTGCCCGTTTTTCATCACCGAGGCACGATCACACAGCTCCATCACCGCATGGACGTCATGGTCAATCAGGAAGATCCCGATGCCCTCTGCCTTCAGCTGCTGGATCAACTCGGCCACCATCTGGGTTTCATGTGGACCCAGAGCCGCGGTGGGCTCATCCATGATCAGGATTTTGGCGTTGAAATAGACCGCCCGCGCAATAGCCACGGATTGCCGCTGCCCACCCGAAAGCGCCGAAACCGGCTCGGAGAACTTGCGGAAGTTCGGATTGAGCCGCCCCATGATCTTGCGGCAGTCGGCCTCCATCGCGGCGTCATCCACCAGCCCAAAAGGTGTTACCAGTTCACGCCCCAGAAACAGGTTAGAGGCCGCATCAAGATTATCCGCCAGCGCCAGCGTCTGGTAGATCGTCTCAATATTATGGGTGCGAGCATCGCGGGGATTGGTGATTTCCACCTTGTCGCCGTTGATCCGGATCTCACCCGCGTCCATGTGATAGGCACCCGAGAGGATCTTGATCAGCGTCGATTTTCCTGCCCCGTTATGCCCCAAAAGTCCAACAACTTCACCGGGATGCAGGTCAACGCTCACGTGGTCCACCGCTTTGACACCGCCGAAGGCAATAGAGATATCCTTCATTTCCACCAAGGGGGTTGCGCCGGAGGCGCGCAGTTCTTTTGCCGTCGCCATTACTTCGCTCCTACTCTCTTGCGGTAGATGATGTCGATCAGAACCGCTAGCACCAGCACGGTGCCCACAACGATGTTCTGGAACGGCGCGTCAACGCCTACCATCGCCATGCCCGATTGCAGCGCCTGCATGATCAGCGCCCCAAGGATGGCGCCGTGGATGGTGCCAAGACCACCGGACAATGCCGTGCCGCCGATCACCGCCGCCGCAATCACGCGCAGTTCATCTAAGGTCCCGATGTCATTGGAATGGTTCGACAAACGGGCAGAGGCCACAACCGCTGACAAGGCGCAGAGGAACCCCATGAGGGCAAAGATCTTCACCGTCAGCAGGCGGGTGTTGATGCCCGACAGCTCTGCTGCATCCGGGTTGCCGCCAGTGGCAAAGATATAGCGGCCCAGTCGGGTGCGCCGTGCGATCAATGTCATCACCACCGCGACAGCGATCAGGATCAACACCGAGATTGGCAGGCCATAGCCCACTTCCAGCCCTTCCGGCATGGTTTCGCCCCGCGCTTCCATCATGCGTTTCAGCCTGCGGGCGGGGATCAGGTAGGAATTCAGGATCCAGACAAGGCCAAGGATCGCCCCAGAGGTCAGCGCCGCCAGCGTCAGCTCGGCCCAGAGCGGCTTGACCGCGAAGCCATGCCCCTGACGGGACCGGCGCGCCGACCACAGCCCAAACAGCGCCATTGCAGTGGCCAACAGCCCAATAATCCAGCTCCATGTGGTGCCCATCGTGCCGTTGATGCCACCAAAGATCAGGAAGGTTTTGTCAAGCGGACCAATGGTTTGGCCGTCGGTCATATACCAGGCCACATTGCGCCAGACCAGAAAACCGCCAAGGGTCACGATGAAGGCAGGGATGCTCAGGTAGCCGACCATCCAGCCATGAAACGCCCCGATCAACGTGCCCACAAACAGGCCGGCCGCAATGGTGATGGCCCAGGTGGCCGGATGGTTCAGACCAAAGCCCAGCATGTCAGGCAGCACCTGCGTTTGCACCATCGCCATGACAGCGGAACAGGTGGCCAGCAGCGCCCCAACGGAGAGATCGATATGGCGGGTGACGATCACAAAGACCATACCAGAGGCCATGATGGCGACGGAAACAGTCTGGATCGTCAGGTTAAAGATGTTGCGCGGGGTGAGGAACCGCCCGTCTGTCAGCAGGTTGAACCCGATGCACAGGATGATGAAGGCGCCGACCATGCCCAACAGACGGGTGTCCAGTTCCAGCTGTTGGAACAGGGACCGCTTGATCTGGGTCTCTTGGGTTTGGGTCGGCTGCGTGGTGGCGTCGGTCATGACCGAACTCCAATCGTCAGCATTAGAAGGTTGTGGTGAGGGAGGGATACCCCATCTGGGCGGGGCATCCCCAGACCGGTGGGAGACCGATCTTATGAAAGCCTTAGGTCATGGCGTTCATGGTTTTCTTACAGAGACTTACACGTCCCTATTGATGTTTTAGTTACAGGGCGCGGGGCCACCTTCGACACCCTGACACAGGGCTTCTTGGGTGATCCAGCCGGCATCAACCACAACGGACAGGTTGTCCTGCGTGATCGGGTTCGGCGCCAGGAACATCGAGGTCATCACGGTGCCCGCGGGCGAGGTCCAGCTCATCGAGCCTTTGACGTCGCCAAGCATCGCGCCCCCGGCCAGCTGCACGGCAATTTCACCAGCGGCTTTGCCCAGCTCGCGGGCGTCCTTCCAGACCGACACGGTCTGATGACCTTTGGCCACGCGGTTCAGCGCCGCGTGATCGCCGTCCTGACCCGAGACAGGAATGCCTTCCATACCCTGTGCGGTCAGCGCGGCTACAACACCACCAGCGGTGCCGTCATTCGATGCCACAACCGCGTCCACCGCGTTGTCCGCCGAGGTCAGGATCTGCTCCATGTTGCGCTGTGCATTGGCGGGCAGCCAGCCATCGGTGTAGGCCTCGCCGACAATTTTGATGTCACCTGCCGCAATGGCCGCGTCCAGGATCTCTTGCTGACCACCGCGCAGGAAGTCTGCGTTGGGATCGGTGGGTGAGCCTTTGATCATCACGTAGTTGCCCTTGGGCATCGCATCAAACACGGCTTGTGCCTGCAGACGCCCCACTTCGACGTTGTCGAAGGTCAGGTAGAACGCGCGGTCATCTTCGATCAGACGGTCATAGGCGATCACCGGGATGCCTTCGTCGGCTGCGGCCTGCACGGCGGGGCCAATGGCCTGCGCGTCCTGGGCCAGAATGATCAGTGCGTCAACGCCCTGAGCGATCAGGCTTTCCACATCCGACAGCTGCTTGGACGAGGACGACTGTGCATCCGCCGAGATATACTCCGCGCCTCCCGCTTCCAGCGCGCCAACAATGGCGGCTTCATCGGTTTTCCAGCGCTCTTCCTGGAAGTTCGACCAGCTGACGCCAACCGTCAGATCCGCCGCCCAGGCACCCGCGCTGCTGAGCGCCAGAACCGAGGCCAGCGCCACAGATTTCATGAGTTTCATTGTATTTCCTCCCGTTAGTACCCAAACCCCGCTGCCCTCCATGACAGGGGATGTGAATGTGTTTGGTGTCTCTATTATTTTTTTGATTCTCAAATTAAATCAAGTTACAAATGGTAACAACCCTTGCGAGACCTATGCAAAACACTGTAAAAATTGCGTAAATACCGAGGAGATTTGTAACGTGCCACAGGTTGACCGCCCCTCCCACACCGGCGAATTGCGTGAAAGCGGCCGCCAGCAGGTGTTGGAAACGATCCGTTTGCATGGCGAGATTGCCCGCATCGATATTGCCCGCGAAACCGGCGTCAGCCCGGCAACCGTGACCGCGATTTCCTCGGAGCTGTTAGAGGCCGGTTTGATCCGCGAGGTGCAGCCTGAGAACAAGGCGGGCGGTAAACGTGGCCGGCCTCGGGTCTCCCTTGCCTTGAACGGCGCAGCGCACAAGCTGGCCGGCATCAAGGTGGGCCACGATGAGATCACCGTTCTCATCATCGATTTTGAAGGTAAAGAGCTGGTCGAACACGACATGCCCTTGCCCACCCCACGGATGGAGGCAGATGAGCTGTGCCGTGCCATCATGACCGCGCTTGAACAAACCTGCGCCAAGGGTGGTTTTAGCGTGGGCGAAGTGTCCGGGCTGTGTGTCGGGCTTGCGGGGTTGGTCGATGCGCCGCGCAACTTTGTTTACTGGTCCTCCTCACTCACCAGCCGCAACGTCGATCTGGGCGCGCATCTGGGCCAGCATCTGGACTGCGCAATCTTTGTGGAAAACGACGCCAATTTGGTGGCTAAGGCCGAACACCTTTTTGGCAAGGGCCGCGATTTCAGCGATTTCATCGTCATCACCATCGAACATGGTGTGGGCATGGGGATCGTGCTGGATGATCAGATCTACCGGGGCACCCGCGGCTGCGGGGCAGAGTTTGGCCATACCAAGGTGCAGCTCTCCGGTGCGCTCTGCCAATGTGGCCAGCGCGGCTGCCTGGAGGCCTATGTTGGTGATTACGCAATCCTGCGCGAAGCCAGCCTGCTCAGCGATCAGACCCCGCATCAGACCGTGGATTCGCTACATCAGGCGGCCCGACAGGGGGATGAACTGGCCAGTTCGATCTTTGATCGGGCCGGGCGAATGTTTGCGATGGGCCTGGCCAATGTCATCAACATCTTCGACCCCGAGTTGATCATCGTTTCAGGCACCCATAAATCGATGGATTATCTGATCACCGACAAGGTGATCGAGGAAATGCGCCAATCCGTGGTTCAAGTCGACGCGCCATTGCCGGAGGTGATTGAAAACAGCTGGGGCAACCTGATGTGGGCCAAAGGCGCCGCCGCTTACGCGGTGGAACGGGTCAGCGCCCAAACCGTACGGAGGCTGGCCCAAAATGCCGCGTAACCTGACAGGATGGGGTCTGGCGCTTCTCTGCGCCACACCTGCTATGGCAGAGCCGACCCTGCCCGATTTCACCCCACGCCCCCTGCCCAAGCATCACTATACCGGCGGATGGGAACATTTTGTTGGCGGCGGACTGGCGGTGTTTGACTGCAACGGCGACACCCTGCCCGAGCTTTACGCCGCCGGTGGCAGAACACCGGCACAGCTGATGCAAAACCGCACGGACCTTGCCGGGGATCTGCATTTTGAGGCGGACACCCCTGCCGCCCTCGCCCTGACTGGGGTGATCGGCGCCTATCCGTTGGACATCGACAGCGACGGGCTGACCGATCTGATGGTGCTGCGCGATGGCACGGACCAGATCCTGCGCGGCCTGGGCAACTGCCAGTTTGCGACGTTCGACACCCTTGGTTTTGACGGCGGCGGCAGTTGGTCCACCGCGTTTTCGGCCACCTGGGAAGAGGGGCAAACCCTGCCGACGCTGGCCATTGGCACCTACGTGGACCGCAGCAACCCTGAAGGGCCCTTTGGCACCTGTGACGCCACCCTGCTTTATCGACCGCAGGGTGAACACTACGCCGCCCCCACACGGCTGGAACCGGGGTTCTGCGCCCTGTCGATGCTGTTTACAGACTGGGCCCGTCAGGGCCGTGCGGATCTGCGGGTGTCGAACGACCGGCATTACTATGTGCGCGACGGTCAGGAACAGATGTGGGCGATGGAGACCACCCCCCGGCTTTACACCGAGGCAGAGGGCTGGGCACCTTATCACCTATGGGGAATGGGCATCGCCTCGCGCGATTTGACGGGCGATGGTTTTGCCGACGTCATGCTGACCTCAATGGGGGATCAGAAGCTGCAGTATTTTGCAGGCACGCCCGACCAGCCCACTTACAAAGACGCCACCTATGAACGTGGCACCACCGCGCACCGGCCCTACACCGGCGGTGATGGCCGCCCGTCCACCGGCTGGCATGCGGCCTTTGGCGATGTGAACAACGACGGGTTGGAGGATCTGTTCATCGCAAAAGGCAATGTGGAACAGATGCCCGTGGCCGCGATGAAAGACCCCAACAATCTGTTGCTGCAGCAGAGTGACGGCGGTTTCACTGAGGTGGGCGCAACGGTTGGCGTCGCCGGGTTGGAGCGCAGCCGCGGTGCCGCATTGGTGGACCTGAACGGTGATGGCGCTTTGGATCTGGCGGTGGTGAACCGGCGGGCCGAGATGGAGCTTTACCAGAACCGCCCCACAGAAGGGGCCTGGCTGCAAATTGCCCTGATACAAGACGGCTATAACCGCAACGCGGTGGGCGCCCATGTCGAACTGCGTTCCGAGGGTCGGACTTGGGTGCAAGAGGTGACCATCGGCGGCGGTCATGCAGGCGGTGCATTGGGGCCGTTGCATTTTGGGCTGGGATCACTGGAACAAGTGGAATTGCGGGTGATCTGGCCCGATCAAACAGTGTCAGACTGGATCACGGCGGAGACCCGCCAACGATTGGCGGTCTCCGGCCAAAACGCCCTGACCTTCACGCCACTCTAACCGCGCCCTTACTGATCGACAGGCAAGCCGCTTGGCACCGTTTCGGGCACGCCAAGCCGCCCTTGTCTCCATGTCTCATCCGTCAAGGAATGCAGGAAGTTTAGGATATCCTGAACCTCCGCGTCACTTAGTGAGGTTGGCGTCAATTCATTTGCCGCCGCGATCCGCGCCAACTCTGCCGGATCGGAGTTGACCCGCAAATCCTGCGCGCCGGGTAGGACTGTCAGCACCGCTAGCGCGGGATCGTAGCTTTGCAGCGCTGCAACAGGATCAAGGTGGTGGCGCACAGTCGCCTCCAAATCCGCATAGGCACCGGCGTGGCCATAAGGGCCGGTCTGCACCACATTGCGCAGCGAAGGCGTGCGGAACTTATAGGCATCCTCCGCCCTGCCCGTCACCCGCATCCGCCCTTCGTCGCGGGCGTGATCTTCGAACCGCGCAGCCTTGCCCGGCCCGATCTGAGGCATGGCAATCGCATGAAAGTCATGATCGCTTTGGAACCAGCCGGAATGGCAACTGCCACAGCCCGCTTTGCCGTAAAACAGATCCATCCCGCGCGTGGCCTCTGCGGTCAGCGGCGTGCCGTCGCGCATGTATCGATCAAAGGCGCTGTCATCGGCGCGCCATTCCACCCGAATGAAATCGGCCAGAACATTGGAGATATCGGTAAAGCGGATCGGCGCCCCCTGCCCCAGCACAGCATCAAAACGCGCACGGTATTCCGGCACTGAAGCCACCCGGGCCGAGATCCTGTCCCAGGCGCCGCCCTCCAGCGACAGATGGCCCAGACGCACCGCCTGCGAAACCTCGTTCTCGGAATAATGCCCCGCCATTTCATCGCCTGACAGAACCGGAAACATCGCCTGTGCCGACAGAACGGAATCAAAGCCCGACAGCATTTCCTGCCCCAAGGGCGTGCGCATCCCGTCAGGGTGATCCGGATCCGCTTCCAGCCGACCATCGTGGAACATCACGGTAAATTCCGCGGCCCCGAGGTTGAAAAGCGCAGGCGCGTTACGGGGGATGCGCTGCTCCGGCGTATTGACCTCCGTGACCTGCCGGTCCGGACCCAATTGCTGCCCCCCCTCACCTACCCCCAGCGACAGGCCGTCCGAGGTGCCAAAACGTGGGTGGTGACAGGAGGCGCAGCTGATGTTGAGATTGCCCGACAGGATTGGATCGTAGAACAACAGCCACCCCAATTCGACCCGCGCCGGGTCCATTTCGGGAAACACCGGGGCGGGACCAAGGTCCGGCTGCGCCATCACGGCACCGGCAACCAGCAAGGGGATGACCGCAAGCCGCTTCATGACAGGGCTCCGGTGATGGCCGGATAGAGCGCGCGGTACTGCTGGTAGCGCGCCTCATACGCCGCCTGCAGCTCTGCACGTGGCGCAACGGTTTCGGCAATCTCCGGCGCGGTTATCAGATCCTCTGGCGCTGCCACCCCGTCCGCCGCCATCGCGAGGCGCACGGCACCAAGGGCCGCGCCGAACTCTCCGGCGGCGGGCAGATGCAGCGGAAGATCCAACACGGTGGCGAGCAATTCGACCCAATGGCGCGATTTGTTGCCACCGCCGATGGCCAGCACATGGTGCAGATCCGCCCCTGTGGCGCTCAACGCCTCCAGACTGTCGCGCAGCCCAAAGGACACCCCTTCCATCACCGCCTGGGTCAGCTGCCGGTTGTCACTGGCAATATCCAGCCCCAGAAACGCGCCGCGCACCGCGCTGTCATTATGCGGCGTCCGCTCGCCGGAGAGATAGGGAAGAAACGTCACCTCTGACGGGCCCGAGATTACATCCGGCAGCGCGCCCGCCAATGTGGCGGGTGTCTGACCCAAACGCGCCGACAACCAATTCAAACAATCCGTGGCCGCCAGCATCACCCCCATCTGATACCAACGCGCTGGTACCGCATGACAGAAACTGTGCACCGCCGTTTCCGGCATCGGCGCAAACCGGTCACGTGCCGCCAGCAGCACCCCTGAAGTGCCAAGAGAGACAAAGCCTTCGCCCTCCCGCAGACAACCCACGCCACAGGCTGCCACAGCGTTGTCACCGCCGCCACCTGCCACCACAACAGACCCGGCAATCCCCCAGTCCTGCGCCAGCGCGGGACGCAGATTGCCTGAGGAGGCGGAGCCCTCCACCAGATCCGGCATCTGTTCCCGGCGCATATGCCCTGCCGCCAGCAAGCTGTCCGACCAATCCCGCGCGCCAACGTCCAACCAGGTGGTGCCGGCTGCATCGGACATGTCGCCCACATAATTCCCGGTCAGCCAGTAACGCAGATAATCCTTGGGCAGCAGCACCTTATGCACCTTGGCAAAGATTTCAGGCTCATGCCGTTCCAGCCACAGCAATTTGGGCGCTGTGAAGCCGGGGAACACGATATTACCGGACAGCTGGCGCACCTCGGGCTGTGCATCCAGCGCGGCGGCTTCGGCGTGGGGGCGGGTGTCGTTCCACAGGATCGCAGGTCGCAGCACCGCGCCGCTGTCATCAACCAGAACTGCCCCATGCATTTGCCCCGACAGGCCAATGCCCCTGAGTGCCGCCATTTGGCCGGAATACGCCCTTCGCAACGTTGCCACACAGGCCTCTGCCGCCTCCACCCAGTCCTGCGGGTCCTGTTCGCTCCAGCCGGGATGTGGATGGGCCACCGGATAAGCGGCTTCGGTTGCGCCAATGACCTGCCCTTCTGCATCGGTGAGCAGCGCCCTCAAACCAGAGGTCCCCAAGTCCAGACCCAAATACATCGTCCCCCCTTCCCCTCGCGGGGATATTTATTTTACCTCTCGAAATTAAGCAAAAGGCCAAAGGGGCGTCAATGGGTCAAAACCCGGACAGCAGAGTTTTCAAGAGGAGGTCAGGCGCGCGTGGTCAGCCGAACCATTTCATGTCCATCAATGATGGGGCGCGGCACTTGGCGACCATGACCATATCTTTGGCCACCGGCACGGTGCGGGCATAGAAAGTCACTTCGCGGTATTGTGGCGAAAACTCGATGGTGACGCGGTTGCGCTCGCGGGTGCGCAGCTTGGCCCGCCCGCCCGAGAACGAGGCGTATTTGCCGCTGTTGAGGTCGCGCGCAATGAACACGTGGTCGCGGAACTCGCAGCGATTGTCGAGCTTGATGTCAGCGACAATGACCTTACGGTCCTGATGCATCATATCCCCGATTTCATAGCGAAAATGGTTGATGCAGAGCCCGGCAACCACAAGGGTCACCACAGCGCCAACGGCTTTGCCTGAAATCATCTGTCTCTCCAAACATCGGACCCGTTCTTGGAGGTCCACGCCTCTATAACGGCAGCACGAGGGGCTGTCTGAGGGCTGGCGCGACAATTTTCAGAAGTTTTTTCACCCTAGCGTTGCGGCTGCAATCGGCGCGGGGTGGGCAAACGGGGCGCAGGAAAAACGCCCCGTTCCAGTGGTCTATCTGTTCAGAACCTTGGCCAGAACCAGATAGGCCGCGCCTGCAACAAACAGACCTACAAACCAGGCGTAAGTATAGAGAGTTGCAAACAGATCCGAGGTGCCCGAGGTCAGGCCAACACCCGCCAGGAATCCCGGCAGGTTGGGCAGGATCCCGATCACCAGCGCCAGAACACCGGCCCAGTTTGTGCCATTGGAGGCGGAGTAAATCCCGTTGGACTTGAACAGGTCCGCCACCTCCAGCTTGGTTTTACGCAGCAGATAGTAATCCGCCAGCATGATGCCCGCGATCGGACCCAGCAGTGCGGAATAGGCGATCAGCCAGCCCACGATGTGGTTCACCAGGATCCAGGGGAACATGGCGATGCCGATACCCGCGGTGATGTAGCCACCCCGCTTGAGGTTGATCTTGCTGGGCGCGAGGTTGGAAAACCCATGTGCCGGGGCCACCACATTGGCCGCCAGATTGGTGGTCAGCGTGGCCACGATCAGCGCAAACAGGGCAATCAGGATCGACGCGCCACCCATCTTTTCGGCCAGTGCAATCGGGTCCCAGATCGCCGCGCCATAGATCACCACGGTGGCCGAGGTTACGGCCGAGGCAATAAAGGCAAACAGCGCCATCGGGATCGGCAGCCCCACCAGCTGCCCCAGGAACTGGTCTTTCTGGCTACGGGCGTGACGGGTGAAATCGGGGATGTTCAGCGCCAAGGTGGCCCAAAACCCGATCATGCCGGTGAGACTGGGCCAGAACACGGACCAGAACTGGCCCTCTTTCGGCTGGCCCGCGTCAAAGGCGCTGGGGGTCGACAGCATCTCGCCGAAACCGCCTGCCTTGGAGTACGCCCAGTAAAGCAGCGCCAGACCCATCGCCAATAGGAAAGGCGCGGCATAGGTTTCCAGCCAGCGGATCGACTCGGTGCCGTTCTTGATGAAGTAGAGGTGCAGCGCCCAGAAAGCGAGGAAGCACAGGAACTCGGCCGCTGAAATGCCCAGCACCGGCAGCGCGCCCCCGGTGAGAGCCCCGCCGGTCAACGTGTTCAGGATCACATAGATCGCAGAGCCGCCGACCCAGGTCTGGATGCCAAACCAGCCACAGGCCACCACGCCACGGGCCACCGCTGGGATCTTGGCGCCGGTCGGGCCAAAGGACGACCGCAGCAGCACCGGAAACGGAATGCCGTATTTGGTGCCGGCATGGCCAATCAGAACCATCGGGATCAGCACAATGGCATTGGCCAACAGAATGGTCATCACCGCCTGATCCCAGCTCATCCCCGAACCGATCAGGTAGGAGGCCAGCAGATAGGTTGGAATGCAGACCACCATCCCGACCCAAAGCGCGGCGATGGACACCCAGTTCCAAGTGCGATCTTGCGCCGTCGTTGGCAGCTGATCCTCATTAAACAGCGCCGGATCAAGGCCCGTCATCCCCTGCGCAGAGACCGTATTCCCCGCATCGTAATTTGTTGTTGTCGTTGCCATTTCTGGCGATCCTCCCTTGGTCGTCTGTGCCCCTGCCTCGTCCTCCACAACGCAGGAGATTGCAAGCCCGTGGTTGCAGCCACGCGCACTCAGGCCGGACAGTTTTCTGCCCGCACCGCTTCCTTGGTTGATCTTGCGGATCTCCCCAGATGTCCTGCTGCGACCTCCCCGTCGCAAATCTCAGGACGGCACATTGGTAGAACGGATTGGCTTAAAAATCATCCATTTGGTAAAAAATAGAACATATGCTGGTTTTGTGGCCCGCCCGCCACAAACTGCATCGCAACCCAGCCCCACAAAAAGGGCGCCTTGCGGGATGCAAGACGCCCTCAGTTGGTCAGGGGTATGGGCTGTTTAGCCAGCCTCTCCTGATGCCAAAATCTGTTCCAGTGGATCGTGTTCCGCCACCCAGTGTCCCGGTCCAACCGCATCCAGACGCGGCACGTAGTCGACCTCGCCCCGTGCCAACCGGCTGGGCAGGAACCGCAGCGCAGCTTTGGGATCCAGCGGCGATGGCAATTCGCCCGGAATGGTGATCCGTTTGCGGTTGCGTTCGACCTCGGGGTCCGGGATGGGCACCGCCGAAATCAGCGCCTGCGTGTAGGGGTGACGCGGGGCGGAACAGATGGTTTCCCCATCGGCCAGTTCCACAATCCGCCCCAGATAAAGCACCATGATCCGGTTCGAGATCGACCGCACCACCGACAGGTCGTGGCTGATGAAAATCATCGACATGCCAAATTCGGCCTGCAACTCTTTCAAGAGCTTCAGAATTTGCGCTTGAATGGAAACATCCAGCGCGCTCACGGCCTCGTCACAGATCACCAGCCTCGGCTTGTTGATCATCGCTCGCGCAATGCCAACCCGCTGGTTTTGCCCCCCGGACAGCTCATGCGGATAGCGGTTGATCATCGACAGATCGAGGCCCACCCGCTCCATCATCTCCTCCACCCGCTGCCGCCGCTCGGAAGCGGTGAGTTCGGGATGGAAGGTTTTCAGCGGCTCCTGAATGGAGGCCGAAATGGTCATGCGCGGATCCAATGAGGCCAGTGGGTCCTGAAACACAATCTGCAGATCTTTGCGGTGTTTGGTCAGCTCACGTTTTTTCAGCGTGTTCAGATCGGTGCCCAGCCAGGCCACACCGCCGCCGGTGGGCGGGATCAGCTGCAAAACGGCACGGGCCAGCGTGGACTTGCCACAGCCCGACTCGCCCACAATCCCCAGCGTCTCACCTTCGGCCAGCGAAAAGCTCACACCGTTGACTGCTTTCAAAGGCGTCGGCTTGGCAAACAGGCGGCGCGAGGTTTTGATGTCAAACTCGACCCGCAGGTCGTCCACATCCAGCAGCGTTTTCGCCTCTGCCTCAGTGCCTTCTGGGGCATCCACCGCATCGATGCGGGGCATCGCCGCCAGTAGGTTCTGGGTGTAGACATGGGTCGGTTCGCGGAAGATCTGATCCACCCGCCCGCTTTCCACAAAGCCGCCCAGACGCATGACCTCAATCCGGTCACACATCCGCGCCACAACGCCCATGTCATGAGTGATCAGCGCAATAGCGGTGCCGTGGTTCACCTGCAGATCATGCATCAGGTCCAGAATTTCCGCCTGCACGGTCACATCCAGCGCGGTTGTCGGCTCATCCGCAATCAGCAGCTTGGGATCACAAAGCATCGCCATCGCGATCATCACCCGCTGGCGCATCCCACCGGACAGCTCATGCGGATATTGTTTCATCCGGCGCGCCGCCTCGGGGATGCGGACCCGATCCAACCAGCGCAAGCAATGTTCCCGCGCCGCCCGGTCCGACAGACCCTGATGGACCTTCAGAACCTCGATCATCTGATCGCCAACGCTCAGATGCGGGGTCAGTGCGGTCAACGGGTCCTGAAAGATCATGCCGATCCGGTCGCCGCGGATCTGGTTCAGCTTGCCAGTGGGCAGGTTCAGGATCTCTTGGCCGGCAAACTTGACCGAGCCGGTGGCGCTGCCATTGGGCGGCAGCAGACCCATCGCGGCCATGAAACTCTGGCTTTTGCCCGAGCCACTTTCGCCAACAATGCCCAGACATTCGCCCGCCTTGATCTGGAAGCTCACGCCCCGCACCGCCTCGACACGTCCGTCTGGCGTGTCAAAGCCGACCTTCAGGTCATTTACAGAAAGCACAGACATCTTAACGGTCCTTCGGATCAAGCGCATCGCGCAGCCCATCACCGATGAAGAACATGGTGATGATGATGGTCACATAGAAAAACAGCGGGAACAGCAACTGCCAGAGGGTGCCATAGGCCATGGTCCCTGCCCCTTCGGCAATCAACGCCCCCAGCGAGGTGTTGGGCTCAGAGATCCCAAGGCCCAGAAAGCTGATAAAGCTTTCGGCCAAGATCATGTCGGGCACCAAGAGCGAGGCGTAGACAATCACAACACCGGCCAGGTTGGGCAGGATGTGACGCACCACAATGGCCCCGTCCGAGACGCCGCCCGCGCGGGCGGCCTCGATAAACTCACGGCTTTTCAGCGCCAGCGTCTGCCCCCGCACAATGCGGCTCATGGTCAGCCAGCTGACCGCCCCCAGCGCCAAAAACAGCGCGGTGAAGCTTTTGCCCGCCACCACAAGGATCAGGATGATGACAAGGGTAGATGGGATCGCCAGCAGGATATCGACAAACCGCATCATCAGCCCATCCAGACGACCACCAAAGTAGCCGGCAATGATGCCATAAAAGGTGCCAACCAGAAGCGCCATGCCGGCACCGATCAGCCCCACCAGCAGTGAGGTGCGCGTGGCCTGGATGGTGCGCGAATAAAGGTCGCGGCCCAGATCATCGACGCCAAAATAGTGACCTGACTGGAGCGACGGCGCGCCCAGCCCCAGAACGTCTCCCATAGCGGTCCAGTCGATGGTTTCGTGATCCCAAACCGCAAAGAATGGGCCGATGATCACAAACAGAACCACAAGGCTCAGGACAATACAGCTGCCCATCGCCGCCTTGTTCTGGCGGAACCGCAAACGGGCATCTGCCAGCAGTGAACGGCCCTGCATGACCGCGGTATCGGCCACGTTTTCGGCGCGGCTGGTGGCTTTTTCAGAACGTGCAAACATGTCGCGCCCCTTTAGTAACGGATCTTCGGGTCAAGCCAGGCGTAGGCCAGATCCGTGATGAGGTTCACAACAACGGTCAGCACACCGTAGAGGATCGTTACCCCCAACAGCACGGCATAGTCCCGCGACAGGGCAGAGCCGACGTAAGACTGGCCCAGACCACCGGTGGAGAAATAGATGTCCACAAAGACCGAACCGGTCAGCACATAGACAAACACCGGCCCCAGATAGCTGACCACCGGCATCATTGTCGGCTTCAGCGCATGACGCCAGATGATGGCGCGGTTGGACAGGCCTTTGGCCTTGGCGGTGCGGATGAAGTTCGAGTTCAGCACCTCCAGCATTGAGGAACGGGTGATCCGCGAGATTGAGCCCATGTAGGAGGTGGAAAGCGCAATCACCGGCATAATCAGATAGGGCCACTGCCCGCCGTGCCAGCCGCCGCCCGGCAGCCATTCCAGCCACAGGGTGAAGGTCAGGATCAGGATCGGCCCCATGATGAAATTTGGCAGCGCCTGGGCCGCAATGCCCAGTGACACGGCAAAATAATCGATCCAGCTGTTGTGTTTGATGGCAGCAGTAACGCCCAGGAGAACCCCGACAAAGGTGGCCACCAGAAAGCTGAGGAACCCATAGGTCAGTGAGATCGGGAAACCCTGCGCGATGATGTCATTGACGTCGCGGTCCTTGAACTTGAACGAGGGGCCGAAATCGAAATGCACAAAGATGTTCACCAGGTAATCCCAGAGCTGTTTCCACAGCGGCTGGTCCAGCCCGTAGCGCGCCTCGATATTCGCCATAACGGCGGGGGGCAGCGGACGTTCCGAGGTGAAGGGCCCACCGGGGGCAAAGTGCATCATGTAGAAGCAGGCGACGACCAGCAGCAGGATCGTCGGAATGGCAACCGTCAGGCGCCGGATCGTGTAGGAGAGCATTTATCTCACTCGCATTAGCAACCCCGCCGCCCGATTTGGGGCGGCGGGATCAAAGGTCAGTCAGTTACTCGGCGATCTTGTAGAGGTTCTTCGAGTACCAGTTTTGCTCGACGTTGTTGACGGGCCAGTTGCCCACGTCGCTGTCCATCATGTAGACGCCCGCGTAGTGGTAGATCGGGATTACGGGCATTTCAGCCGCGATGATCTGTTCCACTTCGCTGTAGTTGGCCGAAGCGTCCTTGGCGGTTTTTGCACCGGCCAGCAGCTCGTCCACACGGGGGTTTACAAACTTGCCGTCGTTGTAACCCGATTCCGAGTCCAGCAGGTCAAGGAAGGTCGAGGCTTCGTTGTAGTCGCCACACCAGGCGCCACGGGCCAGTTCAAAGTCCTGGTTGCCACGGGTTTCCAGGAACACTTTCCATTCCATATTGCCCAGCTCAACTTCGACGCCCAGTTTCTGCTTCCACATCTGGCTCATCGCCACGGCGATCTTCTTGTGACCTTCCGAGGTGTTGTAGATCATGTCGAATTTCAGCGGGTTACCCTTGTCGTAACCAGCCTCTGCCAGCAGTTGAACCGCCATCGCGTCGCGTTCTGCCTGGGTCATGCCCTGCATTTCGGTGGTCGGCGGGGTGAAGTTTGCAGTCGCTACAGGGGCAAAGCTGAACGCTTCGGTCTGACCACCGGCCATCACGTTTTCAACAATGATCTTGCGGTCAACGGCCAGGGCCAGCGCCTTGCGCACACGCACATCCTTGAACTCTTCCGGACCCGAGTCCGACAGGTTGAAGGTGTAGTAATAGTTACACAGACGCGGGAAGCTGATCGCCTCATCCGGGTTCTCTTTCTTGAGACGCGGGAACTGACCAGCTGGCACTTCGGTGCGGTCCAGTTCGCCGGCCATGTAACGGGTCAGGGCGACGTTTTCGTCGTTGATGACCAGCGCCACAACCTTGTCAACGATGGTGTTGTCGTTGTCCCAGTACATCGCGTTGCGCTCGCGCACAGAACGTTCGTTCGGCAGATGCTCGGTCAGCACATAGGCCCCGTTGGACACGATGTTGCCGGGCTTCGTCCAGTCATCACCATGGGCTTCGATCACCTTCTGCGGCGCCGGGAAGGTGGTCGCATGGGTGGTCATCTGCGGGAAGTAGGGCAGCGGGGCGGACAGCGTCACTTCGAAGGTGTGATCGTCCAGCGCCTTCACGCCCAGCTGATCAGGCGCGGTTTCGCCAGCAATGATCGCAGCGGCGTTTTCGATCGACATCAGCTCGACAAACCACTGGTAGGGCGAGGCCAGTGCCGGATCGGCGGCACGACGCCAGGCAAAGACGAAATCGCCTGCGGTCACGGGATCGCCGTTCGACCACTTGGCGTCTTTGCGCAGGCTGAAGGTGTAGACCGTGTTGTCGTCATTGGCGGTGTAGCCGGTGGCCACGCCGGGCACCAGGTTGCCGTCTTCGTCCTGGTTCATCAGACCCTCAAACAGGTCACGCACGATCTCGGCACCCGAGACGTCTTCGACAACCTGAGGGTCAACCGAGCTGTGTTCGTCCAGCACGCGATAGGTGAAGGTTTGGTCATCAGCCAGCGCTTCGCCGGTCACCGGATGCGTGCCCGCAGCCATCGCTGCGCCAGAAAGCATGGTGCCAGCCAAAAGGCCCGCCAGAATGGAGGTTTTGGTCAACTTCATTTTTGTGTTTCTCCCAGATTTTATGGGCCCTTCTTTCTCCCAAAAACGGGGCCCTTATTGTGTGGGTACAATTGAAAGCGGCTGAATTTCGCGCTGTCAAAGGGGATTTTTCCGTTTTTCACGCTGCCGTCGGGTCGCCGGAAAATGCTGCACCTGCAGCCTTGGCAAATTCACCGCAACCGCGACCCCCTCCAACCTTCCGATCGAACGCAACCAGAGATAGGGATTGACACGAACTAGTTGAGTGCTTTCCGTGGTTTAGCCGCACTTAAAAAAGTTGCAGTTGCCGCACCGTCGACAGCCCATCTCAGAGCTTTGATTGCATGGTCAAATTTATCGCCGCCAGTTTGCGGCCCACAACTCTGCTAAAAAAAATTTTAGCCGCGCCAAAATTCGCCGGATCTGACGAAAATCCTGCGCGCCAGCGCCCCGGTATTTCCGGTTGTGTACAAATATTGCCCAAAAAGTGATTCCTTTTGGGCCCGAATCCCCCCCGACCCGGCCGAAAAATTCGGTGCAAAACCCACCCGTTTCAGCCCCTGAAATCCCACAAACACCGGCTAGAAACACAGCCCCCTACGGGGGCGTGTTTGCCGCCGCCTCAGCGACGGGCCGCAATTCGGAGCCATTCGGTGAAGGCGGTGACCGCCGGGCGCTCCTCGGATCCGGGTGCGACGGTCAGGAAATACCCCGTCCCAAGGTCCAAAGCCCCCCCCGGCCAGCGCCGCACAATGCCCTCGGATTCCAGCGCGCCGGTGATGGATTTCCACCCCAGCATCAGCCCGCGCCCGTCCAGCATCGCCTGAACCGCCTGCACGTAATTGTCGAAATACTGCGCCCGGCCACGTGGCATCGGCTGGCCCTTGTGCTGCAGATATTCCGACCAATTGGCCCAATGCGCAGCCTCGGCACTGGTCACGTGGATCAGGGGCAGATCGGCGGGAATATCCCCGGGTGCGTCCATCTGCGCCTCCCAATAGCCGACCACATCGGGATGGCCCACCGGGCAGACCTCCTCGGGAAACAGCGGCTGGGTGGCGCCATCTTTCCAGCCACCACGACCATAGCGCAGCGCCACGTCAATCCCTGGCCGCAGAGCGGGTAGATCCGAAGGCGGTGCCTGCACGTTGACGGTGACATCGGGGTGGTTGGCGTAGAACAGCGGCAGCCGTGGCATCAGCCAATAGGTCGCCATGCCCAGCGTGCAGGACAGGGTCAGCTGCCCCTCCTCCGACACAGCCTGCGCCCGGATCTGTTCGATCGAGGTTGCGATCATGCCCAGACCCGCCTCCACCGCCTGGGCCAGGATCTGCCCGGGCTCGGTCAGACGCGCGGGCTTGCGGCTGCGATCCATCAGCGACACGCCAACCTCCTCCTCCAAGGCGCGCAAGGCCTGCGTCACCGCGGGCCGCGTGACGTTCAAACGCCCCGCCGCCTCCTGCATGGACCCGGCGCGCGCCACCTCGGCAAAGGTGGTGAGCAGCCGCAGCGGGGGCAAACGCTCCATCGAGTTAATCCTCAAGTTAACTTACAACAAACCCAATCGATCTTTTTCCGCAAATATTTGCAAGCAAATATGACGATAGTGAATCCCTTACGGCGTATAAGTTAAGGAAATTAGGATGAACATCGTCGAAACATCTGTAGCCGCCCGTATATATAATGTGTCGATGACACCCAACGGGCTGACCCTACCCTTGCCGGATGGCAGCAAGACTTACTTCAACAACCACTGGCTCCGCGACAATTGTCCCAGCTCTTTTGATGCCACAACGCGCGAACGCAGCTTCGACATTTTCCACCTGCCCAAGCCGCCAGAGCCCGCGATGGCCTGGATTGAGGGCGACAGTTTGGTGATCGACTGGGCCGGAGAGGATCACCGCTCCACCTACCCCCTGTCCTTGCTGGCGCAGTATAAGGACGGCACGCCACGACCAGATCCCGCCGCCAAACCGCGCCGCGCCTGGTACAGCGATCACTACAAAGACATGGCGCGGTTTTCCCAACCCAACCTGATGCGAAACGATGCTGAGGTGGTCCAATGGATCGAGGCGCTGTTGGTCGACGGCGTCGCCATTGTTGGGGACATGCCTGACTGTGACGCCGGTCTCACGGAACTGGCAGAACGGATCGGGCAAATCCGGCCGACCTTCTTTGGCTCCTATTTCGATGTGAAAACCCACATCAACCCAACCAACACCGCCTACACCGCCGCCGCGCTGGAGCTGCACACCGACACCCCCGCCGAAGACCACGCGCCCGGCATTCAATTCCTGCACTGCCGCGCCAATTCGGTTGAGGGCGGGCGCAACCTGTTTGGCGATGGCGTGGCGGTGGCCAATGATTTTCGCACAAGGGATCCTGAGGGCTTCAAACTGCTGAGCGAGGTTGCCGTGCCGTTTTACTGTGAACACGACAGCTATGACATGCGGTCACGGCAACGGGTGATCGAACTGGACGCAGACGGCGCGGTGGAGGGGGTGACCATCAGCCAGCACATGCTGGACCTGATCGATCTACCGCAGGCATTGCTGGACGACTACTATCCGGCTTTCTGCCGCTTCGGCCGGATGTTGCAGGAAGAGAGGTATGTGATGCGCTTCACCCTTAATGCCGGTGAATGCATCGTATTTGACAACCACCGCATTGTGCATGGCCGCGCGGCCTACACGGCCTCCAGCGGCGACCGGTACCTGCGCGGATGCTATACGGACCGGGCCGAAATGCGCTCGACCTATCGGGCGCTGGTTTCAGAAGGAAGGTTTAAGGCATGAGCAAAGATTTCCCCCAAGAGGTGCAAAGCGAGGAGAGTCTGCGGCAGGATCTGGCAGCGGCCTTTCGTCTGTGTCATCGGTTTGGCTGGTCTGAAAGCGTGTCGAACCACTTCAGTGTTGCGGTCAGCCCGGATGGCCGCCAGATCCTGCTGAACCCACGCTGGCAGCATTTTGCCACCATCAAGGCCAGTGATCTGTTGCTGCTGGATGTGGAGGATCCCGCAGTGATGGCGGGACCGGACGCGCCGGACCCTTCCGCCTGGGCGGTACATGGCACGCTGCATCGCGAATTGCCTGAAGCGCGGGTGATCCTGCATTGCCATTCCCCCTATGCCACCGCCCTTGCCTGTCTAGAGGATCCGACCCTGCTGCCGCTGGACAACAACACCGCGCGGTTCTTTGGCAAGACCGGCTATGATCTGGAGTTTGGCGGCATATCCGACAGTGCCGAGGAAGGCGCGCATCTGGCGCGTGCCATGAAAGGCAAGATCGCGCTGGTCATGGGCAACCACGGGGTCAGCATTGCAGGCCCCACCGTCGCGCGGGCGTTTGAGGATCTCTATTTCTTCGAGAAGGCCGCGCAGACCCAAGTGCTGGCCCTGTCCACCGGCCAACCACTGGCGGTGCTGTCAGATGAGGTGGCTCAGAAAACTGCCGATGGCTGGGCACCTTATGCCGGGGCCGCGGACCGGCATTTTGACTACCTCAAATCCACCCTCGACGCAGAGGATCCGAGCTGGCGAGACTAATGCCTCAAAGCAATAGCCCCCCGCAGAGCTGCGGAGGGCTGATTTGCAATTGGCCTCGCGGGTCAGGCGAAAGAGACGCCGTGGTCCGCCATGGGCAGTTCTGCCACCACCAGCTCCAGCTGGGCAATGGCGTTGGCCAGTGCGGGCGCAGATGGCGGGGTGCCGGGTTCGCCGATGCCTGTGGGTGCTTCTGCGGAGGCGATGATGTGGGTTTCAATCGCTTTGATGTCAGAGATCCTGAGCGGTTCGTAGTCAGGGAAGTTTGACTGTTCCACCGCACCGCCGTCCAGCGTGATCTGGTCCCGCATCGCGTGACCAATGCCGTAGCCGATGCCGCCCTCGATCTGAGCCCGGATCACATCTGGATTGACGGCAATGCCGCAATCCACCGCCGCTGTGACCTTTTCGATCACAATGCCGTCTTCCAGATTGCCGGAAACCTCGACCACTTCCGCCACATAAGAGCCAAAGGACTTGTGCACGGCGATGCCCTGCACATTGCCCTCTTGCGGTTGACCCCAGTTGCCCTTCTCTGCTGCCAAACGCAGAACGGCTGCCTTGCGGGCCTGATCCTGTTCCCCGTCCAGATAGCTGAGGCGGAATTCAACCGGATCCCGTCCAACGGCGCGTGCCGCCATATCCATCATGACCTCCATCACATAGGCGGTATGGGTATGCCCAACCGAGCGCCACCACAGCACCGAAGTTGCCTTGGCCGTATCTGTCAGACCCAGCGCCATGCCGGGGATCACATAGGGGCTGTCGGCGATGCCTTCGACCGAGGAATGGTCCACACCGTCATGGACGGAAAAGGCTTCAAAGGCGGTGCCTTTCATGATCGATTGACCGGCCACCTGATGTTCCCAACCGGCGATCTCCCCCGCCGCGTTCAGACCAACGCGCACTTTGTGACCCACTGCAGGACGGTAATAGCCACCGCGAATGTCATCTTCGCGGTCCCAGACCAGCTTCACCGGACGCGCGCGATCGGTCATCACAAAGGCCAGTCCAGCCTCGACCTGATAATCCGCATCCGGCGTGGCGCGCCGCCCGAAGGAGCCACCGGCCAACATGGTTTTGATGTGGATCTTTTCCGCCGGCAGACCAAAGATCTGCTGATAGGCCATATGCGGTCCGGTTGGCATCTGCGCCCCATCATGCAGGACGATATCCCCCTCTGCGGTTTGCTCGATCGTGCAGTTCAGCGGTTCCATCGGGGCATGGGCAAGCAGCGGGAAGTAGAAGGTCTTCTCGACCACCGTATCGGCCCCGTCCACCGTGGAAGTGACCGCCGCCTGATCTGCCTTGTTCACATTGTAGACCGGTGCGGCCTCCAACGCGGTCATGATTTCATCACGGATTTCAGCCGAGGAACGGGCTTCGGCGGCAGACATATCCCATTCCACCTCAAGCGCCGCGCGGGCCTGCATCGCGGCCCAGGTGTTTTCAGCATAAACCGCCACGCCATGATTGGTCGGCAGCGTCTGCGCCATGATGAACCCACGCACCTCTTTGGCAGCGCTGTCATCAAAGCTGACCACCAGCCCGCCGCGCTGTGGGGTGCGTTTGATCATCACCACCATCTGATTGTCGAGCTGCACATCCATGGCAAACATCGCCTGACCGTTCACCTTGACCGGGCTGTCGACACGGCGGGTGGCCTCATTGCCGATGATCTTCCATTCCGACGGGCTGCGCAGACGTGGGGATTCCGACGGGGCCATACCCGCCGCCGCGGCAACAAATTCACCCAAGGGGGCAGATTTGCCCGCCCCGGTCACCAGCCCTGCCTGAATGTCCAAGCTGGCGGGATCCACTCCCCAGGCCTCTCCGGCTGCTTTCAGCAGCATTTCACGCGCATTGGCCCCGGCAGTGCGATATTGCATCCAGGAGTTTGCCATTGCCGTAGAACCACCCGTACCCTGGAACGGGCCAAAGAACAGGTTGTTGTAGACCTGCGGATCGGAGGGGGCGAATTCATAGGCGATCTGTTCCATCGTGACGCCCAGTTCTTCGGCGATCAGCGTCGACAGACCGGTGGCCGGCCCCTGCCCCTTCTCAAAGTGTTTGATGATGGCGGTGACCGTGCCGTCACTGTCGATTTTCACAAACGGGTTCAGCATCGCCTCTGCCGAGTTGGCGGCGGCAACCGATCCATTGGCGGCGGTGCCGACATAGAGAACCGCGGTTACAGCAACAGCGCTTTGCAGGAAACTGCGGCGGGAAAGTGTACCAGTCATCTCTCTCATGCCTCCAGAATTTCAGCCGCACGCAGAACACCGGCGCGGATACGTTGATAGGTGGCGCAGCGGCAGGCGTTGCCATACATATAATCGTCCACCTCATCGGCAGTCGGCTTGGTGTTTTCGCGCAGCAGGCCAACCGCGTTCATGATCTGGCCTGACTGACAGTAGCCACATTGCACCACGTCCAGCTCCAGCCAGGCCTGCTGGACAGCGGCGCCGACTTTATCCTCTTCCATCTTTTCGATGGTGGTGATTTCAGCGTCTTCGACGTCTTCAATGAAAGTCTGGCAGGACCGCACCGGTTCGCCGTTCATATGCACGGTGCAGGCGCCACAAGAGGCAACGCCGCAGCCAAATTTGGTGCCGGTGAGTTTCAGTTCATCACGGATCACCCACAAAAGCGGGGTGCCCGGCTCGGCGTCAACCTGATGGGTTTTGCCGTTGAGATTAAGCGTAATTGCCATGGCTAAGAGGTCTCCCTAATGGCTGGTGGTCTTTTGGTTGTGCATGCTGCTGGCCGCCCCTTGGTCGGCGAGGGCAGCGGCAGAGGTGATGTCAATTAAGCTAGGCCGCGTTGGACAAGTTCAATAAAGGGCGCGCCGGAACCTGGCCGGAACCTGCCTGTGGGCGTGTTTCTGCCCCTGTGCGATCCGCGTCCGCGCCTTGCCTCTTAACCTAGCGTTCCGACGCTGAGATGCGCTGCCTTATCCTCCGAATGATCTGCCTGATCCTCCAGCGCTGCGCGATTTTTCCTGTCATTGCCCGCCGCGGCCTCTATGTTTCCCAACAGATCAGGAGGCCCGGATGATTGCACAACAGCTGACAACAGACGTTTTCGAACTTGTCCGCGCCAACAAGGGAATTGGCGTGGGATGCGAGACCGGCGTTGACGGTTTTTTTGCCTTTGCCAACGACCAGACCACGGCATGTTCGGCCAGTTTTTATGATCCGGTCATGTGTCTGGTGCTGCAGGGCACCAAGGAGGCGCGGATTGGCGGACGTGTTGTGCGCTACGGGGCCGGCGACACGTTGATTGTCAGCCATGCCGTACCGGTTGAGGCGGCCGTGATTGAGGCCTGCCCGGATCACCCCTATGCAGCCGTGATCTTGCGGCTGGACCTTGTCACCCTGCGCAGCCTGCAAGAAGAACTGGGGCCAGATGCGGAAGAGCCGGATGCGCCGCTGAGCCTGAATGCCGCCGCCTCGGATGCGGCGCTGATCGATGCGGTATCGCGGCTATTCTACCTACGTCAGGATCCGGTGGCGGCCAAAACACTGGCGCCGCTGATCCTGCGTGAAATACATTTCCGTCTACTGCGCGCCCGGCATGGGGGCATGCTGCGGCAGCTTTTGCGACAGGACAGCCCGGCCAGCCGGATCTCCAAGGCAATTGCCATCCTGCGTCGCGACTTCACCCACCCGATCGCCATCGCCGATCTGGCCGAAGCCTCGGGGATGAGTCTGTCTGCCTTCCACGAGCATTTCAAAACCGTCACCGCCACCACGCCACTGCAATATCAAAAAGACCTCAGGCTGTTGGAGGCACGGCAACGGCTGGTGACCGGTGCGGCCAGTGTGGCCACCACGGCCTATGATGTGGGCTACGAAAGCCCCACCCAGTTCAGCCGCGAATACGCCCGCAAATTCGGACTGCCGCCAAGCGCAGAACGCAACCGCGCCTTGGAAGCCGCAGGCTGACCCTTCGTGTGCAAGACCATGTCCGATGCTGCGCCCAAACAGCACGGATGCGCCTAATTCCGACAAAAACAATCATGTTAACTGGACTCTGACGGCACGGCGGCCTATTCAAACCGCGATTGACGCCAGCCAGCTTCGGCAAGCCATGCGTTTTCCCAACTGGAGAAACCGTTATGCTGAAGAAATTTGCGTTGGCCCTGTCGCTTGTGGCGACCCCTGTTTTTGCCGACACCGTCACCGTGGACACCTACACCGGCCCGACCGAGGCCCCGGTCAGCCCGGCGAAAATTGCCGTGTTTGACGTGGCTGCGATCGACAGCCTCGACGCGCTGGGTATCAAACCCAATGGCACCGTCGGCAACGTCTATGTCGACTACCTGAGCGACGCCGTGGCAGATGCTGAAACTGTTGGGTCGCTGTTCGAGCCCGACTTTGAAGCGATTGCCGCAATGGCCCCTGATCTGATCATTGCCGGTGGCCGCTCGTCGCGTGTTGCCCCGGATCTGGCCAAAATCGCCCCCACCGTTGATATGACCATCTGGGAAGACACCGTTGGTCAGGGGCTCGCCCGTCTGGACGCCTTTGGCAAAATCTTTGGCAAAGAAGCCGAAGCCGAGGCACTGACCGCCGCGTTCAACGCACAGCTCGATGCAACCAAAGCCGCCGTTGCCGATCAGGGCAAAGCTCTGATTGTTATGACCAACGGCCCGAAAGTCTCCGCCTACGGGGCCGGGGGCCGTTTCGACTGGCTGCACAGCGCGCTGGAACTGCCCGAAGCGGTTGATGCCGTTGAAAAATCGACCCACGGCGAAGCTGTCAGCTTTGAGTTCATCCGCGACGCCAACCCAGACATCCTGATCGTGATCGACCGGAAGGCCGCCATTGGTCAGGACGGTGACGCGGCTGCAGCAACGCTGGACAACGCGCTGGTGCGTGAAACCAACGCTTGGAAAAACGGCAAAGTGGTCTATCTGGACTCCGCCCGTGTCTACATCGCCGGCGGTGGCATCCAGTCGATGATGCACCTGCTGGGCCAGATCGAAGCCGCCTTTAACGGCTAATCAAGATGCGTGACGGGACTGCCATCTGGGGCACACTTGCGCTCTGCGTTTTGGTGGTGCTGTCGTTGTTCGTCGGGGTCATTGACTTGACCCCGGCGGATCTTTTTACCGATCCGGAGGCCTTTGGCCTGCTGTTCACCTCGCGGTTTCCGCGCACTGCCGCGACCCTGATCACCGGGGCTTCGCTGGCCATTTCCGGCGCCATCATGCAGCTGATGGTGCGCAACCGCTTTGTTGAACCGATGACGGTTGGCACCGGTCAAGGCGCAGCGCTGGGGATCCTGTTTTGCCTGCTGGTGCTGCCCACGGCGCCGTTGATTGTGCAGATGGGCGTGGCGGCACTGACAGCGCTGCTGTCCTCTTTTGTTTTCCTCACCATTGTGCGTCAACTGCCGCCGCAACAGCCCCTGCTGGTGCCTTTGGTCGGCTTGATCTATGGCGGCATCCTGACCGCTGCGCTGGTGTTTTTCGCCTATCAGGCCGATCTGCTGCAATATATCGAGATCTGGATGACCGGCGAGTTTTCAGGTGTTCTGGCGGGCCGGTATGAGTTGTTGTGGATCGCCGCAATTGTCGCCCTTGCCACCTATTTTATTGCCGATCAGTTTGCCATCGTGGGTCTTGGCCGCACCATCAGTATCAATCTGGGCCTGCGCTATGAACAGATCGTTTTGCTTGGGCTGGCGGCGATTTCCATTGTGGTGGCCCTGACCGTGGTCACGGTGGGCACCATTCCCTTTATCGGGCTGGTGGTGCCCAACATCATCTCCCGTCTCAAAGGCGACAACCTGCGCCAGACCCTGCCGCTGATTGCCCTGTTTGGCGCGGGCATGGTGCTGGCCTGTGACATCCTGGGCCGGTTGATCCGCTACCCGTTCGAAATTCCTGTTGGCACCGTTTTTGGCGTCCTTGGCACGCTGATCTTCCTGCGCCTCCTTTATGTGGAGCCGAACCGTGGCCGCTAACCGACTGATCCTGCTGGCTGCGCTGCTGGGCCTGTGTTGTCTCGGCTATATGACGCTGGGCGCGCGCGGCAGCTGGAGCTTTGTCCTGCCGTTCCGCGGCACCAAGCTTGCGGCCCTGCTGATCGTGGGCGCCGCCATTTCCACCGCAACGGTGCTGTTCCAGACCCTGACCACCAACCGCATCCTGACCCCATCGATCATGGGGTTTGACGCGCTCTATATGCTGATCCTGGTGGTGGCCGTCTATTTCCTCGGCGGGCAAGGCTATATCCAGCTGCCGGCTGCCATGGTCTTTCTGGTCAATGTTGCCGCCATGACGGGCGCGGCCTTGCTGCTGTTTGGCACCCTGTTGGGATCCGCACAGGGCGATCTGATGCGGATGATCTTGACCGGCATCATCTTTGGCACTCTGTTTCGGTCGCTGTCGAGCTTTCTGACCCGGATGATCGATCCCAATGAGTTCACCTTTATTCAGGTTGGCAGCTTTGCCCAGTTCAACCGCGTCAACACAGACCTTTTGACCATCGGTGGGGGCCTTTTGCTGCTGACGCTGGGGCTGGTCTGGCGGATGCGCGCTCGGCTGGATGTGATTGCGTTGGGACGGGATGCTGCCGTGGGACTTGGCGTTGATCACCGGGTAGAACAGATCAAAATCCTGATCCTGATTTCGGTTCTGGTCTCGGTGTCTACTGCATTGGTTGGACCGGTGGCCTTCCTTGGCCTTCTGGTTGTCAGCCTAGCCCATCTCATCACCCCCAGCGCCCGCCATGCGGTGATCCTGCCCTCTGCCGCGCTGATTGCCGCGATCACCCTAATCGGTGGGCAAGCGGTGCTGGAGCGCGTGTTCAAGCTGAGCACCCCGCTCTCTGCCGTGATCGACCTCTTCGGCGGCGCACTCTTCCTCTTTCTCCTGCTGCGAGGCACCCGCAAATGATCCGTATCACCGACGTCAGCTTTGCCCATGGGGCGCAGCAGGTTCTGAACAAGGTTGACCTGACACTGGAAAAAGGCGGCATCACCGCCTTGGTGGGGGCCAATGGGGCAGGCAAATCCACCCTGCTGTCGCTGATAGCCCGGCTGACCCCGCTGCAATCGGGCCGCATTCAGGTGGATGACATGCAGATCGGACAATGCGCAACGGATCTCTTGGCCAAACGGCTGGCCATCCTGCCCCAAAGCAGCGATGTCGCCCCACGTCTGACCGTGTGTGATCTGGTGGGTTTTGGCCGCTATCCTCATCACAAAGGCCGCCCCGGTCCGGTTGACGCGGATATGGTGGAAAGGGCCTTGGCTGAGTTTGACCTGCACGGGCTTGCCGCCCGACAGCTCGACACGCTCTCGGGCGGGCAACGGCAGCGGGCACAGGTTGCCATGACCTTTGCGCAGGACACTGATTATCTGTTGCTGGATGAGCCGCTCAACAACCTTGATCTCGCCGCCAGCCGCGCCCTGATGCAAACGCTGCAACGGCTGGCCCATGACCATGGCAAGACCATCATTGTTGTGCTGCACGATCTAAACTACGCCAGCCGTTACGCCGATCAACTGGTGGCGCTGCACCAAGGCCAGATCGCCGCGCAGGGCCACCCGGCCGCGGTGCTGGCACCCGATTTCCTCGAAACGGTTTTCGCCACCCGCGCCGAGGTGCAGATCCTCAACAGCCGTCCAATGGTGCAGGTCTGAGCCTCTGCTGCGACGCTTACCTGTTGGACCTAGAACAGGAAGTCCGACGCGTAGATCACCGCGATATTGACGTTCACCAGCCGGATGGTTGTGGTGCCTTCCACAATCTGCACATCCGCGCCCACCTGGGTCATATTGGCGAGGATATCAGCAAAATTGTTCAGCCCCGCCGCACCTGACAGATCAATCTGATCAACCCCGTCCTGATAATCCGTCACATAGTTGGTGGTGCCATCGCCGCTTTCAAAGACAAAGACATCCGCATCCGCGCCGCCGGTTAACGTGTCACTGCCGCCGCCACCGTTCAGCGTGTCATTGCCATCTCCGCCGTGGACGACGTCGATGTTTGTGCCGGTGCCGGTGAAATGGTCGTTGCCGCTGCCGAGGTTGTAGTCGATGCGGTTTTGGTTGGCGCCGTTGGTTTGCTGGCCGGTCTGGTCGGTGCCGATCACGGTGTCATTGCCGCCGCCGGTGGAGACGTCATATTGCGTCACCGTGGTGTTCAGCCCCGACAGCTGCACGCCCTGCAGGTCAAACACATTGGCGCCTGCGGTGCCAAACAGGGTGCCGCCCACCAGCTGCAGACGTTCAATCCCGGCGCCCATGACGTTGCCGATGCCGTCAAAGTCAAAGCTCTCGAACACAAATCCCGCGCCCGCCAGATTGTGCAGCGTGTCAAAGCCAAGACCGCCGACAATGGCGTCCAGCTCGGACTGGTCGCCGGCGCGCAGATAGATCAGGTCATTGCCCTCGCCGCCGTCGATCAGATCGCCACCGGCGCCGCCCTCCAGCGTGTCATTGCCCGCGCCGCCATCGATGGTGTCGCTGCCAAGCCCGCCAAAGACCACATCCACCGAAATCCCGGCCCCGGTGAACATATCATCCCCCGCCCCCAGATCGTAATCATAGCGGTTCTGATTGGCCCCATTGGTCTGCTGCCCGGTCTGATCCGACCCCACAACCGTGTCATTCCCAGCCCCCGTCGAAACCTCAAGATCGGTGACATCGGTGTTCATCGACAGGAACTTCACCCCGGTGAAATCAAAGATGTCATGGCCCGTGGTGCCCAGCAGCGTATGGGCCGCCAGGGTGATCTCTTCGATCTCCAGCACGTTGAAATCCGCCCCGTCAAAGGCGTTGATCAGATGCAGCGTGACATCGCCGCCGGTGGCATTGACCAGCCGGTCAAGCCCGACGCCGCCGAGGTATTCTTCCAACGTGTGATCAGAGCCCGCAGTCAGCACCAGCTGGTCGTTGCCCGCGCCGCCTTCCAGCCGGTCCAGCCCGGCATCGCCCTGCAGCGTGTCATTGCCATCGCCGCCCTGCAGCAGGTCATCATCGGCGCCACCAAAGAGGCTGTCATTGCCCTGCATCCCGCGCAGCGTGTCATTGCCGCTCTGGCCAAAGACCACATCGGTCATCACACCCGCTCCGGTGAAATCATCCGCGCCGGCGCCAAGGTCATAATCGATCCGGTTCTGATTGGCGCCATTGGTCTGCTGCGCGGTGGTGGCGCTGCCGATCACCGTGTCATTGCCCGCCCCGGTGGAGACCTCCAGATTGGCCAGGGTGGTGTTCAGCCCCAAAAAGCGGGTGCCATTGAAGTCAAACAGGTTGGCCGCAGCGGTGCCGTTGATGCTGAAGCCATTGAGCTGCAGGATCTCGACGCCGGAGCCGTTCACCGTCTCGCTGACGTCATCATAGTCAAAGCCATAGAAGGTGAAGCCGGTGGTGACCCCATTGATGATCGTGTCCGTTGTGCCCGCGCCGCCGATGAACGTGTCGAGCGCCGAGTCTTCGCCCGCCAGCACTTCGAAGGTGTCATTGCCGCCCTGCCCGTTCAGCAGATCCGCGCCGCCATTGCCGCGCAGCGTGTCGTTGCCGTCGCCCGCCAGCACGGTGTCATTGCCATCTCCACCGTGGACGACGTCGATGTTTGTGCCGGTGCCGGTGAAGTGGTCGTTGCCGCTGCCGAGGTCGTAGTCGATGCGGTTCTGGTTGGCGCCGTTGGTTTGCTGGCCGGTCTGGTCGGTGCCGATCACGGTGTCATTGCCGCCGCCGGTGGCGACGTCATATTGCGTCACCGTGGTGTTCAGCCCCGACAGCTGCACGCCCTGCAGGTCAAACACATTGGCGCCTGCGGTGCCAAACAGGGTGACGCCCACCAGCTGCAGACGCTCAATCCCGGCGCCCATGACGTTGCCGATGCCGTCAAAGTCAAAGCTCTCGAACACAAATGCCGCGCCGGCCAGATTGTGCAGCGTGTCAAAGCCAAGACCGCCCACAATGGTGTCCAGCTCGGACTGGTCACCGGCGCGCAGATAGATCAGGTCGTTGCCCTCACCGCCGTCGATCAGATCGCCACCGGCGCCGCCCTCCAGCGTGTCATTGCCCGCGCCACCGTTGATGGTGTCGCTGCCAAGCCCGCCAAAGACCACATCCACCGAAATCCCGGCCCCGGTGAACATATCATCCCCCGCCCCCAGATCGTAATCATAGCGGTTCTGATTGGCCCCATTGGTCTGCTGCCCAGTCTGATCCGACCCCACAACCGTGTCATTCCCAGCCCCCGTCGAAACCTCAAGATCGGTGATGGTGCTGGACATCTGGGTCAGTCGTAGACCTTGGAGGTTGATCAGATCACCACCCGCGGTCCCCAGCACCGTTAGCCCGGCGATGGCCATATGCTCCAGCCCCGAGCCGCTGACGGTTTCGGTGACGTCGGTGGCATCAAAAGCATCGAAAACAAGGTTGCTGCCACTGGTGTTGAGCAGCCAATCCCCATTGCCGCCGCCACCGACGTAGATATCTCCAAGCGAGCTTGTGCCGGCCAGGATCGCGATGGTGTCATTGCCGTCCCCGGCCAGGATCCAATTGTCCGCCGCGCTGCTGGTGATGCTGTCAGCATTGGCGGTGCCTTGGATGTTTTCAAAGTTCACCGCGGTGAAATCCACCGATCCGTTGCGGTCGATGTCAATGTCACCGGTGGAGAGGTTGGCGTTCACCGCCGAACCCGTGCTCAGCAGCGCGCTGAGGTCCAGCCAGTCACTGCCGCCGCCGCCGTCCACGTTCATGAAATCGGTCAGCACTTGAATGGTGTCATTGCCGAGGCCGCCATCAAACGTCTCGCCGTCAAACTCATTCAGATAGGGCGAGGCCTCGAGCCCCGACACCAGAGACACCGCATCATCCCCCCCAAGCGCGTCGAGGAAGTTGTTTTCAAAGGCCGTCGCCGGGAAGGCTGCAACGGCTGTGCTGAGGTTCACCGCATCATTGGCTTCGGTAAACAAGCCGTCGTTCACCCCATCGATGGTGACCGTCAGCGTCGCCGTTGAGGTGGCGCCGAAATCATCCACCAGAGTAAAACTGAAAGTCTCTTGCAAGCTGCTACCGGACAACAGCCCATGTACCGTTGGATTGTCATCATCCACGGTATAGCTGTACGCACCGGTGAGCCGATCCCAGGTCAGCACGCCGTAAAGGCCGGTCACCCCCGTGGTGCCATTGCTCTGGCCGTCGACCTCAACAACGCCCACCACGGTGCCGTCGATATCAGAGGCGTTGCTCATCAGATTGCCGTTGCCGACCGCGCTGATGGTGATGCCGATGCCCTCAAAGACGTTCAGGCTGACGTTGCCCACGCTGGGCGCATCATTCACCCCGGTCAGGTTCACAGTCACCAGGCCAGTATCGCCGGCGCCATTGCTGTCGGTGATCTGATAGCTGAAACTGTCCACCGCCGGGGCGCCGTCGGCAAGCGCGTCGAACACACCTGCAGGATCATAGCTGAGCGTGCCATCCAGGTTGAGCGTCACCGTTGCCCCCGAACCGCCCAGCACCACGCTGCCACCTGGCGCAACCACCTGCCCGTCGATCATGGTGACGCCAAAGCTGTCCAGATCCGCATCGCTGTCATTGGCGGTCACATCAATCACCACCGATGTGTCCTCATCCGTTGCGGCCACGTCATCTGCCGCTACGGGCGGCGCATTGCCGCCCTCTACCGTGATGACCAGCAGGCTGGGGCTGGTGGTGGTGCCGTCACTCACCGTTATGGCCACCGTGACCGTGTCGTTTTCTGATGGGTTCAGATCCAGGAATTTGCTTTTCGGATCAAAGCTGTAGCTGCCATCCGCCAATACCGTCACAGTGCCCTGTCGCCCGCCAGCGGAGGTCACAATCAGGGCAGTGCCGGGGGCAACACCGTTGACAAGGCTCACGCTCAACACGTCGCCGCTGTCTACATCGCTGTCATTGGTCAGTACATTGCCCGCAACGGTGCTGTCTTTGGCCGTGGTTGCCAGATCATCCACCGCCACCGGCGCGTCGTTTTCACCGCTGACGTTGATCGTCAGGGTCGAGGTCACCGTGTCGGTGCCGTCGCTGACCTGCACTGTGAAGCTCTCAACCCCGGTGAAACCGTCATCAAGGCTCTCATCGGTCACGAGATAGCTGTAGCTGCCGTCGCCGTTCAGCGTCAGCGTGCCGTAACTGCCGCTCTGCACGCCGGGGTTCACCACCGAGAGCACGTCGCCCGCATCCACGTCGCTGTCGTTGGTCAGAACATTGCCCGTCGCCGCAACCCCGTTGTCGCTGGCGCTGTTGCTGTCATCCACCGCCACCGGCGCGTCGTTTTCACCGCTGACGTTGATCGTCAGGGTCGAGGTCACCGTGTCGGTGCCGTCGCTGACCTGCACTGTGAAGCTCTCAACCCCGGTGAAGCCGTCATCAAGGCTCTCATCGGTCACGAGATAGCTGTAGCTGCCGTCGCCGTTCAGCGTCAGCGTGCCGTAACTGCCGCTCTGCACGCCGGGGTTCACCACCGAGAGCACGTCGCCCGCATCCACGTCGCTGTCGTTGGTCAGAACATTGCCCGTCGCCGCAACCCCGTTGTCGCTGGCGCTGTTGCTGTCATCCGCCTCCACCGGCGCGTCGTTTTCACCGCTGACGTTGATCGTCAGGGGCGAGGTCACCGTGTCGGTGCCGTCGCTGACCTGCACCGTGAAGCTCTCAACCCCGGTGAAGCCGTCATCAAGGCTCTCATCGGTCACGATATAGCTGTAGCTGCCGTCGCCGTTCAGCGTCAGCGTGCCGTATGTGCCGCTCTGCACGCCGGGGTTCGCCACCGAGAGCACGTCGCCCGCATCCACATCGCTGTCGTTGGTCAATACATTGCCCGTCGCCGCAACCCCATTGTCGCTGGCGCTGTTGCTGTCATCGACCGCCACCGGAGGCGTGTTAGGGCTGCCCCCGCCGGTGCCGGTCACAGTTACGGTTACGGTTGCGGTGTCAAAACCACCGTTGCCATCGGAGACGGTGTAGGTGAACGTATCGGTCGCGGTTTCTCCTGCTGCCAGATAGTCAAATTGCCCATTGGCGTCATAGATAACATCGCCGCCCGGGGTCAGTGTCACCGTGCCCAAAGTGGCGCTGTCATCAAGCGACACCACCTCAAGCGCATCCCCTTCCCAATCAAAATCATTGGCCACAAGATCTGCAGCGCTGAAGGTCAGCGCCGTGTCCGCCTGTGCCGCAATCAAATCATCGACACCCAGCGGGCCATTGTTGCTGGCGCGCAGGTCGATGGTGATGTCGTCAAATTGGAGGATCTCGATGCTGAACAGCCAATCGGTGCCCAGAACACCATCATGGGTCACCCGCAGCCCGCACCAGCCCTGCTGAAAAGAAAAGTTAAGGATGCTGTCCTCAAACACGGCCGTGTCGCGCCCTCGACCGCCAAACAGGACATCATTGCCTTCACCACCCGACAGCACATCGCGACCCCTTCCGCCGGACAGCCAGTCATTGCCTGCATCCCCTGAAAGCGTGTCCCGCCCGCGCCCGCCGGACAGGAAATCATGGCCATCACCGCCCGAAATCAGGTCACGGCCGTTGCCGCCTAGCAGGATGTCATTGCCGCCATTTCCGTTGATCGTGTCCTTACCATTGCCGCCAAAAATGAAGTTGGAAAAATTGTTGCCATTAATAAGATCATTGCCATTGTTGCCAGGCATTGGACGTTCCCCCGTGGATACTGCACCTGCGAAACGCAGGCAGTGGACCCGGCCGAGAGGACTGGCGTGGATATGACTAATACGGCTTGAAACAGCTAAAGGAGGCGCGAAATTGCCCTCGTATCACATACCCTTGAATTGAACGGCTTTAAGTTAGTCTCATCTACGGTCGAGCGACGACTGAAACACACGTTTGGCAAGCGCTTCTTATTGCTGCCAAAACAGTAAAAACACCAAGAAAACATAGCAAAAATGCAGGCAAATGTCATCCACACTGCGGGTCTACGCGCAAATTGCGGCCCATTGGATCAGAGGATTTTGGTCTTTCCGGTCTCAATTGGGGCCAAACACCGCCCGAACGGCGTGGCCATCCGGGGGCAAAGCAACCTATAGTCAGCCCTATTCAGATATCGATTGCAAAAGCGCTTCTCAATGACCCAGATCACCAGCGAAACCGCCAGAGAATTTTTCAAAGATGATGACCCTTCCGTGGGCTACAATCGGCTTTGGTTCAACATGATGCGGGTGCATCGCAACCTCTATCCGCAGATCGCCAAGGCCCTCAAAGCGCATGGGCTGGCAGATCCGATTTGGTACGAGATCCTGCTGCATATCCACCGGGGCGGCCCCACGGGCAAGCTGATGAGCCAGATCGAGACCGAGCTGTATCTACCGCAATACGCCCTCTCACGTCATGTGGCCCGGTTGGAGAAAGCGGGTTTTGTCCGCCGCGAGTTCATCGCCGATGGGCGCCGCAAGCAAGTGCTGTTCCTCACCGGTCAGGGCATTGGCCTGCATGACGAGGTCTGGACCACCTATCACAATGCCATGCAGGACGCCTTGTCAGAACGATTGAGCGAAGATGAAGCCTACCTGATGGCACGGCTGCTGATCAAAGCGCTGCCAATGCCTTGGGAGCAGAATCCCGCGCAAACAGGTGAAACCGCGGACTGAGTGCCGTGCTGGCGTCCTGTTCAGCAGGTAAAACATCAGCCTATTGCCTCAAACCGACCACGTGGGGGATTTGTTCGAAAACAGATCCTCGCAAATCAGGCCGATCTGGTAGCGCATCAGATCCAGTTGCGATCCGTAGCGACTGCGCAGCAGGAAGGACAGGTTGCCCTCTTCGCGCCAGGCCTCAATCGCGCCAAACCGGGTTTCACTGTAGAAATGCGCGGGCGCCAGAGACAGAACCTGGCTTTGCGCGGCGAGCGCGGTGGTGAATTGCTGAAACGCCCGCGCCGAGCCCGCCGCCCGCAAGATTCCGCGCAATTCACGCACGGCAGGACGAATTGGGCCGGTCAAAGCCGCCCTTGCGGCCGCTTCCGAAGCAATCATCTGCATTTTGCTCATGGGGTCACCGTACAACAGACAGTCTGGGGCCAGAGTAAGGTTTGGCAGCCCCTGTTCCCGCCGCCGGGAAACGGGCTGCAAATTTCAAACCTTCGCGGATCAAATGCGGGTCCATCTGGCCCCGGGTCAGTTTCTCGACCGCATCACGCGCCTTCGGCGTGCGATCGCGGCGCATGTAATGCAGCATCCACAGCAGCGTTTCTTCGTCCGCGCTGATAAAACACCGCTGCTCGACATCCAGCGGATCGATAAACAGCAAGGTCGGGCCACGCGCCTCCATCAACATCCGCACCAACGCTTGCAGGCGGAAACACACGGCGAGGCCAACATTCTCGCCCCAGCGTTCCACCGAGACCGTCTGCGCCCGAAACCAGGCATGGCTTTCCGGCGAATGGAAACTGGTCAGCAGATGCCGCAGCACTGGCAAAAGTCCCAGTTCGAAGCTGTCGTAACCACAGGTTTCAACCCGCTGTTGGCAGGGGGTAAAGCTTTGCGACTGAAGGGTCATGCGGAAGTCCTTTTGCCAGAGATGGGCGGTTGAGGGTGCAACGGCGTCACATTGTCCGGCATGTCCTCTGCCGAAATGGGGGTCTGGGGCCGGGGCGCGGTGGCACGGGCGGGAAATCGCAGATCCGCCTCAATCACGGCGCGTAGACGTGGGTTTAGGCCAGTGCCAAAAGCGCGGGCGTGTTGGTCGGCAGCAAGCAGGGATTTGAGCAAGTCATTCATGGGCGTGGGTCCTTACAACTGGGTCTGGACCTGGCCTGACGCCGCAGCGCTGACTGGGTAGGCGATATCTGACAAAAATACTCAGGCAATGCAAGGGGGAGTGTAAGATTTTTGGAAAACTCCGAATCCGCCCTTATTTCCTTGGCGCGGTGTTGCATTCACGGCCGCACCATAAGTGGTGTTTCCTCGCGCACTTTAAACCCAATTAAAAAAATCAGGTATTGACCCTTAGTGTTTTAATTGGGTAATTGAGAGCAAGAAGAACGGACCCCAAATGCTATGATCATCTGCAGCTGCCAAGTTATCAGTGACAAAGATGTCCAAAAGGCCATCGACTGGATGCGTGCAGCCGATAAAACCGCGATCATCACACCGGGCAAAATCTACCATGCTTTGGGCAAAAGCCCCGAATGCGGCGGCTGCATCAAGCTTTTCGTAGCCTCGATGCGTGCCAATCCAAATCTGGAAGTGCCCGCCGAACTGCGCGCCCTGCGCCGTCCCCACGTAGCAACAGAGGTGATCGGCTAATCCCCGCCCGCGCGGCACGGAAATGGCCGCTCCCACCTCTGGTCCCAATTCCTGAGGAAACCTCTTTTTATTGCCTGTTAACCCTGCCCCGCTACCCTTCAAGGGTCAGCCACGTGTTTTGACGTGCAGCAAGCATTTGATCGGGAGGAGCCACCATGAAAGGCGACAAGAAAGTTATTGAATACCTCAACACCGCCCTGAAGCACGAATTGACTGCGGTGAGCCAGTTCTGGCTGCATTACCGGCTGCAGAACGACTGGGGGGTGACCAAACTGGCCAAAAAGATGCGGGAAGAAAGCATCGAAGAAATGGAGCACGCCGACAAGCTGATCGATCGGATCATTTTCCTGGAAGGCATGCCCAATCTGCAAAGCCTGAACCCGCTGAAAATCGGGGAAGACGTGCGCGAAACCCTGACCTGTGACCTTGAGGTCGAGATGGAGGCGGTGGCGCTTTACGCCGAAGCCCGCAAATACTGCGCTGAAGTGGGCGATTTTGCATCGATGCACCTGTTTGAAGAGCTGATCCTGGATGAACAAGGGCATGTGGATTTCCTGGAAACCCAGATCGGCCTGCTCGATGACATTGGCGCGGCGAATTACAATCAGCTGAACGCGGATTCCGCGGACGATGTAGACGGGTAACTCGCGCCGCTAGAAGGAACGGCACAGGTTATTAACCAGAATGGGCAAGGCCTCAGGGCCCGCCCTAAGCTGAAGTTTTGTCATCTTACCGCGCGGAGACGAAACGGGGGCGGGCCCGGCGACTGGAGCGGACCGCAGCAATAGGATCAACCTCAATCCCCCGTCCTCAATCCCCCGTCGCCACGGGTTCAATGGGCTTTTGCACGCGGATTTTCAGCGTGGCATTGCCAAGGGTTACAACCAGCAGCTGCGGTTTGCCCGCCGCCGGTTTGCCAAGTGGAAGCGTGGCGATTTTCCCGGTCTGACCGGCGGGCAAGGGATTGGCCTTGGCAATGCGCGCCAGTTTTTCTTTCTCCAGCGCGGCGTAGCGGGTGTCGGCCTTTTCCCGCAGCTTCAGCTCTTCACGGATCGCGGCCATGCGGGCCTCTTCCAGCTTTTCCTGATCGGTGAGCGCTATCGTGCCATTGCCCCCCTTGTCCTTATAGCGCTGCCGCAGTTCGGCAAGCTGTTTCTGGGTGGCGCGCAGGTCTTTGACAATCGGACCCGCGGATTGGTCGTTTTTCGACAGTTTGCCAAGCTGGGCCAGACGTTCCTGCAGCGAGCGTTCCTTCGCCTCTAACGCCTCAGCCTTGGTCCAGTCCTCCCGCAGGTATTGTTTGCCAAACTTCTCGCGGCGCGCCTTGTTGGCTTCCAGTTTGGTCAACTCATCCTTAAGCGCCAAGCGTTTGGTTTCATTTGCCTTCCGGGCGGAGGCGGGGCCATAGCGCAGGCGGATCTCCTCTTCCTCCTCCAGCATCCGGCGCCGGTTTGCGAGCTGGGTTTTCAGCTGTTGCATCGTCGGCGCTTTGCCCGCAACCGGTTGCGTCGGTTTCAGCCCCATCGCCTTGGCGTCCCAAATACCTTTGGCCCCGGGCAAGGAGGCCTCAGCCATCTTGATGAACTGCAAAAGCCCGTGTTTTTCATTGCCCGACCCGCCAAAGGCCGAGGAAATCTCGCGCAGAGTTTCTTTCAGCTTTTCCGGGTCCTTGCGGTTTTTCACCATCGACTCGGACCAACGACTAAAGGCCAAGTAAGGCGGCTTGGTCAGATCCTTGCCCTGCAGCTTCAGCCCCAGCACCGCCCGTTCGCCGTATTTCCCCAAAGCCGAGGCCACGCCAACCACATCTTCACCGCCCTTGTGCAGCCCGTTCACATGGTGGGTCATCATGTTGATCTGATCGTTCAGGAATGCCTGCACCTGCCGATCAGACAGTTCCTTTTCGATCACCCCTTCCGGCGGGTTTTCCTGTTTTTCACCGGGTTTCACACGGTAATATTTCGTGTTGTTGATCAACTCGCGGATCGGGATCTTCTTCATCTGCCCGTCGCTGACAATTGAGTCGAGACCCGAAAAACTGGCATAGGTTTCAATACCTTCCCGCAGGGCAAAGCCCCAGTCGCGGTGGATCTTGGCCTGCAGTTTCTTGCGGGCCTCCTCCAGTTTGACCCGCTCTGGCGCATCTTCGGGAACGTTCTTATCTTTCAGCGCCTGAATGTCATGCTCCAGATGCATCAGTTTCAAATTGTCTTTGCGGATCGCTTCGGTCCGGCGGCCATAGAGGTTGTCACGGGCGCGGACCGCCAGATCGGCGGGGTTGGCTTTCAGGTTCGGATTGTCCCGTGCCACCGCCTGCATTTCAGCCTGCATTTCACGGTCCGCCCGCAGCAGAGATTTGCCCGCCGCCGCCAATTGCCGGTCAGCCAGCGCCAGATCTCCTGTCGAGTTTCGCACATTCTGGCGGTATTGTTCCCGCTGCGCCTTGTTCATATGCAACATCGCGGTTGCCATGCCCTGCGCCTCGATTGCCTGATCCTGGGTCAGCCCGTTGTAATCGCCGGCCTCAACCTTCACATTTGCCAGTTCCTTGGCCTGCCCCATGGTTTTACGGATGTCCGGAAAGACATTGATGTATTCGTTCACATCGTAGGACTGCGCCGAGCTGGCGGGGATTTCATAACCGCCGCGGTCATTGCGGTACATCTGCTTGAGCTGCCGCCGCACCCGTTCCGAGGCGATAGAGCGGTCCACGTCACTGGTCAGATTGTCTGACCCCGGCGCTTTAGGGGCGGTGTTGATCAGCTTCAGCTCCGCATCATATTCCCGTTGCAGCCGCGCCTCTTCGGCCTTCAGCTTTGCCGGATCATTGGCATAGAGCTTCTTGATCTGGTTGCTGCGCCAGGTGAATTCTCCGGTTAATTCACGACGGGCGGCGTTTTGGGCGGGTTCGACCAACTTCTGGAAATACTCGGCCCGATGGTTGTTCACCGCCTGCAGCACCGGTTTCAGACCTGGATTGTCACCATAGAGCATCGTCAATTCGCCCCAGGTGATTTTGCCCGAAGACAGCGCCTCATCCATCGTTTTACGTAATGTGTCTGCTGGGGTGCCCTCGCGGGTCTGGATCCCGCCGTCATCCGCAGCCTTGCCGGAGACCTGATCACCCAAGACCTCCTTCAACCGGGACTCCGCCACCTCTTTGGAGCGCCGCACCACATCATTGGCATCGACCACTTTACGGCGCAGGGTTTTGGGCAGATGGGCCAAAAATGGGCTTTCGATAGAATGGGACACCCCACGTGACATGCCCGCATTCATCAGGTTGGCCAGAAACATCTCATAGCTGACATCACTGCCCTGCATCTTGGCCTGATAGACCGATTGCAACATCGCTTCTGACGGCAATCCCATTGCGGTGCGCAAAGCCTTTTCGGTCGCGGCGCGGGCGGTCGGGTTCTTGGACAGATGGCTGGCCATTGCCCGTGCGGCCCCATTGGTCACACTGCCGGCGCTGCCAAGGCCCAGTTGCAGAAGCGAGGATTCGATGGCGATTTTGCTGGGATCCACCTTGCCGGTTTTGGCGTAATCCGTGGCGCCGGTCAGGATCATCCCAACCCCAAGGTCAGTGCCGAACCGCGCCGCCTGCACGCCGGTGCGTGAAACTTTCAATCCTTCCAGCATCTTAGCCACCTTGCCCGAGCCTGCAGCGGGGATATAGGTGGTGGCCGCCATCTCCAGCATGTTGAGGCCCGAAACCGAGTTGAGGAAATGATCCCCCGGCAGGTTCAATCCTTCTTTCAGCCCGCCAAAGACCCGCGTTTTGTCGTTCAGCACCAGACGCTGCTGGCCGGGTTTGCCCTGTAACATCTGCGCCTTGATCAACAACTCCCGCGATTTGGCGGAGAGCTTGCTCAGATCCAGCGGTTTACCAGCGCGGCGGGCCTCCAGCTGGAGTTTCCCTGCCTCGGTGATGGCTGGGATCAACTGGTCGACATGGGCATTGTAGCGCGAAATCCGTGCATCGACCCTGCTCAGCGACATTTCCCCGGCGTTGTCCCAGATCCGCGAATAATCTGCCGCGCCGGTCTGCAACATGCTGGTGAACCCATCCACGGCCGCAATGCCGGTATCGGTGCCTTTGACAAACTTCGCCCGCCAGTCCGCCACCCCCTGTTGCTGCTGCCGCAAGGCGCTGGCCACCGCCAGATAGCGCATGCCCTGATTGCCAAAATCCGCGGGCCCTAGCATGTCGAGCGCGACATATTCCGGGGTTTCCTTGATCTCTTTCGCCAAGGTTTCAGCGCGGATCGCACGTTCATCCTTGCTGAGCGTGAAGGCCAATATGTCATAGCGGCTGGGTTTCAGCGCCTTGGCATTCAGCCGGTTGACCAGCACCCGTTCCGCATCGCGCGCCATCTCCAGCCGGGATTGGCCGGACACAGGTTGACCGTTCTGTACACTCAGGAAGGTGCCATTGCGGGCCAGACGTCGGTATTCGGCCACCTCCAGCTCGGTCTGGGAACGGCGTAGGAACTCTTCCCGCGCCCGTTCGTCCGAATCCGCAAAATCCGAGGGACGCAATGTGGTCTTGCGGTTGCCAATGCGGCGCAGCAATTCGCGCATCCGCGCCGCGTCCCCCTGCCCGTCATGACGCCGCAAGGCTGTTTGGTAGACCTCATCCTCAAGCGCGCGTGTGCGCAGCAGGCTTTCAGTGAAGGCACGCGCCTTGGCCTTGTCCGCATCCGTTTTGGCGGTGGAAAGCTTGTATTTCAACGTCTCCCGCACATTCTGATGGCCACGCTGGCGGGACAGAAACGTGTCATGTGCCATCTTGGTGATATAGGCCCGCGCCTGATCCCGCGGCAGACCGCGGGTGTTGGCGATGATCTGGGCCGTAAGGGCCTGACGATATGCGCTTTCGGCCTTGGCGGTGTTCTGGGAATGCAGCGCCATCGTGCGTTTAAACCGTTTCAGGTCCGGGTTGCTGTCGCCAAGAAACACATCGGTCCAGCTGTTGGGCGCTTTGGTGCGGGCAATATATTCGGTTTGCAGCAACTGGCGTAGCTTGTCCTGATCGCTCAATCGGGTGTCCTCGATCCGGCGCAAGACCTCGGCGAGGTTTTCCTTCGCCTCCTGCGCTATAATCGGCAAGGGAGCGAACAACAGACAGCCGGTCCCCAACAAGAAAGCACGCAACGCGCGGGTCAAGAAACGCGACATAATCATCTCACTCTCCTTCACTCAGCGGCACACGCACCACATCGGTGACATAGACCCCAGCGTTTTTGTCAGCCTTCAAAAGCAGCGTCATGCTCTTGCCCCCTTGCAGGGCAACCTGCACCGATTTCGGGGCCTCTTTGGGGGGCAACGGGTAGTAGACCCGCACCCGGAAGCTGGCACCGGGCGCGATTTCATCAACGGATTGCAGGCCGTATTCGGTCAAAGCCTCGATCTGCAACTTTGGACCATCAGGCGTCAGATCGTCTGCAGCATTGTCGATCGGTTCGTCAGAGGTGGGATCAGTCGGGCTGTCACTGTCGGCGGTGTCTGGTGTCGGATTGCTGCCGTCCTCGGGCGCCGTGTCGCTCTCTTCCGTTGCCGGGGTATCTGCGGGTGTATCCTCAGAGGTTTCAGCCGCGGGGCCGTCCTCGGTTGGGGGTGACGTGTCCGGCTGATTGGGGGAGGCGCGGCGTCCCTCGCCCGGCATTGGGGTCAACCGTTCAGGGGTGCGCCGCGCGGCCTCGGGGCCCAGCGCCGCAACCTCAAACTCTTCGATATCAAGGATATAGAAGTGCCCGCCGCGATCGTAGAACCGAAACTCGTACTTACCAGGCGTCTGCGGCGCCGCAACTTCAAAGGTTTCCCCTTCACTTCGGTTCACATGCCGCGAGGTGATCGGCACCTCCGCCGCCAGAACACCACTGTCCAACCGGTAAGAAGAATGCATCATCTTGACGATAGGATCATAGAGCCGCAGCCCTGCGGGCACACGTGTTTGCAGCCGGATCATCGCCCCCGGTTGGAAACTACGGCCACTGATGCGCAGCAGGTTGACCGGTGTGGCCCCCACCTGCACCGAAGTGCGCCCCAATTCGTAGCCGTCCTTTTCGCGATCAAAGGCAATGATCTGATAGGTGCCCTCGGTCGACGGCGCTTCAAATACATAGGGACCGCCATCAACCGCAAGCCACTGATGCCCGATCCGGTTGCGACCATAGTCGATCCCCTGCCCGCCGGTGTCTTCATTGATATAGAGTCCTACAAAAGCACCGCCGAATTGGCGCTCGGCCGGCAGATCAACAGAGACCGAGATCTTCTCTCCGGTGCGATACTGCGGTTTATCGCTGCGCACCGCGTTGGCGAGCGCAGGCACGGTGACCTCCAGCTCTTCCTCATCCAGAATGTAGCCACCGCCGTCGCGATCAAACAATCGCACACGGTAGCGACCCGGATGGCGCAGCCCCTGGAACGTCACAGGCTGGTCGGTGCGCGCCCAATGCCATTCGCTCGCACGCGGTGTAATCTCGGCCCCGCCTGCGCTGGCGGTCGGTTCCAGCCGGGTGATGTTGATCCAGGGGGACGGATAGGCGCGCCCCTCTGGCAGGGCCGTGCTGACCTGCAATGGCTGCCCGATCGCCAATTGCCGCGCAGAGAGCGTCAACGCCTCAGGTACAGGTGGCACCACCACCGTGATTGTCTGGCGATCCAGCATATAGTGGCGCCCGTCACGGTCATAGAGCCGCAGTTCATACTTGCCGGGCCAGATCGGGGCTTTCAGCGTGGTCGCGTCGTTGTTGCCAACCCATTCCCAGCCATGCCGGTGCACGGATTTTGGCGCATTTCCACCCGTGGCCTCAGGCACCAGTTCGAACAGGCCCACCCATGACGAGTATTGCCCCCGTTCCGTGCCATAGGCGACAGAGATATCAATCACCTCACCGATGTTGAACGTGGTCTTGGCCAGCTTGATCGCCCCGTCTTCCGGTTTTGCAATCACCTCAAAGGCCTGACGGTCCATTTCGAAATAGAACTGCCCGTCCCCGTCATAGAGCCGCACCTCATAGCGGCCTTCGGTGGAGGGGGCAGCAAACTGCCAGACCCGTGTGTCCCGATTGAGCCAATCCCAGTGGAACCGCTGCTCCAGCACCTGGCCGCCGCCCTCTTCCCGGCCTTCCCGCGTCAAGGCAATCCAGGGCTGGGCAAAAAGTTGCGCTGTGCTGGAGACGGTGACGGAAACCTGTGCCCCAACCTCGTAGGTCTCTTTGTCCAGCGCAATGACACCCGGCTGCGGCGGCGGTTTGACGGTGACCCGCGTGCGGTCCAGCACGTAGGGCCCTTCGGATCGGTCAAACAGGCGGAACTCATAGAAGCCCGGCCAACGCGGCATGGTAAAGTTAACCGGCGTGCCGTCCCCCTGCACCCACTCCCACCCCAGTCGTTCATCCCCCACGCTCGCGCCACCGATCGGCATGTTCTGCCCAACCGCAAACAGACCCACCCAGGGGTTCGGGTAGCGCCGCCCCTCTGGCAAGGTTGCCGCGATCTCCGCCGTCTCCATACCTAGAAAGGTGGTCTTTGACAGGCGCAAGGCACCGGGTGTGGGGGTTACGACCACCTCAACGGGCAACCTTTGCAGGGGACGTTCCGCATTCAGCAAGGCGATCACCGCCTGATACCGGCCCGGCACCTGCGGCGCATCAAACTGCCATGCGCCCTGCCCCGGACTGGAGACCACATGGCCCGAAGGGATTGTTTCCGCCCCCAAGGGGATCAGGGCCAGCTTATAGGTCTGACTGGGGTCCGTTTCCGGTATATTGAAGGAGATGGCAAAATTGCCCCCCGCCTCAACCCACTGCGCCGAGATCGCGATGTCCTGCGCGATTACGGGGCGCATCGGCGCTGCAACGGCGCAAAGACACAACAGGCAGCAGCCTAAAAACTTGATGAATTGCGTTGAAACCAGATACCGCAAATCGTCCCTCCTAGAAAAAGGCCCGTAAATTGCGGGGCGGGAAGTGCGATGTCAGGATACATGACCCAGCGGTATTCTCAAAACGCCCCCCTAAGACGCCGGTTTTCTTGTGAACATGGCAACACCTTGGTGAACCGGATTCGTATTAAAACCGTGAAGACAGCGACACCCCAACGCCGTGGCTTTCGTAATCGAAGAAATCGATCGAGGAAGACGCGCGCGTGTAGCTGTAGCTGATCTCTGGTGCAAAGGCGCCCAGCGCCCATTTGGAATGGCGTGCCGAGATCTCGATGCCGAACACGTCATCCTGCCGCGGAAAGGCAAACCCGGGGTAGTTGCCGCGAAACCGGTCCGCATCCAGCGACAGTTCCACATCGGTGGCCAACCCACCCCGCCATTGCTGTTCCCAGCCCAGCCGCACGCCCAGCTTGCGATGATCCAAATGGGCGCGGCAGGTCTGTTCCACCTCAAACGGCAAAGCGACAGAAAAGGCCCGACTGGCATTGACCAGTTTACGGAAGGACAGCTTGCCTTTCAGCCGCCTCCCGTCGCGGTAGGAGGCAAGCGGAAAGCTCTGCCGATGCAGATCCAGAGAGGCACCAAACTGTCCCGCCTTGCCTGCTGTTTGTTGATAGTTCAACACCACACCAGTCCGTCTGCGTGCCAGATCACCGGCGCTGAACTTGGCCTCCAGATAGGGTCCAAACGACAGCCGCGCGCGCCCGTTTCGTAACGGTGCAATCAGTTCAGCCTGTCCGCGCAAAGTGGTGTCGCTTGCGCCTCCTGGTGTGGTGATGGCGTGGTCCAGCGACAGGGTTGCAATGCCGCGCAGTTTTGGCCCCAACTGGCGCCCGGCCCAGCCCGTCACCCCGGCCGAGATCCGCGCACCGGCCTTGGCACGGCTGTCCGGGTCGACCTCAAAAGGAATGCCGCCAATGATGACTTCCTGGGCTTCAGTGCCATTGTTCACATTTGTGGTTGGCGCAATACTGAACCGGAGCGCATAACCATTGGGTTTGCGTTCGTTCTCGGCCCGAGTATAGGCCTGCAATCGCTCACGCAGTCTCCGGTCCGTGGTGGCGGCGGCCAGATGTTCGGCATGGTAGACAGCGCTGCGATTGCGCCCTTCCGCCGCCAGCAACACAACCAACTCACGGCGTGCTGGCAGGAACTGCGGCGCCGCCCGCAAAATGGTGCGAAACGTCTCAATGGCCTTCGGACGGTCGCCAGCGTGGGCGGCAATCAGCCCTTCGAGATAGGCAAGATGCAGTGCCTTGTCGGCGCGCCCCGCCACAATTCGGACCAAGGCATGGCGGGCGTCTTGATATTGCCCAGCTGCCACCAGATCCCGCGGGCTTTCCTGCGCCCGGACCAAATGGGGCCAGGCCACGAGACAGACAAACACAAGGAGAAGGATTTTGATCTTCATGGCTTTGCTCCTTTTAAAGGCGTTTGTTTTGAAAACCTGCGAAAGGCACAGCGCGGATGTAAACGGATATGGGCGGGTCCCGATTGGGGTCCGGACCCGCCCTTTTCACCCCCAGTCGGTGGGGAACGTGGGAAGCGCCGGGGGTGAAATCTGTGGATCAATCGGCGTATTGATCGCCGGCGAAATAGCCGATGCCGTTAAAGGTCGCGCCGTCGGTGTCGGTTGCGGTCAACCAGGTGGTGCCGCCCACTTCCTCGGCCTCAGGACCGTAGAAGGCGCCCGAGTATTCCCCTTCAGCGCTGGAAATCCCAAGACTTCCGGCAAAGGTGACATCCGCCGACAACGAGCCGCGGAAACCGTTGACGTCAAAGTTGGTCTCATCCATCGCGATGGTGCCATCCACCGGATTGCGTTCGCTGGACCCGGCGTCCTGCACCGTGAAATTGTCCAACACGCCCGAGACCGTCCCGGCCCCAAAATCCGCCGTCATCGTCAGATCACTGCGCAGCCGGGTCTGGCTTGTCCCGTTGTTTACAAAACCAGTGGTGGGCACCACCTGCAGCTGGCCGCGGCCCCGATAGGTTGCCGTGGGCAGGGCCGCCAAGGCGGCGTCCTCGGTTTCAGTGCCGACCACCGCAAAGGCGCGGACTGTGGGTTCGCCACCGTTAACCTGATTGCTCTGGACCCCCAGAACCTCCAGGTAGCCGTTGCCGGGGTTCAGAAGATCGTCGATTTCGCCGGTGTAGTTGAAGGCAGAGACCCAGACGTTGTCGTCAGATCCATCTGTTTCATACCCGTAGGTTTCCCCACTGGCTTCAACCCGACGATGGCTGGCGTCAAAAGCATAGGTGGAGCCGTTGACGGTGACCGTCAGCTCACCATTGGCGTTCTGGCTGACCTCGACCTCGGCGTCCACCAGGCTGGTTTCGCCGGTGTCATAGTTCAGGTTCATCCCCGCGGTGCCGACAGAGCGCGCCACCACCGTCGCGCCAGAGGTCAGCGCATCCCCAAGATCGCCGGTGCCCTGCGCAAAGACCCTGCTGGCCTCTTCGGTTTCGCTGATTGTTACCGGTGCGGTCTTCTTAGCCGTGGTACAGCCAGCCAGCCCAATGGCCAGAGCGGTTGTTGTCAAAAGTTTCAATGTTGCAGTCATACTGTTGCCTTTCCCAGTTTTAGAACACCCCATGAGGCGTCTTGCTCCCCCGCGCTCATCACCGCGGAGGTTAAGAAAAGGTAAAAATTCGGCGTGAGCGCTGCGTCAGCGCAACGTCAGCGCAGCGTGATTTTCGCGGCGCTCTATCGTAAAAGCGGCATGTCCTCCGATAAATGTGGACACATAAGAGAGGTGCCAGGTGAGCTCCCTGTTCGGTTCGCCAAAAGCGGAACCTTACCTGCATACCACATCCCCGTGCCTCGACCCTAATGCGTAGTTCGCGCCCGAACTCATTCTTTGCCGTTTTCGATTTGTTGTGTTTGCCTCCCGCCCCCCTGATCTTGGCGAGCCCAGCCTTTCCGCCGGCCTCAGGAAGCCTGAAACTCCCGTAGCCTTTTCTGACAAAAAACATCGGCTTCTTCTTGATATGTTATGATATAACGTGATACGCGCCAGAAACACGATCTTAACAAAGGATTTTACCGGTGTTTGTCTCTACGATTTCGAAACTCTCTCTGATTGGTGCGCTGAGCACCCTTGCCGTAGCCAGCGCCACCGCAGAGCCTCAAACCTCCAAGGAACTGGTGATTGCAGCGCCATTTGGCCCCAAAAGCTCGGTGCCGGATCCACGGGCAAGGCAAAACGGCTGGCTGAGCAATCGCGCCGGGGTTTCGGAGACCCTGATCGGGCTTGGCTATGACATGTCGATGCAGCCGCGACTGGCACAATCTTTTGAAAACCTGTCGCCAACCGAATGGCAGATCACCCTGCGCCAGGGTGTGAAGTTCCACGATGGTTCGGTCATGACGGCAGAGGATGTGAAGGCCTCCTTTGCCAAGCTGGACCTCGAAGGGCACCCCGCCCACAACCCGCGCCTGTCAAAGCTGCTGGGTCTGAAAGCGATCAAAGTTGTGGATGCCCACACCCTGATATTTGAGACAGAGACGCCAAATTCCGCATTCCTGTGGTCTTTGACAGAACCCTCGGCGGCAGTGATGAAGGATGGTTACGCAGACCATCCGCTGATCGGAACCGGGCCGTTTGTATTTGAAAAAGCGGTTACCGAAAAGACCTACGTGACCCGTGGGTTTGAGGCCTATTGGGGCGGCGCGCCCAAACTGGACCGTCTGGTGATCGATGCCATCCCGGATGGCGCCGTGGCGGCGCTGGCCCTGAAATCCGGCGACGTGCATCTGGTTTCGAACTACCCCGAGGCCGATTTTGCCAAGCTGGAAGAGGATCAAGCGGGCCAGCGTTTTGAGGCCGCAACCACGCGGTTGTTCTTCTACCAGCCACGGGTCAACGGGGGTCCCCTGGCCAATGACAGCCTGCGTCAGGCGGTTTCCCTCGGGTTGGACCGCGAAACGATCGTGGCAGCCGCGCTTGCCGGCGTTGGCGGCGATGTAGCAAACGCGCTGTTTCCGGCCAATATGACCTCTTGGGTCAATGCGGATCTGACGCTGCCCTATGATCCGGCGCAGGCGCAGGCGATCCTCGCCGACGCGGGCATTGTGGACAGCGACGGCAATGGCATTCGCGAGCTGGGCGGAACGGATGTGGTTCTGAAGCTGCGCACCTATGAGGGCCGCGCCGCGCTGCGTCCGACGTTGGAGATCACGCAGGCCATGCTGCAGCAGATCGGCATCGGGGCTGAAATCTCAATCGGTGAGTTTGGCGCCAACAATGATGCGCTTGCGGCAGGTGAAATTGACATGCACCTGCAGGCCTGGGGCACCGCACCGCAGGGCGATCCAGACTATTTCCCCAGCACCCTTGTGGCCACCGGCGCCAGCTACAACATTGCCGGTTATAGCAACCCCACGCTGGATGCGCTGCTGGACGAAGGCCGTGCCTTGTTCAAAACCGAGGCGCGTCAGCCGATCTATGCACGCGTGCAGGAAATTGTGAACCAAGACCTGCCGATCATCCCCCTGTTCCACAAAACGCAGGTCTCTGTCGGCAACGGTAAGGTTCTTGGCTACCAGATCCATCCGGCTGAAACCTATCTGGCCTCACCGGAGCTGGATCTTGCAGAGTGATCGCACCCCTCTGCTGACACTGACAGGCCTGTCTGCCCAGATCGCGGGGCAGACAGTGCTTGAAGATATTGCGCTGGACCTTGCGGCTGGCCAGTGTTTGGCAGTGGTCGGCGGCTCCGGCGCGGGCAAATCCACTTTGCTGCGTCTGATCCTGGGGCTGCGCAAACCCGCCGTGCCTGTTGCGGGAACGCTGACATTTGCCGGGCAATCGGTCCCGATGACCGGGGCCTCCGCTGGCAAACCCAAGGGTATTGCCTATGTGCCACAAAGCCCCGCACACGGATTTGATCCCCTGCATCGACTGCACTGGCAATGGCGGCAATTGACGCGGTTGTTGGGCAAACGGTCCGCGGACGAAGACGTTCTGCACGCGCTTGGCCTGCCGGACTTGGACCGTGCCTACTCCGGCGCCTGGAGTCGTGGGATGCAGCAACGTTTGTTGCTTGCGATGGCACTGCGGGAACAGCCTAAGATGCTGATCCTGGATGAACCCACCTCTGCCTTGGACCCTCTGATCGCCGCTCAGGTGCTGACAGAGGTGCAACGTCTGGCCCAAGACCGCCAGATTGCCGTGATGATGGTGACGCATGATCTGGCTCTTGCGGCGCGGTTTGCAGATCAGATTGCGATCTTGCACCACGGCCGTTTGGTGGAATTTGGCCCAACAGCGCGGGTTTTGGCAGCGCCGTCCAGCGATGACGCGGCAGAACTGGTGGCCAACCGCCAATGGCAGCGCGCGGGTTTGAAAACTTCGGTGGCAGCATAGGCATGATCAACGTTCGCAATTTTACGGTGTCGGTTGCCGGTCGCCCTCTGCTGAAAGAGGTGTCGTTTTCGATCTCCTCTGGCGAGATGCTCTGCATCATTGGCGAAAGTGGTGCGGGGAAATCGACCCTGTTGAAAGGGCTGATGGGGCTGCTGCCAAGCCGTTTTGACCGGTTTAACCATTCCGCACCAATGGCCCCCACGGCGGCCTCACCACAGCCCGGGCTACCAGCCCGTCGCTGGGTGATGCAGGATCCGCTGGCGGCCCTGAACCCCAAGCGGACCCTTGGCCAATCCATCTGCGAAAGCCTCTATGCGCAGAAGCTGACCGTTTCGGAACAGAAAACCGCAGCACTGGCCGCACTTAAGGCGGTGGAGCTGCCCGCTGCCTTCTACGATCGGCTGCCAAAGCAAGTGTCGCTTGGGCAGGCGCAACGGGCTTGTCTGGCCCGCGCGCTGGTGGCGGAGCCCCGGCTGATTATCTTCGATGAACCCCTCAGCGCCCTGGACGCTTTGGTGCAAAAAAAGATCGCCTTGCGGATGGACCAGCTACGGCAAGACAAAGCCCTGACCTATATAGTCGTGACCCATGATCTGGGCTTTGCCGCGGCTTACGCCGATCACATCCTCTTGCTGCGCAATGGGCGGATGGAAACCTTTCAGAGCAGAGATGATTTTTTCGCCAACCCGGCCAGCGCCTATGCAGCCGAATTGGTGGCCGCAGCGCAAACGCTTGGGGCAATAGACATGACGGAGGCCGCACAATGACTGCTCTGATGACGCGGCTGGCTGGCTTGTTGACGGTGCTGTTTGGCACCAGTTTCATCACCTTTGCGGTGACCTATTTTGCCCCCGGCGACAAAGCGCTGGCCATTGCGCAGGCGCGCTATCCCGGTGAAATGGGATTTGACGAGGCGGTGTTGCAGGGCCTGCGGGCCGAATTCCATCTGGACCGCCCTTTCCTGACGCAATACCTGCATTGGCTGGCAGATTTCCTGACCGGTGATTTCGGACGCTCCTACAGTTCGCAATCCAAAGTGTGGGACATCTTTGTCGGCAACCTTGCTGAGACTTTCACCCTTGCCTTCACCGCCCTGACAGTGGGCCTCTGCGCGGCCTTTTTGCTTGCGGGGTTGGCGGTTTGGAAAAAGGGCTCATTGTGGGACCGCTTTGCCATCCTGCTGGCCTCTGTTGGGGCAGCAGTGCCGAGTTTCTGGCTGTCGATCCTGCTGATCCTGCTGTTTGCGGCCCATCTGGGTTGGTTGCCGGCCTATGGCACCGGCAGCCTGGCGCATCTGGTGCTGCCTGCCCTGACGCTGGCCTTCTGGGTGATGTCATCTCAGACCCGCCTGTTGCGCAGTTTCCTGCTGGAGGCCTATGCCCAGCCCTTTGTTGAAACCCTCCGTCTACGCGGGGTGCCTGAGCATGAGATTTTCGTCAGCCATGTTCTGCGCCACGCCCTGTCGCCAGCTCTGACCATGATCGGGCTGGATCTGGCGGGTTTGATCGAAGGCGCGGTGGTGGTTGAGATCATCTTTGCCCGCTCGGGTCTGGGGTCTTTGCTGGCAGGTTCGGTCCTGGCGCGTGACCTGCCCGTTGTGGTCTTCCTCGTGATGTTCTTTGCGCTGACCTATGTGCTGATCAACACGCTGATCGATCTGCTTCAAACCCTGACCGACCCAAGGCAACACAGCAAAGAGGGCAAACCGGCATGAGCCTTTCCACGATCGCCCATTCCCCCATCAAACCGGCCGTGTTTTCCCCAGGTGCCATTGCTCTTGCGATGATCATCTTGATTGTTGGCTTTGGTCTGCTGGCAACGCCCTATGATCCAACGCAGGCAGATTTCTTGAACCGCCTTGCCCCGCCAAGCGCAAGCCACTGGTTTGGCACCGATCATCTGGGCCGCGACATTGCGACCCGTGTGCTCTACGGCAGTTTCTGGTCGCTGGGCCTGTCACTTTGTGTGGTCAGCATCGGAGCCGTGATCGGCACCCTCGTTGGGCTGGTGGCCGCGCAGAGTGGCCGCTGGGTGGATCTGGTGTTGATGCGCACCACGGACAGTTTCTTTGCCTTTCCCGAGCTGATTGCCGCCGTGATCATTGCGGGTCTGTTTGGCCCAAGTACCCTGAATCTTGTGCTGGCACTGATTGTAGTCAGCTGGATGAAATTCGCCCGACTTGTGCGCAGCCTTGCGATAACGGTGGTGCAGCAGGACTATGTTTTGCAGGCCCGGCTGAACGAGCTGCAGGGATGGCGCATTCTTGCACTGCATATCCTGCCTAATGTGTTGCCCGGCGTGTTTGTTCTGTGGACCAACAGCTGGTCACGCACCATTCTGGCGATCTCGGGGTTGAGCTTTCTGGGTTTCGGCGTGCAGCCGCCCAATGCCGAATGGGGGGCGATGCTGCTGGATGGCAAAGCTTATTTGCACACAGCACCCCATCTGATGATTTTTCCCGGGCTTGCGGTTCTGATCGCAGTCCTTACCATCAACCTGACCGGCGACCGATTGCGCGACCGGCTGGCGGATGACGCCTGATTTTAGATTGGATTGAATTTGGACACTTCCGGTATTTTCCTGCGCGTCGGCGCAACGTTTTTCTTCACCCTCATGGTCATTTTGATCAAACTCCTGTCCGAGGCGGTGCCAGTGGGTCAGGTGGTGTTTTTCCGCAGTGCGGTGGCGCTGGTCCCTCTGGTCCTGTTCCTGATGTGGACCAAGGAGTTCCCCGCCGGCCTCTACAGCAAACGCCCGATGGGCCATGTGACCCGCTGTCTGATGGGCTGCGCTGCGATGTTTGCCTCTTTTGCTTCGCTCAAATACCTGCCGCTGGCGCATGCCTCAATCCTTGGCTACCTGGCGCCGATGCTGGCTGTGGTGATGGCCCGCTTTATCCTCGGCGAAGAGGTCAGCCCGACCCGCTGGTTTGCGGTGGTGCTGAGTTTCTTGGGCATGCTGGTTCTGGTCCTGCCCAAAGCAACCGGCACAACTTTGGACCAGTCCTATATGATCGGCTTGGGGCTGGCCCTGATCATGGCGGTCTTCACCGCCGGGGCGAAGATCCAGATCCGTTCCCTGGCATTGACCGAAAACGCTGGCGCCATCGCCTTTTACTTTGCGCTGACCTGCGCATTGGCGGGGCTGGCCACAGCGGGTCTGGGCTGGGTGCAGCCTACAGCAGAGCAATGGCTGTTGCTAATCGGTTCTGGCGTTGCGGGCGGAGTTGCCCACATCATGATGACACTGGCTTTGCAAAAAACCGAGGTCTCAAAACTGGCACCGTTCGAGTACCTGTCGCTGATCTTTGCAGTGATTGCAGATTACAGCCTGTTCAACGTGGTCCCCGGCGTGGCCTTCATCGGCGCAACAGCCCTGATCCTTGCCGCCATGTGGCTGGTGACCTTCAAAGACAAGCCAAGTAAAGAAGGCGCCAGCACCAAAACCGCAAAAGCGGGTTAGCGCCCGCTCACCACTCGTATCGCTCCATCTCATCGGCGATGAGCGCATAGCCTGTTTCCGCCACCTCGGTAGACATCAGCTGTGTGCTCATCTTGCCGGTGACCCAGACCGGATCCCACAGCGCATCACTGGGCCAGGGATCAACTGCCCGCACCAGTACCAACTGGTTGGGCGGTGGTGGCGGTGTATGCAGGCAGGCCCCGACATAGGGCACCAGCACAAATTCACTGATGCCTTCAGCGTCTAGTTCCAGCGGCAGAATAAAGCCCGGCATCCGGATATAGGCGCCATGCAAGTCGCTGTTGAGCTTGGTGGCGTTATGGTCATAGACCGGCCGCCAGATGTCATTGGCTTCGTCCATTGTGCCTTCGCCGATGATTTCGGCATAGGGCACACCGGGCGGGATCAGATCGTCCCAGGTGATTTCACGGGCCACATTGGCCGCCGCCACAGAAGGCAGCGTTAGGCCCGTGGTGCCAAAGGCAAGGCCAAATGAGAGAAGCTGTCGTCGATCAAGGTTTGTCATGATTTCACCATCATACCATCGGCAAGGGACAGGCGGTAGGCACGCAATGCAGGCAACAGGCTCACAATTGCGCCAGCAAAGACCACGGCCAGCAGGGTCAGCACTTCGCGCTGTGCAGGCGCATCGATCGGCAGGTATAGGCCAAAGGCGCTGTCGACCAATGGCTGCGCCACCCAGAGCCCGGTATAGAGCATCACCAGCCCCAAAAAACTGCCAAGGGCCGCCGTCAGGGTGGCCTCCAGCACCAATAACCCAAGGATGGTGCGCGGACTGGCGCCCATCGCCCGAAAGATCGCCATTTCCCGGCGTCTTTCGTTCAGGCTGGCAAAAAGGGTTGCCATCATCCCGATCAACGCGGTCACAACCACAAGCACAGAAACCGCCAGCAAGGCCGTTTCCGCAATGCCGACAATGGCCCAAAGCTCTTGCAGCGCCACGCCAGGCAGGATCGCCAGCAGCGGCTCTTCGGGATAGGTGTTGATGCTGCGTTGTAACGCAAATGTCTTGAGCGGGCTTTTCACCCCAACAAGGGCCGCGGTCACGGCTTTGGGGGTCAGGTCCATCTGGCGGAGTGTGTCGCTGGGGGTGCTTTGCCCCGGGATCTTGGCGCCGCTGCGCCAATCCACATGGATGGCCTCAATCGCTTCCATCGAGACGATGATGGTGCGATCCACCGGCGTGCCGGTCTTGGCCAGAATGCCAGACACACGAAACGGCTGGTCTTTGTGTTCGGTGAAAGAGGCAATACCGTGGGCCACAACAATCGGGTCGCCCACCGCATAGCCCAGCGCCTGCGCCGCGTCATAGCCAATCACCGTGTCAAACAGATCGTCCATGATCTGGCCCTGTTCCAGTTCCAGCCCACGATCCCGGCGGAATTTGTAATGTTCAAAAAACCCGGTGGTGGTGCCCATCACCCGAAATTGTCGGTGGCTGTCGCCCAGGGAAATCGGCACGATCCAATCCACCTCGGGACGGGCAGCGATGTCCTGATAGCTCTGCCATGTCACATTGTTGGTAGCGTTGCCGATCCGGAAAACGGAATAAAGCAGCAGCTGCACCGATCCCGAACGCGCGCCGACAATCAAATCGGTGCCCGATATAGTATCGGCAAAGCTGGCCTTGGCGCCCGTGCGCACCTTCTCAACCCCCAGAAACAGGGCAACCGAAAGAGCAATGGCCAGAACGGTCATGGCAACAGTCAGCGCACGCGCCAGGAGCGAGCCAAGAGCAAGTCGCAGGATCATGCCGCCGGCCTTTCACGTTGCACCAGATCTTCCATCTTCAGTACCCGGTCAAACCGCTGCCCCATCCGGGGGTCATGGCTGACCATCAACAGGCTGGAGCCCTGCGCCTGTACCTGGGCAAACAGCAGGTCTAGAAACTGCGCCTGTCGGGTCTCATCCAGTGCCGAGGTTGGCTCATCCGCGATCAGGATGGGTGGCGCACCAATCAGGGCCCGTGCAACCGCAACCCGCTGCTGTTGTCCCACACTGAGCGTGGCGGCCTTGGCCCGCAAGATGCCTTCGGGCAGCCCCAGCGCCTGACACAGCGCAGCGGCATTCTCAGGGGCATCACCACAGCGTTTGCGCCGTTCCGGGGCGAACCGCAGCGGCAAGGTGATGTTGTCGAGAACCGAGCCAAAGGGCAGCAGGTTAAACTGCTGGAACACCATGCCGATCTGTTCGGCGCGAAAGCGGTCTCTGGCCCCTTTGGCAAGGGCGCGCACCTCTTGCCCCGCCACCTGCACTGTCCCCGTCTGCGCCAGAACGGTGCCGCAGATCAGTGACAACAGGGTCGATTTCCCCGAGCCGCTTTCGCCTAAAAGCAATACAGCCTCACGCGGCTGGACTGTAAAATCCGGAATGGAAAACCCGAAGCCGTCGCGTCCCGGCCAGCGGAACGCGACATTTTTCAATGCAATAATGGGGTCTTGCGACAAACTCAGAACATCCCGCGAAGATTGAGAACTGGTTCATCATAATGGACTTCAAATGCCTTCGCGCCAACCGCAGAAACGATCTGAACCTCCAATTCGCGGGCATTGGGGAAAGCTTTGAAGTAGTTGAAGGTGATTTCACTCAACGCTTCTGGTGCGGCGCAGGTCAGCACATAGTGGGCGTGAAACTCTGTGTGGCCAGCCTCTTCGTCGTGGTCGGCATGGTCGGCGTCATGCGCATCATGCTCTGCCGCGTGGTCATGCGCATGCTCATCGCCGTGATCTTCACCAAGCGCGTCGCCGTGATCTTCGTCATGATCATCGCCGTGATCGTCATGGTCCTCATGTGCCTCATGATCATGATCTTCTTCATGCGCATGTTCGTCGTCATGGACATCGTGGTCATGGGCATCGTGGTCATCTTCCGTTTCGAGGGCGGCGCTGGCCTCTACCACGCTGCAGGCGGCGGCAGCGGGCACTTGGAACAGCTCCAGTGGACGGGCCAGCGCAGCAACGGCGCCATCCACGGCCGCGCGGTCCTCGGGCGTTTCCGCCGCATATTCGAACCCCACCAGATCCGCGCCCGGGGCGTGGAATTCCACTTCAACCGTGGTGCCGGCAATGGCGATGTTGAGGGCGCCAACACCATGTTCGTGGCTGTCCAGCTGACGCGCACTTTCTGCCCAAAGTGGGCTGGCGCAGAGGGTTAAAAGGACGGGCAATGGGGTACGCATGAATGTCTCCAAATTTCATAAATCGGGTCTGGCCGAACAGGGGAACAGCACCACGCACCTAGATTACGTTCCAGAGGGCGGAGGCTGATGGTTATGATATAAGGTAACATATCCCAACAACTGTCGAGAGGAAACTTGGAACCTCTCGCCAGAAGGATGCGATATCCGTTTGCAAAGGTTGGGAAGTAAGGCCAGAGCCTTGATCACCACGCCCCCAGCGCACCAGCATGATGATTGGTCAGGGGCCAAGCCTTGCCTGGCCCCCGCTCCATTCAGTCACGAACCGGCAGCAACTCGTCCGGCAGGTTTTGGTAACACACCGGGCGCAGGAACCGACGAATGGAGAGGGTCCCCACCGAGGTTGCGCCAAAATTGGTAGAGGCCGGATAAGGCCCGCCATGTACCATCGTGTCGCTGACCTCCACCCCAGTGGGGAAGCCATTTGCCAAGACCCGACCAGCCTTGCGTTCCAAAACCGGCATTAGGGTTTGCGCAACCTCGGTGTCACCCGCGTCGAGGTGCAACGTACAGGTCAGCTGCCCCTTAAGACCCAGCGCCAGGGCGCGCATCTCGGCAACATCTTCGGCCAGAACCACCAGCCCCAGAGGGCCAAACACCTCTTCGCCCAGATCCTCATTGGCAAGGAAGGCGGCGACCGAGGTCTGGAACAGGAACGGCGTTGCATTACGCGCCTCTGGCTGCGTGGTCAGCAGGGGCTCCACCGCCTCACTTTCGGCAATGCGGGCGCTGCCGGCACGGTAGGCCTCCGCAATGCCATCGGTCAGCATGCACTGCGCCGCACTGTCCGCCAGCGCAGCAACGGCGGCGGCAACAAACTCTGCGGCTTGGTGTTTCTGGATCACCACAATGCCCGGATTGGTGCAGAACTGCCCTGCCCCCATCGTCAATGACGCGGCCCAGCCGGTGCCAAGCTCCGCAGCCCGCGCCGCCGCGGCTTCTGGCAGAACAAACATCGGATTGACCGAACCCAGCTCCCCAAAGAAGGGGATCGGCTCTTCCCGTTGCGCGCAAAGATCAAACAGGGCGCGCCCACCGCCAAGCGAGCCGGTAAAGCCAACCGCCCTGATCAGCGGATGCTGCACAAGGGTCTGACCCACGTCACGCTTGCCGCCCTGCACCAAAGAGAAAACACCGGCATGCAGGTTGCACGATTGGATCGCGGCGTGGACCGACTCGGCCACAATCTCACCGGTGCCGGGATGGGTCGAATGGCCTTTGACCACAACAGGACAGCCCGCCGCCAAGGCCGCGGCGGTGTCGCCCCCGGCGGTGGAGAAAGCCAGCGGGAAGTTCGAGGCACCAAAGACCGCTACAGGCCCAATCGGGCGCTGCACCATCTTCAGGTCGGGACGCGGCAGTGGCGCCCGATCCGGCAGGGCCGGATCATGCCGCTGGTCCAGATAGGCCCCCGCCAGAATATGCGTCGCAAACAAACGCAGCTGACCGGTGGTTCGGCCACGCTCACCCTCCAGGCGGGCTGCGGGCAGGCCGGTTTCCTGGGTGCCGATTTCAGTGATCTGATCGGCGCGGGCCTCGATCTCATCGGCGATGGCGTTCAGAAACGCAGCGCGGGTTTCACGGCTGGAATAGCCGTAAGACCAGAAAGCTTCTTCCGCGGCTTCCACGGCCGCGCTCACATCGGCGGGGGTGCCAACCGCAAAGTCATGTGCGGCCCCCTGCGCAGGGTCTGAGGGAAAGGTATTTTCCCCTGCAACCCAAGTGCCTGCGATCAGATGTTTTCCGTGTGGAGTAAAGCCCATAGCGATTATTCCTTATGCCAATGGGTGACCATGTCACATGCGATATCAAAAGCTGCGCGGGTGGCGCCAACGTCCGCACGGCCCTGCCCTGCGATGTCAAAGGCGGTGCCATGCGCCGGTGTGGAGACCGGGATCGGCAAACCGCCCTGAACGGTTACGCCGCGATCAAAGCCAAGCAGTTTCAGCGCAATTTGGCCCTGATCGTGATACATGGTGACCACGGCGTCGATTTCCTTGGCCACCGCCTTGAGGAACACCGTGTCCGACGGCCAGGGGCCATCTACGGACATCTGGGTTTCCGCAAGTTTCTTCACCGCCGGTTCCAGTACGTCAATTTCCTCGGTGCCGAAGTTGCCGTTGTCACCAGCGTGTGGATTGATTGCGGCCACGGAAATGCGCGGTCGCTCCACCCCCGAACGCCGCAGGGTGCGATGGATCAGATGCACCGCCTCATGCACACGCTCTTCGCTGATCATCTCGGCCACCGCCCGCAGCGGGACATGGCTGGTCACGCGGCTGGTCCACATCCCATCAAGCGTGTTCAGCTCGGAGATATAGGTGTCGACCCCCAGTTTTTCCGCCATATAGTGCAGTTCGTCATCGTGGCCAAGGCCCGCCAGATGCATCGAGGCCTTGTTGAAAGGCCCAAAAACAATCGCGTCGGTGACGCCGTTTTGAGTGAATTCCAGCGCCTGATCCAGCGTCCGCAATACCGACGCACCGCCCGCTTCGGTCACTTCTGCAACCTCCACCGCGTCGGGGGTGATGGTGGCCATTTCATAGAAGGCGACACCCGCCGTGCCGGTCCAATCGGTGCCAGGGTCCACAGGGTCCAGATCATAGCTGCACCCGGCCACGGCCATGCCTGCCTCCAGCACATGACGGTCACCGATCAGCAGGATATCCGCCGCCTCCCGCACCCCGTCCGAGGTGATCAGACGCGCAATCAGTTCCGGCCCGATGCCGCTGGTGTCACCGGGGATAATGGCAATTTTGGGTTTCATGGTTACTCCTCAGAGTCGGCGGCATCTTCGCGGATGCGCGCGATATTGGTGATGGTGCTCTGCAAGTGATCGCGCAGCGCCCGCCGGGTGGCGGTGGCATCACGTTTCTTCAGAGCGTCCAGAATGTCGTCATGCTGGGCCAACGTGTTGTCGCGCCGGTCCACCTGCCGTGAGGACAGGAAGCGGGCACGCCACAGACGGGCATTGTATTGACGGTGGGTCTCGATCAGCGGCTCGTTTTGGCTGGCCTCAACGATGGCGGCATGAAAGGCCATATCGAGCTGGAAGAAATCCAGCGGCTCCAATTGATCCGACCGCTTGGCCATTTCCTGCCCCAGTTTCGCAATCTCGGCAATTTCACTGTCGGTGGCGACTTCACAGGCGGTTTCGTGATCCTCCCCCACTGAATTGGTCCACCCGTATAGTTAGTAAACGGAGGATCAAATATGGGAATCAAACGACACAAGCCGGAAGAGATTGTCACGAAGTTGCGGCAGGTTGAGGTGTTGTGCGGTCAGGGAATGCCGCGCATTGATGCAATCAGGCAGGTTCAGATAACGGAACAGACATTCTATCGCTGGCGTAAGCAATACGGCGGAATGGGAACTGACCAACTGAAGGAACTAAAGAGGCTTCAGAAAGAGAATGATCGGCTGCGTCGAGCCGTGTCGGACCTTACGCTGGACAAACTCATACTTTCGGAAGCTGCACGGGGAAACTACTAAGCCCTTCGCGCCGTCGTGCCTGTATCGATCATGTTTGCAGCCAGTTCAGGGTATCAGAGCGGCGAGCCTGTCGTGTCCTGGGACAGCACCGATCCACACAACGGCGTTTGCCGGTTGGCCGTGCTGACGAAGAGCGTCTAGTGGCTGATATGATCGAACTGGCCCGCCAGTATGGTCGGTATGGCTACCGCCGGATCGCAGCATTGCTCAGAGACGCCGGATGGCTTGTGAATGACAAGCGTGTCGAACGTTTGTGGCGGCGTGAAGGGCTCAAAGTGCCAATGAAACAGCCGAAGAAAGGGGGGCTCTGGCTCAACGATGGCTCGTGTGTTCGTTTGCGACCGGAGTACCGCAACCATGTGTGGTCGTATGACTTCGTGCATCATCGAACCGATGACGGGAAAGCGTTCCGAACGCTCAATATCTTGGATGAACACAGCCGGGAATACCTAGCGATCAAGGTGAAGCGCAAGCTCAACTCGACAGAGGTTATCGATGCGCTGACGGACTTGTTTATCTTGCGCGGCGTTCCTGCCTTCATACGGTCGGACAACGGCCCGGAGTTCATTGCTCAGGCCGTCCGCAATTGGATTGCAGCGGTCGGCGCTAAGACCGCCTACATTGAGCCGGGATCACCTTGGGAGAACGGATACTGCGAAAGCTTCAACGCAAGGCTTCGGGATGAACTACTTAACGGAGAGGTCTTCTTCTCGCTAAGGGAGGCGCAAATCCTGATCGAAGAATGGAGAAAACACTACAACACGAAACGACCACACAGTGCCTTGGGCTACCGCCCACCGGCCCCAGAAACCATCGTCTTGATGGAACCCAGGCCAATAATGCACTAACATTCAAATTGGACCACTTGGGTGGGGCTGATCAAAGTTGGTGAAGCACGTTGAAGTGCTTCACACGATGTCTTGTCAGGCCAATCAGGAGCACGAGACCACAAGTTTGTGGGTCTTGGGCGTATTTAGGAGACCAAGGCCTCCTTCAACATCAGCCAACCAATAGCCGGAGCCCCACACCCGCTCATGGCCGTCCTGATGAACGATGTAGCCGTTCTGACCTTTGCAAATCTGGTCGCCATTCGAATAGGTGTAGAGATCTGCGGCCGCAGACTCGCCAGTCATTGCAACGAGCACAACCATAGATTTGATAAGCGTCTTTTACGTGCTGATACCTTTTGGAGAGTGGTTGGTTGCGGGTGAATGGTGACAGCCGGTCAGGGTGGGCGGCGAGTGACTACAAAGAAAAGTGCTTAGTAACACTGTGCTTTTTCTCATTTTGAGAATTTCGGGGGAGGGTTGCGGCGGGCGCTCATGCGAACACCCGCCGTTTTAGGTTGTGGGGATGGGAGGTGCTTAGCCGCCCCGAGGGCTCGGCTGCGGGGCACCCGCAGGGCGACCGCCGTAGCCGTAGATATCCTTCTGGACATTGTAGACGATGCTCGGGGGTACCTGATTATCCGGATAAGTCGGCGAAGTCACCGCATTAGTGACACCGGGCAGGACAGAAAAGGTGCACGAGATCGAACCAGTACAGCTCGTGCCACCCGATCCGCCAGTGCAGGAGATGGAGCCCGAACACTTTTCAGTTTCTCCTTTGCCCGGCATTCCCCAACCCGGCAGCGTCGCGGGACCCGAGCCATCACCGGGATCATGGAAGGCAACGATGGCAAGGTAGTCGCGGGGGTCATAGGGATCACCGGGCCACGTCGGGTTAGCGTCTGCCGTCGTGGCGGCCATTGCAGCAAAGGCGGCTGCCGTTACGATTTCTTTCAGAGACATGTTGTGTCCTTTCTAAGACAGTTAGGTTTGGGTGAGGTTTTTCCGATCTCGACCATTAGGGGCGAGTTGAGGGACACCTGATGGCGCCCCCCATACTGATTATGTGTAGCAAGGCGCGTTGCCGCTGTAGCCAGTCCGGCGAACACCATGCATACCGTGTGCTTGAACGATGTCCGAGAGGTCCCAGCCGGTGCCATAGACAGCGAAGATGCTCCCCTGGAAGGAGACTTCCCAACCATCGCCATCGCGGCACAACTGAATGACATCATTGTCGGCGTCAGTGCCTGTCCAGTAGGTCGCGGCGGTGGCCAGCTGAGGCTGGAGCACCGACACGGCTACTGCCAGGACAGAGGCTTTAAGAAAGTGTTCCTTGCGCATTTTTTTTCCTCGTATTGTCGTAGCCCAAGTGGCTACCTGGTCTGGATAGCAAACAGCATCGGGTCAATGCGCGGCGCGGCGGTCGAGAAACAGGAGGCAAACTGGAGGGCTTCCGGGAAGTGACAGGCTGGTCATGAGCCGTTAAGCTTCCGGAAGTACTTCTGGGAGAGAAAGTCGTTTTGAATAAGGTTTTAGTTGACACCGATGCCGTTTTACACGCGGCGCGACACCAAAATTGTACCTCCGCACAAGCCCTTAAGCAAAAGTTTGGCGGAGGGCACGACACCTGGACAAAGCTCTTGAAGGGAGGTCCCATTTCGCGGAAATTCTTTGAACGTGCTTGCGGTCAGCTCAATCTCGATCCTTTGCAAGCAGAAGTTCACTTACTTACGGATGAGAGAGACGTATCGAAGGGATTAAGACTCTCGCTGTCAGAACCGACCGTGTTTGATTTCCGAGGCCAGCATGATCCCCGTCCCCAGAGCAGTGCGCCTGGCAAGCGCGGCGGCAAACAGAAGAAGACCATTGAAGATAGTGGAAACAGGCTGTTTTTACTGTTTTCTTTCCTTGAGCTACATGCTGCCAGCAAAGAGCACGATATCTTCGTAGAATCGGTGAAAATGAAGATCCAAATAAAGGACGCAACTCAACTTTTTCACCCTTATCGGTGGTGCAACTTTGCCACCAACAGCGATACAAATCCAGAAGGCTATTGGCTCGCGGCGGCCTTAGATGCCCGATCTTGGACTACGGCGGCAGCGCCAGAAGGCTTCCACTTAGGCAGAAACGGGCCACTTTCCATTAAGGAGGAGTGTAGCTTTGTTGCTCTCACAAGCGGAAGCCTTCAAATTTACCGCGACTTACTAGATCTTCTGGCTTCAGTAGACAATGAGCGTGATGGGATATGTACACTTATGGTCAAATTCCGAATTGGTGACGAGACTATACTAAGATCGGTTGCCAGGGTCACAACGTTCTCCCTAGAGTATATGAAAAGAATTAGGGCAGCACGTGAAGAGGAATATGGCTATGCTCATAGTTTACAGTCCACAGCAAACATCTAGCATCCTGAAGATTGTCGTCACGTCATTGGTTTGCATCCTTGCACCGAACATGACAATTGCCCAGGATCAGATCTCTCCCGCACAGCCATTCTACGGCACAGTCAAAACGGATGGCTGGGTTTTCGAACTTCTCGACACAAAATCGGATACCTCTATTTACATCCCAATAAACAACATGGCTGAGGCGCGTATGCGTAACATCATCGAACGCATTCCGTCGACCGAAGAAGAGTCTGTCGAGTTCTTTGAACTTCAGCCAGAAGTTGATGTGCGGCTCTATAACAGCGAAGATTCAACCCGGATTTATGATGTCGAGACAGATGAATTTGTCGCCCCATTGACGCCTTGCCCGGCAGGTTATTGTCTCCCGCCTCTGCTATTCAATCAATCTATGCGTCTGGAGGCGCTTGGACTAGAGCCTGGCGAACTGAGCATTCCTGTTGTGAGTGCGGTAAACTTAGAGAGATACTTCCAATCTATAAAATAGTTTTTCTATATTAGGTTCGCTGACGGGAAAACGCTGAATGCCAGCCAAAAATTGTGCCTTCTACTTCTAAGCTTTTGGGTAGGTTCTGCCTGGGGATTGTGGCCCTGGCAAAACCCGCTGTTTTTAACCGGCTAGGTTTTTCGAAAGCTGACCTTGGCGCAGCCGCAGCGAAGTGGAGCTTTGTCCGCACTGTGTGAGTTGAGTTGGTCGCAACGGTTGCACACGCAGCGAATGGCCGGTCTGGTGAAGCTGCACCGCGGCGGTCGGCCAGGGGCTTAACGTCGGCTTTGGGCCGAAGGCGGACATGGTCGATCAGCAACTTTGAGCAGAAAGAGGACTGTCTCTGCACTAACCCCAACGGCAGCTGTGCGCAGACTCCGGACTTTGCAAAGTCCGGCCCGCAGAACGCCCAAGTCGGACACCGGCCCATAGCTACCATCTCGTGAAACATTGCCTGTGACAGCGCCGGGCCTTCTAGCAGAAAATCAATTTCACCCAGGCTCAGAATAGACCTATAGCCGTGAGCCCCTCATAATACCGGCACCAAAATTGAGATGATTTGAGGTAGCGGCTCACACCGCTTGTATTGAGTAGCTAGCGAAGTGAGCGGCAGAGTACCCGAGCCAATTTCGAGCGCTTAGTGTTCCTGTCTTGGACCGGACGAAACCTGTGCTATAGTCCCGCACAACACGGGATTAAAAAGTCCATTTCAAATTGGCCGCGTCAGAATTGGCCCCTATAGAGCCAAGGCAAGCAAAAATGAAATTTCTGCAATTTTGGAAGATCCTGCCTCGGCTGCTGTTTTTGTTAGCTTTGAGTGTTGTTTTGCTCGTGAGAACCACTGAACCTGCCAATGCCATGAAAATGAGGTTTGACCTCGGCGCAGGTGAAAATTCCGAGCCGTCAGGGCTATTGCACCTGCAATATGACGGTATCTATTTTGAGTACGCTTTGAGGCTTCAAATTGGTACGCTGCTTGGCGAACCAGTGACCAACACCGAAATGCTTTGGAAAATTGATCCTTACGCATCAACTGTATCGGTGCCGAACTTGGGTGGAGCCTCCCCCGGGATGGAAACGATTAACTTGGAGGACCTTGGGCCAGAAGCCATCGACAAAATTGGCTTCACAGAATTCAAGGTGGTGTTCAGGTTTTCTTCCAAGGCCTTTGGTCAAGACGTAATATTGGTACAGGATGTGGGGGTGCTGTCTAGCGGGAACGGACTGAAATGGTCGTAAAACGTACCGGGATCACCTGATTGGTCTCGTCTCTACTCTCCTTACCGCGCAGAGCATCATACATTTACAGACTGGTTTGATCGCCGAGCGTACTTAAGCGAACAAGAGGCAAGAGATGTTCTGAAAAGCGAACCCGAGCTACTGGATGCCTGGATCATCCCCGGACGGTTCACGTCTTATGAGTTACACCAATGGTATCGGCAAACCACCTTTCGCACCAAATTCAATGCGGTGGAAGCCTTTGTGGACGAGGTTTGGAACGAAATCGACGAACAAGACTTGCTTGTGAACCTCGAATATAGTGGTTGGAATTTCGCCCAATTGGCAAGTTTTGGTTCCGATGCGGAGCGTACCGCATCGAGATCAACCGGCACTGGGGTCATTTTCGAGCAAGGTGGACGTGACCAGAACTATTGGAGGGTTGCTTTTGAAGCACTGTCTCACGAGGTCTCGGACAAATTGGAGACCTTAAGAGAGTCAGATTTTTTTAGCCCGGAGGATTACGCCTCTTACCTCCAAATTGTAGCAAAGGCCCAACGGCGCTTGAATGAACGTTTAATTCAGGCCGATAACTGGTCTAGCCCAGACGCTGACCCGCGCCAAATTGCGCGTGGCTATGCTGCACGTTTTGACGACACACCGATTGAAACCACGGATGAACGTACCGCCGCAGGATCGCCCAAGGGCAGCATCTTGTTCTTGATAGACACATCCGGGAGCATGAGCGGCGCTAAGCTGGCGGCCGCAAAACAGGCGGCGCGAGAAAACATGCGCGCCAGTATTGAAAGCGGTTCCGAAGTTGCCATCCTTGGCTTTGCGGGCGACTGCTCGTCGCCAATTTCGTTTTCACATCCACTTTCTATGGACGTTGCTTCGTTGACTACGTTCATCGACCAAATTTCTGCATCTGGTGGAACACCACTGGCATCAGCGCTGACCCATGCCAACGAGTTTTTGCATGACAACAAAGCGCAAGGGTCTCTGTCACAGGCGATTGTTCTGCTGGCGGATGGAGATAACGGCTGTGGAAACATCGATTCCGTGCTTGGTGATCTATCGCACCGCAATATTTTGTACCGGCACGAAGCTGTGGGTCTGGGGATTGGTAGTGGCTCAGAGGCTGTACAACAATTGAATGCCATCGCAGACCGCAGTGGCGGTGGCTATCACTATGCCAGCAGCCCAAAACAGTTAAAACGCGCATTTGAGGATGCCTTTGAAAACATGGCAATTGCACGGATGCTTGGCCAGTTCGGACAAAAGGCAACAACAGCAAAAACGGAACAGCCCTCGTCTCTTTGGGACCAGTTGAAGTAGGAAATCATGAAGTACATTCTATGTTTGCTTATCGCACTTGCGACCTTTACCGCGTCACCATCACGCGCTCTGTCACCTGAAATTCAAGCCGACTTGCTGCTCATACGCGCTATCGAAGCAATTGATGACCAAAACTATCAGTTGGCAATGTCTCACTTTGAGGAACTGGCGAACCTGGACGTGCCCAAACCTGAGGCGTTCTTGTTCCACTACGGAAAAACAGCCTTGAAAGCTGGACGGGCGACCGATGCTATCCGCTTGCTTGAGGCGTATTTAAACACAGCAGGCCAATCCGGAGAATTCTATCAGAGTGCACTTCGACTATATGAAGAGGCTAGAATACGCCCTTCAACAGAATTCGATTTGTGTGACAAACTCATGGCCGAGGAAATGCAATTTGCTCCGGGAATCCCAGACAACCCTGATACTCCACAAGGCTTAAAACTAATCCATTGGGAAGAGATGGAATACGAAAAGGCTATCCCTCCGTGCCGTTTCGCTGCGAACGCTTTCCCGAATGAGCCCCGTATGAGCTTCAACCTTGGGAGGGCGCTAACCTTTACGAAAAATTACGAAGAGGGTTTCCGTTGGTACGAGAAGGCCGCCTACCAAGGGTATCCCGCTGCACAATACAGTTTTTCACATGCTTTTTTGAGTGACGAGTATGGATATGCTAAAGACCTAGACGCCCGCGTAAACTGGCTTAGAAAAGCCGCGAAACAAGGGCACCTCAAGGCTGCATACGACTTAGCTTATGCATATAGAACAGGCAGCGGCGTTAGCCTAAACGTTGAGGCTGCGGTTCATTGGTACCGTTTTGTTAAGTCCCATTCTCCAATACATTATCAAATTAGGGTCATTGAAAATTTCGTCGACCCGGAATCTCCTGTGAAAGATCACGCGCAGGCAGCTATTTGGCTGGACGAGCTGTTGGAAAATGAAAATTACACACGGCGCAGGGACTTTGGTTCTTTAGTGTGGTATTATTATCAGGCTGGCGGAGATGGCTTAAAGAATGTTGCAAACCATGCGGTGTTTAAGCTGTGCCATGCTGTATCGGAATCCTACCCAGGCAAGCAACGGCATCACGCGCAAAGAGACATGCAAACCCAAATGACTCGGGACGTTCAGAAACGCTTGAGGAACCTCGGATTGTATTCTGGACCAATCGACGGAAAGCTAGGGGATAGCACCGACAACGCAATAAGGGCCTACGGCAACTGCTGAAGCAGCTCGGCTAATAGCTGTAGCCCAGGCTCTCAGGAGGAAGGGGAGAGGGATCCGATCTTCATCGTTTCTACTGGTGATCCCCAATATGCGCTAATCTTCCCCAACGATGTAAAACTGTGGCGATGACCGCGACGTTTGTTCCGAAGTCACCGTTTGCGAGGCAGCCTTGGCAGAACATGTACTAAGTGTAAGACGAAATGGGCCATCAACCATAGGAGCGGAAAACAACCATTCAGACGTTCGACGGACCCTTCAAAAAGGGGTTCAACGGCCCGCAACGCTGCCTATCAATTGCTCGCTAGATGCGCATAGCCACCAACGCAACGCCTCCGGCAAGCCCCACTGCGAGTGTGAGAAAATGGAAGTTACGCGACTAACCGAACTTGCAGCCCAACTTGAATGTGGGGCTCCCGGCGTTGCGTTCTGCCTTGAAGCACCAAGATCTACGATTGAACTTGCGCTGGGGCCAGATGGCGATCCCCTTGATGCAAAGATCATAAAACAACAGCAAGAAGAAAAAGGGCTGGGGCCCCATGATATTGCTTGTGGCCTCGACGGGTATGCCGTGCAGCTATTTGCACCTAACTATCCGCTGGAGAAGGGGATATTCTATGACCCATATCTACAGGAAAGCTTCACACGGTTTGCTGTGAAGCTACTAGGGCTTACATGGGTGGACAAGGGGCCGCGCTGGGGATGCGGACATGAACTGTTTGATGTGCCTGAAAACTCATGGGAATATTCTCCTGAGCAAACTGCAAATGCTGTACTACGGTTGATTGAAGGGAAAGCGCCTTGGACAAAGGCGAATAACTTCAAGCGAGACGTTGACCTTGATATTTAGTGCAGCGGACGGCCGCTATCCACCTTGAGCGCTCTAGAGGCTGCCTCATACTGCACCCAGCACGAATGTCTTAGAAGGGCTGGCACCAGCAGTTGATAACCTTGGTTCGCGCGCAGTTTCGCTGCGGACACGCTGCCGCACTGCCGCATGGCGGCTTAGAGCCCAAACTACCGAATGCTGCGGCATGTACCTATATCAGCAAAGCCGACCGAGGCCGCCATTTAGAGAGCCTGGCAAGTCTATCCCGCGATGGATAGTGACGATTTAGACTGAGTATCAGTGGCTTGCTCGGTGTTGTGCAGTTCGTGTTCATGTTTCCATCGCGGAATATCGCGCTGCGTCGCGCTACTTGGCGAAAGCGTCTAGCGAGTCTTTGCTTGACCTCACAAGCAGGCGACGTTTCCAAGATGCTGGTCGGCCTCTTCGGTCCGACCGCTTCCGGTTGGCAGTCTCGGTCGACGGCACCTACCTTTTCGGCGCGACGCTCATGTACAAGATCAACGACAGTAAGTCGGCGCGGATGAGCGGGCGGCTCGTCCTGAACGGCGCAACGGAGATCCGCAACTCCTTCGGAGAGATCAGCGGCGCGCGTATTTCTGAGACTTCCGTGCTATGGCTCCACTCGATGGTCGCGCTCACCACCAACGACACCATCGAGTTGCATGGCATCTTCCGCGCCGCGGACGGCTACATCGCCTGCAACCACACCTCGTTCCTGACCTGAGCCCCAAGTTTCCTCCACCTCCTGGAGAGCCCTTGGGTTTGGTTTGATGGCCTTACGCGGCTAATTTGTCCATCATCGTTTTCAAAGCAAATTCTTTCGGTGTCAGATTGCCCAACGCCGAATTTGGTCTTTGACTGTTGTAATCCTCTTGCCATGCTTCCAGCATTTCCCGGGCCTCGGCCAGTGAGCTGAACAGCGTTTCATTGAGGCATTCGTCGCGCAGCTTGCCGTTGAAGCTTTCTATGAATGCGTTCTGCGTTGGCTTTCCCGGCGCTATATAGTGCCAGTCGATCCCGGTTTCCTGCACCCATCGCAGTATGGCCATGCTGGTGAACTCAGTTCCGTTGTCCGACACGATCGTGCACGGCGCGCCCCGCGCTGCAATCAGCCGGTCCAGTTCTCGCGTGACCCGCAAGCCCGATAGCGATGTATCGGCCACCAGCGCCAAGTTCTCACGCGTGTGATCATCCACCACAGTCAGGATCCGGAAGCGGCGACCATCGGTCAGCGCATCAGACACGAAATCGAGGCTCCAACGCTGGTTTGGGCCATTTGGCACAACCATCGGCCTTCGCGTGCCCAAAGCCCGCTTTCTACCGCCCCTGCGGCGCACTTGGAGCTTCTCTTCGCGATAGATCCGACGGAACTTCTTGTGGTTCACTCGTTGCCCGGCAGGCGATTTGCAATGCAAATCTGCCGAGAGGGGGCCAGCCCTGACGCTCGACCATCACATGCAGCCTCCGATAGCCGAACCGGCGACGTTCCTTGGCGACCGCCTTCATGGCATCGCGCAGGTCCGTGTCATCCGACCGGCGCGATCGATACCGCACCGTCGAACGATCAACGTCCAAAGCAGAGCACGCCCGACGCTGGCTCACCTGATGGACCTCCACCAGATGCGCCACCGCCTTCCGCTTGGCATCGGGCGTCACCACTTTTTTGAGTTCACATCCCGCAACATCGCATTGTCGAGCATCTGCTCGGCCAGAAGCTTCTTCAGCTTCGCGTTCTCGGCTTCTAGCGCCCGGAGCTTCTTCGCATCCGAAGGCTCCATACCGCACTCGCCATTGTCACTCGGACCAATGGCGTTCCAAGGCTCGTTTCGACTTGTATTTGTAGAAGGTGCCTTGGCTGATCCCATAGCGCCTGCACACGTCAGCCGTCTTCTCGCCAGCTTCCTGTTCCTTGATCATCTGAATGATCTGTTCGTCGGTGAATCTCGTCTTCATTTGTCCGTCCTTAAGTTGGGCGGACTCTACACAAAACTGGAGGAGATTTAGGGGCTCAGGTCAAGCTCAATGACCTGAGTGATATAGCCTTGGGACCACATCAGCACGATCTCGGAGAGGCTTGCTGAGACCGCCCCCGGCCCCAGGCAGATGCTAGTGACAGGAAACACTGCGTCGCAGGGGCTGGTACCAAACCCCCATACCCCAACCACTACCCCCCCCTTACTCAACCACTTCAAAATCGTCATCGTCCTCCGACGGCAGCTGCCTTTTGTAACGGCGATCCAGTTTTCGGGCACGGTTGAACTCGGTGGTACCGGGGTGAAGCTGGTGATTGTGGTATTGCAACATCAGCTCAAGGTCCCCCGCACTGAAGCCGGTTTGGTGCTTGAATTTGGTCAGCAGGTTACGTTTGGCCTCATTGGTCATTTGTGCGTAGTTGCGCTGGGTAATTTCCAGTGTCTCATGACCGAGATTGCGGGACCACGCGGTGCACAGCTCGAGGGTGGTGCAGACCGTATCGCCAAGTGCCTTTAGCGTGTGACGCGCAGCATGTGGCGTGAAGCGGCCGCCGGTAGCGTCCTCAAAGGCTTGTGATACGGCAGCTTGGGAACGCATTGGCACGATTTCTGGGTGATTTCCCGGGATTTCTCCACCCGCCTCTGGCAAATCACCACAGGCGGGAAACACGGCATCACAAGGGCGGAAGCCCTTTGCTAGCAATTCGTCGACCCAGTCGATGAAATAGGGCTGTAGCGCTTCGGTTTTCGGGAACCAATCCACCATAAAACTCTTGCTGTTCTTGGCGCGCAGTTCCGCCCCGTCGTGGAACACCTCACGCCGCTCCATGTTGAGATGACGGAGCCGTAGCGAGGTCAGCGCTGCGGCCCGCAAGCCAGTGATAAACGCGAAGGCCACCATCGCGCGATCCCGGCGCTGTTGCAGCGTTGCAAAGGGCATAGCGGCCAGCATCAGGGGCACCTCTGAGAACTTGGGATAGGCCCGGGGCGCCAACTCCAGCGCCTTGGCCAACGCCTTGCGCGGCAGTTCAAAATACTCCGGCAACATCTGGTTCATGCGGCGGTAGCCAGACTGTTTAACCAACCAGGCGAAAAATGCCGCCAATTGGCCGGCCTTTTTGCTGACCGTGCTGCGGCTCAACCCTCCTTGCTCTTTTGGCAGTAGGGCCTTCCCGATCAGGAAGTCGCGGTAACAGTCGGCGTCTTCTTGAGTGACCTCCTGAAAAGGTCTTCCCCCGATCATATGCTCAAATTCGCGGATCGCAGCGAGGTACTTGTCGATGGTTTTACCATCCCACTTGCGCGCATAGATCTGCCATTGGTGGATCACCGCGTCATTACACATGTGCCAGTCGGCGGACTCATTTTCCTCAGTTTTCACAATACCACCCAAGAAATGGGGGCTACCTTCATCTGAGATACCCAAGGTGATGTTGTTTTCCAGCGCGTCACGAAGCATGTTGCATTCAGTCTCATTCAGGAGCTTGTGAAGGGCCGCATCGCAGTCGGGGCAGCGTGCAAAGGCCATACCCGCGTGTTTGATCGCAGGCTCAATGTACAGGCCTTCAAGAGTAGGAAAGACCGCAGCTTTGCAACCGAAACACTTGAACTCTCCCTGACGCAACCGGCGACGGCTACGCTCCCGACGCTCTTTGTGAAATCGGATGAGCTCAAGGCCACGAAACAGCTGCAGCCCGCTGTCATTCGAAGGGCGCAAACCAGAATGCACCCAGTTCGACAACGTATTGCGATGGATGCCGTAGAGCGAGATGACCTGAGGCACGGAATAGACGCTATGCTCTTTGGGGCGGATGTGGCTAAATGATTTGGGCATCAGCCGCCCTCCCGCTGAAGCATCATCTCAAAGGCCAGCAGGTCCGGGAGATACCAGCGCGTTGTTCCAGGCGAAAGTTGCACACCCTTGGGAAAGCCAGGTTTCTTCTGCGCCCAGCGCCACACAGTGGCCACAGACACCTCATAGCGTTGCGCAACAGACTGAACAGACAGATATTTCTGCTGATCTGCGCCACAATCGACGTAAGAAGCTGCACCGGCAGGTTCACGAATAGGCAAGGCGCACGGTGGGGCCTCAGACTGTGGAACGAGCGCCCCGACAGAGCGCTGACTTGCTGCCTCGAGAGGCGCCACCTTAGGCGCATCTACGCCAGAGTGGTCGAACAAAGATACAGGAGTGGAGACGGAGTCCAGACGTGACGACATAGTGAAAAACCTGAAAGTGTAGGTTTTCCTGACCCGTCATAAGTCTGGAAACGATTAGAAGGCGCCTTGCGAATCTTCGAAAGACGGATCCAAAGGGATCGAGGCCATCTGATACGCGTCGCGATACAAAGGTCAAATTCTTTTTTGAGTAATTGTTGGGATGTGGGACCAGATGTGGGACCAGCTCGGAGCCCTTGGTATTTGTTTACCAAAACCAACAACTTAAGTGGTGAATATGGCAGAGAGGAAGGGATTCGAACCCTCGAGACGGTCTCCCGCCTACGCACTTTCCAGGCGCGCGCCTTCGACCACTCGGCCACCTCTCTACAATTCTCTTCCGCAGAAGAGAAGGTGAGCACCATCTATAAAAGCTCTCCCGCCTCCGCAAGCCCAAAAGTGAAACTATCGGCGCCAAATTGAGATTTTTGTGCCCGCTCCGCTGCCGCAGCCCTCTGGTCAGCTTTTCAGCATGGCACCGAAATGTGACAGGCCTATCCATCTGAAAACGCGCTGATCTGTTGTATCCTGAGCCCGCATCGCACATAGTGCCCGCGCACCTAGGGTGCGCTGTCCTCTCCGGCCTGCTCAAGGCCGCTCGCAAGACCCCGAAAGCAAGTCCCGATGAACCAAAGCCACCGCCGCCCCCCAACTGCCCGCCGCCTGCCCGTTCTGGAACGTGGCAAAACACAGATGGATCGGGTTCAGACCGGGGCGCTGATCATCATTGCCTTTGCAGTGGTGCTGTTTTTGCTGGTGCAGGCGCGGTTCTTGCTGGTGTCCTTGGCGACGGCGATTGTGCTGTTCTCCTTGACCAGCGATGCGATCAATTTCATTGCCCGGCAACGGATTGGCCCACTGCGGATCCCAAACCTCTTGGCCTCACTGACCGCTTTGGCGCTGATTTCAGCGGGGATGCTGGTGTTGACCTCCATCATCCTGAGCCAGATCAACACGGTTCTGACCACCACGCTGACATATGCGGAAAACCTGCCACGGGCGGTTGCCGCGATGGTGGCCTGGATGGGCGAAGATGTGGAGCAGTCGGTGTTCAACTCGGTCAGCTCAGTTGATGTGGGCAGCTACCTGCGCACTGCGGCAGGTCAGGCGGGTAACCTGATGTCGGCCACCGTGTTGATCATCCTTTTTGTTGGCTTCCTCTTTGCCGAGCGGATCTGGTTCAACACCAAGCTGTTGAACTTTATCGGTGATGAAGAGAGGGCGAAACGGGTTGGCCGCACCATTGGCACCATTATTCACCGGGTGAACTACTACCTGCTGGTAAAGTCCGGCGTCAGTGCGGCGACCGGGGTGATGGTCTATGTGGTGGCAGGGTTCTTCCAGCTGGAGCTGGCAGCCGCGCTTGGCATTCTGACCTTTGTGCTGAACTATATCCCCAACATCGGCTCTATCGTGGCCACCGTTCTGGTGGCGCTGGTGACCTTTGTGCAATTGGGGGAACCGGGACCGACGGCCGCGATTTTTGTCACCGTGGGGCTGATCCAGTTTCTGGCCGGTTCTGTGATCGATCCGATGCTGATGGGGCGGGCGCTGCGACTGTCGTCCTTCGGGATCATCATCAACCTTGCCTTCTGGGGGGCGGTCTGGGGCGTCCCGGGGATGTTCCTGTCGGTGCCGATCATGGTGGCGATGATGATCATCTGCTCTCAGGTGCCGGAACTGCGCCCAATTGCCATTCTGCTGTCGCGGGAGGGTCTGCCGGAGCAGGATACGGATGAGGCTCCGCAGGTGGAAACCCCCGCCACCGAGAGCGAAGACAACGCCGCCTGAACCAAGCGGGCAGCGTGCCTAACGTTCAGTCATCAAGATGCAGGTAAACCCGTCGGTTCTGCTTGCCCTTTTTCTCGACCTTGCCCAGACGGATACGGCCAATTTCGCTGGTGCGCGCCACATGGGTGCCGCCACAGGGCTGCAGATCCACCTGATCGTCTCCTGCGCCGATCCGCACCAGCCGTACCCGGCCCTGCCCCATCGGGGGCATCACTGACATGGTTTTGACAAGACCGGGGTTGGCCTCCAGCTCGGCGTCCGAAATCCATGTTTCCGAGATCGGAAGATCACGGTCGATCAGAGCATTCAGCGCCTCGGCCAGAGCCTCTTTGTCCTCTGGCGCCTCAGGCATGTCGAAATCAAGCCGCCCCTTGTCCGCAGCGATCGAGCCACCGCTTACCGGCAGGGGGATCACCACAGACAACAGGTGCAACGCCGTGTGCACCCGCATGTGGCGGTGCCGGCGGTTCCAATCGAGGTCTTGGGTGACTTTGGTGCCCGCAGGGGGCAATTGGGATGGCTCGGCAGGCACCAGAACAATCGCACCCTCATCCCCTTTGACGGTGGTGGCGATGCTGATCTCTCCGCCCTGCCAGGTGACAGAGCCGCTGTCGCCTGGCTGGCCGCCACCGGTGGGGTAGAAAATCGACTGATCCAACACGATCCCACCCTCAGGCGTCAACGACACCACCCGCGCCTCCGCGCTGCGTTGATAGGCATCTTCGCGGAACAGGGCTTCGGTCATGTCATACTCCTTGGCTCAATAAGGCTTATTCAGGTTTTTTCAATTCAATTGGAGGCTCTTCTTGCCCCGTTTCACCCGTGTTGGCGGGCGCTGTACTGGCGGGACGCAACGCTTCGGGGTTGCGCAGCCAGATGTCGCGCTGCGCAAAGGGGATTTCAATATCTTCTTCGGTGAACCGTGCGGCAATAGCGTGGTTCAGCTCGGAACGCACAGTCAGCGACCAGTTCACATCGCGCAGGATGGCGCGGATCTCAAAATCCAGACTGTCAGCGCCAAAGCCCTGAAACAGCACCGCAGGCGCCGGATTTGCCACCACCATCGGATGCGCCTCGGCAATTTCGCGCAGGATTGCCTCGACCCGCCGTGTATCGGTGCCATAGGCCACCCCAACGCGCAGGATCACCCGCCCCACCGTGTTGCCACGGGTGAAATTGGTGACTGTGCCGCTGACCAGATCAGCATTGGGAATGATCACATCGGTCCGGTCAAAGGTTTCAATCCGTGTGGCCCGCACCGAAATGTCACGCACATAGCCCATCTGCCCCCCCACCTCGATCCAGTCACCTTCGGAAATGGGTCGTTCGATCAGGAGAATAATGCCAGAGACGAAGTTCGACACAATGGTCTGCAGGCCAAAGCCGATCCCCACGGACAGCGCCCCGGCGACAATTGCAATGCTGCTGAGGTCCAGACCCGTGCCGGTGATGGCCACCACGGCGGCGATGGTGATACCGATGTAGCCGACACCGGACACAATCGCCGTCTGTCCACCCTGATCGATCCGCGTTTTGGGCAGCACCGAGCTTTTGAGCGCGTTTTGCAGCATCCGCGTGATGACATAGCCGATGGCAAACAACAGCACAAAGCTGAGGAAGTCACTGGGCGAAATACGGGTGTCGCCAATGGTCAGACCTTCCAGGAAACGCGACCACAATTCTGTCAGGTCGGTAAAGCGCATGCCCCAGACCAGCGCCAGAACCGGCAGCGACAGCGCCACCAGCGCAACCCCGATCAAGGCGGGGATCAGTGCCTCACCGGGATCACCATCGCGTTTGGTGGCCAACGCATAGGCCTGTTCGGTGAAATATTGCATCGCAAACAGCAGCCCCAAAAGACCGCTGGTGATGGCCGCCGGATAGACCAGCGCCTCGGCGGCGTTGCGGTAGCCGACAGCTGCCAAAACGGGGCTGACCATGGCAATGATCAGAGCCCCCTGCGCCAACAGCCGCACAGCGCGCAGCCGGAAGGGCACAGATTCTTCAGCTGCCTCCAGACGTGGTGCCAGCATGCCGCGAATGACCCGCGCCAGACGCGCCAGCGCCAGACTGGTCAGCACCAGCACAGGGAAGCTTAGCACCGCTGCCGTGGCTGGGGTCAGTACTGTAACACCGGCGAAGGTCTGCGTTGCCATCGCCAGTACAACAAAAAGGCCCAGCATAACACCCAGTCGGCGCATCTCGCCGCGTCGGGTTTCGGGCACGTCAAAGACCGCAGGCGCCGGTGCATCTGGAAACAGCCGTTCACAAAGCCAGCGCGCCGCCAGAATGATCGCGCCCCAAAGCGGCAGCTGTGCCAGCAGAACCTCACCCTTCAGGCCAATGAAACCACTGTTGAGCACCGCTTGAGTCAGCAGCAACAGCCCCGCCCAGGGCATCGCCACCTTGGCCATCGACACAAGGAAGGACCAGACCTCGCCCAGTGGGCCGGGCAGATGGCGCAGACGTCCGGCAAGACCACCAGCCCAGCGACGCCCGCGCAGCAACATCACAGAACCAAAAAGCGTCAGCGGCAGTGTAACCAAGAGGTTCTGGCGGAACTCGAACTGGCGCAATTCATTATCCAGATTGCCCTGCAACTCATTGCGCAGCCCCGTCAGAGCGCTGGACAGCTCCACCAGCGCGTCGGGCCAGAGCACCGGATTGATCGGGCTTGGCCCCAAGGAAACCAAGGCATCGGCCTGCCGGTTGCGCAGAATGCTGTCAATCTCGGCAATCAAGCCGCTGGCACGGCTGTGCGCCTCTTCGGCGGCCAGAACCGGAGCCAGAAGGCGGGACAGCTGGCCGGTCAGGTCGCTGCGCCGCGCTGCGATCTCGGCACTTTCGCCGCCTTCGTCGGGGGCGTCGCCCAGCACAGCCAACTGCCGCCGCAGATTGGCAATCCGCTGGGCATTTGCGCCCTGTGCTTTCAGGAAATCTTCGCGCCAGCTGACCAGTTCGGCCCGCAGCGCCTCCAGTGCTGCATCAGAGGCACGTCCTGCCTCCAAAGCGGCCTCGGCGCGGGCGGCGGTGCGTTCCCAGGCTTCGGTTTCAGCATTGGCGGCGGGGGCGCCACCGCTCTGCGCCCATGCAGGATCTGCCAGCAGTGGCAGCACCGGCAGCGCCAGCAAAAAGGCGACCAGCAGGGCATTCACCCAGCTGGTCCACCATGTCCTCCCCTGCCCCCGCAACGCCATATCTTAGGGGTTTTCAAAAACCGCTGGCGGCGCGGGCAGTTCCTTGGTCAGCCATTCCGGCTGCGGCAGGCCTTTTTCGGCCAGGAACTCGGGATTGAACAGCTTCGACTGATAGCGGGTGCCATAGTCACACAGGATTGTCACAATGGTGTGGCCCGGCCCCATGTCCTTGGCCATGCGCACCGCACCGGCGATGTTCACTGCCGAAGAGCCCCCCAGACACAGGCCTTCGTCCTGCAAGAGGTCAAAGACCATCGGCAAGGCGTCTTCGTCGGCGATCTGGTAGTTCATATCCGGCGTGAACCCTTCGAGGTTTGCCGTGATCCGGCCCTGCCCGATCCCTTCGGTGATCGAGGTTCCGGTGGAGGCAAATTCACCATGGGCATAGTAGCTGTAAAGCGCCGCACCCATCGGATCGGCCAGACCGATTTTCACACCCTTGGGCTGCAGCGCCATGCCCACCCCTGCCAGCGTCCCACCCGAGCCGACGGCGCAGATGAACCCATCCACTTTGCCATCGGTCTGTTCCCAGATCTCTGGGCCGGTGGTTTCCACATGCGACTGACGGTTGGCCACATTGTCAAACTGGTTGGCCCAGATCACGCCGTTCTCTTCTGTTTCGGCCAAGGCCTTGGCCAGACGTTCCGAGTAACGCACATAGTTGTTGGGGTTCTTGTAGGGGGCTGCGGGCACCTCAACCAGCTGCGCGCCGGCCAGGCGGATCATGTCTTTCTTTTCCTGGCTCTGGGTTTCGGGGATCACAATCACCGTTTTGAACCCCATCGAAGCACCAACCAGCGCCAGACCAATGCCGGTGTTGCCAGCGGTGCCCTCCACGATGGTGCCGCCCGGTTTCAGCTGACCTTTGGCGATGGCATCTTTGATGATGTAAAGCGCCGCGCGGTCCTTGACCGACTGGCCGGGGTTCAAAAACTCAGCCTTGCCCAGGATCTCACAGCCGGTCGCTTCGCTCGCCGCGTTGAGACGGATCAGAGGGGTTTTGCCGATGGCATCTGCCAGGTCGCGTGCAATGCGCATGATGTCTTTCCTTATCAGGTTCGTACCCAGATTTAGGCGTCTCTGTGCCAGACCTCAAGCGGCGTTGCGCAGTCGGTCCCGATTCCGTGCCAGCCAATGCAACGCCAGCGCCAGCGGCGTGACCCGGATTTGGCCAGCATCCAACATTTCCAACGCCTGATCGAGGGGCATCAAATGGCCTTTGATGTCTTCGTGTTCCCCCGCCGCACCGGCCACTTTGGCCGCCCCATCAGGCAGGTCCACAAGGCCAAGGTAGATGTGGAAAAACTCACTGACACAGCCGGGCGACGGGTAGCCAAGGTGGATCTCTTCCAACCGGTCCAGAGTCAGGCCAGCCTCCTCAACGGCTTCGCGGCGGGCGCAGTCCTCAGGCGTTTCGCCGGGATCCACCCGTCCGGCAATCGGCTCCAGCTGCCAGGGACCTTTGTCACCGCGCGCCAAGGGACCCATGCGGAACTGCTCGATCAGCAACACACGGTCGCGCCCAGCGTCATAGGGCAGAACCAGCGCAGCATCGGTGCCCAAAAACGCGGCGCGGTCCAGCACCGGGCTCATCTCGCCATCAAAACGTCGATAACGCAGCCGCATCTCAGATAGCGCAAAGAAGTTTGCGTAAGGGTTTGACGTCGCAAGAATTTCCACGTCAGCCCGTGCATTGCCAGAGGGGCCTAGCACGGTGTCTTCGGTCTGCGCCAAAACGTAAGAGGCCGCCCGCGCATGGATCATGCCGTAGATTGCGCCCAGGTCTTCGGGAGTTTTCTGACCGCGGTAGCCCATGACCTCTTCCGCCGCGCGGCAGTTCACCGCGCCCCATCTTGCTGCCCAGTCCGACAACACAAAGGCCGGTCCCGCAGCATAGGTGGTTTCTGGTGGCCAGAACATCTGCACCTTCTGCGCACCGTCGGGGCCGGTGACCTCCACCCATTTCAGATCATAGCCAAAAACCCGTTCGTAATAGTCCAGCCGGGCGACGTCTTCATCGCTGAACCCCTTTCCCAGCAGACCCACCGCCTGCCCCCCCGCCTGTGGCAGGATCAAAGGAAAGGCCTGCCCGTCAGCCCAATGGATCACATAGTCCGGCAGCGCGGCCTCCGACAGGTCAACGCCCTCCAGCGGACGGCCGATCACGGTTTCAAGCAAGGGAAGATGGCGCAGGGTGCCATAGAAAAACAAAGCGGTCATATCGGGATTCCGGGTGCTCTGGCACTTGGGGACTCAAATCTCCCCAAGACTTAACAGGTTCAGCGCCAAACGCTATTGGCCATTTCAACCAACACTGCAATCACCACCGCGCCAATGATCAGCGGCCCAATCACGGTAGGGTGCAGCAGCACCTGACCGAACTCTGCCATGATCCGAAACAGATCCTCAATCGCCTTCATCGGCCCGGCATACATCTTGCGGGTGGAAAGCCGCAGCATCTCATTCACCGCTTGCGTAAACAGCCCCAGAAACCCCATCGCAAAGGCCACGGTGACACCGTTGCCCAGGGCCGCCATCATGCCACTGCCCGCCTTGGGACCCAGCATCGACCAGCCAACAATCCAGCCCAGACCAAGGTTCACATAGTTGAACCAGCCAAAAATCGTGCTTTCCGGCATCAGCGGGCGGATCAGATCGGACACGAGCCATCCCAGCCCGGCAAGCATAATGGCGCCCACCACACGTGCTGCTGTCAGTCCCATGTCACTCTCCTTGCGCTGGCCCGCGGTTCACGGATTTCTCAGATATACTCAGCCTTTGGCCGGTTTGGCTACTGTCAGTTGAACGACGTCGCAATTCTCGCCGCGAAACGATCCGGCGCAGGAGGTCAGGTAAAAATTCCACATCCGCCGAAACCGGTCGTCAAAGCCAAGCGCCGCAACCTCAGGCCAACGGGCGTTAAACGCGTAGTGCCAGCGCCGCAGCGTCTGGCTGTAACTGTCACCAAAGGCAAAGCTGTCCACCTGTTCCAAACCGACCGCTTGCACCTGTTCGCGAAGCGCGGTTTTGGACGGCAACATACCACCAGGGAAGATGTATTTTTGTATAAAATCAACGCCTTTTCGGTAGGTTTCAAACCGCGCTTCTTGCAGGGTGATGATCTGCAAGGTTGCCTTGGCACCGGGGTTCAAACACCGTTTCAACGTCTCGAAGTAGGCAGGCCAATATTTCTCACCGACGGCTTCAAACATCTCGATACTGGCGATACCATCATAGCGCCCCACCTCATCGCGGTAGTCCTGCAGCCGGAAATCCACCCTATCCGAAAGCCCTGCCTTTTCAATGTGTTCCCGCGCGTAACTCAACTGCTCTTCTGAAATCGTCAGCCCGGTGACCCGCAAGCCACGTTCGCCGGCGGCATATTCCGCAAACCCACCCCAGCCGCAGCCGATCTCCAGCACGTGATCGCCGGGCATCGCCCCGATCCGATCCACCATCGACGCATATTTTGCCTTTTGGGCGGCCTCCAGACTTTCTTGGCCGGATTCAAAAAGCGCCGAGGAATAGGTCATCGAAGGATCCAGCCAGAGCGCATAAAATGCGTTGCCCAAGTCATAGTGATAACTGATGTTTTTGCGTGCTTGTTTGCGGCTGTTGCCGTTCATCCAATGGCGCATCCGCTCATAGGCTCGCACCAGAAACATGCCGGGAAACCCCTCATAGAGGTCGTCATTGCGGTCATGCAGCAGATCCAGAAAGCCCTGCAGATCCGGGCTGTCCCACCAGCCGTCCAGATACGCATCACAGAAGCCCAGATCACCTTCGCGCACCAAACGTGTGAACGTATCAACGTTGTGCACCACCAGCTCCGCCACCAGCCCCGGTGCTTGGCCTTCCGCACGAAAAGTTCGCCCGTCTGGTAGGGTAAAATCCAGCCGGCCTGCGCGCAGTTTACACGCCTGCTGAAACACCTGCGGAAAGTATCTGGGCAGGTTCTCTTGACCTTCGGTTGTCGTCAGGATCATTGGCAATTCCCCCAGCGATTTCCCTCAGGCTGGCAAGAAATGCGTTTCCGATCAAGGTTTTCATTCGTTCAACGGATGTTCTGCGCCCGCCTTGAACTGCACCAATGCTGCCAAGGCCGCCTGCCGCCCCGCAGCCAAATCAACAATTGGAGAGGGATAGCCCTGCGCGGGATCGACCTGCCACTGGCGTGGGGCGGCGTCAAAAAACGCCAATGCCTCCGGCCCCGGATCGGGTGACAACTCTGCCAGCCAGCGCCGCGTGTAGCATTGGTCCGGGTCAAACTTGGCCCGCTGGGTTTCCGGGTTGAATATCCGAAAATAGGGCGCCGCATCAGGCCCGCAGCCGGCCACCCATTGCCAACCCATCGCATTTGACGCCGGATCCCAATCCACCAGCGTATCGGCAAACCAGGCCTGCCCCAGCCGCCAATGCATACGCAGATGTTTTGTCAGAAAGGACGCCACCACCATCCGCACCCGATTGTGCATCTTGCCGGTCACAAACAACTCACGCATCCCCGCATCCACCAGGGGGATGCCGGTGCGCCCCTGTCGCCAAGCCTGGAACACCGCGGCCTGCGTGTCCTCATGCCAGTGAAACCCTTGCCACTCCGGTCGCCAGCAAGACGTCAAAATATGGGGATCATGATAAGTCAGATGCCAGGCGAAATCGCGCCAAGCCAATTCTTTCAGGAACTTATGGGCCACCTCGCCCCCTGTCCGCAGCGCGGTTTGATGCCAGATATCGCGCGCCGAAACCTCGCCGTAGGCCAGAGGTTCGCTGAGGCCAGAGGTAGCCGGTTGCGCGGGCAGATCCCGGTGGTCAGCATAATTCGGCAGTTTCTCCTCCAGAAATGCTGCCAGTTGCACCTGCGCCGCCGCCTCGCCCACCCGCAGATGAGGGGCAACCACCTCAGCGCCACGCTGCATCGGGCGATCAAGCTGCCACGTGACCAACGCATCCGATTGCGGCCATTGCACCGGCGGTCGCAAATGGGTCGGCGCAGGGAGCGGCGGTGCAATGTCCTGCCGGGACAGGGCACGCCAAAACGGTGAATAGACCCGGTAATGGCCCCCGGATCCCGTTTTAACCTGCCAAGGTTCACACAGCAGGTTGCCCATGAAACTGCGCACCTCCAGCCCGGAATCGGAGAGTTGTTTTTTGATCCGCCGGTCGCGATCAATGCCGCCCGGGTCGTATTGCCTGTTCCAATAAAGCGCCGTTGCCCCCGTTTCCGCCACCAACTGTTGCAACGCATTCAGCGCCTCACCCCGCCGTAGAACAAGCGCGCTGCCCAATTGTTTCAAGCATGTTTGAAACTGCGAAAGACCGCGCCCAAAACGGAATCGCGGCGCCGCCCCAAGCGCATCGAACACTGGGTCCCACAGAAAGACAGGCACAACAGGCCGCCCAGACGCGGCCGCTGCCGACAGGGCAGGATTGTCCCGCAGCCTTAGGTCACGTCGGAGCCAGACCAGAATAGGGGCGGCAAAGGGATCTTGCGTCATAAAACAGCCTTTTATGCCATTACGATGCAGCCTTGCGACCAGATCAATTTAATGGACTTCGTTTGCCCCACGCGCATTTACAGCTGTTCCTTAAAGAACCGCGTCCAAACCCTTGAGAAGTTGCTGAATTTCACCCTCGCTGGTGTAATGGGTAAAGCTCAAACGCAGCACACCCTGCGCCGGATCGATCCCCAGCGCCGTCAACGCTCGAACCGCGTAAAAATCTCCGCCGCCTGCCATAATGCCGTGTTGCGCCAGCTCTGCCGCCACCGCCTCCGCATTGCGCCCCAAATCAACAGCGACGGTTGGCGCCCGGGTTTCCGGGTCTTGTGGTCCCAGGACGCGCAGATCATTGCGATTGGCCAAATAGTCCATCACTGGGGACAGAAGCTGCACTTCACGCGCTCGCATCAAATCATGCGCTGCCTCGCCGATCGCGGTCAGATCACCGCCTGCACCGTGGTGCGCCGCCAGATCGCGGGCATAATCCACCATGCCCGCACAGGCCGCCACCTGCGCATGATCGGGCCCGGCCGGGGTGAACCGTTTATACAAGGTGTCACTGTTGAAGAAATGGCCCTGATTGGGCAATTGCAGCCCCAGATCCCGTCGGATCACCATGATGCCCTGATGCGGACCGAAGGTTTTGTAAGCCGAAAACAGATAGATATCCGGCCCCATGAGGCCCACATTCGGGATCCCGTGCGGCACATAGCTGACCCCGTCGACACAGACAAATGCCCCCGCTGCATGGGCCATCGCGGTGATTTCGATCACCGGATTGACCTCTCCGACAACGTTGGAGCAATGCGGAAAACACACCAGACGGACCTTTTCGTCCAGTAGGTTCTCAAGATCCGCTGGTTCCAGCTTGCCCGTTGTCGGGTTGATCCGCCATTCGCGCACCTCAACCCCTTCGTCGGCCAGTCGCCGCCAAGGACCGGAATTGGCTTCATGGTCCTGATTTGTGACCACAATAGCTTCCCCTGGTGACAACCATTGCCGGAAGGCTTGCGCCAGAACATAGGTGTTCTGCGTCGTGGAGGGGCCAAAGCTCACCTCGTCCGTGGCAACGCCCATGAGCCCAGCAAGACCCTGCCGCGCCTCATCCATTTCAGCGCCAGCCATTTGGCTTGCCGCATAGGGCGCGTAGGGCTGCACCTTGCGTTGGTGGTAAAACCGGGTGAGACGATCCAAGACCTGACGGCAGGTGTAGGACCCTCCGGCATTTTCAAAGAAGGCCTGGCCGGCAAGGCTTGACTCGGCGAAAGCGGGAAACTGCCCGCGCACAAATGTGATGTCCAATTCAGTCATGGCGCAAGCTTTGTCTCGCAATTTTGGTGTCGTCAAGGACCGGGGGCACCGGTCCTTAGCCCGTGTCAGCCATTCACATCAACCACCACACGCCCCTGCACTTTACCCTGCAGGATATCGGCGCCCAACTGCGGCAGATCTGCAAGTGTCGCCGGTTGCACCATTTCTTCCAGCCGTGCCAGCGGCAAATCGGTAACCACCCGCTGCCAAGCCCGTTGCCGGTTGTCAAACGGTTGCATGACCGAGTCGATGCCCAACAGGTTTAACCCGCGCAGCAGGAACGGAATGACCGTTGCGGGCAGGTTTGCACCGCCTGCCAGACCCACAGCCGCAACTGACCCGCCATATTTCATCTGCCCCAGAACCCGCGCCAGCATCGCGCCGCCGACAGCGTCAACGCAGCCAGACCAGCTCTCGCTCTCCAGCGGGCGTTTGGTCGTTTCGTTCAGCTCTTCCCGCGCGACAATCTGTGTCGCCCCCAAAGAACGTAGGTATTTCTCGCTCTCGGGGCGTCCGGTCACCGCAGCAACCTCGTAGCCCAGGTTGGCCAAAATCGCTGTTGCGACCGACCCAACCCCCCCTGCCGCGCCAGTCACCAGCACCGGGCCGGGGATCGCCTTCAACCCGTGGTCCTCCAACGCCATGACCGCCAACATGGCCGTGAATCCCGCCGTTCCCACGGCCATCGCCTGCCGCGGGCTGAGCCCCTCTGGCAACGGCACCAGCCAATCCGCTTTCACCCGCGCCTTTTGCGCATAGCCGCCCCAATGCGCCTCTCCCACGCGCCAACCGGTCAGCACAACTTTGTCACCCGGTTTGTAACGCGGATCCTCCGAGGCTTCGACGGTGCCGGCGAAGTCAATGCCCGGCACATGCGGATACTTGCGCACCAAACCGCCGCCTGCCCCCAAGCAAAGCCCATCCTTGTAATTCACGGTCGAATACTCGACCGCGACCGTAACTTCAGCATGCGGCAACTCCGCCAGAGAGAGGTCACGCACCGCCGCCTGCGTGTGCCCATCTTCGGATTTGTCAACAACCAGTGCTTTGAACATCTTCTATCCTCCCCAGATTAAGATTCGGTAAACGCTTCGGGCATGAAAGGCAGGTCCGTTGTCCAGCCCGCCCCTCCGGCCGCAGTTACCATCGCGTGAATCTGCCCGCGATGATGGGTCTGATGGTTAAACATCTGCATAATGCAGAGCGCTTTGGGCAGCTTAAACTGCCGCTGCATCGCGACTGAGTACCATTCAAAATCGCCTTCTAGATCAACATTTTGCACGGTTTTTGCCCAGGCAACAAACCGTTGATCCAGAGCCACACGCTGCTGGCGCCAATCCTCAAAATCGCGGGCAGCTGAGCCGCTGTCCTGCAGGGTGACCTCCGGCCCTGCACCACCGTCAAACCGCGACAACCAGGTCAAATCGCCCCAAAGCAAATGGTTTGCCGTGTGCTGGATAGACCCGAAAAACGCCCCGCGGTCCAAAACGCGCTCGCCCTCAGACAGCCCCTCCAACGCCGCAGTCATCTCCGTGTTTTGCCAATGATTGTAGTGTGCCATCTGCAGGCAATAAGCGCTTGTGATCATAGCTATTCCATTTCGAAAACTGTCCGAACCCTTACCAGAATCTTGCGTGATTCCGGCGTGCCTGTTAAATGTCTGACAAATAAATCGCGTGAGGCCAAGAGAAATGTCTGACAATTCAAAACCCGTTTCAGCGGATCTCTCAAGCGCGATCGCCGAGGAAATTCGCGGGGCGATCATATCGGGCCAGTTGATTGTGGACGCCAGATTGCCTTCTGAATCCGAGTTGTCACAGCGCTTTTCGGTCTCTCGCTCCACTGTACGGGAAGCTTTGAAAAGGCTGGCAGCGCAATCGCTTATCAGAACGCAGCGGGGGGCCTCGGGCGGGGCTTTTGTGAACCGTTTAAGCTATGAAGAAGCACGGGCCCATCATGTCACCACGTCGACCCTGTTGTTAAGCATGAATGGGGTGGATTTCGCCACCGCCTGCGCCGCCCGTTTTGCCCTTGAACGCGCCTGCGCTGCTCTGGCAGCTGAGCATCGTGATGCGCAGCACATCGCGCGGATGGAGACTGAGTTTTCCCTACAAAATCAAACATCTCTCAGCGACGAAGCGTTCTGCGCCTCCGACGTCCGGTTTCATCGCGCGCTTGTCGACGCGACGCAAAACCCGGTTCTCTGTTACCAGATGGCAGGCGCTGTTGAGGCGATGCAGCCGTTAATGAACATGCTAACCTACAATAGGCGGTCGCGGGAAGGGATCCTGCTGCAACATGAGGCCATTTTGGACGCTTTGAAAAACCGGGATGTTTCGGCGATTGAAGCCGCATTAAACACATTGTGTAAAGAGACTTTGGACCTCGCGCAGACCATGCGCTGATTGGCGTGCGCCCTATTAACACTATTTTAGGCTTTCGATGGCACGCTGGGCTGGCACATAGAATCAACGCCGCCACTCACACCCATTGGAGGGGAGCATCACGGAGCAACATTCCAAGCGCGGCCCTGGCGCAGCGGGGCACGCAATTCGCCCCTTTGCATCCGGCAAGAGGCTGACTATATAGAGGGTGTTCCCTTGGGGACTATGGACATAAACGCGCTCGTAATAAACGGATCGGACCCGGGGGCGGTACCCGGCGGCTCCACCACAAAACCTTCGTTTGAGGCGAATGGGGCCGAAATAGGATCGACGGACGTCTAAAGGGGTTAGCTTTGTCTCGGTGAGATACCACCGTTATCGGTTCGACAAGTACAATTGCAAACGACAATCGTGCTCCGGTCGCAATGGCTGCGTAAGCAGTCGGAGTTACCGAAACTTAAGTCCTGACGCCTAGCAGCTTCAGGCGGGGTTCGCAGGTACCTGGCAACAGAAACCTGCACTAAACGCTTCCCAAACCAACTTGCCCCTATCGCTTCTACGGATCACCGCTTAAGACGGGCCTAACGGACAGGACGCAGGCTACGGGCAGACAGACATGAGCACGGCAGAGACCAGCACTGGCGCACAGGCCAGCCTGTCCGAAGTGACGCGGGTTTTTGGCCGGATCGGGCTGTTGTCCTTTGGTGGGCCTGCCGCGCAGATCGCCCTGATGCACAAAGAGCTGGTCGACGACCGCCCCTGGCTGAGTGAAAAGCAGTTTCTCTCTGCCCTGTCGTTTTGCATGCTGTTGCCGGGACCCGAGGCGATGCAGCTGGCCACCTATGCAGGCTGGATGAAGCGCGGTGTTCTGGGCGGGCTGATTGCAGGGGGCCTGTTTGTGCTGCCGGGTGCGGCGGTTATTCTGGCGCTGGCATTGGCCTATATCAGCTATGGCGATCTGCCTTTGGTGCAGGCCGGATTTGTTGGGATTCAGGCCGCAGTTGTGGGCGTTGTCTTTTTTGCCCTGCGCAAAATCGCGGCCAAGGCGCTCAAGGGCCTCGAAGGCATCGCCCTTGCTGGCGTGTCGTTTCTGGCAATCTTCGTTCTGCAGCTGCCTTTTCCTTTGGTGGTGCTCTGTGCTGCGCTTTGGGGCGCGCTGCGTCCCGGACCGACAGCAGCTTCTGTAACAACAACACAGGTCCCCCGTTTTCTGTGGCGACCCGTGCTGATTTGTCTGGCGCTCTGGCTGTCTCCAATCGCAGTTCTCTTTGCCTTCAACCAAGAGTTTTTGCTGACGCTTGCCCTGTTCTTTTCAAAACTGGCTATTGTCACGTTTGGCGGCGCCTATGCGGTGTTGGCCTATATGACGCAGACCGTGGTGCAGGATCACGGCTGGCTGAACCTGCCACAAATGATCGACGCTCTGGGGCTGGCGGAAACCACGCCGGGGCCGCTGATCCTGATAACACAGTTTGTCGGCACCCTGGCAGGCCACTCTCAAGGCGGCATCGCACTGGCAATTGTCGCCAGTGCCCTCACCCTTTGGGTTACGTTTATCCCTTGTTTTCTTTGGATCTTTGCCGGTGCACCCTATGTGGCCATGCTGACCCAACTGCCACGGCTGTCCAGCGCGCTGACCGCCATCACAGCCGCGGTCACCGGGGTGATTGCCAACCTGTCGATCTGGTTCGCGCTGCAAGTTCTCTTTGGAGAAGTGCAGCAATCCGCTTGGGCGCCTGTGCCTGTCTGGTCTAGTTTTTCGCCCCTGGTCGCGGGCTTCATGATCCTGGCGCTGGGGATGATGGGGCCGTTAAAACGCGGCATGATGACAACCCTCCTCACCCTTGCAGCACTGGCGTTGGCTTTGGGTGCATTGGGCGTTTTGGCATAACGCCCCCCAAGCAACGCAGGCCACGCCCCACATCCCCTTGGCACCTGTTCTTTTTTTGCCGGACACCCTTCCGTTTTGGTGCGGATACCCTATGCTCATCCACAGAAATTGTGGCCCAGACAGACCGGACGCATTACACCGGACTGCCCCGTGAAGCCCGTAAAAACACGTCGTGATCCCGTCGAATTCGAACGGCAGACGCACAAGAAGAAAGGCACTCATATGTCCGACAGCATCGACTATGGCAATCTGATGCACCGCGCGATGCGCAGCCTCATTCAGGAGGTGTTGGAAGATGTGGCCCAAAACGGCCTACCGGGTGAGCACCATTTCTTCATCACTTTTGACACCACCCACGCAGATTCTGTTTTGGCAAATTGGTTGCGCGAACGCTATCCCAGCGAAATGACGGTGGTGATGCAGCACTGGTATGACAACTTGCTGGTGGAGGAGGACGGCTTCCATGTGACGTTGAACTTTGGCGACCAGCCGGAACCGCTCTATGTGCCGTATGACGCCATCAAAACCTTTGTGGACCCGTCGGTCGAATTTGGCCTGCGGTTCGAAAGCCCCGATGATCTGGATGAAGAAGAAGACGCCGAAATCCTTGCTATGGCGGATGAGGCCCCTGCCCCTGTGGTTGTTGACTCCGAGCAGGAAGCGCCGGTGGAGCAAAAGGAGGCTGAAGTGGTCAGCCTTGACAGTTTCCGCAAATAACCTGCGAAACATCTTGAATTTTCAGCCCCTTACGTCGCCGCGTGAGGGGTTTTCTTTTGGGTGAAGCGTTGCTGCACACCCGTTTGGCGATTTTTCGCCACCTGAGGTTTTGACCGCAGAGTGCCATCTAACATTTACATGTTTTCGCCATATCTAGGCTGCAGAGATTTTCAGCGCCCGGGGCGGTTTGCCGGGCAAATTTTAGAACGGAGCACATTCAATGGCACGGGACTTCTCCCTTTTTCTTGGCGAAATGATCCGCAGACCCGGCGAAGTTGGGGCGGTGGCCCCGTCCTCAGCCAAAACGGCGCAGTGGATGTGTGAAGGGCTGGAAAAGGTGCAAGGCCCGATTGTCGAAATTGGCCCCGGCACCGGTAGCTTCACCCGCGCCATTCTGGAACACGGGGTAGCGCCGGAACGGCTGACCCTGTTGGAAATGGGAGAGCGGTTCTGTGACCAGCTGCGGGAAAAGTTTCCCAGTGTGAATGTGCTGAACCGGCCCGGCCAGGACATTGATAAGATTGGCATCAACAATATTGGCGCAGTGATTTCCGGCGTGCCGATGTTGTCCCGTCCCGAACTGCAACGCAGCGTGCTGGAGCCGTCTTTCCGCGTCATGGCGCCGGGGGCAAGCTTCACCCAATTCACCTATTCGATCCGCACGCCCTTTGGCGATGATCTGCTGGCCGATCTGGGCCTGACCTCCCGCAAGCTGGCCACGGTCTGGGGCAACCTGCCACCGGCCACGATCTACCGAATCGAACGGGCCTGAGCGAACCTAAGCCTCAGGGCTAGGCACCAGAAGCAATCAACTCGCGCACTTTGACTGCCTTTTCAAAGTGGTCCAGCTGGTGGGTTTTGATCCACCACTGGGCCGCCTCCATCAACAGGTCCGGATCGTCGTTTTTGTTGGCAAAGAAGGCGTAGAAGGACAGGCCAACAGTGTCACCTTTTTGGGCGATTTTGGCGTCGCAAACGGATATGGCTTTCTGACGCAGACTGGCGCGCATTGGGAAATTCCTTTTCCATCGGGCTACCTTGCCAGGCTATGGCGGGCAACCCGGCTGCTGACAGCCCCTGTCAACCCGCAGAAGTCGCCAGAGGCCTGCAAAAACTTGCGGCGCAGCGTCACGGCGTGGCCCCTTTGACGGTATCCCACGGTATACAGCATTGCACTTTACGGTGAGTGCGCTATGAAAACCTCAACAGATATCTCGGAGGTCATCATGGCGAATACCCGCACCGAAACCGACAGCTTCGGCCCCCTCGAAGTTCCTTCTGACAAATATTGGGGCGCGCAGACCCAGCGTTCGATCATGAACTTCCCCATTGGTTGGGAAAAACAGCCTGTCGCCATCGTGCGCGCGCTGGGGGTGATCAAACAGGCCTGCGCCATGGCCAACAAAGAGTCGGGCAAGCTGGACGCCAAAATCGGCGATGCGGTCATTCAGGCAGCTGGTGAGGTTTTTGAGGGCAAGTTTGACGACAACTTCCCGCTGGTGGTCTGGCAGACCGGGTCCGGCACCCAGTCAAACATGAACTCGAACGAGGTGATTGCAAACCGCGCGATTGAAATCCTCGGCGGCGTGATCGGCTCCAAAGATCCGGTGCATCCCAACGACCACTGCAACATGGGTCAGTCCTCCAACGACACCTTCCCGACCGCGATGCACATTGCCGCCGCCATGATGGTGCGTGACACGCTGCTGCCGGGTCTGACCAAACTGGCCGAAGGGCTGGAGCAGAAGTCCGAAGAATTCAAATACATCATCAAGATTGGCCGGACCCACACGCAGGATGCAACCCCGCTGACACTGGGCCAGGAATTTGGCGGCTATGCCCACCAGATCCGTCAAGGCATCGCCCGTGTTGAGGCCGCCCTGCCCGGCATCTATGAGCTGGCGCAAGGGGGCACCGCGGTTGGCACCGGCCTGAACACCCAGAAAGGCTGGGGCGAAAAGGTTGCGGCAAACATGGCCGACATCACCGGTCTGCCCCTTGTCACCGCGCCGAACAAATTCGAAGCACTGGCCGCCCATGACGCGATGGTCTTTATGTCTGGTGCTTTGGCCACCGTCGCCGGTGCCATGTACAAGATCGCCAACGACATCCGCTTCCTGGGCTCCGGCCCGCGTTCGGGTCTGGGCGAGCTGATCCTGCCGGAGAACGAGCCGGGTTCCTCGATCATGCCGGGCAAGGTGAACCCAACCCAGGCTGAGGCAATGACCCAAGTGGCAGCCCATGTCATGGGCAACAACGCGGCGATGACCTTTGCGGGCTCGCAGGGTCACTTTGAGCTGAACGTCTACAACCCGATGATGTCCTACAATCTGTTGCAGTCCATGCAGCTGCTGGGCGACGTTGCCGACAGTTTCACCGAGCGGATGCTTCTGGGCATCAAGGCCAATGAACCGCGCATCGACAAGCTGATGAAAGAAAGCCTGATGCTGGTCACCGCATTGGCCCCGACCATTGGCTATGACAACGCCACCACCGTGGCCAAGACCGCGCATAAGAACGGCACCACGCTGAAAGAAGAGGCCATCGCGCTCGGCTTTGTGGACGCCGAAACCTTTGACGCCGTGGTGCGCCCTGAACAGATGATCGGCCCGAAAGACTGATCTCTGATCTGGTTTGATTTGAAAAGGCGGCCTTCGCGGGCTGCCTTTTTTCCTTGCCGTAACAGATTTTTGCGCCGGAAATCTGCCCTTCGACCGTTTCACCCCTGTTAACGGAAAGAGAGCCATATGATGCGCAACACCTACCTGCCCCCGATATTCCTTGTGATCTTGCTGCTGCTCAGCGGTTTGTCACTGGCAACCTCCCCTGTGTTTGCCACCGCTTTTGGCAAAGACTGCGCGAAATCCACCCCCTCAGAGGCCTAGGCCCCTCTGGGCAAGCGGGGTGGGCTGCGCTAAGTTGGCGCCATGACCGTGGTGAACCTGAACAAATTCCGCAAGGCCAAGGCCCGTGCCGACAAAAAGGTGCAGGCCGATGAAAACGCCGTGAAGTTTGGCCGCAGCAAAGCGGAAAAACGCTTGCAAACAGCCCGCGCTGAGAAAGCCGAAAGAGACCTCGACGGGAAGGCGCGCGAGTGACGCGGCCAGCCAAACGATCGCTTACCCTGCGCGGCCACCGGACCTCTGTGTCACTGGAGGATGAGTTCTGGCAGGCCTTCCGCGATATTGCCGCTGAACGTGGGCAGCCGATCAACGACCTGGTCGCTGAGATTGATGAAGCACGGGATCTGCAATGTGGGCTGGCCACCGAAATCCGGTTGTTTGTATTGCGCCATTTCAGAAATCGCTAAGACCTCTTTGCAATGATGCCGATCTTCGATCTTCCTTATTCGATGGCGTCTATGTGGCTGTTGTTGCGGTCACCAGCTATTCGGCCTCAACATCGCGGCGATGCAGGCGCAGCCAGATGCCATCCTTGCCGCGCACCGTCAGATGCGCCACCGGCACAGGTGGGCATTCGCTCACCACTTCAAACCGGTAGGCGCGTACCAGCAGCGCCAACAATAGCGTCCCCTCCACCATCGCAAACCCTGCCCCGGTACAAACGCGCTGCCCGGCGGAGAACGGCATATAGGCCTCGCGCAGGCATTGTTTGCCGTTGCCTGTGCCAAATCGTGCCGGATCAAAGGCGTCGGGGTTGTCCCACAGCCGCTCATGACGGTGCAGATGCCACGGGCTCAGCACCACCTGGCTGCCTTCGGGCACATCACGGTCGCGGAAATGTTCGGGGCATGTGGTTTCACGCACCATCATCGGAACCGGCGGATAGAGCCGCAAGGCCTCGCGGAAGACATCGCGGGTCAGGCGCAGTTTGGACACAACCGAGAATTCGGGCAGCACTGGACTGGCCAGCACATGCGCCTCTTTGGCCACCTTTTCCTGCCAGTCCGGATGCATCGCCAACAGATAGAGCGCCCAAGCCAGTGCCGAGGCGCTGGTTTCATGTCCGGCAAGGAAGAAGATGGCGACCTGATCCACCATTTCTTCGGTGTCAAAGGTCGCGCCGGTTTCCGGATCCACCGTGGTCATGATCTTGGTCGCCAGATCGTCTGGCGCTTCGGCGGCACGAATGGCCACCATGCGATCCTGCGTCAGCTTGGTGATCAGCTGCCGGATAACAGCCGCTGTTTCAATGGTTTGCTTGCGATGAAAGCGCGGGAACCACTTGGGCAAAGGCACAAAAGCGCCAAGGTTCAGCACCGGTTGGGTGCGCTGATGTTCACGGAACTGATCAAAGACTTCTGCGGCGATTTCGTGCTCGATGGGGATCGAAAACAGGGTGCGGAAAATCACATCTGCGGCCGCGTGGCTGGCGTGGCTCTCAACCTCCACCGGCGCACCATCCGCAGCCGTATGCAGCCGCGCCACCGCCGCCTGCCCCGCCGCCCACATGGCGGGGAACGTGTCGCGCAGCCGCCCACCTTCAAATGCCGGATCGATGATCCGACGCTGTCGTTTCCAAGTCTCGCCATTGGTCAGAAAGACCGAGTTGCCCAGCAGCGGCCGCAGCCCTTCGCTGATCCGGTTCGACTTGGGGAAGTCGTCGGGCCGCTGCTTCAACACCAGATCCACCAGCTGCGGATCGTTGCACATGTAGCTGCGGAAAAACGGCGTGCGAAACTCTGCCATCCAGGCGCGGTAGAGCCGCTGAGGCTGGGCTGACAGCAGATCCTGCCGGAACAGACGCAGGTAGCGCAGCAGACTGACCCGATCGGGCCGCGCCTTGGGTTTGGGCGGCAGTTGCGGCGTGCTCATGCCGCCACCGAGGTAAACTTGTTCACAGGCGCCTCGATACGGCTTTTGGAGGGCACCCGCCCGTCAAAACGTTGATGCAGCGCCAGTGGGCCGGCGGTGATGCGGAAGTAATCGTAATCCCCTGGCTGATCAAAAGCGCAGAGATACTGGAAATGCAGCCGGAAGAACCGCCAGCGCAGCTCTTTCCAACGCGCGGGGCTGAGGGTCTGGGTAAAGGCGGCAGAGATCACAATCGGCCAGCGTTTGCCCTGTGGCGCCACCCCGGTGACCGCGACAGGATCGCAAAGCGCAAAGGCGCAGCCGTCCCCGGGTGCCGTGACATCCAGCCAGAACAGCTCTGCGCGGGTGGCGAGATAGGCCAGATCCGCCCGCAGGCGTTTGGCCTCGGGCAGGAAGGACACCATCGGCACCACCTGCCCCAGAGACAGGAAATTCAGCTGCGGCCCCTCTGCGGGCACCTCACCTGCGCGGATCAGGTCTGACAGGATCGACACCGCCAGATGGGCGCCGGAACTGTGGCCGATTACCAAAACCTCATCCACGTCCGTGGTCAGCGCCTCGGCGATAAGGGTGCGAAACTCTTCAATACGGCCCTCCAGCGGCGGCGGATTGGCACCTTTGAAATGGGCCGAATAGGCGTAGTCATGCATCAGGTAATAGGCGAAAAATTTGCCATCCTGTTTTTTGAACCAGCCGAGAACAAAGGGCACCACGGCCAGGCCTGCCCAGGCGGCCAAAGGATGCGCCAGCGCCAGCCCACGCCCGATCCCCCAAGCCAGCAACAAGGCCAGCATCAATTGCACCAGCAGAAACACCACCGGATAAAGCGCCGCAATCACCGGCCCCTTGCGCAATCGCATCAAACGCCACAAAGCGCCCGATCCAATATAGGTCCAGGCCGTGCGCAGCAGTTGCAGGTAGGTCTGTGTGATGCCCAGATCCATGCTGTCACGGACCAGATCCGCCCAATAGAGCACCTGCACATCGCTTTCGACCGTTTTGCCGTCCTGTGTTGATGACACATGCCAGCCGTATGGCCCATCCAGCTGTTTGGGGCTGAGCGTTAGCTCATAGCCCGAAATCGCCGCCTGCGCCGCACCCTCCTTGCGGTAAAGCTCGCGGTAGCGGCGCGGGTGAATGGGATCGTAGCCGGGGATGTAAAACACCCGCCGGGTTCGCATTTCTGGGGCGTGGGTCGCAGTGTCTGGTTTGATCATGCTCGGGCCTCTTACCCCACATTAGCGCAAATTTCGCGCCATGCCACAACCGATCCGCGACTTTGCTGAGGCAGTCCTAGCCCAGCAGTGCCAGCGACGGGAAGGTTTCCAGCAGCCAGTAGGAAAACGCCGAGAAACCACCGGTGAGCATCAGCAGGCCAATGGTCCACAGTAGAAGCCCCATGACACGTTCGATCTGCTCCATATGGCGTTTCATCCAACCCATCACCCCGGTCAGGCGTGGCAGGAAGGCAGCGACCAAAAGGAAAGGCACCCCCAGCCCCAGCGCGTAGATCGCCAGCAGCAGCGTGCCGCGGGTCACCGAGGCCTCGGAGGCTGCCAGCGACAGGATTGCACCCAGCTGCGGGCCGATGCAGGGTGTCCAGCCAAAGGCAAAGGCCAGCCCAAGGATATAGGCCCCAAACGAGCTGCCGCCGCGATCGCCCGCGTCAATGCGCGCTTCCCGGTCCAGGAAACCAATCCGGTAGACGCCGATGAAATGCGCCCCGAAAATCATCACCAGAATGCCGGCAACCGTGTTGAACCAGTTCTGATACTGCAAAAACATCGCGCCGATGGCCGAAGCGGTGAATCCAAGGAACAGGAACACCGTCGACAGCCCCATCACAAAGAACAGCGCCGGCATAAGGGCTTTGCGGCTCTGTGCCTTGCCTTCCGACAGATCATTGATCGAGACGCCGGACATATAGGCCAGATAGGGTGGCACGATGGGCAGCACACAGGGGCTGAGGAAGCTGACAATCCCAGCCAACAGCGCCACAAACATGGCGGGCGCAAGACCCGCGTCGATGATTTCGATTCCAAACATGAGGCTCTAGCTACCTGATTGCAGGCGCGTCGTCACCTGACGGTTTGTCACAAGCGCGTGGTGTCAGGTTACAGCGATCGTGCTTGAGCTGTTCAATTCAAAACGCCGCCCAAATCAAGGGCGGCGTTTCGGTGTTCTTACTTGCAATGCAGAGGGTTAGCTCAGCTTGACCACCAACCACGGCGCTTGGGCTTCGGCGGGGCAGCAGGCTCTTCTGCGACGGGCTCTGTTACTGGTTCTGGTGCAGGTTCAGCAACCACTTCGGCCACGGGTTCCGCAACAGGCTCTGCAGCTGCAGTCACCAGTTCCGGCGCCTCAGCCTCGGCAGCCTCAGGTGCAGGTTCCTCGGCAACTTTCTCAGCGGTGGCTTCCACCACATCCTCGGCCGGTTCGGCAACTGCTTCTTCCGCGGCCACATCTTCAGCCACAGTTTCTTCCGCAGTCACCTCTGCGGTGGCTTCCGGCGCCGCATCCTCTGATACGGCCTCATCTTCAGCAGGCACCTCTTCAGAGACGGCTTCGGCGGTGTCTGCAGCGTCTACCGAAACGGTGGCTTCAGCCTCGGCACCCTCAGCAGATGCTTCCGTGGCCTCTGCCACTTCTTCTGCTGGCTGGTCCGACTTCTTGCGGCGCGAACGACGGCGACGGCGGGGTTTCTTCTCCTCGCCAGCGTCCTCAGATGTTTCTTCGGATTTCACCTCCGAAGCCTCTTCAGAAGTGTCTGCGGTTTTGCCTTCAGCACCACCTTCCGCGACTGCGTCACCTTCGGCGGCGTTATCACCTTCACCGTTTTCACCGTTTTCGCCCTCGGCACGGTCTGCACCGGACTTGCGACGACGGCGACGGCGACGGCGGCGTTTCGGCTTCTGGTCTTCACCGTCCTCAGCACCAGCGGCGACCTCAGGGGCCTCCACATCAGCTGCCTCGGCCGCTTCGGCTTCTTCGGCCTCCGCCTCTTCGTCAATCTGATCCATCAGCGAGGTGTCAACCGAGACCACAGGCGCAGGCGCTTCGGCCACAACACGGGTGGCGGTCTTGAACTTCTCCAGCGTGAAGTCAGGGCTGACCAGCATCGGATCACCTTCGATCCGCACGGACAGGCCGTAGCGGGCTTCGATCTGAGCCACGTGTTCCCGTTTCTGGTTCATGATGAAGTTGGCGATACCAACCGGGCATTTCACCAGCACTTCGCGCGAACGGCCGCGGGTGCCTTCCTCTTCGATCTGACGCAGGATCGACAGCGCAAGGTTGTCGTCCGACCGGATCAGACCGGTGCCGTGACAATGCGGACAGGGCTGAGTTGTCGCCTCGATCATGCCGGGACGCAGACGCTGGCGCGACATTTCCAGCAGGCCAAAGCCCGAAATGCGGCCGATCTGGATCCGCGCACGGTCCGATTTCAGCTTGTCTTTCAGACGTTTCTCGACCGCGTTGTTATTGCGGCGTTCATCCATGTCGATGAAGTCGATCACGATCAGACCGGCCAGATCGCGCAGACGCAGCTGGCGCGCCACCTCTTCGGCAGCTTCCAGGTTGGTCTTCAGCGCGGTCTCTTCGATCGAGCCTTCCTTCGTGGCCCGGCCCGAGTTCACATCCACAGCCACCAGCGCTTCGGTCACGCCGATCACGATATAGCCACCGGATTTCAGCTGCACCGTCGGGTTGAACATCCCGCTGAGGTAGCTTTCCACCTGATAACGGGCAAAGAGCGGCATCTGATCGTGGTAGTTTTTCACGTTTTTGGCGTGGGACGGCATGATCATTTTCATGAAGTCCTTGGCGATGCGGTAGCCGCGTTCGCCTTCGACCAGAACCTCGTCAATCTCACGATTGTAGAGGTCACGGATCGAGCGTTTGATCAGGTCACCTTCTTCGTAGATCTTGGCGGGCGCAATCGACTTGAGCGTCAGCTCGCGGATCTGTTCCCACATGCGCTGCAGATATTCATAGTCGCGCTTGATCTCGGCTTTGGTGCGTTTGGCACCGGCGGTGCGCACAATGAGCCCGGCGCCCTTGGGCACGTCCAGCTCATTGGCAATCTCTTTCAGTTTCTTACGGTCAGCGGCATTGGTGATCTTGCGCGAGATGCCGCCGCCACGGGCGGTGTTGGGCATCAGGACGCAGTAACGACCCGCCAGCGACAGGTAGGTGGTCAGCGCTGCACCTTTGTTGCCGCGCTCTTCTTTGACAACCTGCACCAGCAGGATCTGACGGACCTTAATCACTTCCTGGATTTTGTAACGACGCGGACGCGGTTTGCGGCGCGGACGGATCTCTTCGCTGTCGTCTTCTTCGGCAACGGATTCAATGCTGTCGTCCTTGTCGGTCGCATCCAGCTTTTCGTCGCCAGAGTCGTCCTCATCGTCATCAGAGGATTCTGCGGCGGCTTCTTCCGAAGCCTCTTCGGCGTTGGCTTCGGCAGGCGCGTCCGCGTCTGCGTTATCCTCAGCCTGAACTTCTTCAGCCTGAGCTTCTTCTGCTGCAGCCTCTTCCGCAGGCGCGTCTTCCGCGACAGTTTCTTCTACTGGGGCTTCGGCCACAGCATCGTCGGCTGTCACCTCTGCCGCAGCGGCGGTTTCTGGTGCAGCCTCTGCCGCCTCCTCTGCCGGCGTGTCTTCGGCAGCAGCGTCTTCCGCTTGTGCCGTCTCAGGCTCAGCAACGTCCGCCTCGGCCACAACATCGTCAGCCTTGACCGCTTCAGCCGCTTCCGGGGCCTCAGCAACGGTGTCCTCTGCCGGTGCGTCCTCTGCGGTCGCCTCAGCAGGTTCTTCCACCGGGGTTTCGGCAACGGTTTCCATTGGCGACAGGCCTTCACCTGCTGCACCAACCTCAACCGCCTCGGTTGCTTCGGCATTTTCGCCATCGGTCAAATCGATGGTTTCCATACCGGCAATTTCACCCGCCGGCGCTTCAGCTGCCTCTGCCGAGGTTTCCTCGGCAGGTTTGGTCACCTCTTTGGAGACCTTGGCATCCTTGGAACGGTTTGACGCCGCACGCGACCGCGAACGACGACGGCGTGGCTTTTTCTCTTCTTCTTCCTCTTCGGCCTTCTGCTGTTCCGCATAGGCACGTTCTTCTTCCATCAGGGCTTCGCGGTCGGCGACCGGGATCTGATAGTAGTCGGGATGGATTTCCGAGAAAGCAAGGAAGCCATGACGGTTGCCGCCATAGTCCACAAAGGCCGCCTGGAGCGAAGGCTCTACGCGGGTAACTTTTGCCAGATAGATGTTGCCAGCAAGCTGGCGTTTGTTTTCGGATTCAAAATCGAACTCTTCAACCTTGTTTCCGTCCACCACCACAACGCGGGTTTCTTCCGCGTGGGTGGCGTCGATGAGCATTTTCTTTGCCATGTTGTCCGTTTGCATCGCGGCAAAACGGCCCGGCCCGGGGGCCCGGCTGGTTGCGGCAGATGTCTGTCAGGGGCGAGTGCGGACGCGCTGCAAAGCCGGCTGTTCTCAGCCGCTGCAGTGGAACTCGATGGTATCGCGCGCCTCATCGCGTTTCTTCTCCGACGCGGCTGATGGGTATGGTGACCTCAAACAGCGCGCCCATTCATGGCCTGCGCCGGCTATGGCTGGCGTCAGGCGGTCTACAATGGCCCGTCCGCGGGGGCGCGGTGGGGGCCCAATCGGTCTGTCCGAAGGGTCGCGGCGAATTTCGGGTGCCGTCGGCCAATCATCGGATCAGCGAAACTCATGCGGCGCGGGAGGAGTCCACAACACCGTCCCCTGAACATAGAGCGGGCTGGGGATAAATTACAATGGGGAAAATGCCGCGCCATCGTGCGAGAGGGGAATAAACAAGGAAAAATCAACCTTTAGGGTAGTGCAGCTTTCCGTTTGCCGCCTTCCCCGCCCGCAAGAGGCCATCAGCGGCAGTAGCGTCCCACCCAATCGGCCAGCCATGCCTGCTGAGCGGGCGCGGCCGTCTGCGCCACCATCTGTTGATTGCTCCCCTGTGCAATCCATCCGGCAAAGTCCGCACCATTCGCCAGCGTCTGGCACTGCGTCGCTTGCGCCTGCCCGAGGAGGAAGGCGGCTTCAACTGTCACTGCGGGCCGGCATTCTTCGGCGGCGGAAAGCGTTTGTGACGCAGTGCTCTGGCAACTCTCGCCGGTGACAGACACCAAGCTGGTTTGGATCACAGCGCCGCTTTTCAAGGCATCCAGCGCCGCCTCGGTTGGGCCACACTGGCAGGCAGGTGCCTTGCCACCACCGGCATGGCTGAAGGTAGACGACCGATCCTGCTTGCCCATGTTCTTCATCTGCGCAGGCAACGTCAGATCCAGTTGCACCACATCGGTAACCCGTGCCAACTTCGGTTGTAGCGCCGCCGGGGTCAGTCGCGCTGGATCCTCCTGCAGGATCGGCGTCAGCCGGTAGGTGATCTGACCAAAGGGCATGGCTTCGGCGCCGACAAAACTGCCTGTTCCAGGCTCACAGCTTAGCACCACATTGGCGTCCGGAGCGCCCTGCCGTTTGGCCTGTAGGGTCAGGGTGCTCGGGCAGCTGTCCACCGTATCGGTGCCAAATCCCAGAACCATCGGCTCCGCCCCGACATAAGCGCCGGAGAGTGGCACCAATGGGCAGCCGCAGGCGGCGGCGGATGCCGGGCTGGCAACAGGGAGGAGAGAAAGCGAAAAGGAAAGTGCAGCAACACTGCGGGCAAAGAAGGACATGGCAAAGCCTCGGCTGAAATCAGAAACTGAAAAATTCACGCCAAGTTTTGCGGCAAGCGCTCTCACCGGACAAGTCCGGATTTCCACCAGAGCTTATCGGGCAGCCTTTGCCACGCTGGTTTGCGCCATCTGCACCGCCTCAGCCAGGGTTCCGGCCACCATCTGCCCCAGATCCGGCAGGGGTTTTCCATGGGGCCGCAGGTCCGGCACCTGCACCGCGTGACAACCCGCAGCCACAGCTGCGGCAATGCCCCGGTCGCTGTCCTCAAAGGCGGCACAGCGGCGCGGATCAACACCAAGCCGCTCGGCCGCTTGCAGATAGGGCGCGGGATCGGGTTTGGTGGCCCGCACCTCATCGCCCCCCAGCACAAATTCCACATGGCCCAGCAGGTCCGCGACCTCCAGATGATGGCGGGCGCGGTCGCCCATTGTGGAGGTCACAACAGCCATCCGTGCCCCCTGCCCGGCCAGACCGGCCAGAACCTCGGCCACACCGTCCTTCACCGGCAGGTGCGCCGCAATGGCTGCATCGAAGTTGACGCGCCATTCCTCGATGATCTCTGCCGGTTTGAGGGCTGCGGGCAGAAATTCCAGCAGCATCGCATTGGTGGTTGCCGCAGAGGTGCCAACCAGGGTCAGGAAAAACGGTTCCGCCTCGGCCATTGCGATCCCTTTCGGCACCACCGTGGCCAGGAAAGACGACATGGCAACCCGCTCGCTGTCCAGCAGCAGGCCGTCCATGTCAAAGAGGTAAGCCTCTGGCATCAAAGGTAGTCCGCGCGGGCCAGACCGTATTTCGCCATCTTCTCGTTCAGCGTCCGGCGTGGCAGGCAAAGTTCTTCCATCACTGAGGCAATCGAGCCCTTGTGACGGCGCATGGTGTTGTCGATCAACATGCGTTCAAATGCCTCGACATATTCTTTCAGCGGTTTGCCTTCGGTGGTCATCACCGGCTGCATATCCTCATGATCCGACATCAAGAGCGAGGCAATGGTGCCCGAGCCACGGCGCGATTGCAGCACCGCACGTTCCGCCAGATTGATCAGCTGACGCACGTTACCAGGCCAGGGCGCCTGCAACAGCTGCGCGGCTTCCTGCGCCGACACCTGCGGTGTTTCGCAGCCGTATTCCTCGGCGAACTGTTCGCTGAGACGGGTGAACAGGGTCAGGATATCTTCGCCGCGCTGGCGCAGCGGCGGCAGGGTGATGCGCAGTGCGGCCAGACGGTAGAACAGATCCGAGCGCAGCGCATCTTCGCAGGTGCGGTCCTGTTCCTGCATGTTGCAGATCGCCACCACACGGGTTTCCGCCGGCGTGCCCTGATCGTTGATAAACGACAAAAGCCGTGCCTGCAGGCTGTCGCTCAGCGCCTCTACGTCTTCCAGCACCAAGGTGCCGCCACGGGCCTCTTCCACGGCGGGCAGCTGACTGTCTTCGGGCAGCATCGGGCCAAACAGACGTTTGGCCAGCGCATCCTCATCCCACGCGGCGCAGGAGAGCAGCACAAATTTCTTACCGGCGCGGGAGCCAACCGCGTGCAGCGCATGGGCCACCAAGGTCTTGCCGGTGCCGGTTTCGCCGTCGATCAGCACATGACCGTCAGCCTGACCCAGATCCAGAATATCCTCTTTCAGACGTTCCATCGCCGGCGCCGCGCCGATCAGCTTCTTCATCAGCTGGCCACCATCCGAAAGTTCGCGACGCAGCGCGCGGTTGTCCAGGGTCAGACGGCGGGCATTGGTGGCCTTCTTGGCAAGTTCGGTCATCCGGTCGGGGTTGAACGGCTTTTCGAGGAAATCAAAAGCCCCCACCCGCATTGCTTCAACCGCCATCGGCACGTCCCCGTGGCCGGTGATCATGATGACCGGCAGCGCGCTGTCAGAGCCCATGAGTTTCTTCAGAAACTGCATCCCATCCATGCCCGGCATCTTGATGTCCGAAATCACAATGCCCGGGTAATCCGGCCCCAGCGCCTTCAGCGCATCTTCGGCACTGGCGAAGGTTTCGGTGTCATAGCCCGACAGGGCCAGCCATTGGCTGATGGACTGACGCATATCCTGTTCGTCGTCCACGATGGCGATTTTCATTGCTTTTGCCATGCATCTTCCGGCTTATTCCGCCGCCTCAATATCACTTTCACCTGTCAAGATAGGCAACTGCATCTCAAATACAGCCCCCCCGCCTTCGGCATTGCGTGCCAGCAGACGTCCCCCTAGGTCGTTCACGATCCCCGAGGAAATGGCAAGCCCCAGCCCAACGCCCTCCCCGGGACGTTTGGTGGTGTAGAAGGGTTCAAACAGCGCATCGAGGTCTTCGATCCCCTGCCCGTTGTCGCGCACCGTCAGAGTTGCTGTCTCGCCCGCTGCCAGGATCAGCTCGACCTGCGGTTCATCCACCGCCTGCGTGGCATCCAGTGCGTTGCGCAACAGGTTTACCATGACCTGTTCGATCCGCACCCGATCCCCCATCACCTGCACCGGTTCTTCCGGCGCCACACGGCTGATCTGAACCTGCCGGTTCTTCAACTGCGGCTCCATCATCGACAGCGCCGAAACTAGCGCATCGCCCATATTCACAGGGGTAAACTGATCGCCACCTTTGCGGGCGTAGGATTTCAGCTGGCGGGTGATCTGGCCCATCCGGTCGATCAGATCGTCGATCCGCTGGAACGAAGACAGCGCCTCTTCGGGCCGGTTGCGATTGAGCAGCAGACGCGCGCCCGCCAGGTAAGTCCGCATCGCCGCCAGCGGCTGGTTCAGCTCATGGCTGACCGCCGCCGACATCTCGCCAAGGGCGGCCAGTTTTGACGATTGCGCCAGCGTTTGTTCCGCCACCGCAAGGTTCTGCTGGACCTTTTCACGCTCGGCGATTTCCCGCTGTAGCCTTGTGTTCAATGCGCGAAGCTCTGCCGATTCCCGCTGGAACAGCATCAGGCGACCGGCTGTCTTGCGGCTGAGAGCATAGAAGGCCAGAGCCAGCAACATGGCGAATCCCATGATCTCCAGAGCCAGCACGCCGTTCACCTTGTCGCGCACACTTTCGTAGGTGGTGAAACTGGCGATATGCCAACCGCGGAAGGGAATACGGCTCTCCATCCGCATCACCGCCTTGCCCTGCACATAGGCATCGGCTGGCAGGGTGGTCCAATCCGCTGTGGCCTGAATGGCCCGCTGGATCGCGGACTGGGCGGGCGCCTGCGCCAGCGCCTCACCTTCGGTCTTGGATCGCCAGCGCGGCTCAGTCGCCAGAATGATGGTGCCGGTGCTGTCGGTCACCAAAACGGCGTCGGAAATCCCAGCCCAGGCGCGCTCAAACTTGTGCAGATCGACCTCTACCATGATGACGCCCAGCGTTTCGCCCTGCGCGTCGATGCGGCGGGAATAGATGAAGCTATAGCCACCAGTGTCACTGCCCAGCACGGTGAACAGGGTCTCTGAAGCCCGCACTGCGTTGACAAAATAGGGTTCCGACCGGTGTTGGCTGCCCAGCCGGTTACGATCGGTGGCCGCCACGGCCCGCCCATCGGAATCCAGCAGCATCAACGAGGCGGCGCCGATTTCCTCGACAAAGGAAATCAGTCGTTGGGTGGAGGTCGAATAGTCCGAGGAGTTCAGCGCCCCGATCAAAGCCGGATCGCGCGACAGCAGCTGCGGCACAATTGCGTTGCGGCGCAATTCGGACAACAGGTTGCCGGAATAGAGCGCCAGCCGCAGCTCGGCCCGATTGCGGGTGTTTTCGGTGAAACGGTCGGTGAGCAGCTTGTTGGTGACCACAATTGTGGTGACGGCCAGAACAAACAGCAACAGAAGCGCAAAGCGCACGCGCCAGGAGGTCAGGCGCGCCCGATGAATCGGAGCAGGAGGCGTGGGCAGCTGGGACATGCCCCAAAGTAAAACAGCCCCCGAGGGGGCTGCAAGAGGGCGCGGTCACGCCTCGCGGAAAACCGCTGCGATACTGAACTGATCAGGCCGAAACCAGCTGGTCCATCAGGCTGGCAAACATCGCCGTGCCGTCTGTGCCACCGTGGCGTTCATCCACAGCCCGCTCGGGGTGTGGCATCATGCCCAGAACGCGACGGTTGTCCGACAGGATGCCCGCGATATCACCGGCCGAGCCGTTGGGATTGTCGGTGTAGGTGAAGGCCACACGGTCCTCGCCTTTCAGACGTGCCAGCAGATCCGCATCGGCATTGTAGTTGCCGTCGTGGTGCGCCACAGGGATCAGCACCTCATCACCGGCGCTATAGCCCGCAGTGAAGGCGCTGTCGGCGGTGGCAACGGTCAGCCCCACCTGTTTGCAAATGAACTTCAGCCCCGCATTGCGCATCAGCGCGCCCGGCAGCAGACCGGTTTCGGTCAGCACCTGAAACCCGTTGCAGATGCCCAGCGCATAGCCGCCACGTTCGGCATGTTTCACCACCGAGCGACAGATCGGCGAGTTGGCGGCAATGGCTCCGCAACGCAGGTAGTCACCAAACGAAAACCCGCCGGGGATGCCGACAATGTCGATCCCTTCGGGCAGATCGGTGTCCTTGTGCCAGACCATGGTGACATCGGCACCGGCCTGTTCAAAGGCCACGGCCAGATCACGGTCACAGTTGGAACCGGGGAAGACGATGACAGCAGCTTTCATGCGCTCTCTCCTCTTATCAGATGGGGTTGCGGGCTCAGGCCAGCTCGATCGAGTAGCTTTCGATCACGGTGTTGGCGAGCAGCTTCTCGCACATCTCCTTCACGGTGTCCTCAGAGGTGCCATCGGCCAGATCCAGCTCGATTACCTTGCCCTGACGAACGCCTTCGACGCCCTCAAATCCAAGCGACCCAAGGGCGTGGCGCACGGCCTCCCCCTGCGGGTCCAGAACACCGTTTTTCAGCATGACGTGAACGCGAGCTTTCATGTGCGTTTCTCCGGTCTCAGAAGTTAACAATTCTTAAAGGTCGAAAGACAAACGCCCGGGCAAAGACCGGGCGTCGTATCAGTTGATCAGGGTTGGCTTGCCCATCGGCGGCTGGTTCTTCGGCAGCACACCCAGGCGCGAGGCCACTTCGGTATAGGCGTCGGTCAGGCTGCCCAGGTCGCGGCGGAACACGTCCTTGTCCAGTTTCTCACCGGTTTCCAGATCCCACAGGCGGCAGCTGTCGGGGCTGATCTCATCGGCAACCACCAGACGCTGGAAATCGCCTTCGTAAACGCGGCCAATCTCAATTTTGAAATCCACCAGTTTGATGCCGACAGCGTACATGACCCCCGAAAGGAAGTCGTTGACGCGCAGCGCAAGGCTGAGGATGTCATCCATGTCCTGCTGGCTGGCCCAGCCAAAGGCCGCGATGTGCTCTTCGGTGACCAGCGGGTCGCCCAGCTTGTCCTCTTTGAAGCAGTATTCCACAATCGGGCGCGGCAGTTGCGTGCCTTCTTCGATGCCCAGACGTTTGGACATGGAACCGGCCGCATAGTTGCGCACGATGACTTCCAGCGGGATGATCTCGCAGGAGCGCACCAGCTGTTCGCGCATATTCAAACGCTTTAGGAAATGGGTCGGGATGCCGACATTGGCCAGACCAAGCATGAAATATTCGGACAGGAGGTTGTTCAGCACCCCTTTGCCTTCGATCACGTCTTTCTTTTCAGCGTTGAACGCGGTGGCGTCATCCTTGAAGTATTGCACGATGGTGCCCGGTTCGGGGCCTTCGTACAGAGTTTTTGCCTTGCCTTCGTAGATTTTCTTGCGCCGTGCCATGACCACTCCGTCGGTGATCCGGGGCCGAGTCCCCGGGATTGGCGCCCTCATAGGCCAAAGCGGCCTTTGCCGCAAGCGCGAGAGGCCCCGCGTGCCCCTGCCCGTGCGGATTTGTCTGATCGCAGGGTCTTCGGCGCCAAAAGAACGGGCGCAGGATGTGCCCGCGCCCTGTTGTTCGTCTTTAAAGCGGGCTCAGCCCGCGCGCTGCATCATGGCGATCACTTCGATGATCTGATCCACCTTGGCGTCCGGCAGCGCCAGTCGCTCGGCAATCTCCGAAAGCGCCTGTTTTTCACGGTGCACCAGCACGCCGTCCACCATCGCCAGCCGCATTGCGTAGCAGAAGGCGGTTTCGCACAGGTTCCGTGTCAGCACATCCGCCGTTTGACCGATCACCTCATCCGCGCCGCGGGATTTCAGATCCTCCAGCAGATCGCCGATCATATGTTCCACCGCACCGTCCGGCAGGCGGGCATAAAGGGGACTGAAGGCGCAGAGGTTCTGCAACATGGCCATCTCGGCCTCGGCCACATGGCCATCCGCCGCCATTGTCAGAACCGCCGGGGCCAGCACCGCGCGGGGCACGGCCAAGACGGCGGCATCAAAAACAGGCTCAACAGGGACCGCGGGCGCAACAGGCTCCACTGGGGCAGCAGCCCCCCGCAGGCGGGACATAAACGACATTGGCAAACCCTTTTTGGCTGTTTCCTCACTCTCCCTACACAAACGGAGCATCTGCCCCCTGTCTTAGGGAGAGGCCGTGACAAATTCGGCGGGATCACAGGCAGGAGGCTAGCGTCGCTGGCCTTTGATCTGTATCATGTGAGACGGCGTTCCTATATGTCATAAGACTATTAAAAAAAGGGAAAAGTTAATGACCACCTTTGACGACCGCGAAGCCGCATTCGAAGCAAAATTCGCTCATGACGAAGAAACCAAATTCAAAGCCGAGGCCCGCGCCAACAAACTCTTGGGTCTCTGGGCGGCCGAGCTGCAGGGCATCACCGGCGAAGAGGCCGAGGCCTATGCGCTGACCGTGATCAAAGCGGATTTCGAAGAAGCCGGCCACGAAGACGTGATCCGCAAGGTGGTGGCCGATCTGGAAGAAAAGATCGACGTCGACGTCATCCGTGGTAAACGCGCCGAATATCTGGCGCAGGCCAAAGAAGAGATGATGAAGGAAGCAGACTAACCGCCTGCCCCGTGATCAAGTGACGAACGCGGCGGTTCTCGCCGCGTTTTGTCGTTTCTGGCCAAGCCTCTTGGGTTTTACATCCTATCTCTATAGCTTCCTCCGAATCCCTCCGTTAAGGACGGGGACCCCATCTGCATATTGGACACGACGATGAGCAACGCCCTTTCCCGCATTCTTGAAACCCGCGACTGGCTGCTGGCCGATGGTGCAACCGGCACCAATCTGTTCAATATGGGGCTGCAATCGGGCGACGCGCCGGAACTGTGGAACGAAGAGCATCCCGACCGGATCAAGAAACTCTATCAACTGGCCGTGGATGCGGGCAGCGACCTGTTTCTGACCAACAGCTTTGGCGGCAATGCTTCGCGGCTGAAACTGCATGACGCGGGCAACCGCGCCCGTGAATTGTCGCGCATGGCCGCCGAGATTGGCCGCGAGGTTGCAGATGCCTCTGACCGCGACATCATTGTTGCCGGCTCCGTTGGCCCTACCGGTGAGATTTTTGCCCCGATGGGCCCGATGACCCATGAGATGGCGGTCGAGATCTTCCACGAACAGGCCGAGGGCCTGAAAGAAGGTGGCGCCGATGTGCTGTGGCTGGAAACCATTTCGGCCCCCGAAGAATACAAAGCTGCCGCCGAAGCCTTTGCCCGTGCAGACATGCCCTGGTGTGGCACCATGAGCTTTGACACCGCCGGGCGCACCATGATGGGCGTCACCTCGGCGCAGATGGTGGATATGGTCGAGGGCCTGGCCAACCCGCCACTCGCCTTTGGCGCCAACTGTGGTGTTGGGGCTGCGGATCTGATGCGCACCGTGCTGGGGTTCTCGGCACATGGCTCGGACCGTCCGTTCATTGCCAAAGGCAACGCCGGCATTCCGAAATACGTGGATGGCCACATCCACTATGACGGCACCCCCGAGCTGATGGCGGAATATGCCGTTCTGGCCCGTGACGCGGGCGCCACCATTATCGGCGGCTGCTGTGGCACCATGGCGGAACATCTGTCTGCAATGCGCGCGGCGCTGGAAACCCGCGAGCGAGGCCCGCGCCCGTCGTTGGAAGATGTGGCCGAAAAGCTGGGTGGGTTCTCTTCGTCGTCGGATGGCACCGGTGCAGATGAACCCGCACCAGCCCGCCGTTCGCGCCGCCGCCGCAGCTGATCGGCGCCTGCCCCTAAGTTTATAAAAACGTGAACGCTGCCCCGTCTAGGACGTCGGCAGCGCTTCTTTGACGGCTGCCAGCAATTCTGTGGAGCCGATGGGTTTTGCCAGCACCGCCGCGGCGCCCAGCATTTTGGCAATGCCCAGATAATCCATTGATGAAGAGCGCCCGCCGCCGGAAACCGCAATCACCGGCAGATCCGCCTGCGCTTTACGCAACGCGTTGATCACCTCGACTCCGTCCCGTTCGGGCATGATGATGTCGGTGATGACCAGATCGAACCTTTGGCTGCCCGCGATCTTCAGCCCGGCATTGCCATCCTCGGCCACCACAACGTCATGGCCATCGCTGGCAAGTATGATTTCAAAGGTCACACGCACAGCCTCATCATCTTCGATCAGCAGTATCGTCGCCATTGCCTCTCCCTTTCCCTATGCCGCCGCCGAGGGCGCCGCTTTCGGTAGCCAGACCCGCATTTCGGTGCCCACCCCTTGTTCTGAGCTGACCTCAATCGCCCCGCCGGCGGACCGCAACAACTCCTGGACCTGCCACAATCCTAATCCTGTGCCTTCGCCCACGTCCTTTGAGGTAAAGTAGGGTTCAAAAATCCGTTCCAACGACTTGGCGGGAATCCCGATGCCTGTGTCAGACACTGACAACAGGGCCGCAGCTTTGTCACCAATCGGACTGTCACTGGCCGAAGGTTCTAAAGTCAGCGTCAGCGTGCCCTGCCCGCCCTCCATCGCCGAAACCGCGTTGGAAAACAGGTTCATCACCACACTTTCCACATCGTTCCACGGCATCGAGGTGGCGGGCAGCCCATCCGCAATCTGCGTTTTCATTGCAACCGAACTGGGGCAGCTCATTCCCATCAGGTCAACCAACGCCCGCATGGCTTCGCTGGTGTCGGTCACCTTGAAACTGGCCGCTTCGCGACGGGCAAAGCGCAACACCTTATCGACAGAGTCACGGGCCCTGAGCGACCCAGCCAGGATCATTTCCACCTGTTTGCGGCGTGGATCATCGTCGGCGGTCTGGGTTTCCAGCAGCTCCGCCAGCCCCACAACTGGCTGCAACTGGTTGTTCAGCTCATGGGCCAAACCGCCCGCCAGCGTGCCCAGACTGTCAATCTTGCGCGCATGGGCGAGGTCCCGTTCGTTTTCCAGCGACCGCCGCGCCAGCCGTGCGGCTTCGCGGGCCCGCCTGACGCCGTACCAGGCCAGCGGTAATGGCAGCAGCAGAACCAAAAGGATGATCTCATCCAACTCCCAGTCTTCATGCTCACGGGAATAATTATACAGCCACTCAAACGCCTCCATCTCCGAGGCGGGGATCCAGACCACGATCAGAACCACGATCATGATCGCCAGATCACGCCATTTCTGTGACGGCAGGTATTTGCGCATGGGCGTCTCCATTGCTGTGCCCATCAGCCTACACGTGGAAATTACGGTAAATCCAGAACTTTCGGAAAACCTAAACCTTTGAGAGCGCTCAGATTCCCGCGATGCGGTAGTCGCGCGCGACCACTCTCAAATTAGGGGCATTTGGTCGCCCTTTCGCAGCGGCGGGTGAAACAGATCGGTCCGCAGCGTCGGTTGCTTTTCGTCGAGCCCCAAACGTTTGGCCGCCAGTTTGAACCGATGGGCGATGATCTGGGCATAATGCCCCTCGCCGCGCATGCGCTTGCCCCATTGCGCCGAATAGGCCTGCCCCCCGTGCATTTCCCGCAGCCGCGCCATCACCCGCCCTGCACGGTCGGGATAGTGTTCCTCCAGCCATTGTTGGAACAGCGGTGACACTTCCCGCGGCAGCCGCAGCATGATCCAGCTGGCCGAGGTCGCGCCCGCCGCCTGCCCTGCCTTCAAGATCGCCTCCAGTTCTGGGTCGGACAGGGCCGGGATCATCGGGGAGGCCATCAGGCGCACCGGAATGCCTGCTTGCGCCAGCCGCTCGATCATCTGCAACCGCCGTCGCGGCAATGGCACGCGAGGTTCCATCCGGCGGCTCAGGTCCTTGTCCAACGTGGTCAGCGACACGCCCACCCGCACCAGCCCCTGCTGCGCCATCTGCTGCAGGATGTCGATGTCGCGTTCGACCAAAGTGCCCTTGGTCACAATCGCCAGGGGATGCTTGAAATCGGCCAGAACTTTCAAGCAGTTACGCACAATTTTCAGATCCCGCTCAATCGGCTGGTAGGGATCGGTATTGGTGCCCATCGCCAATGGGGCAACCTTGTAACTCTTGGCCCGCAACTCCCTCTCTAATACTTCGGGCGCGGCGGGACGCGCCACCAGCCGGGTCTCAAAATCCAGCCCCGGCGACAGGCCCAGATAGGCGTGAGTGGGGCGGGCAAAGCAATAGATGCAGCCATGTTCACAACCGCGATAAGGATTGATCGAGCGGTCAAATGGCAGGTCCGGCGAGCGGTTGTAGGTGATCAAGCTGCGCGGCTTCTCGATGCGAACCTCGGTGCGGATCCGCATCTCTTCCTCGGGTGTCCAACCATCCTCAAACGGCATCCGGCTCAGCCCCTCAAACCGGCCAGCGTCATTGCTGAGCGCGCCACGTCCTTTGCGGCGATCAGAGGCTATCGGCATTTCTGGTGGGGGCGCAGCGTGTTTCATCGTGCAAAAATAGAACATTTAGTGAACAAATAGCAAGTTTCGCCGTTACCAAACCGCCAAGCCCCTCAAAAAACGCCCCAAATCGCGACAGCAGGTCGCAACTGCATCGTGCCAAGTCGCAATTTGCCCAGACCAATCCCCCTTTTCCCCGCCAAAGATGGGGAGAAAGCGGGGCATCCCATGCACCGTTCACCCCCCAATCGCCAACACCGCTTGCCCTGACAAGCCTGCGAAGGAAACGCGCCATGTCGGAAGAAGACGATATCATCCTGTCGGAACTCGATGACGAAGAACTTGTCCAACAGATGTTTGACGACCTCTATGACGGTCTCAAGGAAGAGATCGAAGAAGCGGTTAATATTCTCCTGGAACGGGGCTGGCAGCCCTATGACATCCTGACCAAGGCACTGGTTGGCGGCATGACCATTGTGGGCCATGACTTCCGCGACGGGATCCTTTTTGTGCCCGAAGTGCTGCTGGCAGCCAATGCGATGAAGGGCGGCATGTCCATCCTGAAACCGCTGCTGGCCGAAACCGGTGCGCCACGCATGGGGTCGATGGTCATTGGCACCGTGAAAGGCGACATCCACGACATCGGCAAAAACCTTGTGTCGATGATGATGGAAGGCGCCGGTTTTGAAGTGGTGGACATTGGCATCAACAACGCGGTTGAGGCCTATCTGGAAGCGCTTGACGAACATCAGCCGGATATCCTTGGTATGTCGGCGCTGCTGACCACTACCATGCCCTATATGAAGGTTGTGATCGACACGATGATCGAAAAAGGCCTGCGCGATGACTATATCGTGCTGGTCGGCGGCGCGCCGCTGAACGAAGAGTTCGGCAAAGCCATCGGGGCCGACGGCTACTGTCGCGACGCGGCTGTGGCAGTCGAAATGGCCAAAGACTTCGTCGCCCGCAAACACAACCAGATGAGCGCCTGACGCGCGATTGGAAAGGCACGCCATGCTGCTGCCCGACGATCAAGAGCTGACAAATGCGGCCCTGCCTCCTGTTCAGGGGCGGGGCCGTGTGTTGATTATCGCCTGTGGCGCACTGGCGCGCGAGGTCCTGGCGCTGAAAGAGCTGAACGGCTGGGATCATCTGGACCTAACCTGCCTGCCAGCCATCCTGCACAACCACCCCGACCGCATCACAGACGCCGCCCGAGAGGCGATCAGCAAACATCGCGACACCTATGCACAGATCTTTCTGGCCTATGCCGATTGCGGCACCGGCGGCGGATTGGAGGCGATGTGCCGAGAAGAAGGTGTCGAAATGATCGCCGGCCCGCATTGCTATAGTTTCTTCAGCGGCAATGCAGCCTTTGCCGAGGCTGGCGAGGTGACAAGTTTCTACCTGACCGATTTTCTGGCCCGTCAGTTTGACACCTTTGTGGTCAAACCGCTGGGGCTGGACCGGCATCCGGAACTGGCTGAGATGTATTTCGGCAATTACGAAAAGCTGGTCTATCTTGCACAGATAGAAGATCCGAGCCTCGACACCAAAGCCGAAGCTGCAGCAGAGGCGCTGGGACTAACCTACGAGCGGCGTCAGACCGGCTATGGCGATCTGGCGACGGTGATGGCCGCGCTGAAACCGTGACGCCCTGAGGGCGGATTGGGGCGCTGCCCCAAACCCCGGAATATTTGCCCCAAGAAGAAAGCGGTTCAGGCTGCGGCCGCGGCTGCAGCGGTTTCGCGGATCCGGTCGATCATGGCGCGCAGCCCGTTGGAACGTTGTGCAGACAGGTGATCGTTGAGCCCCAGACGGCCAAACTCGGCGCGGGCGTCAACCGAGGCGACCTCGGCCAGGGGCAGGTCGTTGTACAGCGCGTGCAAGACCGCAATCAAACCGCGCACAATCATCGCGTCGCTGTCGCCTTCAAACCGGAACACGCCGCCCTCGATCACCGGATGCAGCCAGACCTGACTGGCGCAGCCGTCCACCTTGGTGGCGGGCACCTGCAGCGCCGCATCGAGGCCGTTCATGGCCTTGCCCAATTCGATCACATGACGATAGCGGTCTTCCCAGTCGTCCAGGAATTCAAAATCCTCAACAATCTCTTCAAAAGCGGCGCTTGCCATTGTCTTGGGCTCCTTCTGTCTGCCCTTCCCAGTTAGGCGGGCAATTGCCAAAGGTCCAGCCCAAAGCGCGCCATTTCCGGCGCAGCGGTGCAAGCATCTTTTCAACGGCGCTGGGATAGGGTAGTTCGGATGCAAAGCGATGACAGGCAGGCCCATGCATAAATCCATTTCGATGCTTCTGATTTCCTCGGTTCTTCTGGCGGGCTGTGGCCAGTCGCGGTTGAACCCGCTGAATTGGTTTGGCCGCGCCGAACGGATCGAAGCGCCGGATGCCACGGCTGAGATCAATCCGCTGATCCCGAAACAAAGCCTGTTTTCCAGTAAGACCGATGTCTACGAAGGCCAGTTGGTTCCGGTTGTCCGCGAGATGAAACTGGAGCGTCTGCCCGGCGGTGCCATTTTGCGGGTGACAGGCCTGGCTGCCACCCAGGGGCCCTGGGATGTGCGTCTGGAAGAAACCAACAACGGTGAGCCGCTTGAAGGGGTGCTGACCTATGAGCTGCGTGCCCTGCCCTCTTCTACCGCGGTGGGCACTGAACGGTCCCGCCTCATGACGGTGGCTGTGTTTGTCAGCGACCAACAGCTGGAGCGCAGCCGTTCGGTTCAGGTGGTGGGCGCCGAAAACAGCCTGATCAGCCGACGCAGGTAATCTTCGACGCAGTGCTAGAACGAACACGGTGCAGGAACGAAAAAAGGGGCCACGCGGCCCCTTTTGTTTTGGTGTGATCCGTAAAAATCAGAGCGAGATGATCTTTACGTTTTTGCCTTTGGCGGCCAAGGCGATTTCGCCGTTACACAGGCGCAGCGCATCGTCGCCGAAGACCTCTTTGCGCCAACCGCTGAGGGCGGGCACATCGCGCATTCCGGCGGCAATTGCATCCAGATCAGCCGCAGGGGCGATCAGACGGGAGGCCACGCCAACATGTTCGGTCTTGGCCTTCAACAGGACCCGCAGCAGATCGGCCAGCGCCGGGTTCACCTGCAGCTTGTCCTTGCTGGTGTCCGGTTTGGGCATCTTGTCGGGCGGGCAGTTTACACCGGCTTTGACGGCGGCCAGAATGCCATTGGCGATGTCGCCTTTGCGGGCATCGCGCAACAAAAGGCGTGAACGTCCCAGATCCTGCATATTGCCCGGCTTGGTCGAGGCCAGTTCCACCAGAGCGTCATCTTTATACACCCGCGAGCGTGGCACGTTGCGTTCCTGCGCATAGGCCTCGCGGAATTTGGCCAGCTCGCGCACCACTGCCAGAAACTTGCCAGACGAGGTGCGGGTTTTCACCCGTTTCCAGGCCTCATCCGGTTTCACGATATAGGTGTCGGGGTTGGTCAGGATACGCAGCTCTTCGCGAACCCAGGCATCGCGGCCGGTTTTGGCCAGCTGGGCGGCCAGATATTCATAGATCACCCGCAGATGGGTCACGTCTGCCTGCGCATATTTCTTCTGCGCATCGGTCAGCGGGCGGCGCGACCAGTCGGTGAAACGCGAGGTCTTATCAAGCCCCTCTTTGGCGATCTTACGCACCAGCGTCTCATACCCCACCTGTTCGCCAAAGCCGCAAACCATGGCCGCAACCTGGGTGTCGAACAGCGGCTCGGGGAAGACACCGGATTCCACAAAGAAGATCTCTAGGTCCTGCCGCGCGGCGTGGAAGACTTTGACAACATTGGTGTCTTTGAACAGCTCCAGCAGCGGGTCCAGCGAAATGCCATCCGCCAGCGGATCCACCAACACCGCGTTTTCATCGGTGGTGCCGGGCATGGCCAGCTGCACGAGGCAGAGTTTCGAATAATAGGTGCGTTCGCGCAGAAATTCTGTATCGACCGTTACATAGGGGTGGTTGCGGGCCTCTGCACAGTATTCAGCCAGCGCCTCGGTCGTTGTAATCGTCTTCATCAGAGAGCTTTTCGCCTCATTTTTTAGGGGTGTGGGGTCATCCCACGGGGATCAGCCTGCCAGACAGGCAGGTTCGGATAGGCATACGCCATTCGCAGAAGGTTGCAAAGCCGCCAAAACGGGGCAATGCGTGTTTTTACGAGCTTAATCCACCAGAATTGGCGTCTTATCGCCCGCCGCAAACCGTTCCAGCACCGCAGGGTAGAGACGGTGTTCCTGCACCAGCACACGGGCCGCCAGGGTGTCAGCTGTGTCCTCGGCCTCCACCGGTACCCGCGCCTGCCCCAGGATCGGGCCATCGTCCAGTTCCGGTGTGACCAGATGCACGGAGCAGCCGGCTTCGGTATCACCTGCCTCAAGCGCTCGTTTATGGGTGTGCAGACCTTTGTATTTCGGCAGCAGCGAGGGGTGGATGTTCAACATTCGCCCTTCCCAGTTGCGCACGAAACCTTCGGTCAGCACCCGCATAAAACCGGCCAGACAGATGATATCGGGCTGCGCAGCCTGCAACTGACGCTGCAAAGCGGCCTCAAAGGCCGGACGGTCCCCTTTGAACGGGCGGTGATCCACGGCGAAGGTATCGATTCCCATGGCAGCGGCTTTTTTCAAGCCTCCTGCCTCGGGATCGTTGGACCCAACCAGAACGGCGCGTGCAGGGTGGTCGCCCTGCATGCTTTCAACCAGTTTCACCATATTCGAGCCGCCGCCCGAAATCAGCAGCGCAACCCGTTTGGTCACAGCAGCGAACCCTCATAGGCGACGCCTGCGGTTTCGGTGATCGCGCCCAGTTTGGTCACGGTTTCACCGGCCGCTTCCAGCACTTTGGTCAGCGCCTCGGCCTCTTCTTCGGCCACAACAAGGATCATGCCGATGCCGCAGTTGAAGGTTTTGAGGATTTCAGCCTCTTCCATGCCGCCGGTTTCGGCCAGCCATTTGAACACGGGCGGCAGATCCCAGCTGCTGAGGTCGATGGTGGCGCCCAGGTCTTCAGGCAGCACACGTGGCAGGTTTTCGGTCAGGCCGCCGCCGGTGATATGAGCCAGCGCATGCACGCCGCCGGCGCGGATCGCCTCCAGCACCTGTTTCGCATAAAGACGGGTCGGTGCCAGCAGGGCTGCACCCAGGGTCTGGCTGTCATCCCATGGGCAGGTTGCGTCCCAGCCAAGGCCCGAGACCTCCACCAGTTTGCGCACCAGCGAATAGCCGTTGGAATGCACCCCGTTGGAGCCGAGGCCCAGAAGTACGTCACCGGCTTTCACGTCCAGAGGCAAGTCTGCACCGCGCTCCATCGCGCCCACGGCAAACCCTGCAAGGTCGAAGTCACCTTCGCTGTACATGCCGGGCATTTCCGCGGTTTCACCGCCGATCAGGGCGCAACCGGACTGCTCACAACCAGCAGCGATGCCGTTGATGATACGGGTGGCGCTGTCCAGTTCCAGCTTGCCGGTGGCAAAGTAGTCCAGAAACAACAGCGGTTCAGCGCCCTGACAGACCAGATCGTTGACGCACATCGCAACCAGATCGATGCCGATGGTGTCCACATTGCCGGTGTCGATGGCGATACGCAGCTTGGTGCCCACGCCGTCGGTGGCCGCAACCAGAATGGGGTCCTTGTAGCCCGCATCCTTCAGATCAAACAGCGCGCCGAAGCCGCCGAGGCCTGCCATGACGCCGGACCGCGCGGTCCGTTTCGCCGCAGGTTTGATCCGATCGACCAGCGCATTGCCTGCATCGATATCCACGCCCGCGTCTGCATAGGTCAGACCGTTCTTGCCCTGGCTCATTTCACGTTCCCCCGTAAATCGCCGGTAATTTGGCGCTTCCGATAGACCAATGTGGCCTGCATGTCCACGTTCATGTCGGCCCGATCCCGCGCATTCTTGCTGCAGATGCAAAAGAACTGTGCTTTTGTCCATGCCGCGCTAGGCCGAAGGTCCTACCGCAAAGGGAATTTCTTGCGCATAAGGATAGGTAAGCAAATCATCCCCTTTTCCGGGAAACATACATCCAGAATGCCCCAATGAGGCTGCAAGTATTTGTTTTTCTATAGGAACCTCTCACTCTGCCACCACTCCCCCGCCTCACAAACGGCACAGCAACCGCACTATCGATAGATACGGGCGCTGCGGCACAACTCTTGGTGCGTCTTTCGAACTAAGACACCCTGCCATCAGGACGTTTTTTAGTCTGCAGGGAATTCTGCGCCCGTTAACCAGTAAAGAGACCTTACGATGTCAACTGTAGACCCCACTACCAGTGACACCAGTGATTTGTCGCAGCAGTCGGCCTATCAGGCCTATGAACATCTGAGCTGCCCGATCATGGTGTGCGACGACACCCTCGTCATCCAATATGTCAACTCAGTCGGCTATGAGATGTTCAAACGTCTGGAAGCCGATATTCAGGGCGACCTGCCGCATTTTGATGCCGGCGATATTGTCGGCCAGAAGATCGACGTGTTTCACAAAAACCCGGCCTATCAGCACCAGCTGATCGACGGCTTGAGCGAAACCCATCTGGGCAAGTTCAAGATCGGCACCACCCATCTGGCCTTCCACGCCTCGCCGAACTTCAAGGCAGACGGCACTTTGGACGCCATCGTGGTCGAATGGCAGGACCGCACCGCCGAAATGCAGGCGACTGAGGATCTGGACAGTTTCCTGTCTGACGTGAAATCGATGGGCGAAGCGCATGAGCGCGGCGAGACCAGCACCTTCATTACCTCGGCCAATTACCCTGAGGGCCTGAGCGAAGTTTCCAAAGCGGTAAACGCCATGGTCCGTGGCCATATGTTCATCCAGAGCCAGATGATCGAAGCCGTAGAGGCCTATGCCCGCGGTGACTTTGCCCACAAACTGGAACAGTTCCCCGGCGAGAAGGCCTATATCAACGACAGTTTCAACGCGGTGCGGGACAGTTTCCACGGGTTGACCAGCGAGATCCGCAAAGCCTCGCAGTCGATTGTGAACGGCGATCTGGCGATCGAGATTGAAACCGGCAAGTTCCAGGGTGAATACCGCGAAGTTCTGGAAGGCTTTGACCAAGCCTTTGGCGATGTCAGCCATATGATCGGTGAGTTGAGCACACAGATTCAGGAGATCACCAAGTCCTCTGACATGGTGTCGTCTTCCTCTTCCACGCTTTCGGTTGGCGCTGAACGCACAAGCAAAGCGATTGATGAGATTTCATCCTCTTTCGATGAGACCGAAAGCATGGTCCGCGCCACTTCGGATGCGGCGACCCGCGCCCATGAAGTGGCCAATTCTGCCAGTCAGACCGCAACTGATGGCAGTGAAACCATGGCCAATCTGTTGAAGGCAATGGACGGTATCGACGCCAAAGCGCGCTCGATTGCGTCGATCAACAAGGTCATTGATGAGATCGCCTTCCAGACCAACCTGCTGGCGCTAAACGCTGCCGTAGAGGCCGCACGTGCAGGCCAATACGGTCGCGGCTTTGCGGTTGTGGCACAGGAAGTGCGCAACCTTGCCGGCCGGTCTGCCAAAGCGGCGCAGGAGACCACCTCGCTGATCGAAGACTCAACCCAGGCCATCCGCGATGGCGTCAACATCGCCAACGATATGGACACGTCTTTCCGGTCCCTGTCCGATGCCTTTGATGACGTGCAAACGCTGGTGAATGAGATCAACGTCGCCACCCGCGAACAGCAGGCTGCGGTGTCCCATATCTCGAACTCGGTGGGCGAAATCGCCTCTACCGCCTCCACCACCGACACCGAGTCCTCTTCGCTGGCCACAGGCGCGGAAGAGCTTTCCTCCTCGACCAGTATGATGCGCACGCAGCTTGCCCGCTTCAAACTGCGCGAAACCGGGGGCAGCATAGCGGCCGCAATGGCGGATTTTGACCTCTCCAGCCTGAGCCCGGAAGTGGCAGCCCAGGTGCAGAAGATGCTTGAGGACGAAAACCACAACAAATACGCCGCCGAATAAGCGGCTGGATTAACGGGTCCAAAACGAGAGCGCGGCCAAACCGGTCGCGCTCTTCTTGTTTTTTCAACAGGTTAACCAAGTTGGTTTTTTGACATTTCCGCAGGCTTGACCCAAGCGCCTGAGACCCTACACTTTGGGATAGGGTATCGATGCAAATTGAATGGAATTGTCGTGATTGCCCTTCCATTCCAGTCGGGTATTTTAGTCGATTGATGCAACACCCTGCCCCCTCAAATCGCAATTTTCTGCGGGGGCTATCAGGGAGGGACCGCATGAAGGACGAAAGCCGCCAGCGCGAGGAAGAGCGCATCGCACGCGACCAACGCGCCCGTATGCAGCAGGCGCAACAGGACCGCCGCGGAGCAGATGAACAGGACGCAATGAAAGAGGCCAATGTCTGGCTCAAGCCTCTGTTGATAGTAGGCCTTGCCACCGCGGCAATTGCCCTGGGCTCGGCCCTGTCATTGATCATCGACTAGGACGATCCCGACACGTCCAACACGGGCCTTGTTAAGCCGGCGAATAGGCCTGCGCAGGATTTTTCGCCAGCTTCCGCAGGGTTTGATCCATCTCCCAATCCCCCCGCAAATCCTTCAGCAGTGGAAACGCCCGCAACACCTGCGGCATCGCCTCTGGGTCGACCAGCGTGTCCCCGCGCCGCGCTTTGCTGTCGTTTGAGCCATGCACCGAGCGCAGATACTGCGGTTCCTGTGTGTAGACCACCCGCACCGGCCGCCGCTCGAGGATCTTGTAATGCGCCACCCGAAACGGGCTGCGGTTGGTTTGGGTCGGCCCTACCAGAGCCAGACCAAGGTTGGTCGCCGGCACATTGCGTTCGATCAGATCCAGCCGCCCGTCTTCAAACTGCGCTGTCAGCCCACGCGGGAAAGACAGAAAACAATATTCCGGCCCGTCCGCCTTGCGCAGCGCCAGAGCCGCGGTTGCCTCACCGCGTAGGTCGCCGGTGAAATCAACCGCCAGAGCATCGTCATCATCCAACACAATCTGCGCCGTGTTTTCGTAGCGGGTGAAATGGGCCATCCGGTAACGGTGGAATTTCCGCGCCACCACCCCGGGGTCTTCAAAAATCACCCGCGCCCTTGGACCGATCATGTCGTGGCAGATGTCCTTGAGACGTTTTTGATAGGTTGCAGGCATCAGTGAACTGCTCAGCACAACCAATTCGAAATCCTGATCCGCCTGGTCCCGCAATGACGCCAGCGCAACCTTGCGTAGGTAGTATTCACGCTCATCCAGCCTTTTGGGATCAAACAGTTTTGCCGGATCGCCGCTGGCCACTGAGCGCCACCCAGAATGGCCAAAGAAGGAATAGCGCATCATGTAAATCATATGCATCGGATCTGCCTCACTGCCGCGCGTTTTTGTCTGCTCTACGCTGCGTTCTCTTTGGTATGCATACGAAAGTAGACGCAAATGAGGCGCGCCGCAAAAGAATTACAGCCGGTCTTTCAACAACACGCGAATGTGGTGCCCCCACAACACCCCAAGACTGCATCTCCTGCCGTAGTCGAGCAGCGCCCCCTCAAAACCAATCTCGGTGCGGTAAAAAGATCAATCCAACAAGGATCAAGCCGCCATCCGTCGCCGACGGGCCCAGCAGCAACACTGTCAAATCCACAAATACAAAAAAGCCCTCAAGCCGCTGAGACTTAAGGGCTTTTTATGGCTCCGGCGGTAGGGATCGAACCTACGACCAATTGATTAACAGTCAACAATTCCTCACATAGGCAATACCGGCCAAACTTGACTAAACCGATCCAAACACCCCTCTAATCACAAATAAAACAAATACTTAACAGACAAACCCTTTGACTACACCCCATTTGGACGCTATTGGATCAGAATGCACCTTAGACATTTCGGGTCCCAAAACGGGACCCCCCTGGGACCCACATTGGAGAAATTGAGTGCACCCGAAGACAGATCTCCCGCCAATCGGGCGAGCCACCCTTAAAGATCCCGAAATTCCTGGCCTAGAACTCCGTGGGAATAGCAAAAGTGCGACCTGGACACTGCGCCACCGTGTGGACGGCCACCGGATCCGTGACACCATCGGCCGCTGGCCAGGCTTGTCAGCGGTTGCCGCTCGCAAAGCCGCTTATGCTAAGATCGCCTCAGTTGCTATCACGAAAGCGTCTGGTGGAGATGTCCTCGCTCAGCGCGCTGAGCGCCAGAAATTTAAGAAGGCTAGAAGCTTTGACGAAGCGCTAAAAATCTATTCAGCCCAACGCAGCGACCTTCGGACCATCGATCACGCCGAAAGAGTCATCCGCAATGTATTCGCTTGCCTCCTTCAAGAAAAACTCCCGGCATTGACCAAGGCCAAGCTGCTGGCATGCAATGACAAACATCGGGAATCCGCGCCTTCTGTTGCTGACCTTTCCATTCGTTACCTACGCCCTTTCCTGAAGTGGGCATATGATCGTGGCGAAGTAAGCCCAGATCTTCTTACTTTGCGTGTGGGACAAACCGCCAAACGTGACCGATATCTAAGCAAGCAAGAACTAGCGGCCATTTTGAGAGCGGTTCAGTCGCAGGGGACACATGTAGCAGCCGCAGCGACAAAGATGATGGTTGCATCCGCCCAGCGTCGCAATGAAGTGGCAGGAATGAAATGGTCTGAAGTAGAAGGCAACTTGTGGACCATTCCTGGCGAGCGCACGAAAACCGGCAACGATTATTTTGTACCCCTAAATCAGATGGCTCTAGAAGTACTTAAGGAAGTGGAAACGAAGAAGGCAGAAACCGATTTGGTGTTTGCTGGCCGTACTGGTGTCACCCCTTTCGGAGGTTGGTCCAAGTATAAAGCCAAGCTGGACGAAAAAAGCGGCGTATCTGATTGGACCTTCCATGACATCCGCAGAACCTTTGCAACACTTTGCGCAGACGAAGGCGTAGATGCCGTTATCATCGACCGTTGCCTGAACCATGTAGGCGCTACTTCTTTGAACGACGTAGCTCGCCGGTATCAGCATTCATCTATGATCGAGCAGAAGCGTCTGGTCATGGATCAATGGTCAGAAATCTTGATGTGTTTGACGAACGAATGTTGATCCCGCCGTGACCACGGCGAGCAGAAGTATTTTTCACAACCACTATATTTAGTCAACAAAACAAAACAATGTACAACATAGCCGCTCCAAGGTAGCTTATAGGAAGAAGGAAGCTCTCACGGAAAGGATAACATTCTCGTGCCTGTAAAAGCGCCCACCAATCCAATCGCTTCTCCAAGCTCTCAAATACAAGCTGGAGCAAGCAACAGGTGCAGTGTGCGTTTGAGAAAACCAAAGCGTCTTCCCATCACAGGACTATGTTATGCCTTATCCACTCTCCAACCCACCCCAGCGGGCACCAATTGCACAACACGCAATTACTGTATCTGAGCTTGCGTTCAAAGTTTCAGCACGCACTATGTTGCGCTGGGGCCTAGAGCTAACAATCGTTCAGGGCAAACGTCAGCCACGCTCAAGCGAAGTATGGGCTGCAGCCCTCGCACGCATGCCGCAAGGTGATCATGACGTTCTCTTTGCGAAAATGCCTCAACACTTTGCTGAAGAAGTTCAAGCCCTTCTTCCTGCGGCCACCGAGTTTGCAGGGGGTAAAGTTTAATGAAACCAGCTACCAATCAATCATCCGTTTCGGGGTGGACAGTTTGCGAGAACTTTCTTGAAGTGATTTTCGGGAAGGAGAACGTCAAAGACGTCTGGGTAACAGGCTTTGACGACATTACCGCGAACCCCTACTGGTTCGGGATGCAGGGCCTCGACGCCCTCAAAACGCGCCTTTCGGACGTGAACGAGGCGGACCTTTACTTTACCGCTGGCCTGCTGGAAACCAATGCGGACCGCCGGACGCTTGGCGCGGTTGTCGCGCAGCCCTTGCTTTACGCGGACGACATTGGAACCAAGGTGGACCCCGCTTTGTGGACGGAAATGTTTTTGAAGGGGTTCCCGGAACCCACCTTCCGCATTGAGACTTCGCCCGGCAACGAAACGTGGCTCTGGAAGCTGGAAGGCGACACGCGCAGCCCGGAACACAACACCGGGCTTGCCTTGATCCGGGCCTACATGATTGAGCGCGGCCTGACCGACGCCTTGCACGACAGCACCCGTTACCTGCGCCTTCCATGGGGCCACAACTCGAAACCACACTATCGCACCGACAAGGGCCGTTCGCCCGCCGTGGGCTATACCGATTGTTCGCCTGAAAAGTCGGCCACGCTGGACCAAATCGGGCGCGTCCTGATTGGCCGGGATGATTGGCGCAACGCTGACGTCCCGCTTTCGGCCCAAACGTCCGGGGCCATGGCTGCGGCGGGCGGTGGTTCCCGTCCACGTGACGCGGACATGGACGACGCTATGGTGCAAATGGCCGCTGTGATCGGGCTTGAGCCTAAGCAGCGCGTGAAGGGCGTTGTGGACGCGATCTGCCCGAACTTCGCGGAACACGGTGCGCGGGCCGAGACAGGCTTTTCGTTCATCGGCTCAGGCGGGGAGTGCTACTGTCACCATGCGTCCTGCTCCGAACTAAAGACACCGGATTTTTTGCGTTTGATCCGCGGTCGCTATGAGGAAGAAGTCGCCTCCTTGAACAAGGCTGGTCAAAACTCAGTAGGCCTCCCTCCAACTGCAAAGCGTTTCGAATTCAAGGTTTTGAGCGACGCAAACCCGCTCACAAGCTCGGCAGCGAAAAAAATCGCAGAGCAGCAAAAGAAGATTGCCCCTTCAGCTTTTGAACGCGGCGCACTAGCACTGCTGCAAGAGGGGCAGCTGCTTGTAGACCTCAAGGGGGCGATTTGGCTGTCTTACAATGGCCGCCTGCACTCGGTCAGCAACAAAGACCGGGCGATCCTGCAAATCTGCGCGCAACTTGGGCACAATTTGACTGGCAGCGGCGCCAGCAATCTCTTTGAGTACCTTATTAACTCCGTTTCGCCCAACGAGGAGCGCGTGGAGGTAAGCTTTCGGCAAGCGGATACAACCCAATCAGATGGCAAGCCCACCGTTTACGTCAACCTCATGAACAATGGTCAAGCCATTCGCATTGATGAAGGTGGCTGGTCTGCTCTGCCACTCAAAGACGCCCCAATTGCAATGGCTGAACGGCTAGGCGGCCTACCCATGCCGATGCCAGCAAACTCAACAAGCGGGAGAGACTTCTTCGATATGCTGGAACAACACATCCCGCTCGCCCCGTTCTCCAAAACAAGCGATGCTAAAGATCTGGGCGTCCGTCAGCGTGCGGTCCTTCTCTGCACTCTTACAGCGGCGCTATATCGTCCTGGAACCGTGCCTCACCTGATGATCTCAGGTCAACAAGGCTCGGGCAAAACAACTCTCGCCAAACGCCTGACAGATCTCACGGACCCGGATGCTGCCGCAGTCAGTGCAACGCTCCCATCCGAGGCCGATAAGATCTTCAACATCGTAAATAATCGCCTGAATCTCGTCGCTGATAACGCCAGTGGCGTTAGCAAAGCGAAGTCCGATGTGCTTTGCGCAATCGCTTCCGGAAGCGCCCACGCTGCGCGCAAACTCTACACCGACGCGGATCGCGCGATTTTCCAGGCCAAAGCGACAGTAATCTTTACCAGCGTTCTGACAGACATCGTGCGCCTGCCAGATCTGGCTCAGCGCACACTGCAATTTGACTGTGCGCCCATTTCCCGGAAACATCGCCTCAGCGAGCGGTCTCTGAATGAGAAATGGAAACAAGATTATCCTGCACTGCTCGGTGCGCTGTACGACACTCTCGCACGCGGCCTTTCGCATCTCTCCAAGGTAACATCCGAATGTGAAAGCGGTGCCCTGGAAACCCCGCGCCTGTCTGATGCTGCAATCATTGCCGAGGCTGTGGCACGCGGGATGGGCTGGCCCGTCGGCCTATGTATGGCAGCGTTGGTCGCGAATGAGCAGAGCGAAGCACACCGCCTTCTTGAAGAAAACCCGGTTGCATTGCGCCTTCGCGCATTCCTGGAAAAACAGCCCAATCAGTCTTGGGAAGGCACGGTTAGCGAGCTAAACACCGCTCTCGGTGATCTTCCCGCCTTCAATCTTCCTAGCTGGGACCAAAACCGCCTGCCCTTTAGCGGTCAATTTCAGCGGCTCTGGCCAGGTATTGAAGAAGCTTGGGGCATCAGCCGTGTCCAACGTCGCACCAGTAAAAAACGGCTCGTCGGGCTCACTCTAAAGGCGCCTTGACAAGCTATACAGGGGTGGCGCCACGTGTGTCACCCCCGTCAACTCAAGGGCAACAAAAAACAATTTATTTATAGATACTTGCCACCAATGACACCGATGACACGCAGCATCAGTTTCCTACCATCTGCCCTACTTTTTAGTCCAGTAGCCTCTATTTTCTCTCCTAAAATTAGAAGAAGAAAATTGCTTGTCACCTGCGTCACTTCAAGAAAAATTTGTTACTTTTCAAAATCTTACATATGACTACAAGCGGTCACATGATGTCACGGCGGTCACAACGCATCCTCAAATGCCACTATCATCGCTAAGCAACCTGGTTTTCCACTCTACCAGTAAAGTTTAATGCCGCACGTCTGATTGTCACAACATACGAGAAACTTTAAGCGCAAAGCCTGCTCGGCATGAAAGCAAAACTGGTCTAAAAAGTGTTGCCCCTCCAGTTTTTCCATGCGGAAAACGCAGCCGCTCCATAGTTAGGGGCAAAGATTTTCAGTAGGCAAAAGCGGGCAGAGCATCACAACAAGAATGAGCGCGAGCTCTCATTAGCCTCATCCGCAATGGTTTCTCCTGAGACAGGAGAATAGCGGCCAATCTGCCAGCCTCACACATCTTGAAGTTCGCGTGCTGCGCTGCTCACCAAGGTCGACATTGCGCAGATTGCGATCTTTGCAAAGTCGCGGATCTGGCGGCAGTCGCCGTGGCTGAATGCCGCACCCTCACGGGAGGAATCCGCCCTTCGCTGCGAGCGCAGCCTGCAATCAGGTTCGAACGGTAGAGAGGCGGACGAAGCTGCCGTTGAGGTTTCGAGCTGGCCTTCGTCGTTTTGGTAGTCTAATTTTGGTTTTGTCCAGACAGGCGCTGCGCGGGGCGGTGCGCGAAAAAATCTTTGCTTTGAATGGGCTGTCTGCTGGATGATGGCTATGCGAAACACACGATTAGTGTTCAATAAGATTGCAAAGAACCCCGCAAGGCATTCGAACTTCGTGCTCGTTTTAAGAATGTATGGGCTCGGAACTTCCGTTCGCTGCAACCGGCTCGATTGGCTGTTGTCTTCACTATGCGGGCTTCGGTACGAATTATGCGTAGCGGCTGCTCCTAGCCCAAAGCGGACATAACTGTTTTGTAATTAGGGCGGGAAGCAGAAGTTCGCTGCGGTTGCGTAGGTAGATCTTCGACTTGGCCAAAGCGGCCATTCAGTCCCTACTAGAGTGGAAGCCATTTGCTGCGCCAAACACCAAGGTCGGCAATGCGCAGGAAGCGGACTTTGCAAAAGCAGACCTTGTAATACCTTTGCTGAACGCTAAGCTTGAAGTTGAATTATGTTACCAAAAATGACGCTTGCGAGGGTTTAGCAGAAATGACATTTGATCAAGCAATGTTCAGCATCTACGAGCGCGCCAAAAGGGAAGCAGGCTACAGCGCCTCAGTCTTTCTTCGGATGCTTTCCGACAATGGTGGTATCCAGACTGCACGAACCTTGATCAATGCAAGCAAGCCTAGTGATGGATACACAGCACTTTATGAGAAAGGGCGGCTGGATTTAACTGTGGAGGCCATGGTCTTAGAAAACCCCATTTGGCATGAGCTTTTTTCACCGGATGAGCTAAAACGGGCAAAGACCCGGCTTCGGAAATACGGGTACAAGTTTCGCACCTAAGAAAGTCCGGCCCGTTTCATAGCTTCGCCTAGCACTAGGAATGTTGCAATGCGTCAACCTAGCCAGTCATCCGATTTAGGGTTGCATTCCGGCAACCGTGATCGTCTGATATCGCGGCAGGAGCGAATGTGATGAGGTGAACCAATGATGGATGAACGTGGCAGCGTTGTGCTATCAGAAGCAACCGATGATTACATCGATATAGCTATCGAGCAAATGGCACTTTGTGATAGCCAAGACAGTTGGCTGGTTGAGAAAGACTACAAGGTCAAAGGCGAAGTTTGGCGAGTACACAAGTTCGATGCCGACCCGTTTCCTTCAAGTCCTCACGCTCACTGTGTCGGCGGCAGGGACCGGTTTGTGGGCCTCAAAATGCATCTCGGAAGTGCGGAATTGTTTCGTGGCGCCGAAACGACGGGCCGATTTTTGGGAAGGAAGCAATTCGAAAGATTAATCGACCTGATCCGTCCAAAATTCCCGGACATCATTTTTCCACTGGAAAACAAGTGAATTTGCGGTCCTAGCCGCAATTTACATCTAACGGCAGCTGCCAGCTCAAAGCGGTCACGGCCTAAACCAGCGCAAGTCCCGGGCCTCCCTCGCTAAAACTACGAAAACCGACAGTTCTCAGCGGTATTCACGTACGATAAAATGCGCTTTAGGCCAACAGTCATATTGTTGACCTATCCATATTGCGTGAAAACAGAGTAGCCACTGGAAACATAGCGCCAAAGGTCAAACAGGCACGACATCCCACGTCAGAATTTCTGGTGCACGTTCAATAAGGCCAGCCACTTCAGGTAAACAGTCTCGCTGTCGCCTCATATTCTCGAATACACTGAGATGCGGTGTTTGCAATATGCTTAGCTTTAAACCCTCAAGAGTAACTTCTGGCTCGTCGTTCTCCTTTTTTTGGACATATTCGATCATTCGGGCTCTAAAGCCACCGAAGGCAGTCTCACGTGCCTTACGGATAACTTCCCTGTTTAGATTCAGAACACTGATAGTGAACTCGGCGCGAGCCTTTTTGGCTGGGGTCAGATCATCTCGTGCTAGCATTTCGAAGGTACCCTGCAGCACGTCTCCGTTTGGAGTTGTGCCCCCTAGATCCAACTCCAGAAACTCAAATGGATCTTCACGGCGTGGGTCGATAAAGCCTGATTGGTTGGAAGGAGGCCGAACAACGGGATCATGTCTACCTCGCTTGAACTCGATCACTTGATTGGCATCAATCGTTCCGTACCTATCATTTTTAGGCCCATTGCAGGGGCCGCAAGCAAACAGGTAGTTTGACCATCTGAAAGTGTCTTCGGGGAAAAGGTTTTTCGGTTTGATATGTTCAACTTCATCTGCCGCAGAGTCCTCACAATACGCGCAACGCTGTGACCCGACGCACATTTTTCCGAGCGTCTCTCGAATTGACTTTAAGGCCGCTTTCCCTTTGTTTGTGTTGGTTTTCTTTTCCCACTCAGATTTGGCTGTTAAGACCATTTTGGGATAATCGCCGCTGCTATCGATTAGCGCCTGCTTTTCGGTGAGAAAGGCTGTGGAAATTTCATCTAGGATTCTGTCCTGAATTTTGAGCATTGCGATTAGCCCAGGGTTGCGGCTGAGGTAGGCAGCATGCTCTGTAACTCTTTTAGCCGCGTGGTGTCTGCGGAGCTTAAATTATTCTTAAGTGCCTTGCGGTTAAGGGTGGCCAGTTCTTTCATCAATTTCATGGACTCTTCGGACCGCGCAATATCACGACCAAAATACTCTGTTCCGTAGGCATCCAGAATTGACCCATGGATAAGGCGATTTAATGTCACGCCCTCGATGAGACCGGATTGTTCATCGCTTCCCGGGGTTGCCAAGCGCCAAACGGTCTTGGCATTTCGGCAAATAATTGGACTGTGTGTCGTTACTATAAACTGTACTTTCGGGAAGCAGCGAGTAAACCAAGGGCCAATTTCTTTCTGCCATGAGGGGTGCAAATGCGCATCAACTTCATCAATTGCGACGACGCCTGGCAAGCGAACTGCGCCTGCATCGCTGTCCAGCGCCCCAATGACGGCACTTACACCATAGGAGCGTGTCATTTGCCGTAAGATTTCGAAGATCATAGAAAGCACGGAGCGATAGCCATCACTCAGCTGCTCGACGACCACCTGAGAGTCATTGGCGTCTTTAACGATAACCTCTTCACTACGAACCTCCGCAATCCGCGCACCATGTGGAAGAAGTTCTGATACGTTCAAGAAGTCTACAAGATGATCAAGTAAGGTCCCTTCCTCCTCACCAGTTTCTAGTTGCTTCACACGGAGTTCGCGGAGCCACCTCAGTGCTTCAGATAGCGCTACATCCTCGCCAAAAGCCGAAAGATGCGGAGCAAGGCGCGGATTGGAATAGTAAAGGCGATCATAAGCTTGATCACCTCCCGTGAAACGTCGGAAAGGGCCAAAAGAGGTGGAAAACCAGCCATTGTTTGTGCCCCAAATCGTTCGGCTACCCGCTTGCTGCCCGTCTCCAGCCACCACTTCTACGCGAGGGCCACCAATGGAAGTCTCTATCTCTTTGAAGAGTAGCTTGACATCTACTGTGTCTTTCGCTCGACGACCGCGTTTTTCGAAAATGTCGCAATCATCCACTTGAAACTGAAGATGGATCGAAGCATCCGTCGTACCATCGCGTTTCCAAGTATTCCAGTTTTGGCGCAACGCAGCAGCTTCTTTGTGCCCAGTAAATGCTAGGGCAAGTGAGCGGATAATACTAGATTTTCCCGATCCGTTGGAGCCTAGAATTACATGCCAACCCGCGGCCTGTTGTTCGGAGAAGCGCAGCTCGAAGTTTTCAATAGAACGGATATTTTGAATTTTCAGCCGACGTAAGTACATAGGTCCTATCCAATTTTGAGCCTTTGCTCCTTTGTATCCAAAGCTGTAGATTGAACCAAGCCTTGTTGGGAAATTTGGCTGCTAGCCAATCCGTTTGAATGTGCAGAGCCGCGGACACTGCTTTCTTGACAACTTTAGGCTGCAAAGTCGTTCTAGAAAAGCGTGTGAGAATTTGCAAAGCCTGCTTTGCTGCTCATTCCTGACGTTGCCGCAATACTTAGCGAACGTCTCGTTCCCGCCCGATCAGTAGGCAGGGCCATCTAATGCAGGTGCGGAACGAACGTCTGCTTTGGGCTGGAAGCCGCCTTGCGGCGACGCAGCGCCCGTTTAGGCTACCTAGTCAGGACCGGGCCTCCACAAGTGACCGCAGCCAGCCCGAAGTAGACATGACCACCGACGCGTTGGGCGTGAAGCGAAAACTCGCAGCGACACGCGTCAAAGTCGGTACTTTTAGATAAAGCAGGAGTTCGTGAAAGATAAGCGTTGATACCAGACACAAAGCGAATGGCATCAATTATTCAACTAGGAAAAAAACCAAACCGACCTTGATCCAACGTACCGGAGAAATGCTCGACGCGTGTGCCTAGCTCTACGTCGGAAGGGGGGTCGGTGTTCTCGACAACGATGACTTGGCGATTTTTCTGCAACTGCAAGAGAAAGCGGTAAAAATTGCCGTTAAGATCAGTTCGGGATAAGTCATCGTCATCGCCATCAGGTTCCTTATAAGAAAGCAAAGGCGAATCCAAAATTACAAATCCCGGATGCGCAGAATCTTTTTTTGCACAATAATCTAACAGTGAAATAGAAAATGCTGCCTGGGTTATCGCGCGAAGGCCCTTTCCAAAGGAAATGCGAGGTTTTCCCGAAATCACCAAATCCTTAGATTGAAGGTCAAAATGTACATGGTCTGCACCAGGAAACCCCCAACTCTGAAGTGTATTTTGCACCAATTCAGAAAATGGTGAAATCACTGTGTCTGTAAGCGTCCTAATTGGCGATTCAGTCGGGGCCGTAACAGACGAGTTGTTGCTTTCTAACCGGGACTTGCGATCTAGAAGATCGCTTTTTGTTTCGAGAACTCCCAACGCCTCGCGTACGTCGGCGCCCTTATCTGCCAGCTTT